>WYBC01000029.1 GCA_011526085.1 Lysobacter sp. | reverse complement strand
TGTCGAAGGACGAGGGTGGCCGTCACACGCCGTTCTTCAAGGGTTACCGTCCGCAGTTCTATTTCCGCACGACGGACATCACCGGTGCGGTGACGCTGCCGGAGGGTGTGGAGATGGTGATGCCTGGCGACAACGTGAAGATGGTGGTGTCGCTGATCAACCCGGTGGCGATGGACGAAGGCCTTCGATTCGCGATTCGCGAAGGCGGCCGGACCGTCGGTGCGGGCGTCGTTGCCAAGATCATCAAGTGAGGATTCGCCCGTAGGGGCGGATGCGCGTCCCGGCCCTGGTCGGGACGCGGCTTGAGGCAAGCGACAGGCGAGTCGGCAACGGCTCGCCGTCGCCGTCTCAGGAAACCAGACGATCGAAGTGCTCTGTCCGTAGCCCTTGGTCGGGCAGGAAAGAGGTCCAGGCAATGCCTTGCTTGCAAGCCGGCCGAAGACCCCTCATAATGCAAGACCACTTCGGACAACGCCCTTGGGTGCTGTCCGAAAAAGCGAAATGAGGCGCAGGATGCACCTCGTCTTCGCCGGACAGGGACAGGTCGCAACGGCATCGCCCCCGCCCGCTCCGAATTGATCGGGGCACCTGCGGTAGGGGCATGTTGTCGCGTTCGTGAATCTCAGTCTGGCGGGTCGGGCAACCGGCCTGCCTTTGTTTTTGAGCGGTATTTGCCCCGATGTGGGTGCCTCTTCGGAGTTGGTTCATTCCGGAATGGCATTCGATTCAACGAGTTGCGTAACACCTAGCGGTACAAAAGGGGGTTCGGCGCACCCAGCCGTCGAGCCTGTCGCTCTTTCTACGAGGAATTTCCGTCATGGCGGATCAGAAAATCCGGATCCGGCTGAAAGCGTTCGATCATCGTCTGATCGACCGTTCGGCCAGCGAGATCGTCGAGACGGCCAAGCGGACGGGTGCGCAAGTGCGCGGCCCCATCCCGCTGCCGACCAAAATCGAACGCTACACCGTCCTGGTGTCGCCGCACGTCGACAAAGACGCGCGCGACCAGTACGAGACCCGCACGCACAAGCGCGTGCTCGACATCGTCGACCCCAACGACAAGACCGTGGACGCGCTGATGAAGCTCGAGCTCGCGGCTGGCGTCGACGTCCAGATCAAGCTGACCTGAGGCTGAGACCATGACCGCGAAGAAATATTCGTTGGGCATCGTCGGCCGCAAGGCCGGCATGAGCCGTCTGTTCACCGAAGATGGCAAGTCCATTCCGGTGACCCTGATCGAAGCCACCCCGAACCGCATCGTTCAGATCAAGACTCCGGAATCCGACGGCTACAGCGCCGTGCAGGTCACCGCCGGCGTCAAGCGTGCCGCGCTGATCAACAAGCCGGAAGCCGGTCACCTCGCCAAGGCGAAGGTCGAGGCCGGTCGTGGCCTCTGGGAACTCCGTGTCGAAGCCGACAAGATCGGCGACTTCCAGATCGGCGGCGAAATCAAGGCCGACATCTTCGAAGTCGGTCAGATCGTCGACGTCCAGGGCGTCACCAAGGGCAAGGGCTTCCAGGGCACCATCAAGCGCTGGAACTTCACCATGGGCGACGCGACGCACGGCAACTCGCTGTCGCACCGTTCGCCGGGTTCGATCGGCCAGCGCCAGACCCCGGGCCGCGTGTTTCCGGGTAAGAAAATGTCCGGCCACATGGGCGCCGAGACGCAGACGACGCAGCGCCTGGAAGTAGTCAAGGTCGACGCCGAGCGTGGCCTGATCGCGATCCGTGGTGCGGTCCCCGGCGCGCCGGGCGGCGACGTCATTGTCCGTCCGACCACGAAGTAAGGGAGACGACAATGGAACTCGCCATCAACAACAGCACCAAGACCGTCTCGGTCTCCGACGCGATCTTCGCCCGCGAATTCAACGAGGATCTGGTCCATCAGGTCGTCGTGGCTTACCGCAATGCCGGTCGTGCCGGTACCAAGGCGCAGAAGACCCGCGCCGAAGTCAACGGCACCACCAAGAAGTCGAAGAAGCAGAAGGGTGGCGGCGCCCGTCACGGCGCCCTGACCGCTCCGATCTTCGTCGGCGGTGGCCGCGCCTTCGCGGCCAAGCCGCGCAGCTTCGCGCAGAAGGTCAATCGCAAGATGTACCGCGCCGCGATCGCCGCGATCCTGTCCGAGCTGAACCGCCAGGGCCGGATCACGATCGTCGAGGCCTTCGACGTCGATGCGCCGAAGACCAGCGGCCTCATCGAGAAGCTGAAGGGCTTCGAGCTCGGCCAGCGCCCGCTGATCGTGACCGAGGACGCTTCCGAGAACCTGTTCCTGTCTTCGCGCAATCTGCCCTACGTGCAGGTCCGCGACGTGCAGGGCCTGGACCCGGTGGCCCTGGTCGGTGCCGACAGCGTCCTGATGACCGCCGATGCGGTCAAGAAGATCGAGGAGTGGCTGGCATGAACGACGCCAAGCTCTACAGCGTGATCCGTGCGCCGCGCGTGTCCGAAAAGACCGTCCGCGCGCAGGAAATTTCCAATCAGTACGCCTTCGAAGTCGCCACCGACGCCACGAAGGCCGACATCAAGGTCGCCGTCGAGAAGCTGTTCGACGTGCAGGTCAAGTCGGTCAACGTGGTCAACGTGAAGGGCAAGAACAAGGCATTCCGTTACCGCAACGGTCGCCGCGGCGACTGGCGCAAGGCCTACGTCACGCTGGCCGAAGGCCAGTCGATCGACGTCACCGCGGTCAAGGTCTGAGGACGCACCGATGCCATTGATGACTTTCAAACCCACTTCCGCCGGCCGCCGCAGCGCGGTCCGCGTGGTCACGCCGGGCCTGCACAAGGGCGCTCCGCACGCCGCGCTGGTCGAGAAGCAGGGCAAGACCGGCGGCCGTAACCACCACGGCCGCATCACCACCCGCCACATCGGCGGTGGTCACAAGCAGCACTACCGCATCATCGACTTCAAGCGCGACAAGGAAGGCATTCCGGCGCGCGTCGAGCGGATCGAGTACGACCCCAACCGCACCGCACACATCGCGCTGCTGTGCTACGTCGATGGCGAGCGTCGCTACATCATCGCGCCGAAGGGCCTGAAGGCCGGCGACCAGGTGATGTCCAGCAACGATGCCCCGATCAAGGCCGGCAACACGCTGCCGCTGCGCAACATCCCGGTGGGTTCCACCGTGCATTGCATCGAAATGAAGCCGGGCAAGGGCGCCCAGATCGCCCGCGCCGCCGGCGCTGGCGTGCAGCTCGTTGCCCGCGAAGGCATCTACGCGATGCTCCGCCTGCGTTCGGGCGAAATGCGCAAGGTGCCGGCCGAGTGCCGCGCCACCATCGGCGAAGTCGGCAACACCGAACACAACCTCGAGAAGCTCGGCAAGGCCGGTGCGGCCCGCTGGCGCGGCGTCAAGCCGACCGTCCGCGGCGCGGCCATGAACCCGGTCGACCATCCGCACGGCGGTGGCGAGGCGAAGGCCGGCCAGGGCAACCCGCATCCGGTCACGCCCTGGGGTGTGCCGACCAAGGGTTACAAGACCCGCAAGAACAAGCGCACCCAGAAGTTCATTGTGCGCGACCGCAGGAGCTAATCGACCATGGCACGTTCACTCAAGAAGGGTCCGTTCGTCGACCACCATCTCGTCAAGAAGGTGGAGACCGCGGGCAACAACAAGAAGCCGATCAAGACCTGGTCGCGTCGTTCCACCATCCTGCCGGAAATGATCGGGTTCACGATCGCCGTGCACAACGGCAAGAACCACGTGCCGGTGCTCGTCAACGAGAACATGGTCGGCCACAAGCTCGGCGAGTTCGCCCTCACCCGGACCTTCAAGGGTCACGGCGGCGACAAGAAGGGCAAGTAAGGAGATGACCACGATGAAAAATGGTAATGAGGCCAAAGCGATCCTGCGCACGGCCCGCATCTCCCCGCAGAAGGCTCGTCTGGTCGCCGATCAGGTTCGTGGCCTCTCCGCCGAGCGCGCCGTGAACCTGCTCCGTTTCTCGGACAAGAAGGCCGCCGCCATGATCCGCAAGGTCGTGGAGTCCGCCATCGCCAATGCCGAGAACAACCAGGGCGCCGACATCGACCTGCTCAAGGTCAAGGCCATCATGGTCGACGAAGGTCCGGTGCTGAAGCGTTTCATGGCCCGCGCCAAAGGCCGCGGTACCCGCATTCTGAAGCGCACCAGCCACATCACCGTGGTCGTGGGCGAGGGCAAATAAGTATGGGTCACAAAGTACATCCGACCGGTATCCGCCTCGGCATCGCCAAGGACTGGAACTCGAAGTGGTACGCCGGCAAGAAGGAATACGCCGAGTACCTGGCCGCCGATCTCAAGGTCCGCGAGATGCTGCGCAAGAAGCTGGCCGCCGCCGGGATCAGCAAGATCCTGATCGAGCGTCCCGCGAAGACCGCGCGCGTCACCGTGCACACCGCCCGTCCGGGCGTGGTCATCGGCAAGCGTGGTGAGGACATCGAAAAGCTGCGCAAGGAGATCAGCGACGTGATGGGCGTTCCCGCGCACATCAACGTCACCGAAGTCCGCAAGCCGGAACTCGATGCCCAGCTCGTGGCCGAATCGATCGCCCAGCAGCTCGAACGCCGCATCATGTTCCGCCGCGCGATGAAGCGCGCCGTCGGCAACGCGATGCGCCTCGGCGCCCTCGGCATCAAGGTCAACGTCGCCGGCCGCCTCAACGGCGCCGAAATCGCGCGTTCGGAGTGGTACCGCGAAGGTCGCGTGCCGCTGCACACCCTGCGCGCCGACGTCGATTACGGCTTCGCCGAAGCGCACACCACCTACGGCGTCATCGGCATCAAGACCTGGATCTACAAGGGCGAGATCTTCGATTTCTCCCAAGTAGGCCAGGAGAAGCAGGACGACTCCCCGCGCAACGAGCGCGGCGACCGTGGCGACCGTAACGATCGCGCCGACCGTCCTCGCGGCCCGCGCCGCGACCGTGAAGCGAGGGATTAATCATGTTGCAACCCAAGCGAACCAAATACCGCAAGATGTTCAAGGGCCGTAACGAAGGCCTGAGCTGGAACGCAAACCAGGTCAGCTTCGGCGAATACGGCCTGAAGGCCACCGCGACCGGTCGTCTGACCGCGCGCCAGATCGAGGCCGCGCGCCGCACCATCAGCCGCTACGTGAAGCGTGGCGGCAAGATGTGGATCCGCGTGTTTCCCGACAAGCCGATCACGCAGAAGCCGATCGAAGTCCGCATGGGCTCCGGCAAGGGCAACGTCGAGTACTGGATCGCGCAGATCCAGCCCGGCCGCATGATCTACGAAATCGAGGGCGTCGATGAGGCGACCGCGCGCGAGGCCTTCCGCCTGGCCGCCGCCAAGCTCTCGGTCACCACCACTTTCGTGACCCGGACGGTGCGCTGATGGAACTGAAACAACTCAAAGCCAAGTCGGCCGCCGAGCTGCAGGCCCATCTGATCGATCTGCATAAGGAGCGCTTCTCGCTTCGCATGCAGAAGGCCACCGGCCAGCTCGCCAAGACCCACGACATTCGTCGCGTGCGCCGTGAAATCGCCCGCGTCAACATGTTGCTCGGTCAGAAGAAGTAAGGACTGACCCATGAACAACACCGAAAAGAAGCAGCGCACGGTCCAGGGCCGCGTCGTCAGCAACAAGATGGACAAGACCGTCACCGTGCTGGTCGAGCGTCAGGTCAAGCACGAGCTGTACGGCAAGTACATCCGTCGCTCGACCAAGCTCCACGCCCACGATGCCGACAACAGCTGCAACGAAGGCGACGTGGTGCGGGTGGCCGAGTGCGCCCCCATGTCGAAGACCAAGAACTGGCGCGTCGTCGAAATCGTCGAACGCGCAGCCGAATAACCGAGGAGCCTGAATCATGATCCAGATGCAGAGCCACCTCGAAGTGGCCGACAACTCCGGTGCGAAGGAAGTGATGTGCATCAAGGTGCTCGGCGGCTCCAAGCGCCGCTACGCGCACATTGGCGACATCATCAAGGTGTCCATCAAGGACGCCATCCCGCGCGGCAAGGTGAAGAAGGGCGAGGTCTACAACGCCGTCGTGGTGCGCACCCGCAAGGGCGTGCGTCGTGCCGACGGCTCGCTGATCCGTTTCGACACCAACGCCGCCGTGCTGCTGAACAACAAGCATGAACCGATCGGTACCCGTATCTTCGGACCGGTAACGCGCGAGCTGCGTTCCGAGAAGTTCATGAAGATCGTCTCGCTCGCGCCCGAAGTGCTCTGAGCGGAGGAACAGACATGAATCGCATCAAGAAAGGCGACCGCGTGGTCGTGACCGCCGGCAAGGACAAGGGCAAGCAGGGCGATGTTGTCAGTGTGGCGGGCGACCGGGTGGTCGTCTCCAACATCAACATCATCAAGCGCCACACCAAGCCGAATCCGCAGGCGGGTCAGCCGGGTGGCGTGATCGAGCGCGAAGCCTCGATCCACATTTCCAACGTCATGCTGTTCAACCCTGCCTCCGGCAAGGGCGAGCGCATCGGTATCAAAGAGCTGGAGGATGGACGCAAACTGCGTGTGTTCCGCTCCAGCGGTGAGGCGGTCGACGCCTGAGGAATGCAAAAATGACGACTCGTCTGGAACAGTTCTACAAGGATGAAGTGGTGCCGAAGCTGATGAAGCAGTTCGGCTACACCAATCCGATGGAAGTGCCGAAGCTGGTGAAGATCACGCTCAACATGGGCGTGGGCGAAGCGGCGGCGAACAAGAAGGTGCTCGAGAACGCGGTGGCCGACATGGCCAAGATCTCCGGCCAGAAGCCGGTGGTCACCAAGGCCCGCGTCTCGGTGGCGTCGTTCAAGATCCGCGACGGTTGGCCGATCGGCTGCAAGGTGACCCTGCGTCGCGCCAAGATGTTCGAGTTCCTCGATCGCCTGGTGAACATCTCGCTGCCCCGCGTCCGCGACTTCCGCGGCGTCTCGGGCCGTGCGTTCGACGGTCGCGGCAACTACAACATGGGCGTGAAGGAACAGATCATCTTCCCGGAAATCGACTTCGACCAGGTCGACGCGCTCCGCGGCATGGATATCGCCATCACCACCACCGCCAAGACCGACGCCGAAGCGAAGGCCTTGCTGGAAGCGTTCCGCTTCCCGTTCCGCAACTAATCCAGGACAGGCATTTCATGGCAAAGACCTCGATGGTGAACCGCGAAGTCAAGCGGGCCAAGCTCGCGAAGAAGTTCGCGGCCAAGCGCGATGCGCTGAAGAAGATCATCAACAGCCAGGACGGCGACTTCGAAGAGAAGATGGCCGCCGCAGCCAAGCTGCAGAAGCTGCCGCGCGATTCCTCGCCGTCCCGCCAGACCCTGCGTTGCGCCCTGACCGGTCGTCCGCGCGGTGTCTATCGCAAGTTCGGCCTGGGCCGCAACAAGCTGCGCGAAGCGACCATGCGCGGCGACGTGCCGGGCCTGCGCAAGGCCAGCTGGTAAGCAGCCCCTGTGGGCTGCTAGACTAGGCGGCTGTTGATTCAAGTGGTTCCGCAGGCCGGCCTGTCCGGCCTGTAGCCGTCTCCGGCGGCGCAATCCCTCCGGGCAACCGGAACTTTCCCGTCAGGCTCCGGTCTGGCGTTCAAAACATACAGATTTCGCGAAAGCGGATATCGGTGCTACTCATAAGGTGACTCTCAATGAGCATGACTGATCCCATCGCCGACATGCTGGTCCGCATCAAGAATGCGGCCGCCGTCGGCAAGCAGACGGTGAAAATGCCGTCTTCGAAGATCAAGGTCGCGATCGGCAACGTTCTCAAGAGCGAAGGCTACATTTCTGATCTGCGCGTGACCGAGAACGGCGCCAAGGCCGAACTCGAGATCGTTCTGAAGTATTACGAAGGCAAGCCGGTCATCGAGCGCCTGCATCGCGTGTCGCGCTCCGGCCTGCGCCAATATCGTGGCAAGGACGCGCTGCCGAAGGTTCTCGGCGGTCTCGGCGTCGCCATCATTTCCACCTCCAAGGGCATCATGACCGATGCGCAGGCGCGCCAGCAGGGCGTCGGCGGTGAAGTCCTGTGCTTCGTGGCGTAAGGAGAGCTCGCCCATGTCTCGCGTCGCCAAAAAGCCTATCGCCCTCCCGAAGGGTGTCGAATTCAACGTCCAGTCCGACAACGTGAGCGTCAAGGGGCCGAAGGGCACCCTGTCGATCGCGAAGCCCGCCGGCATCGAAGTCAAGATCGAAGACGGCAATGCCCAGCTTTCGGCCAACGATGATTCGTTGATCCCGCTGACCGGCACCCTCCGCGCCATCCTCGCCAACATGGTGCATGGCGTGAGCCAGGGCTTCGAGCGCAAGCTCGATCTCGTCGGCGTCGGTTACCGCGCCTCGATGCAGGGCAAGGATCTGAGCCTCGCGCTCGGCTTCTCGCACCCGGTCGTGTTCCCCGCGCCGGAAGGCATCACCATCGCCACCCCGACCCAGACCGAAATCGTGGTTTCGGGCGCCGACAAGCAGCGCGTCGGCGAAGTCGCGGCGAAGATCCGCGCGTTCCGTCCGCCGGAACCCTACAAGGGCAAGGGCGTGAAGTACTCCGACGAAACCATCATTCGCAAAGAAGCCAAGAAGGCCTAATCGGGCCTATCCGCTTCCGAAGGATCAAGATCATGAGCAGCATCAAGAACACTGCCCGCCTGCGTCGCGCCAAATCCACGCGCGCGCATATCCGCGAACTCGGCGTGCCGCGCCTGACCGTGCTTCGCACCGGTCAGCATCTCTACGCCCAGGTGTTCACCGCCGATGGCTCCAAGGTGCTGGCTGCGGCCAACACCCTGCAGGCCGCGGTCGGCGATAGCCTGAAAAGCAAGAAGAACAGCGAAGCCGCCGCCAAGGTGGGCCGTCTGATCGCTGAGAAGGCCAAGGCCGCCGGCGTCGAGAAGGTCGCCTTCGATCGTTCGGGCTACCGCTATCACGGTCGCATCAAGGCGCTCGCCGAAGCCGCCCGCGAAGGTGGTCTGCAGTTCTGAGCAACATTGAACGGGCGGGGCTTCGGCCCCATCCGTCGTCTCACCTGCCGATGTAGGCGACATCGGGCGCGTTCTCCGGTTCCGGGCGGCGCGAAACATCCGGTCCACATCACAACCATAAGCGGCGCAGCCGCAAATTTCCCATCATCAACGAGATATCGAAATGGCAGAACAACGTGAACCGCGGGGCCGCGATCGCGATCGCAACCGCGAAGAAGTCGACGATGGCATGATCGAGAAGCTGATCGCGGTCAACCGCGTCAGCAAGACCGTCAAGGGCGGTCGCCAGTTCACCTTCACCGCGCTGACGGTGGTGGGCGACGGCGCCGGCAAGGTCGGTTTCGGTTACGGCAAGGCGCGCGAAGTGCCGGTCGCTATCCAGAAGTCGATGGAATACGCCCGCAAGAACATGAGCAACGTCGACCTGAACAACGGCACCCTGTGGCACGCGGTCAAGTCCGGCCATGGTGCGGCGCACGTGTTCATGCAGCCCGCTTCCGAAGGTACCGGCGTGATCGCCGGCGGCGCGATGCGCGCCGTGCTCGAAGCGGTTGGCGTGAAGAACGTGCTGGCCAAGGCCACCGGCTCGCGCAACCCGATCAATCTGGTCCGCGCCACGCTGAAGGGTCTCGAATCCATGCAGTCGCCGACCCGCATTGCGGCCAAGCGCGGCAAGAAGGCGGAGGATCTCCTCAATGGCTAAGACTCCGTCGGCAGCCGGCAACGGCACCATCAAGGTCCGCCTGGTCAAGGGCCTGCGCGGCTCGCAGGCGCGTCACCGTCTTTCGGTGAAGGCGCTGGGCCTGAACAAACTCAACGATGTGCGCGAACTGAAGGACAGTCCGCAGGTGCGTGGTCTCATCACGCAACTGCACTACCTCGTTCGCGTCGAGGAGTGATCGATATGCGTCTCAATACTCTCAAGCCCGCCGACGGCGCCCGCAAGGAGCGCACCCGCGTCGGTCGCGGTATCGGTTCCGGCCTCGGCAAGACCGCCGGCCGCGGCCACAAGGGTTCGTTCGCGCGCGCCGGCAAGGGCAAGATCAAGGCCGGCTTCGAAGGCGGCCAGATGCCCATGCAGCGTCGTCTGCCCAAGATCGGCTTCCGCTCGAAGATGGCGAAAGATACGGCCGAAGTGCTGCTGTACCAGCTGGACAAGCTGGAAGGCACCATCGACCTTGCCGCGCTCCGCGCTGCGAAGCTGATCCCGAGCGACGCGAAGAAGGCCAAGATCGTCAAGAAGGGCGAGCTGACCAAGAAGCTCGTGATCAAGGGTCTCGCGGCGACGGCTGGCGCCAAGGCGGCGATCGAAGCCGCCGGCGGCAGCGTCGAGGAGTAATCGAAGCATGGCGCGAAGCGCGAATGCGATGAGCGGTATCGGCGGCGGGCTCGGCAAGTTCACCGAGCTCCGCTCCCGCCTCCTGTTCGTACTCGGGGCGTTGATCGTCTACCGCATCGGGTGCTACATCCCGGTGCCCGGCGTCAATCCCGAGGCCATGCTGGAGCTGATGAAGACCCAGGAAGGCACCATCGTGGACATGTTCAACATGTTCTCGGGCGGTGCGCTGGAGCGCTTCAGTCTGTTCGCGCTCAACGTCGTGCCTTACATCTCGGCTTCGATCATCGTCCAGCTGTTGGTGCAGATCGTGCCCAGCCTGAAGGCGATCCAGAAGGAAGGCGAGTCCGGCCGCCGCCGCATCACCCAGTGGTCGCGCATCGGTGCGATTCCGCTCGCGGTGTTCCAGGCGGCGGGCATCGCGACCGCGCTGCAGGCCTCCGGCGCCAACAACGGCATCCCGGTGGTTTACTCGCCTGGCATGGGCTTCGTCCTGACCGCAGTGGTTTCGCTGACCGCCGGCACGATGTTCCTGATGTGGCTCGGCGAGCAGGTGACCGAGCGCGGTATCGGCAACGGTGTGTCGCTGATCATCTTCGCCGGTATCGTCGCCGGCCTTCCGGGCGCCGTGCTGAACACGCTCGAACAGGCTCGCAACGGCGACATGAGTTCGCTGACGGTAATCTTCATCCTTGCGATCGTGCTGGTCTTCACCTATTTCGTCGTGTTCGTCGAACGCGGCCAGCGCAGGATCACGGTCAATTACGCGCGACGCCAGGGCGGCCGCAACGCGTACATGAACCAGACGTCGTTCCTGCCGCTCAAGCTCAACATGTCCGGCGTGATCCCGGCGATCTTCGCATCGTCGATCATCATGTTCCCGGCCACGGCGTCGACCTGGTTCAGCGCCACCGGCAACGTCAGCATGCTGCAGAAGATCGCCCAGGCGCTGTCGCCCGGCGAACCGCTGTATATGATCCTGTTCGCCGCGCTGATCATCGGCTTCGCGTTCTTCTACACCGCGCTGGTCTTCAATTCGCAGGAGACCGCCGACAACCTCAAGAAGTCGGGCGCGCTCATTCCCGGTATCCGTCCGGGCAAGGCGACGGCGGATTACATCGATGCCGTGCTGACGCGCCTGACCGCGGCCGGTGCCATCTATCTGGTGATCGTCTGCCTGCTGCCGACGTTCATGCAGACCGAGCTGGGTACTTCGTTCTACTTCGGCGGCACCTCGCTGCTCATCGTGGTCGTGGTCGTGATGGACTTCATCGCCCAGATCCAGGCGCACCTGATGTCGCACCAGTACGAGAGCCTGCTCAAGAAGGCGAATCTGAAGGGCGGCAGTCGCGGTTCGAGGTAAATGCGTTCACAAGGGTGGAGCGACCCAGTCGCTCCGCCAAGCGGTGCCGACCGACACGCGGTCGATATCGCAACACCGGGATATTCCTTCGCGGATGATCCTGGTCCCCCGGCCGGAAACCGGGGAAATGGGCGACCTGCGCGGCGGTCTCGAGCGCAGGTGGGCCGAAGCCAGTGCCGGCACCTGAGGAGTGCCGGCCGGCGGGGAGGGGAATTCCGATCCGGAAGTTCCCTGCCAGCCAGTTTCGGTCCGTCGCCGGAGCATGGGCACTCTCCCCATGCCGGAAGGTCCGCTGGATTCCTTCGGGGCTCCGGCGGTGCATGGCTTCGGCCACGCCTCTTCCATGATCATCGAGGCCCTGTTAGAATTTCGAGTTCACTTAGCCCAAGTGCCCCATCCGCCGGGGAAACCCGGCCGCCAAACCAGTTGGAGATCCGCGCATGGCGCGTATTGCAGGTGTCAACCTGCCTGCCCAGAAACACGTCTGGGTCGGGCTGCAAAGCATCTACGGCATTGGCCGTACCCGTTCGAAGCAGGTCTGCGAGTCCGCCGGCGTCGCTTCGAACACCAAGATCCGCGATCTGTCCGAAGCCGAGGTCGAGCGCCTCCGCGCCGAGATCGGCAAGTTCACGGTCGAGGGCGACCTCCGCCGCGAAATCGGCATCGCTATCAAGCGTCTGATGGACCTGGGCTGCTATCGCGGCCTCCGCCATCGTCGCGGTCTGCCGCTCCGCGGCCAGCGCACCCGGACCAATGCCCGTACCCGCAAGGGTCCGCGCAAGGCCATCAAGAAGTAAGGGGCATAGATCATGGCCAAGCCGGCAGCCACCAAGACCAAGAAGAAGATCAAGCGAGTCGTCACCGACGGCATCGCCCACGTCCACGCTTCTTTCAACAACACCATCGTGACCATCACCGACCGCCAGGGCAACGCGCTGTCGTGGGCGACCTCGGGCGGCGCGGGCTTCCGCGGTTCGCGCAAGTCGACCCCGTTCGCAGCGCAGGTCGCCGCCGAGAAGGCCGGCAAGGCCGCCCTCGACTACGGTCTGAAGGCGCTCGAAGTGCGCATCAAGGGCCCGGGTCCGGGTCGCGAATCGGCCGTTCGCTCGCTGAACAGCGTCGGCTACAAGATCACCAACATCATCGACGTGACGCCCATTCCGCACAACGGATGCCGTCCGCCGAAAAAGCGTCGCGTCTGACCGCGGCCTGAGGAGCAGAGAACACCATGGCTCGTTATATCGGTCCCACCTGCAAACTCGCCCGTCGCGAGGGCGCAGACCTCAGTCTGAAGTCGCCGGCGCGTGCGCTCGACTCGAAGTGCAAGCTGGAGCAGAAGCCCGGCCAGCACGGCGCGTCGCGCAAGGGCAAGCTGTCCGACTACGCCACCCAGCTTCGCGAGAAGCAGAAGGTCAAGCGCATCTACGGTCTGCTGGAACGTCAGTTCCGCAACTACTACAAGAAGGCCTCGACCAAGAAGGGCAACACCGGCGAGAACCTGCTGCAGATGCTCGAGACCCGTCTCGACAACGTCGTCTATCGCATGGGCTTCGCGGTCACCCGTCCGGCCGCCCGCCAGCTGGTGTCGCATCGCGGCGTGCTGGTCAACGGCAAGTCGGTGAACCTGCCGTCCTACCAGGTCAAGGCCGGCGATGCGATCACGCTGTCCGAAAAGGCGCAGAAGCAGATGCGCGTGCAGGAAGCGCTGAACGTCTCGTCGACGATGGATCTCGCCCCGGGCTGGATCGAAGTCGACAGCAAGAAGTTCAGCGGCGTGTTCAAGGCCGTTCCGGATCGCGGCGATCTGCCGGCCGACATCAACGAAGCGCTGATCGTCGAGTTGTACTCGAAGTAAGCGATGGCGAGACGCCGCCGGCGGCCCCGGCGGCGAGACTCCCGACCCCCACGGTCGTCGCGCTCCGCGTGTCGGCCGCCTCCCTCGCCCGGGGAGGCCCTCAGAAACACCGCCGCGGCCGCGAGGCCCCGGCTCCAGGAGACACCACAAGATGACGGTATCCGCCAACCAGGTCCTGCGTCCGCGCGCTCCGCAGATCGAGCGCCTTGCCGGCAACCGCGCCAAGGTTGTGATCGAGCCGCTGGAGCGTGGTTACGGCCACACCCTCGGCAACGCGTTGCGCCGCGTGTTGCTGTCTTCGATCCCCGGCTATGCCATCACCGAAGTCGAGATCGACGGCGTGTTGCATGAGTACACCACGGTCGAAGGCCTGCAGGAAGATGTACTGGAAGTGCTGCTGAATCTCAAGGACGTCGCGATCCGGATGGGCACCGGCGAATCGTCCACCCTGAGCCTGAACAAGCAGGGCCCGGGCGTGGTCACCGCCGGCGACATCAAGACGGACCACAACGTCGAAATCCTCAACACCGACCATGTCATCGCGCACCTGACCAAGGATGCCGCCCTGAACATGCGTCTGAAGATCGAGCGCGGTTTCGGCTATCAGCCGGCCGCCGCCCGTCGTCGTCCGGACGAAGAGACCCGCGCCATCGGCCGCCTGATGCTCGACGCTTCGTTCTCGCCGGTCCGCCGCGTGGCCTATGAAGTCGAAGCAGCCCGCGTGGAACAGCGTACCGACCTCGACAAGCTCGTGCTCGACATCGAGACCAACGGCACGATCGACGCCGAGGAAGCCGTGCGCACCGCCGCCGACATCCTGACCGATCAGCTGTCGGTGTTCGGCGACTTCACCCACCGCGACCGCGGTGCCGCGAAGCCGGCCGCCACCGGTATCGACCCGCTGCTGCTCCGCCCGATCGACGATCTGGAGCTGACGGTGCGTTCGGCCAACTGCCTCAAGGCCGAGAGCATCTACTACGTCGGCGACCTGATCCAGAAGACCGAAGTCGAGCTGCTCAAGACCCCGAACCTCGGCAAGAAGTCGCTGACCGAGATCAAGGAAGTCCTGGCGCAGCGCGGCCTCTCGCTCGGCATGAAGCTCGAGAACTGGCCGCCGGCCGGCATCGCCGCGCACGGCATGCTGGGCTGAGCACCGGTCCAACTTTTTTCGAAAATTGATTCCGGCACAGGGTGCCGGGGATAACCAGGAACCACGACCATGCGCCACCAGAAGTCCGGCCGCAAATTCAGCCGCACCAGCGCCCATCGCGAAGCGATGTTCCGCAACATGGCCGCCTCGCTGATCAAGCACGGCCTGATCCGCACCACGCTGCCGAAGGCCAAGGAACTCCGTCGCGTCGCCGAACCGCTGATCACCCTGTCGAAGATCGACGGCGTGGCCAACCGCCGGCTCGCCTTCGCCCGTCTCCGCGACAAGGAGGCCGTCGGCACGCTGTTCACCACCCTCGGTCCGCGTTATCGCGAGCGTCCGGGCGGTTATCTGCGCATCCTGAAGTGCGGTTTCCGCGACGGCGACAACGCTCCGATGGCCTACGTCGAGCTGGTCGACCGCCCCGAAGCCGCGGCCTGATCGCGCTCCGCCGGCCGCGCGATCGCCCGGCCGAAGGCTGCGCAGACGCGATCGTCTGCGTAGTCGCTCCGAGAAAACCCCGGCATCCGCCGGGGTTTTTGCTATCGTGGAGCCGGAAATCCCCCGCGGTTCGCGAATTCCGGAGCCGCGCTTCAATCCGGGAAGGGAACCGCCGTCGGTCGCCGCGGTCATTCCTCCCGAATCCATCACGCAGACGTGCCCATGCAACCGAATCCTTTCCGCTGGTCCTACCGTTCGCAGTTTCTTCTGGGGTTTCTCGCCTGCGCGGGCTTGATCGGTTTCGCGATCTTCTCGCAGTTCCAGTGGGGGCTGATTCCGTGCCCGCTGTGCATCTTCCAGCGCATCGCCTTCGCCGCGTTGGGTCTCGTGTTCCTGATCGGTGCGCTGCACGGACCCAAGGGTGTCCGCGGCCGTCGGCTTTACGGCCTGCTGGCGCTGATTCCCGCCGGGGTCGGCACCTACATCGCCGGCAAGCATGTCTGGCTGACCACCTTGCCGCCTGACCAGGTGCCGGAATGCGGCCCGCCGCTCGGTTTCATCTGGGAGACCAATTCGTTCACCCAGACCATCAGCAAGGTGCTCAACGGTTCCGGCGAGTGCGCCAAGGTCGACTGGTCCTTCCTGGGCCTGTCGATGCCGGCCTGGAGCCTGGCGAGCTTCCTGGTGCTTGCCGTCTGGGCCGTGTACGCCGCCTATCGTTCGCGCTGAAGCGCAGACCTCTTTCCCGCCATCGCCCTACCCCCACAGGACGAGACCATGATCCGCCCCGAACCGCTCCAAGCCGTCGCTTCGCCCCCCCAAGGCTGGATGCCCGCCAGCTGGCGCCAACGCCAGGCGCTGCAGCAGCCGACCTATCCCGATGCCGCCGCCCTGGAAGGCGTTCTGAACGAACTGCATGCCTTGCCGCCGCTGGTCACGTCGCGTGAAGTGCTCAATCTCAAGCATCAACTCGCCGATGCGCAGGAGGGCAAACGCTTCCTCCTGCAGGGCGGCGATTGCGCCGAAATCTTCGGCGACTGCACGCCGGAAGTCATCTCCAACCGCCTGAAGGTGTTGCTGCAGATGAGCTTGGTGCTCGTGCACGGCCTGCGCCTGCCGGTGGTGCGTGTCGGTCGTTTCGCGGGCCAGTACGCCAAGCCGCGTTCCGCCGATACCGAAACGAAGGACGGCATGACCTTGCCGAGCTATCGCGGCGATCTGGTCAACGCGCCGGAGTTCAATGCCGAGGCCCGCATCCCGGACCCGCGCCGCATGATCAAGGGTCACGCCCGTTCGGCGATGACGATGAATTTCATCCGGGCCCTGATCGACGACGGCTTCGCCGACCTGCATCACCCGGAATACTGGAACCTCGCCTGGGTCGGCCATTCGCCGCTGGCGGACGAATACCAGAAGATGGTCGCCGGCATCGGCGACGCGGTACGGTTCATGGAAACGCTGTCCGGCGAATCCATCCACAACCTCCGCAGCGTCGATTTCTACACGTCGCACGAAGCGCTGCTGTTGCCGTACGAGGAAGGCGTGACCCGCCAGGTGCCGCGACAGGCCGGCTGGTTCAACCTTGGCACGCATTTTCCGTGGATCGGCATGCGCACCGCGGCGGTCGACGGCGCGCACACCGAATATTTCCGCGGCATCTGCAATCCGGTCGCGATCAAGATCGGTCCGTCGGTGACGCCCGATCAGTTGCTGCGCCTGATCGATGTCCTCAATCCGAACGATGATCCGGGTCGTCTGAGCCTGATCCATCGCATGAGCGCGACCAGCATCGCCGACAAGCTGCCGCCGCTGCTGGAGGCGGTGAAGCGCGACGGTCGCCGCGTGCTGTGGATCTGCGATCCGATGCACGGCAACACCGAGTCGACCAGCAACGGCTACAAGACCCGGCGTTTCGAGAACATCCGCAGCGAACTGGAGCAGGCGTTCGAGATTCATGCCGCCATCGGTACCCGCCTCGGCGGCGCGCACCTGGAGCTGACCGGCGAGGACGTGACCGAATGCACCGGCGGTGCCCGTGAGTTGACCGACATCGACCTCGAGCGCGCGTATCGCACCACCGTCGATCCGCGCCTGAACTACGAGCAGGCGCTGGAGATCGCGATGCTGATCGTGCGCAAACAGGCGCAGATCAACGCGCCGACACCGATCTGACGTCGGCGCCATCGGACGCCCACGAAAAAGCCCGCTTGCGCGGGCTTTTTCGTGTCGCGGCACGCGTGTCGCCGAATCGGCAGCGCTGCGGCTTACTTCTCGCTTCCCGCCTGGGTGCCCGTCTGCTTCTTCACCAGCGCGTCGATCGCGGTGGGCAGCGTGAACAGCGCGGCGTCCGGTGCGGTCGGATCGATCGAGAGGATGGTGATGAGCTGGGTCATGCCCGCGGCCTGGCTCTTGGTCTTGGCGGGGACCTTGATCGCGCCGAAAGCCTTGTAGTCGGACATGTGGCTGACCTGCTTGATGTCGCCCATCGGCGTGGTGACCGTGCTTTCGCTGGACAGCAGCAGCCCGTCCTCGGTGCCGTAGCACTCGGCGCTTTCGCGACCGGACACCCATTTGATCTCGACGCGGTAGCAGGGCCGGCCTTCGGAATCGGACAGGCCGACGGTCGTGGCCGAGGCGATCACGGCCGGAGCGTGCAGCGCGATCCGCGCATCGCTCTGCTCGATCAGTTGATCGCGTTCCTTGCCTTCGAGCAGGCGCGGCCCGTTCATCGGATCCATGCCCCAGGCGACGCCACCGCTGTAGCCGCTGCGGAAATCGCCAGCGCCCGGGATGGACATGACCGAGAGCCGGTCGGTGCCGCGTCCGTAGAGGGTCATGTCGAGTTTCATGCCGTTCTCGACGATTTCCATCTGGACCTTGGTGGTGCCTTCGCCGTACTTGGCGTAGACGTCTTTGCCGCCGGTGGCGGCGATGTGCGCGTCGATGAGCCGGCGTGCGTCGGGCAGGTCGGCCGCCTGGGCGAGCGGGGCGATGGAGAGGGCCAGGCCGAAGGCGAGGGCGGTACGGGCGAAACGTGTCATGGGCGACTCCGGAGTCGTGAAGGGGATGCGGACGGGAGAAAGGGAATGGTCGTGGATCATTGTGCCTCGCCGATCCAGGCGAGTGCAGCGTCCAGCGCAGGATCGCGCCCGGCGCGCAGCGCGGCCGCGGTCGGGGCGCTGGGCGTGTCGGGAATCACGCCGATGCTCTCGATGCGGCGTCCCTTGGCGTCGACGTAGTCGGCCATCGGATACATCAGGCGGTCGCCGGACGGCAGCGGGGCGACGCCGGCCGGAAGGGCCATGCCGGCGCTGGTGTCGCCGAAAATGCGCGCACGTTGCAGCGCCTGCATCCCGGCGGGGAACATGTCGGAACAGCTCACCGACGCGCGGTCGGTGAGGATCGCCAGCGGCCCGGAGAAACGACGCACATCGCGGCCATCGTCGGTCACCTGTCGCGGCAGCGCGGTGAGCTTGAGGTCGCCGCCGGAGGTGATCAGCGTGCCCAGCGACACGGGCTTGTCGAAGAACAATCCGCCGACGGCGCTCATCGACGCCATCAACCCGCCGGAATTGCCGCGCAGATCGATCACCACGCCGCGGCAGCCGCCGTGTTCGCGCAACGCCGCGACGAATCGATCATAGACCGGCATCGCCCACTGGTTGAATTCGACATACAGCACGCAGTCGCCATCGCGGGCGGAGAGCTTGCGCTGCGAGAAGCGGAGCGGCATCGGCGGCAGACCGGGCAGGGAGACCGTCTGTATATCGGGATTGGCGACCGCGGTGAGCGAGACATCGCGCGCCTCGCCGGCGAGATCGCGCAACTGCAGCGCGATCCGGGCGCCGGGGCTCACCGCGTCGACCAGATCGTTGGCGTGCAGCTGGAGCATGGTCGAGCCGCGGCGCGCGGCGTCCGGCGATGCCTTCGCCAACGCGGTCAACGTCGATGCGGCGTCGAAATCGCCGATGCGTTCGACGACCCAGCCGGGACGGATGCCCGCGCGCTGGGCCGGGAATCCATCGATCACCTGTTCGACCAGGAACCGCCCGTCGACGATGGTCAGGCGCATGCCCAGTTCGCCGTTGCCGACATCGAACGACTTGCCGGCCTGCGGCATCGCTTCGGCGGGGATCAGGACCAGATGCGATGCCCGCAGATCCTGCAGCAGTTCGTTGATTTCCCTGCGCAGCGCGGCGATGTCCTGCGCCTTCTCGATGTCGGGCTGGTGCTTCGCCTTCAGCGCGACCCAGTCCAACTGCTCGTGTTCGCCCTTGAAGCCGCTGCTCTGCAGCCGGGCCCAGACGAGGTCGAAGGTTTCCTTCGCGCGGATGTCGGTGGATGCCACCGGCGCGGTGGGCGCGTCGGCGTGGGCCGCCGGGGTCAGCAGCGCGGTCAGGGCGAACGCGAGCCACGAGCGGGAGAAGCGGGATGTCATGTTGGATGATCCTTGCGGGACGAGAGGGGGCGAACGCATTCGCTTCCGGTTCGCATGTCCACAGGACCGCGACCCGCGGCGAATGTGACCATGACCGATGGCAGGGGCGTGGAGTGCGGGTGCGGTCTGCGGCCTGCTCAGGCGCTCGCCAGTTGCCACGCCTGCCGCGCGATCAGCAGGAGCACGATGATGAGGAACACCGCGCGCACGAAACCCTGGCCGCGCCGGATCGCCAGATGGCTGCCGATCCAACTGCCGATCATGTTGCCGACGATCAGCGGAATCGCCAGTGCCCAGATCACGTAGCCGCCCAATGCCAGCACCGTCCACGAACTGAGGTCTGCGGCGACATTGGTGGTTTTCGACACCGCCGACGACTTCAGGAAATCCAGACCGAGGAAACTGACGAAGGCGAACACCATGATCGTGCCGGTGCCCGGGCCGATCAGCCCGTTGTAGAAACCGGTCGCGCCGCCGATGGCGATCGCGGCGAGCGATTCGTGCTTCGGATGGAAACGGCGCTCTTCGCGCAGGCCGAGGTCCTTGCGCGACACGGTGTAGAGCGCGAGCAGCACGCAGATCGCGAGCACCGTCCATTTCAGGACCTCGCCATCGATGCGCTTCGCAAGCTGCACGCCGACCGCGGACGCACCGAGCGCGGCGACGCAGGCCGGGATCAGGATGCGGCCTTCGACCCGGATCCGGCGCAGATAATTCCAGGCCGCGACGCTGGTGCCGAAGATCGAACTGGTCCGCTGCGTGCCGATGGCCTGCAGGATGTGCAACTGCGGATGCAGATTGAGCATCGCCGGCGTCAATACCAGGCCGCCACCGCCGACGATGCTGTCGATCAGGCCCGCGGCGAAGCCTGCGAGCGCGGTGAGCAACCAGAGCGTGAGATCGAGATCCATCGGTGGCCGGCGTTCGCATCGGGCGGAAAACAGCCGGCATTGTAGGCGCGCACTGCGCGCGCCGGCAGGCGTGTCAGAGCGCGGCGAAGCGTGCCGTGCGGCGACGTTTCATCAGATCGCGCACCAGCACGCCGACGATCGCCAGATTGAGCATCAGCACCGCGAGCGTGGGCCAGCCGGGATATCGCCACAGCGCGTAAACGCAGAACGGCACATACAGCGCCGCCGCGAACGCGCCCAGCCACGAGGCCCAGGCGCGCACGCGCCACAGGCCATAGAACAGCACGAACCGCAGCACGGCGTACACGCCGATGGCGGTTGCCGCCAGCAGCACGGTATCCGGCGTGATGTGTACGAGCAGACGGCCGAGCGCGCTGTGATGCGGATCGAAATGCAGGCGCTGGCCGATGCCGGCGATGAAGGCGCGGATCGGCGCCGGGCCGACCGCGGCGAGCGCGATCGCGGACGCACTCGCAAGCACGCCCTTGCCGAGTTCGATCAGCGCGATGATGTGCAGCCCGGGATGCGCGCGTGGGCTGGGATCGTAGGCGGAGGTTGGACTCATGCGGGATCGCGGATCAGGAAGAGAGGGCTGCGCGGCGGCGGGCCGCGAGGTCGCGGGCGAGGATCCACAGCATCGCCATGTTCACGGCCACGAGCGCGGCGGACGCCGCGCCGGGGTCACGCCCGAATGCGTACAGATCGAACGGCAGGTAGAGCGCGACGGACACGGCGCCGAGCAGCGAGGCCCAGGCGCGGCCGCGCCACAATCCCCAGCCTTCGACGCAGCGCAGTCCGGCGTAGGCGGCGAGAAACGTCGCGACGAACAGCACCGATCCGCCGTCGACATGCCGGATCACCGCTGCGACCGCGCGATGCACGGCATCGTAGGGCGCGAGTTTCGCGAGCCGGTCCAGCGCATGGTTCACGCCCTGCGCGCCGACGGCGAGCAGGGCCGAGGTTCCGATCAGGGCCAGCGCGCCCTTGAGCCATTCGATCAGCGCGATGGCCCGCACCGTCCGCGACGACGGTGCGGCTGAACTCCCTGTCGCGTTGCGCGGCATGAAAAGCGACCGACGCTCCCGGAATCAGGCGGAGCGCGAGGCGCGCTTGCGGTCGGTTTCGAGGCGGAACTTCTTGCGCAGGCGGATCTGCTTGGGCGTGACTTCGACCAGTTCGTCGTCGTCGATGAATTCCAGCGCCTGTTCGAGCGAGAACTTGATCGGCGGAATCAGACCTTCGTCGTCGTCCTTGCCGGACGCGCGGAAGTTGGTCAGCTGCTTGCCGCGCAGGGCATTGACCGTGAGGTCGTTGTCCTTGCTGTTGATGCCGACGATCTGGCCTTCGTAGATTTCCTCGCCCGGCTCGATGAACAGACGGCCGCGTTCCTGCATCGCGATCTGCGCGTAGGCCGGCGAGCTGCCTGTGCCGTTGGAGATCAGCACGCCGTTCTGGCGCTGGCCGATCGAGCCTTCGGCCTTCGGACCGTAGTGATCGAACACGTGGAACAGCAGACCGGTGCCGGCGGTGAGCGTGCGGAATTCGGTCTGGAAGCCGATCAGGCCGCGCGCCGGGATCATGTAGTCGAGGCGCACGCGGCCCTTGCCGTCCGGTTCCATGTTCTGCAGCAGCGCCTTGCGCTCGCCGAGGCGGCCCATCACGCCGCCCTGGAACTGTTCTTCCATGTCGACGACCAGCGATTCGATCGGTTCCTGCATCACGCCGTCGATCTCGCGGATGATCACTTCCGGGCGCGACACCGCGAGTTCGTAACCTTCGCGGCGCATGGTTTCGATCAGGATCGACAGATGCAGTTCGCCGCGGCCGCTGACCTTGAACTTGTCGGCGTCTGCGGTGTCTTCCACCTTCAGCGCGACGTTGTGCTGGGTTTCTCGGGTGAGGCGGTCGCGCAGCTGGCGCGAGGTCAGGAACTTGCCGCCGCTGCGGTCCTTCACGCCGGCGAACGGCGAATCGTTGACCTGGAAGGTCATCGAGATCGTCGGTTCGTCGACGGCGAGCACTGGCAATTGTTCCACCGCATCGGTCGCGCAGAGAGTGTCGGAAATGCCGATGCCCTCGATGCCGCTGAACGCGATGATGTCGCCCGCCGAGGCTTCCGGCACTTCGATGCGCTCCAGGCCCATGAAGCCGAGCACCTGCAGCACCTTGGCGTTGCGGGTCTTGCCTTCGCGGTCGATCACCGTGACCTGCTGATTGGTCTTGACCTTGCCGCGCTGGATGCGGCCGACACCGATGATGCCGACGTAGTTGTTGTAGTCCAGCGAGGTCACGCGCATCTGGAACGGGCCGTCCGGATCGACCGGCGGCGCCGGCACGTGGTCGCAGATCGCTTCGAACAGCGGGGTCATGTCGCCGCCGCGCACGTCTTCGGTCATGCCGGCGTAGCCCTGAAGGCCTGAGGCGTAGACGGTGGTGAAGTCGAGCTGGTCGTCGGTGGCGCCGAGGCGGTCGAACAGATCGAAGGTCTGGTCGAGCACCCAACTGGCGCGGGCGCCGGGGCGGTCGACCTTGTTGACGACGACGATCGGCTTGAAGCCCATCGCGAACGCCTTCTGGGTGACGAAGCGCGTCTGCGGCATCGGGCCGTCCATCGCGTCGACCAGGATCAGCACCGAGTCGACCATCGACAGCACGCGTTCGACTTCGCCGCCGAAGTCGGCGTGTCCCGGGGTGTCGACGATGTTGATGCGCCAGACTTCGCCGGTTTTCGGGTTGGTCCAGCGGATCGCGGTGTTCTTCGACAGGATCGTGATCCCGCGTTCCTTTTCGAGATCGTTGCTGTCCATCACCCGGTCGGGGACGACGGCGCGCTCGTTCAGGGTGCCGGACTGCTTGAGCAGCTGGTCGACGAGGGTGGTCTTGCCATGGTCGACGTGGGCGACGATGGCGATATTGCGCAGGCGTTCAATGGACATGGCGAATGCGCGCCCGGAGGTGGCCGGACGCTGATTTTCGTGAAGGAAGCCGACTATTATAGCCGCTGACCGGGAGCAATGGCTCGGTTTCCCCTGTTCAGAGTCCGGAGCCCGCGTCGCATGCACCCCGCCAAGACCGCTTGGAAGCCGCCGATCGGCCTGCTCGCGCTGGATGTGCTCGGCGTGGCGCTGCTGGCGGTGGGGCTGGTGATGCAGTTCGCGCCGGACGCTGCGCTCGCGCACGCGCTGCCCCCTACGGCGCGCCTGCCGCTGTTGATCATCGGCGGCGGCATGGCTGCGGTGGGTTGGGCGGGGATGGTGATTTCGCTGCTGGCGCACCGGCGCCGCTGATCCGCCGAGGCCGTCGCGCCAAACCAGCCGCGCCAAACCCTTCGATTCTAATCCTTTCCTTCGTTCGCGCGCCTGCCTGCCGACAAGGCGCCGCGGGCGTGCGCGTGGGAGCCTGTGGTCATCCCGAACAGCCCAGAGACGGCCACATGATCCAGGAAACCACCGGCGACATCCTCAAGACCCGTGCCCAGGCCATCGCGCATGGCGTGGCCCCCAACGACGACTTCCACACCGGTCTGGCGCTGTCGCTGCGCGAACATGCGCCGGCGCTGTACAAGGATTTCCGCCACTACTGCCAGTCCACCCACCCGAAGAGCGGCAGTCTGTGGACCTGGACCGGGGCAGACGGCCGGCGCATCGTCAACCTGTTCACCCAGGACGGTGCGGAAGGCCATCACGGCGGCAAGCCGGGCAAGGCCAGCCTGCAACACGTCCGCCATGCCCTGAAGGCGCTGCGGGCGGAGATCGACGACCAGAAGATCGCGAGTCTTGCCATTCCGCGGCTCGCCACCGGGGTCGGCGGCTTGGACTGGGAGGACGTGCGTCCGCTGATCCACGAATACCTCGCCGATGCGGGCATTCCGGTCTTCGTCTATGCCACCTATCGGGCGGGCGCGATCGCCGACGAAATGCTCTGAGCCGCACCGGATCCGGTTTGGGGCGCACCGGCCACGTTCGCCGAGGAGGGCGGGCGTGGTACGGTGTTGCCCCGTTTTTTCGTCCGTATCCGCCCTTTCCGGAGCCCGCCATGAGCCTGATCGCCCACTTCGACACCGACCGCGGTCCGATCCGCATCGAACTGCACGCCGACAAGGCGCCGCTGACCGTCGCCAACTTCGTCAATCTGGCCCGGCGCGGCTTTTACGACGGCCTGATCTTCCATCGCGTGATCGCCGATTTCATGGTCCAGGGCGGCTGCCCGCAGGGGCGCGGCACCGGCGGCCCGGGTTACAAGTTCGAAGATGAGGCCAACAACGGCGTCCGTCACGAGCGCGGCGTGCTGTCGATGGCCAATGCCGGCCCCAACACCAACGGCAGCCAGTTCTTCATCACCCACGTCCCCTGCGGCTGGCTCGACGGCAAGCACACGGTCTTCGGCAAGGTGCTCGAAGGCATGGACGTCGTCGACAGCATCCGTCAGGGCGACACCATCAAGTCGCTGAAGATCGAAGGCGACGCCGAGGCCGCGCTGGCCGCCAAGGCCGATCGCGTGGCAGAGTGGAACAGGATTCTCGCCGCCTGACCCTGTCCGTCTGATCGTCGCTGTCTCCGCTGCGCGGCGAGCGTGTCGCGCAGCGTTTCATCTTCCTCCGGGAACCATCGCCATGAACCGCATCCTTTTCGCTGTCGTTCTCTCTCTCATCCTGCTCGGTGGCTGCACCCGGGATCCCGTGGTTGCCGATCTCGAAGCCTTCGATCGCCATGCCGCCGCGGTGATCCGCGATCCGGTGTCGAGCGGCATCGAACAGCGTCTCGCTGCGGCCAAATCGACCCAGGAGCGCATCACGATCCTGGACGAGTGGATTGCGGTGATGGACAAGAACACCGCCGCGCTCGCCACCTTCAAGGCGAAGACGCCGGAGGTGGCGAAGATCGCCGACGGGCTCAACCAGAGTCTGGCGTCGAGCGTCGAAGGCGCGCGCGCGGTGCGTGCGGCGCTCGCGGCGAACAACAGCATGATGATGAACGACGCCGCCATCAAGATCACGCAGGGCAATACGCAACTGGTCGTGCAGGTCAATGCGTTGAAGCAACTGGCCGCGGAAAAAGGCTACGAGCTGAAGTGATCCGCAGCGCTGGCGTCGGCTGAGGCCGGCGCCGGGCACCGGCCGATCGTCCGATGATCGGCCGGCGGATGTGTGGCTATACTCCGGGCCATCGATATCTGATCGGAGGCTTGGATGGCGGATCCGGACGATAGAACCACGACACCGTCCCCCGGTGGGCCGGTCGATGTCACCAGAATGACGCCGCGGGAACTGCGCGGCGTGATGCAATGGCTTGGCTACGAACCGCCGGCGCAGATGAGCCCGGCCGATCTCGCCGCCGCGGCCGCGGTGGCGCAGGCGCTGCCGCGCGAAGCCGTCGCCGCGGCGCTGAATCCCGGCACCCAGGTCAATTTCACGACACCGCTCGGTGGCCTCGGCGTTCCGGGCGTGCTGCCGGTCAGCGGCGGGCAGAATTTCGAGGTCGGCGGCGAGGTGGCGCTGTCGCGCGTCCGTGTCGGCCCGGGCGGCGAGCGCACCCAGGTGCTGGAAATGTCGGTGGAACTGCAGAGCCAGATCGGCGCCGCCTACGGGCGCACCGATCTGAATCGGCTGTATCGCTATGCCGATCGTTTCGACGTGCTGCCCGACGGCGTCCGCGATCGCGTCGACGGTTGGCCGCGGGCCGCGCAATGGGCCGTGCGCGGTCCGGATTTTCGCGGATCGGTCTCGGCCGAACAGTTCAGCGGCGGTCGTCTGAGTTACGAAGCGGTGGTGCCGCCGGAACTGGGCGCGCGCATCGCGGCGGGCGATCTGCGCGCGGCGCCCAATCCGCTCGATCCCTTGTCGATGCCGCCCGGCGCATCGGTGGTGATGCGCGGCGAGTCGCTGGAAGGCACCGCGTTCGCGGCGTCCTACCGGATGGTGCGCGGCAACGAAAGCCTGACCGAACTGCGCGGGCAGGGCTTTGGCGTGCGCCGTCTCGAAGGCAACATGGTCGAAGTGACCACCGGCGCCATCGCCGCGGTGGAGCGCGAGGCCTATCTCGGCCTGGGTCTCGCCAGCGTCAATGTCGGCATCGGCAACGAACGACGCCTTTCCGACGAACGCCTCTCGGTGGCGCGGATGGATCTGGGGACGCCGGAAGGGCAGGACGCGTACCGGCAGTTCATGCAGACCGGCTTCGTGCCGGACCGCGCCGGTCCGGGCGTGCCGCAGGCCGGCGAGCGCAGACAGGTGGAAGCGCAGAGCCAGACGACGGCGCAGGCCAACCTCGGGCCATTCTCGTGGGCGGCGACGCTCTCGGACTGGCGTTACGAGAATGCGTCCACCCGCTGGCAGGACGGCAGCGGCGAGCAGCGCGTCAGCGGTCAGCGCCCCAATGGCGATGCCTACGAAGTCACCGCGCAGACCCGGCCCGACGGCAGCGTCGACGAGGCCAGCCGCTCGTGGCGCGTGGCGCTGACCGGCATGCATCCGGCCGCGGCCAGCTACATGCGAACCGCCTTTTCCGGCGCCGATTACGCCGCCGATCTGCCGGCCGGCACCACCGCGGACATGCGTTTCACTGATCGCGACCTGATGCGGATGCGCGATCTTGCGCGCGACGAACTCGGCAGCATCAACCCGCAGGCATTGGCCTATATCGACGCGCGCCGCGATCAGCCGTTCGGCATGCGCACTGCCGACCCGGGCAGTGTCCTGCAGCGCATGGCCGCGGCGCAGACGCCCGAGGAGGTGTTCCGCGCCGGTTTCGTCGCGCCGATACAGTCCAGCGGTGCGCTGTCGGAGACGTTGTTGACGCTGTCGATGCGTGCGCAAGCCAACGGACAGGATCCGCGGCTCCCGGGCGATCTGACCCTGCGCGATCGTGCGATGACGCCGCTGTTCGAACACACGCGTGCGGCCGCCGATCCCGCTCCCACGGATCCTGCCCGCACGGATCCTGCCCGTTCCGAAGCCGCCCGCACCGAAGCTGCACCCGTCGAACGTTCCGTGACGACGCCGGCGGTCCCGGATGCGACGCCGCTGTCGTCGCCGGTGACGCTGCCGCGCGCGAGCGCCGATCCGCGACAGCCCGACGATCCGGATCATGCCCTGTACCGGCAGGCTTCGGGCGCAGTCCGGCGGCTCGACGCCTCGCTCGGACGCCCGCCGGACGGCGCCAGCGAATCGCTGGCCGCCAGTCTGACCCTGCTGGCCCGCCAGAACGACATGCGCATCGATCATGTGCTGTTGAGCACCGGCAACGGCACCGTGGGGCAGGGCGAGAACGTCATCATCGTGCAGGGCGCGCTCGACGATCCCGCGCACCGCGTGGCGGCGATGCCGACGCAGGCGGCCGTGCAGACGCCGGCCGAAGACAGCTTCGCCCAGTTGGGCCGTCAGCGGCAGGACACGCCGGCCCCGCCCGAGCAGGCGCCGCGCACGCAGGATCCGCCCGCGCCGCACACCCAGGAGACGCCGGAATTGGCGGTCGCGCAGAGACGCTGATGGCGTGGCGCCCGCGCGTCGCGGATGCGAAGAGAGCGCCTTGCGGCGCTCTCTTCGTGTTTCTGTGCGACCGCGCAGGTCAGCAATCGCGGGTCATTTGAACCGCATGCCGTCCAGCATCGTCTCGACTGCGGCCACGTCGCGGCCGTGGTAATACTCTTTCGGTGCGATCCACACCAGCACGTTGAGCAGGTTGTTGCGCTCGGCGACGGCGGCGGTGCCCTTGTAGATCAGGCCGTCGGGGTTGGTCATCTCCACGTCGAAGCGGATGCCTTCCACGGTGCCGAAGGTGTGCGGACGCAGGTTCGAGGTCTGGATGCCCACCCACTGCTGGTCGGCGAAACCGTCGGCCACCAGTTTCTGCTGCTCGTCCAGACGCATGCCGGCGCGATACCACGGGCCGTCCGGGCGCGACTTGCGCTCGCGCACCATCTGGAACACGTGTTCGCCAGGCTTGATCTTCGAGAAGATGATCAGGCGGTTCAGCGCGACGCCGTCGATGGTCCACAGCTCGTTGCGGCGGGACTTGATCCGCGCCCAGTCTAGCGACGTGGTCATGGTCATGTCGAACGTGGTCACGTCGCCCCTGGTCTGCAGCTTGCCGCCGGCCGAGGCGCAGGCGGTGAGCAGCAGGGCGAGCGCGATGGGCAGCAGCCACTTCAGCGGGCGCAGCGTCATGGGGTGGGCTCCAGCTTGGTCAGATAGTGTTTGATCAGCGCGGCGTCGGCCGCATCGGGCGCGGTCTGCAGATAGGTGCGCAGCGCGTTGGCGGCGCCCGCGGCATCGCCCTGCGCGCGCAGCAGCATGCCCTGTTCGCGCCACGCCGCCGCCGGCGGTTCGGGCAGCGTCAAGGCTTCCGCGTAGAGCTGTCCGGCGCGGGTCATGTCGTCGTTCTTGTTGCGTCGACGGTGCGCTTCGGCGAGATAGAAGGTGGCGAGCGCGGCGGTGTCCGGCGCGGCGTCCTGCTTCAGTTCCGAGAACACCTGGATGCTGGTGTCGTAGGTGCGGCGCGACAGTTCGCTGTCCATCCACCGCTGCAGGAACGGCTTGATCGCGGCGCGATATTCGGCCGTGTAGGTCTGCGGATTGTCGACGCTGACCTTGGCCGCGGCGGCGCTGATGTCGACGATGCGCTCCGCGCTCTGCGGATGGCTGGCGAACACCGCGCGATCCTTGTGCGTGCGGTCGGCCTTCTCTTCGCGGCGCAGGCGTTCCCAGACGCGCACGCCGCCCTGCGGGTCGTAGCCCTGTGCCACCGCGCTGGCGAAGCCGAGGCTGTCGGCTTCGCGTTCGTTGTCGCGGGATTGTTTGTAGAGACCGGAAATGCCGCCGAGATAGGCGAGGTCGCCGGCGATCGGCACGCCCACGCCCAAAGTGACCAGGGCGAAGGTGTTGAGGAACGCGGTGGTGCGCTTCGCGGTCTGCCAGCCCTGCAGCGAATGCCGTGCCTTGTAGTGCGCGAATTCGTGGCCGAGGACCACGGCGAGTTCGGATTCGTCGCGCATCCGCAGCAGCGCGCCACTGAAGATCAGGGTCACGCCGTTCGGCGCCATCGACGCGTTGAACACCGGCACATCGACGATATACACGCGCAGATCCTTGCAGTACTCGCCGGTGACCTTGCAGGTCACGCGTTCGACGTAACGCTGCAGTTCCGGATCGCGGACGATCTGCGGCGACTGGCGGATCTCTTTCTCCGCCTGGTCCATGCCGTACCACAGCTCGGCTTCGACCGAGCCGACAGCCGGCCGTTCGCCCGGCTGGATGTGCGGCAGCGAGGCCGCGCCGGCGATGCCGGTGACCATTGCCGTCAGCGCTGCGGTCGCGAGCGCCCTGCGGATCGAGGATCGATGGAAGCCGCGCATGGCGATCACTTCACCGGGAGTTTCTGCAGCATCTGCTGCACGGTCTTGGCGGCGCCCTTCTGGTCGCGCAGATCGCCCGACTGGTTGGCGAGCAGGTTGTACCAGACCACCTGGCCGGTGCGCAGGTCGACCACGGTGGCCACGCCGAGCTGCACGCCGCCCCCGATATCCAGGCCGGTGCCCATGGCCGCGCCCATCAGCAGGCCGAACACCCGCAGCGCGGTGCGGCCGCCGCTGGCGTAGCTGTCGCGGACGTAGGTGAAGAGGGCGTAGTCGGCGCCGGTCTGCTCGCGCAGGGCCGAGACGCCCGGACCGAGGCTCCAGTCCATCCGCGGCTTGCCCTTGGCGTCCTTCTTGGTCGCCAGCACGCTGCCGGGGATGGAGTACTGGCTGATGCTGACCGCCACCGCCTGGTTCAGGCGGATGATCTGGCCGAGCTGCGACGTGGGGTCGAGACCGTCGGGGATGTCGTAGTCCGGCACCAGCACCACGCTCTTCCCCTGCAACTGGGCGTGGACTTCGGCCGGGTAAAGCCGGCGCGCGGCGTCGGACCATTCCCTGCGCGGCTCGGTCAGGCCGCCGGCGGTCAACAGGTAGAGTTCGATGTCGGGTTCGACCAGCACCATGTTGCCGTCGATCTTCACCTGGTTGCCGCTGTCGTCGGTGGCGACGCGGGCACGGGTGGCCGCAGTGGCGGAGGTGGCGCCGAGGGCGAGCGCGATCAGCGTCGCGAAGGCGAAGAAACGAGTGTTCACGCGGCGTGTCCCCTTCCGGTCGTCGTGCCGAGGATGGTTGCGGTGGCCGCCGCGAAGGCCCGCTTTCCATGCGGGCCCTGCTGCGGTCCGGAACCCGCGCGGCTACAATAGTCCAAACCTTCCGCAGGTCAAACCCCCATGCCCCAACTTGCCCGGCGCGTCGGTCGCGCCAAGCCCAGCGCGATCATGGTCGTCGCCGAAAAGGCCAAGCGCCTCAAGGCCGAAGGCCGCGACATCATCAGTTTCTCGATCGGCGTCCCGAATTTCCTGCCGGGTCCGCACGTGTACGACGCGGTGCGCGAAGCGCTGAACAAGGATTCGGGCCAGTACGGCAGCAACCGCGGCGCGGACGCCCTGCTGGACGCGTTCATCAGGCACATGGAAGCGATCGGACTGACCGGCTACACCCGCGCGAACATCGCCACCGGCATCGGCGCCAAGCACGTGATCTACAACCTGGCCGAAGTGCTGCTCGACGAAGGCGACACCATCGCGTTCCCGACGCCGTACTGGACGAGCTATCTCGACATCGCCGAAATCGTGGATGCGAAGATCGATCTGCTGCCGTGCCCGCCGGAACAGGATTACAAGCTCACGCCCGCGCAGCTCGACGCCGCGCTGGCGAAGAAGCCGAAAGTCTTCCTGTTCAACAATCCGTCGAATCCGACCGGCATGGTGTACACGAAGGACGAGATCGCCGCGCTGGCCGACGTGGTCGCGAAGCATCCGGACACCTGGATCATCACCGACGACATCTACAACCGCATGGTGTTCGACGGCATCGGTTATCACAACTTCGTCCAGTTCCGTCCGGAACTGCGCGACCGCACGATCTTCCTCGATTCGCTGTCGAAGACCTACGGCATGCCCGGCTGGCGCGTGGGCTTCATGGCCGGCCCGGAATCGGTGGCGGCCGCGGTGGTGACGATGAACTCGAACCACATCACCAACATCCCCGAACTGACCACGGCCGCGGCGATCGCCGCGCTGACCGGCCCGCAGGACGTGCCGACGCAGAAGAACGCCGAGTTCCAGGCCAAGCGCGATCAGGTGATGGCCACGTTCGCCGCGATCCCCGGCATCGTCTGTCCGAAACCGCAGGGCGCGTTCTACGTGTTCCCCGACGTGAGCGCCTACTTCGGCAAGACCCACGGCCCGACCGGGCTGACCATCGCCAACGACGTCGATCTGTGCAACGCGCTGCTCGACGCCAAGGGCGTGGCCTGCGTGCCGGGCTCGGCCTTCGGCGAGCCGCGCGCGCTGCGCATCAGCTACACCTGCCCGACGCCGCAGCTGGCGCCGGGTCTGGCGCGGATCCAGGAATTCTTCGCCGAACTGCACTGAGTCCGGACCGCCGGAGACGAAAGTCGAATTGCCCTTCGTCTCCGGTCCGGTCGAACTTCCCCTCTTTCGTCACTCGTCATCCCTCCGGAGTTCCGTCATGAAACAACCCGTCCGAGTCGCCGTCACCGGCGCAGCCGGCCAGATCGGTTACGCCCTGCTGTTCCGCATCGCCTCGGGCGAAATGCTGGGCAAGGACCAGCCGGTGATCCTGCAGATGCTGGAGCTGCCGCTGGACAAGGCCCAGGCCGCGCTGAAGGGCGTGATGATGGAGCTGGAAGACTGCGCGTTCCCGCTGCTCGCCGGCATGGTCGGCACCGACGATCCGAAGGTCGCGTTCAAGGACGCCGACTACGCCCTGCTGGTCGGCGCGATGCCGCGCGGCCCGGGCATGGAGCGCAAGGACCTGCTGCTGAAGAACGCCGAGATCTTCACCGTGCAGGGCAAGGCGCTGAACGACGTCGCCTCGCGCAACGTGCAGGTGCTGGTGGTCGGCAATCCGGCCAACACCAACGCCTACATCGCCATGAAGTCCGCCCCGGACCTGCCGGCGAAGAATTTCACCGCGATGCTGCGCCTCGATCACAACCGCGCGCTGTCGCAGCTCGCCGGCAAGGCCGGCGTGGCCGTCGCCGACATCGAGAAGCTGGTCGTGTGGGGCAACCACAGCCCGACCATGTATCCGGACTACCGCTTCGCCACCGTCAACGGCGAATCGCTGAAGGACAAGATCAACGACGCCGACTGGAACGCCAACGACTTCATCCCGAAGGTCGGCAAGCGCGGCGCCGCCATCATCGAAGCCCGCGGCCTGTCGTCCGCCGCGTCGGCCGCCAACGCCGCCATCGACCACATGCGCGACTGGGCGCTGGGCACCGACGGCAAGTGGGTGACCATGGGCGTGCCGTCCGACGGCAGCTACGGCATCCCGGAAGGCGTGATGTACGGCGTGCCGGTGACCTGCGCCAACGGCGAATACACTCGCATCGAAGGCCTGCCGGTCGACGATTTCAGCCGCGCGGCGATGGACAAGACCCTGGCCGAACTGGAAGAAGAGCGCGCCGGCGTGGCGCATCTGCTCTGAGTCCCGCAGGCGGCATCGCGGAATCAAGGGAAGGCGGCTTCGGCCGCCTTTTCCGTTTCTGCTCCGAGACATCGCCGAAGCCCCTGCAGGAGCGACGCAAGTCGCGACAGCCTGCGGAAGGACTTTCCGTGATCCGTCGCGACTTGCGTCGCTCCTACAGGGAATACTTCCGACTCGGTCGAAGTGGTCGGCGGATGCGGACAACGCCCGGTGCCTTCCCCGTCCCTGGCCGCCGCCTGCGACCAAGGTCTGAAGGCCGGTCCCGGCGCGGAAGACTAAGCTCCCTGCATTGCGTGATACGCGGGAGGGCGCATGCGCTACGAAGACGAATACCGCCGCTCGATCGAAGACCCCGAAGGGTTCTGGGCGGAACAGGCGAAGGCCATCCACTGGCATGTGCCGCCGGCGAAGATCCTCGACTACGACAACCCGCCGTTCCGGTCGTGGTTCGTCGGCGGGCTGACCAATCTCTGTTACAACGCCGTCGATCGGCATCTGGACGCGCGCGGCGATCAGCTCGCGCTGGTCGCGATCTCCACCGAAACGAATCTCACCCGCGAGATCACCTATCGCGAACTGCATCGCGAAGTGAACGCCTTCGCCGCGGTGCTGCAGCGGCTGGACGTGGGCTGCGGCGATCGCGTCGTCATCTACATGCCGAACATGGCCGAAGCGGTGTTCGCGATGCTGGCCTGCGCGCGCATCGGCGCGATCCATTCGGTCGTGTTCGGCGGATTCGCCGCGCACAACCTCGCGCTGCGCATCGACGACGCCACGCCGAAGCTGCTGATCGCCGCCGATGCCGGCATGCGCGGCGGCAAGGTGATTCCGTACAAGCCGCTGGTCGACGCCGCCTGCGCCGAGGCCGCGTCGCCGCCGGCGAAGGTGCTGATCGTCTCGCGCGGTCTCGATGCCGCCGAACCGAAGGTCGCCGGCCGCGACGAGGACTACGCGACCCTGCGCGCCGCCGTCGGCGATGCGCAGGTGCCGGTCGAATGGCTGGAATCGAACGCGCCCAGCTATCTGCTCTACACCTCCGGCACCACCGGCAAGCCCAAGGGCGTGCAGCGCGATGTCGGGGGCCATGCGGTGGCGATGGCGCTGTCGATGCGCACGGTGTTCGATGTCGGTCCCGGGCAGGTGATGTTCTCCACGTCCGACGTGGGCTGGGCGGTCGGCCATTCCTACAACGTCTACGGCCCGCTGATCGTCGGCGCGACCTCGCTGCTGTACGAAGGCCTGCCGGTGAATCCCGACCCCGGCATCTGGTGGTCGCTGTGCGAAAAGTACGGCGTGCGCACGATGTTCTCGTCGCCGACCGCCGCGCGCGTGCTGAAGAAGCATGATGTCGATTACATCCGACGCCACGATCTGTCGTCGCTGCAGTATCTCTTTCTCGCCGGCGAACCGCTGGACGAACCCACCGCGCACTGGATCACCGATGCGCTAGGGAAGCCGGTCATCGACAACTACTGGCAGACCGAAACCGGCTGGCCGGTGCTGGCGCTGCTGCCGGGCCTGGACATGAAGCCGGTGAAGTTCGGCTCGCCCGGCTTTCCGAATCTCGGCTACCGCACGAAGATCATCCACGAATCCACCGGCGAGGAAGTCGGCGCCGGCGAGAAGGGCGTGCTGGTGATCGAACCGCCGCTGCCGCCGGGCTGCATGACCACGCTGTGGAACGACGACGCGCGCTTCCTGCGCAGCTATTTCGGCCACTTCAAGGGTCTGCTCTACAGTTCGCTGGACTGGGCGATCCGCGACGAGGAGGGCTATACCTTCATCCTCGGCCGCACCGACGACGTGATCAACGTCGCCGGCCACCGCCTGGGCACGCGCGAGATCGAGGAATCGGTATCGACGTGCCCGGTCGTCGCTGAAGTCGCGGTCGTCGGCGTCGCCGACGAACTGAAAGGGCAGGTGCCGGTGGTGTTCGCGACCCTGCGCCAGGCGACGGGCGAGTCGCAGGTTCGCATCGACGCCGCCGACAGCATGCGCAAACAGGTCGAACACAGCCTCGGCGCAGTCGCCCGCCCGGCGCGGATCTACATCGTCAACGCATTGCCGAAAACCCGCTCCGGCAAACTCCTGCGCCGCTCGCTGCTCGCCCTCGCGCAGGGCGGCGACCCGGGCGATCTCTCCACGCTGGATGATCCGAATGCGCTAGAAGACGTGAAGCGGGCGTTGCAGCGGGGGCCGGAGTTCGGGGGGTGAGCCGCGTAACCGTATCCAGCCCACGCGATTTGGCCGACTCGCGAATCGTAGGGCGGGCTCAAGCCCGCCTTCGGGACGTATCCGTTGTTGCCGGCGATGATCGGGATGTGATCGTCGGCTGTTTGTGACGATGCAAGTCAACATCGCGGCGGGCTTGAGCCCGCCCTACGAACCCCTTGCGGATTTTACTCGGACTCCAACGCGCCCAATGCATGATCAACGAAAACGGGGGCGACAGCCTCGATGATTCCCGGTGATTTGCCGGGCTGCATCGTTTTCATCAAATCGATGGCCTGCGCAAGATTCGCGTTGATGTTGAGAAGCACGATGGGAATGCCGAAGAGAATCGACGCAGAGAAAATGCCGATCACCGCGCCGATTCCGTATGCGACTCCCTCCGGCACGTCCGGGAAGCCCAATTCCGTCATGATCTCCGGACCGATTGCCGCGCCGGCAATGACTGTGAGCAGCGCTCCTGTATAGATGGAGAGCTTTAGGCAAAACGTCAAAAATCTGAACATCCATCCCCCCGATGACTGGTTGTGTCCGTACAACGCCTGCGTTCACTCGTACCACGTCGAGTAGGCTGGGTCATCGACCCAGCTCCGATTCTCTCTCTGTCGCTGGGTCGATGGCCCAGCCTACGGTCCTAGTTGCTGCTTGCTTCCGCCACGAAATCATTATGTATGAAGCCCCACAGGAAGGGCTGGTCCTTCTCAATATGAGCTACATGCCAGAATGGCCCATCTCCATTCAATCCTTCGATTCTGAAATCCGTGTCAATTCTCTTCATTCCAGGTGGGGTATGGCCGGTTATCTCTGACTGTTTGTCCGCTTTTTTGAAGATCGGTACAGATTCTTGCTTGAGGTCTAAATAGTAACGACGTGGTTGGGCCCACTGCGTAGCCTGAGATGTTCTGTGAATGGATAAAACGACATCCAAAGTGGCTGAGAAGATGTACTCGATCTTGTCGCTCAATACAACTGGATCTATTTTTCCGAAGTCATGTTTGACAATCCAGCTCCCATCTTTTCTGCGATACACCTCGGGTGTTAGGCGCCAGACATTCCAAAATGCAGTGTTATCTGCGCCTTGGGTGAGTAGTTGCTCGTTTACGCTGCTATGGTCGTAGACGATAAAATCGGTGGGGTCCGATACATTATTTTCGATGTACTGTTTATTCTTTGCGTAGAGCGGGGCTCTGCTAAAAGCTCCAAAGATCCCCGTTGGCTCTTCGCCTTTGAAATCCGATATGTCGTATTGTCTCTCTATCTCTAGGTATAACGCTTTGCGGCAGCTGATCGCGCATTCTGCAAGTTGCCCAATTTCAAGCGCTTTCTTTGCTTCCATTAGCGCTAATTTTGTGTCACCGTCTTTGAGGAGATCAATAACGCTTACAGTAGAGAAAGAGGCTCCGAGGACGGATGCGCATACTTCGTCGAAGAATTCCCGGACTGAAATTGATAGGCGCTCGCACTCGTCGCGCGCAGGCTGGATGCCATAGTGCTTCGAGTCGACACGCACCCTATTCAAGCGGATCAGCTTGCTTTTGAATGGAAGCTCCTTTGGTGCGATCTTCGTATCAATTTCAACGAAGTATTTGTCGAATTTAGTGTTGGATTCGATGTGGGCTCCTGTGTGGTCTGCGATCGCAATAAGGAATGCCTCTACAGCATCTTGCATGAGGTTCACTGCCGAGAAAAGATGCATATCGTTGGCGCTGCGTAAGCTGATTGTTGCTAGCTCATATAAATGCCGTGCCAAATTCAGTCGGCGTAAGGTTTCGATGTCCATGCGAATTTTTGATAGTCCGTAGGATGCATGAGCAGGGGCGGCATAAGCCGTCATACGTCACCAAGTGCAGATACCTGGGAGGGATGCATGACGATTCGCTTATGCGCCATCTATTTGTAATTTTCGGCCATAAGCTTCTGCATCTAGGGAAATCATGAAACCCCGGTGCCACCACATGCTTTGCAATATAGGTTTCCATAACTTATTCGCTTTCCGCATCTTATGCACTTTCCACTGGTAACCATGGTTGGAGCAATAAAAGTGATTCCACTTTTAGAGGGTGGCGCAGTCATAAGCTTCATGGCATGTTCCCTTTGATGGAAGATGAGCCTGCCTCCCTTTTCTAGCCGGTATTGGGGGGCAGGTTCTTGTTCTACTCGCCACCAAGGCGCCTGTGCCACCTGTAAGAAACGACAGGTTTTCTGTCAGCCGCCGACGCTCCCCGGCTCCACCCCCGTATACCGCGCCCTCGGCCGAATCAACTTCCCCTCCGCCTGCTGTTCCAGCGCATGCGCGAGCCATCCGGCGAGGCGCCCTGCCGCGAACATCACCAGCGCCGGCGTCGCCGGCAATGCGTTGGCGTGACAGATCGCGGCAAGCATGAAGTCGATGTTCGGGTGCTGTCCGCTGACGTCTTCGGTCGCGGTGATGATGGCGTCGAGTGCGCGCATCGCGGGTGCGTTCGCGTGCTGTGCGCGCAGGCGCGCCAGCAGTTCGGCGGCGCGCGGGTCGCCGTGCGGGTAGAGCGCGTGGCCGAAGCCGGGGAGGTCGTCGCCGCGCTGCAGTCGGGTTTCGATGAAATCGCGCGGCGATGCGGCGTCGCGCGCATCGGCGATCAATGCGTAGGCGCGCGCGGTGGCGCCGCCGTGGCGTGGGCCGGAGAGCGCGGCGAGGCCCGCGCACACGGTCGCGTGCAGATGCGCGCCGGTGGAGGCGACCACGCGCGCGGCGAAGGCGGAGACGTTGAGTTCGTGATCCGCGCACAGCACCAGCGCGGCGCGGACGAGATCGGCGAAACCGGCGTCGCCGGGTTTCCAGACATCGCCCAGCAACGCATGCGTCGGCCCGGCTGGCGGCGGGCGACCGACCAGCAGCGCGGCGTTCTGGCGGAGCAGGGTGGCGGCGATCTCGTGACGCGCGCGCGCCGTGGAATTCAGCGCGCCGCGCGTGCCCAGCGCGAGCAGCGGAATCGCGGCCATCGCGCGTTCCAGCGGCGGCAGTGATGTGTCCGCGGCGATGGCCGCGACATGCGGCGGCCAGTCGCCGCCCTGCAGCGCGGCGAATGGATCGTGCTCGCCGCAGTCCCAGAGCAGGCGCGCGGCGTCTTCCAGCGTCGCGCCGTCGCGCACCGCGGCGATCGCGGAGCGGCCGCGGTAATACGGGCCGTCGGGCCGGATCAGCGAGATCCGGGTTTCCAGCACCGGCAGGCCGCGGTCGAGGCTGTGCGCGGCGGCCGCGGCGGCGCTGCGGCCGACCTGCTTGCGCTGCGCCAGCCGCTCCACGTCGAGACGCGGATACAGCCGGGTGCGGTGGTCGGGACCGGGGCGGGATTCGAGCAGGCCGCGGCTGACGTAGGCATACAGGGTCGCCTGGCTGATGCCGAGCAGGCGGCAGGTTTCGCGGGCGGTCAGCAGGTCGGCCATGGCGACAGATTGATTGGTTCGATCAAGATTGATCAACCCTCGGGATGGTGCCAGATTTGCGGCCCCGGGCGGGGCGCAGGATCTCGAACGCCGCCGCTGTCCGGACCCGTGGACGACCAGGAGTTCCGACCATGACCCAGCTTTCCGCCGGCGCACGCTCTCCCGGAGCGATGTTCCGCGCCGCGCTCGCCGAAGAGTCGCCGTTGCAGGTGATCGGCGCGATCAACGCCAACCACGCGCTGCTGGCGAAACGCGCCGGCTATCGCTCGATCTATCTCTCGGGTGGCGGCGTCGCCGCCGGCTCGCTCGGCATGCCCGACCTCGGCATCAACACGCTCGAGGACGTGCTGATCGACACCCGCCGCATCACCGATGTCTGCGACCTGCCGCTGCTGGTCGACATCGATACCGGCTTCGGCCCCAGCGCCTTCAACATCGAGCGCACGATCAAATCGCTGATCAAGGCCGGCGCCGCCGCCTGCCACATCGAGGACCAGGTCGGCGCCAAGCGTTGCGGCCATCGTCCCGGCAAGGAGATCGTGTCGCAGGGCGAGATGGTCGATCGCGTGAAGGCCGCGGCGGACGCGAAGACCGATCCCGACTTCTTCCTGATCGCGCGCACCGATGCGATCCAGGTCGACGGCGTCGATGCGGCGATCGAACGCGCCATCGCCTGCGTCGAGGCCGGCGCCGACGGCATCTTCGCCGAGGCTGCCTACGACCTGCCGACCTATCGACGCTTCGTCGATGCGGTGAAGGTGCCGGTGCTGGCCAACATCACCGAATTCGGCAAGACCCCGCTGTTCAGCCGCGACGAGCTGGCTTCGGCCGGCGTCGCCATCCAGTTGTTCCCGCTGTCCGCGTTCCGCGCCATGAACAAGGCCGCGGAGAATGTCTATCAGTCGATCCGCCGCGACGGCCACCAGCAGGCCGTCGTCGACACGATGCAGACCCGCGAGGAACTCTACGACCGCATCGGCTATCACGCCTTCGAACAGAAGCTCGACGCGCTGTTCGCCGCGAAGAAATGACGCAGAAGACACAAGACGAAAGGACAGGACCATGAGCGATTCCCAGCAAGTGCTTCCGAAAGCCAAGAAATCCGTCGCGCTGAGCGGCACCGCCGCCGGCAACACCGCGCTGTGCACGGTCGGCCGCAGCGGCAACGATCTGCATTACCGCGGCTACGACATCCACGATCTCGCGACGAAATCGACCTTCGAGGAAGTCGCGCACCTGCTGGTGCACGGCGCGCTGCCGACCGCTTCGCAGCTCAAGGCGTATCGCACCAAGCTCAAGCGCCTGCGCGGCCTGCCCGCGATCGTCCAGGAAGCGCTGGAGCTGGTGCCGGCCAACGCGCATCCGATGGACGTGATGCGCACCGGCTGCTCGGTGCTGGGCACGGTGCTGCCGGAGCGCGAAGGCCATCCCGCCAGCGAAGCCCGCGACATCGCCGACCGGTTGATCGCCAGCTTCGGCTCGATGCTGCTGTACTGGTGGCACTTCACCCGCAACGGCCGTCGCATCGATCTCGAAACCGACGATGATTCGGTCGCTGCGCACTTCCTGCATCTGCTGCACGGCGAGCCGCCGAGCCAACTGCATGCCGACGCGCTCGACAAGTCGCTGATCCTCTACGCCGAGCACGAGTTCAACGCCAGCACGTTCACCGCGCGCGTCATCGCCGGCACCGGCAGCGACCTGCATTCGTGCATCACCGGCGCCATTGGCGCCCTGCGCGGGCCGAAGCACGGCGGTGCGAACGAAGTCGCGATGGACATCATCAGCCGCTACGACAGCGCCGATGCAGCCGAAGCCGATATCCGCGCGCGCATGGAGCGCAAGGAGATCGTCATCGGCTTCGGTCATCCGGTCTACACCATCGGCGATCCGCGCAACCCGATCATCAAGGCGATCTCGAAGACGCTGTGCGAAAGCGGCGGCAACCGGATGCTGTTCGACGTCTCCGAACGCATCGAGACGCTGATGATGGATACCAAGAAGATGTTCCCGAACCTCGACTGGTACAGCGCGTCGGCCTATCACATGATGGGCATCCCGACCCCGATGTTCACGCCGCTGTTCGTGATCGCGCGCACCACCGGCTGGAGCGCGCACGTGATCGAACAGCGCGAGGATGGCAAGATCATCCGCCCCAGCGCGAACTACACCGGTCCCGAAGACCGCGCCTACGTGTCGATCGAACAGCGCTGACCGGTCGAGCCGGAGCGGTCCGGCCCGATCGCGGCATCGCACCCGCCGTTCCCCTCGACGGCGGGCCTGATTCCTGGCAGCGTCCGCCGGGCGGCCGTTCGACCAAAGTCGGACGGGTGCACGCTTGTGCGCCCAACGCCCCGGTGCGAATGTGGGGCCTTCAGAACGTCGCGTGATGCCCTCGGGGGAGGGCGAGTCATGATGACTGGTTCGATCTACCTCAAGACCGGGGCAGGACGCTCTGAAATCGATACGCGGGCGCTGAAGCTCTCGCCCGCCTTGCGTCTGGTGCTGTTGCTGGTCGACGGACAGCGCGACGACGCGGAACTGGCGCGCCTAGCGGCAGACCTGCATGCGCCCGCGGACGCCGTCGAAACGCTGTTGCGCATGGGATTGATCCAGCCCGACACCGGGATTGCGGCGCGCGGCACCGGGGAGATGGCCGGAAGCCCGTCGGCGAATGCCGAGCGTTTCCGGCTGCTGTACGGGTTGATGTCCGAGTCGGTGAACCAGCATCTCGGCATCCGCGGTTATTTCATGCAACTGAAGATCGAGCGCTGTGCCGATGCCGGTGCGCTCGTGGCGTTGCTGCCGCAACTCTCCGATGCGATCGCGCGCGCCAAGGGCGATGCGGTCCGGACGCAGTGGGAGCGCGGTGTCCGCGGCGCACTGGGCGAAACCTGAGCCGGGGGCGGATGCCCGGCATGTCGCAAGCGCGCCCTGTCGCGTACGCTATGCGCGCACTCCTGCGCTGCAACTTTCGACATCTGCCGACCGATGGATACGTCCTGGCTGATTCCCGCCGAGCAATGGGGCGAGCATGTGCTCGTCGCCTTCACCGCGGCCTTCGTGACCGCGCTGGTGGTGGTGATCCACTACGAAGGCCTGCACTGGCTCGCGCATCGCTATTCGGGGCGCGCGCCGAAGCGCGATCGCGGCGTCATGCTGCGCATCATCTTCGCGCTGCTCGGCCTGCACATCATTGAAATCTGGTGCTACGGCCTGGTGTTTTGGGGATTGCTGAAGGTGCCCGGCGCCGGCTTCGTCCACGGCGAGCACGGCCTCGACAATCTGTTCGATGCGATTTATCTCTCCGCGACCACCTACACCACGCTGGGATTCGGCGACCTCGCGCCGGTCGGTGCGATCCGCCTGGTGTCGGGCATGGAATCGTTGACCGGCTTCCTGCTGGTGACGTGGTCGGCGTCCTTCACTTACCTGGAAATGTCGCGCTATTGGCGCCACGAGTCCTGAGGCTCCCGCATCGCGCAACAAAAGGAAGCCGCCCGCAGGCGGCTTCCGGAGGCATCGGGCTGCGGGCGCTCAGGCCAGACCTTCGTCCTGCAGCACCTTCTGCACCGCGGGGTCGGCTTCCATCCGCGAGGCGAACGCAGCGAGCTTGTCCAGGCCGCCGAGATCGACGCCGTTCGCGCGCGCCCAGCGATACGTCACGTACAGGTACGGGTCGGCCACCGAACGGCTGCCGGCCAACCATTCCTTGTCGGCGAGGTGCGCATCGGCACGTTCGTAAAGGGTGCGGATCTTCGCACGCGCGGCGTCCTTGCTCTTCTCGATGAGCGCCGGATCTTCGAGGTAGGCGGTACTGCCGAACAGCGGATGGAATGCCGGATGCACGTCCGAATTGGAGAACGCGACCCACTTGTTCACTTCGGCGCGACTCCTGGCGCTGCCGTCGCCGCCGAGGCCGGCGCCGGGGTGCAGGTCCGCCAGATAGTTGAGGATCGCCGAGTTCTGGGTCAGCACCCAGCCGTCGTGCTCGAGCGCTGGTACCGCGCCGGCGGGATTGATGGCGAGGAATTCGGGTTTCCTGCGCTCTTCGCGGCTGACTTTCACCGCTTCGTAGGGCTGGCCGATCCATTCCAGCACGATGTGGTCGGAAAGCGAGCAGGCGCCGGGGGAGTAGTAGAGCTTCATGATCGATTCCATCGAAAGGGACTCCGATCATGGTGTCCGCGTCCACGCACCTCAACCGCGGCCTCCGGAACGCAGCGTCGTGCGCCGAGGGGCGTGCAAAAAGAAAGCCGCATCGCTGCGGCCTGCAAGATCCGATACCGGATCGAAACCGTCGCGCCGCTCAGCGGCGGACGGGTTTGTCTTTCTGTGGTTTCAACGACTGCACCTTCAGGAAGGTGTGATCGCCGATGGTCGCGACCTGATAGGCATTGCGCCAGCTGGGCTGGGCGATGGACAGGGCGGCGAAGTGGCTGGCACCGGGAACGATCTCCTGGCGCTCGCCGGGCGGCAGGGCCCAGTTGCGTTCCGCGTCGAGGGCGATGGTGACCGCCTGCGACCACGCTTCCGCATTGCCGAGCTGGGTCCGCGGCGACACGATGGTCGGCGCGAACTGTTTGCGGGCGGTGACGACTTCGCACATCGAGTCGCCCCACAGCCCGCTGTCCTCGCGGCGGAGAGCGACTTCGGCGACGGCCTGCTGGCCGCGGACGGGTTGATCGCGCGCTTCGAGGTAAAGGGTGGTGCTGAGACACAGTGAATCGGCGGCCTGAGGGGGCAACACCGAGGCGATCCAGAGGATCCATGCGAGCTTCATGAGGACTCCTTGCTCCGTTGCTTCGGGCCGGCGATCGACGCTGCGGGCAGTGGATCCTGCAAAGCAGTGCGATGGTCGGGGACGACATGGCGTACTGGGGAGGGCTGCGTGCTCTATGGCCGCTTGTAGCCCAAACGTGGACCGGGCAGCGAATCACCCTTTCGTGGGGTGGGTTGTCGCCTGCCTCGATCTCGCGCTGGTCCCGCATCCGGTGGCGGGAAAGCGGGCGTAGGGTAGCCACCGAACCATAACGGTGGCTGAACGGAAAATCGGAAATCTCTGATTAGACTGGAGTTTTTGTTCGAAAGACCCTGTAAGCCCCTGTCTGAACAGGCGTATCACCGGCCGCTGAGTCGTGCCAGCGTTGCTGCGGCGCGCCATGGCCCACCGCTGACAGGTTCACGGAATGCGCGGCTTGCGGGGCCGGAAAGGGCAGGCCGGGCGCTGTCGTGCGTCCCGGCCGGAACGATCAGAACCCGGCCGCCAGCCGGCTGCCCTGGGCGATGGCGCGCTTGGCGTCGAGTTCGCTGGCCACGTCCGCGCCGCCGATCAGATGTGCGGCGATGCCGGCGCTCTGCAGCGCATCGAACAGATCGCGGCGCGGCTCCTGGCCGGCGCAGATCACGACGTGGTCGACCGCCAGCGTCTGCTCCTGGCCATCGACGCGGATGCGGAAGCCGCTGTCGTCCACGCCGACATATTCGACGCCGCCCAGCATCTTCACCTGCTTGGCCTTGAGCGCGGCGCGGTGGATCCAGCCGGTGGTCTTGCCCAGCCGCGCACCGGGCTTGCCGGGGCTGCGCTGCAGCAGCCATACCTCGCGGCTCGGCGCTTCCGGCTGCGGCTTGCGCAGGCCGCCGGGTCCCGAGAAGCTCGGGTCCACGCCCCATTCGGCCATCCAGCGTGCGGGATCCTGCGTGGGAGAAACGTGCGGCGCGCCGGCATGGAAGGGATCCTCGGCGAAGCGGGCGTCGTCGAGGATCGGCTGATGCACGAGATATTCGGCGACATCGAAACCGATGCCGCCGGCGCCCACGATCGCGACCCGCGCGCCGATCTTCACGCGGCCGTTGAGAACATCGAGATAACCGACCACGCGGGCATGGTCCGAATCGGGAAAACGAACGGTCCTCGGCGCGATGCCGGTCGCCAGCACGATCTCGTCGAAGCCTTTCAGCGCATCGGCATCCGCCGTGGTCGACAGCCTCAGCTCGACGCCGGTGTCCGCGATGCGATGGCGGAAATAGCGGAGGGTTTCGTGGAATTCCTCCTTGCCGGGAATGGTCTTGGCCAGGTTGAACTGCCCGCCGATGTCCGCGGCGGCATCGAACAGCACCACGCGATGCCCGCGCTCCGCGGCGACGGTGGCGCAGGCCAGCCCCGCCGGGCCGGCGCCGACCACGGCGATGCGCTTCGGCGCGTTCGTCTTCGCATAATTGAGTTCGGTTTCCGCGCAGGCGCGCGGGTTCACCAGACAACTGGCCTTCTTCTGCTCGAACACATGATCCAGGCAGGCCTGATTGCAGGCGATGCAGGTGTTGATGCGGTCGGCGCGGCCGGTGCGGGCCTTGTTCACCCACTCCGGATCTGCCAGCAGCGGGCGCGCCATGGAAATCAGGTCGGCGCCGCCGCCCGCAAGAATGCCTTCGGCCACGTCAGGCATGTTGATGCGATTGGTCGCGACCAGCGGCAGCCGCACTTCCGGGCGCAGTTTCGCGGTCACGCCCGCGAACGCGGCGCGCGGCACGGAGGTCGCGATCGTCGGCACCCGCGCCTCATGCCAGCCGATGCCGGTGTTGAGGATCGTCGCGCCCGCGGCTTCGATGGCTTTCGCCTGCGCCACGATCTCGTCCCAGGTCGAGCCTTCCGGCACGAGTTCGAGCATCGAGAGCCGGTAGATGATGATGAAATCCGGGCCGCAGGCTTCGCGCACGCGGCGCACGATCTCGGTCGCGAAGCGCATGCGTTTCTGCAGGTCGCCGCCCCAGGCGTCGTCGCGGCGATTGGTTCGCGCGCTGAGGAACTGATTGATCAGATAACCTTCCGAACCCATGACTTCGACGCCGTCGTAGCCGCCGTCGCGCGCCAGTTTCGCGGCGTTCGCGTACGCGGAAATCGTGCGTTCGATGCCGAAGCCGGTCAGCGCGCGCGGCGTGAACGGGTTGATCGGCGCCTTGATTCGCGACGGCGCCACCGACAACGGGTGGTAGGCGTAACGGCCGGCATGCAGCAACTGCAGGCAGATCTTCGCGCCGTGCGCGTGCACCGCCGACGTGACCTGGCGATGCTTGCCTGCCTCCCAGGGCCAGCTGAGCTTGCTGGAGAAGGGCTTGAGCCAGCCCATCATGTTCGGCGAGAAGCCGCCGGTGACGATCAGTCCTGCGCCTCCCGCCGCACGTTCGGCGAAATAGGCGGCCAGTTTCGGAAAATCGCTCGCGCGATCCTCCAGCCCGGTGTGCATCGAGCCCATCAGCACGCGATTGCGGAGCGTCGTGAATCCGAGATCCAGGGGCGAGAACAGATGGGGGTAGGGCGAAGCGGCGGCGGATTGCGCGTTCATCGATCGATGCCCGGGTGGCATTCGTGGACGTATGGAGCGCGCACCATGCCGGGAAAGCACCTCGGTCTCAAGGGCCGGCGTACAGTCAAGCGTGCCAGTGGCGGCCGGCGACTCCAACCATGGCGCAGCGGACGGCGATGATTGCGGGGCGGATCGCCCATCGGCGACCGGCCGGTCGACCACCGCTTGTCGCACGGTCGGTCATGTTTTCCGCATGAATGAATCCGTTCAGCTTTAAAGGTGAATCATAGTCGTCAGGGCGGGACAACAATCCGGATCAAATGGTTCCTCAGGAACCTGAACTGTGCTTGGATTCCCGAAACTGTTATGCTAGTGTTAACAAGCCCATGACGCGGCCGGATGCTATGGACGGACAGGCCCCTTCGGGGCAGTCTTTTCGCCCTGATCGACACCACCGAGTCTTCAATCAATTCCTCCAAGGAGCATTGAGTCAATGAACAAGAAACTCCTCTGTGCCGCGCTGCTGAGCGGGCTGGCCGTGGCCCAGACCGCCTCCGCGCAGGACTTCGATGACCGCTGGTATCTCACCACCTCGGCCGGTTTCAACATCCAGGACGGCGACCGCGGTACCCGCAACGCTCCGTTCGGCACCATCGGCTTCGGCAAGTTCATCAGCGACAACTGGTCGCTCGACGGCGAGTTCAACTACCAGAACCCGCACTTCGAGAACCCCGACGTGATCCGTGCGCCCTTCCAGCGCGCCGGCAATCTGAACTGGAGCCAGTACGGCGTGTCGATCGATCTGCGTCGCCACTTCATCGCCGAAGGTCGCAACTGGAACCCGTACGTCGTGGCCGGCCTCGGCTACCAGCGTTCGGAAGAAGAATTCGACGCCTTCCCGAACCCGAACTCCCCCGGTCAGCGTGAAGACGGCAACCTCGCCGGCAAGATCGGTGGCGGTCTCCAGGGTGACCTGGGCCGCATCGGCCTCCGCGCCGAAGTCGCCTACCGCCTCGACGCCGACGACACCAGCGTGAACGCCTCCAACGAAAGCTGGTTCGGCGACGTGCTGGCCTCGGTCGGCTTCATCGTCCCGCTGGGTCCGGAACCGTCGGAACCGGTCGCCGATGCTCCGCCGCCGCCGCCGCCGGCCCCGAACTGCGCCGACAAAGACAGCGACGGTGATGGCGTCAACGATTGCAACGACCGCTGCCCGAACTCGCAGCCGGGCGAAGCCATCGGTCCGGACGGCTGCAAAGTCCAGATCTCGATCGACCTGAAGGGCGTGAACTTCGACTTCGACAAGGCCACCCTGCGTCCGGACGCCGTCGCGATCCTGAACGAGGCCGTCGAAATCCTGAAGCGTTACCCCGACCTGCGCGTCGAAGTCGCCGGTCACACCGACCTCTGCGGCAACGACGGCTACAACCAGTCGCTTTCGCAGCGTCGTTCGGACACCGTGTACAAGTACCTGACCGACAATGGTATCGACGCTGGCCGTCTGGCCGGCCCGAACGGTTACGGCGAGAGCCGTCCGCTCGTTGCCACCGCGCAGACCCTGCCGGAGTGCAAGAACGAGACCAACCGTCGCACCGAGCTCAACGTCCAGTAATTCCGGACACGCTCGTCGCAATCCCCGAAGCCCGGCCTCGTGCCGGGCTTCGGCGTTTTCGGGCCGCTGTCGGTGTTTTGCCGTCCGGTGTTTCCGGCGCACGATCACGATCCCGCAATCCGGAGGTCGCCTCCGGTTGTCGGTCGTGCCGCACCGGGCCTACACTCGACGCTTCGACCCTGCGAGAGTTGTGCCCATGCGCCTGAATCCGGTTTCCGCCCTTCCGCGTGTGCGCATGACCGGTTGCCTCATCGGTCTCTCGCTGTTCGCGTTCGCTGCTGGTGCGCAGGCTTCGGTCGACTGCACCGCGCTGAAGCCGCAGGCGCCGGCGAAGGGAAATATCCTGCAATCCACGCCGATCGCCGAGGAACTGGCCGTGCCGAATGCACAGATCGGTTCGGGCGTCGGTTTCGCGCAGTTGTTCGTGGAAGGCACATCGGTCGATCTGGTGCTGGCGCGCGTGAAGCACAACGAATGCCGCGCCACCGCGGCAGCCGCCCAGCCGCTGTCGGGCGCCGCGGGGGCCTATCAGCCGAAACCCGGCGATGCCCAGGCCTGGCGTTTCAACATGACCCAGGACGGCAAGCGCATGACCGCCGACGAATTCGACGCCTGGATGAAGGCGCGTGGCGTGCGGGTCGTGCAGGGGCCGGCCAAACCGGCCGCACCGCCGCCGCCTCCGCCGGCTCCCGCGCCGGAACCGCCGAAGAAGAAACGACGCTGACGGCTTCGCGCGGCCCGCGCTACGGCATCGCCCGGGTCCTGTCCAAGCGCGGCATCTGCTCGCGAACCCAGGCCGCGGAATGGGTGCGCGCGGGACGCGTTCGGGTGGGCGGACGCGTGGTGCGCGACCCCGAATTCCCGACCGATCCATCCCGCGACGAGATCGTCATCGATGGCGAGACCTCGGCTGCCGTCGCGCGGCTCTGTCTGATGTTGAACAAGCCGCGAGGCCTGGTCACGACCGCGAACGACGAACGCGGCCGCGACACGGTCTATCGGTGCTTCGATGGTGCACGGCTCGACGACGGCCATCCCTTGCCGTGGATCGCACCGGTCGGGCGCCTGGACAAGGCCAGCGAAGGGCTGTTGCTGTTCACGAACGATCCGCAGTGGGCGGCGCGCATCACCGATCCCGCGACGGGGCCGCACAAGACCTATCGGGTGCAGATCGACCGCATTCCCGACGATGCATTGCTGGCGGCCCTGCGCGACGGCGTCGATGTGGACGGTGAGCGACTGTCCGCCGTTTCGGCCACGTTGCTGCGTGCCGGCGGGAAGAATGCCTGGGTCGAGATCGTGCTCGACGAAGGCCGCAACCGGCAGATCCGTCGCCTGCTGGCCGCCTTCGACATCGCGACCCTGCGGTTGATCCGCGTCGCCATCGGTGAACTTGTGTTGGGCGAACTGCCGAAAGGGCAGTGGCGGGTGTTGACGGCGGCGGAACGACAGCGCTTCGGTGCACCTGCGCGCGATGCGTGACCCGGATCACGTCGGGCCCTGCTGCATGCGTCGATCTGTGCGCGACGCCCGTCGATGTTCAGGCACCCGATCGAAGCCCCGCCTACACTCGCGGCCGGGGGGATCCGGCGATCGAAGAGGATCCAGATTCATGCGCATCATCCTGCTGACGGCGCTCGCCGTCGTCGTCGCACTGCCCGGCTGCGCCAGCCGCACGCCCACGGCCGGCGATCTGCCGTCGCCTCCGCCACCGGTCGCGATCGGCAAGTCGAATCGTTTCGAGATGACCCAGAACGGGCGCAGGATGAGCGCCAGCGATTTCGACGCATGGATGAAGGCGAGGGGCATCCGCATCGCCAAGGGCGCGCCGGTGCGTTCCTCTCCGAAGCCCGTCCCGAAGGCGCAGCCGAAAGCCCAGGCCCGGGCGCAACCCGAAGCGCAGCCCGCGGCCGCGGCGGCAAAGCGCCAGCGGCGCTGACATCGCTCCGACATCGCGGATCGTGCCGCTCGGGTCGCGACGCGCGTTCAGCCGTCGTCGTCGGCCGTCTCCGGCGCGCGCCAGCGCGCGAGCCGGCTCTCCAGCAATCGTGCGACGACCTCGCGCGCGCGCTCGTCCTGCGGGCCGCGGGCATCGTGGCTCACGCCCTTGCCGTGATTGCATCCCGCGCAGGCCACGGCCAGGTTGCGCGCATCGTTGGCATCGTCGCCGACCCGTGCGGTCAGCGGGGCGGCCGCGCGTTTGCCGAACCAGGCCTGCGGCACGACGTGTTCCAGGGTCGCGTGCCCGAGCGCTTCGCCGTCGGCGCGTACGTGCAGGCGACGACGGCAGTGCAGGCAGCGCGTCCGCCATTCGCCGTCCTCCAGTGCCGCCAGCGCATCGCTGGCGAGCGCGCGCAGGAAGAGACGGCGCAGCGCGGGACGCACGTCAGGCCGGAATGACGCCCAGCTCGCGGCCGATCCGCACGAACGCATCGATCGCGCGGTCAAGATGTTCGCGGGTATGCGCGGCGCTCATCTGGGTGCGGATGCGGGCCTTGCCCTGCGGCACGACAGGGAAGAAGAAACCGATGGCGTAGATGCCTTCCTCCAGCAGACGTTCCGCGAACCGCTGCGCCAGCGGCGCGTCGTACAACATGACCGGGCTGATCGGGTGCACGCCGGGCCTGATGTCGAAACCTGCGGCGGTCATGCGCTCGCGGAAATACCGGGTGTTCCCGGCGAGCCGTTCGCGCAGGTCGCCGGCGGTCGACAGCATGTCGAAGGCCTGGATGCCCGCCGCCACCACGTGCGGCGGCAGCGAGTTCGAGAACAGGTAAGGCCGCGAGCGCTGGCGCAGCATTTCGATCACGTCCTTTTTCGCCGTGGTGAAACCGCCGAGCGCGCCGCCCATGGCCTTGCCGAGGGTGCCGGTGAAGATGTCGATCCGGTCCATCACGCCCTTCACCTCGGCCGAACCGCGACCGGTGGCGCCGAGGAATCCGGTGGCATGGCATTCGTCGATGTGCACCAGCGCGCCGTACTTCGCGGCCAGCGCGGTGATTTCGTCGAGCGGGGCGATGACGCCGTCCATGGAAAACACGCCGTCGCTGGTGATCATGATCGTGCGCGCGCCGTCGGCTTTCGCCTGCTGCAGTTGCTGCTCGAGGTCGGCCATGTCGCAGTTCGCATAGCGATAGCGTCTGGCCTTGCACAGGCGAACGCCGTCGATGATCGAGGCATGGTTCAGGGCGTCTGAGATGATCGCGTCGCGCTCATCCAGCAGCGGCTCGAACAGGCCGCCGTTGGCGTCGAAGCAGGCGGCGTAGAGGATCGTGTCCTCGGTGCCGAAGAACGTCGCGATCTTCGCTTCGAGCTGTTTATGCAGATCCTGCGTGCCGCAGATGAAACGCACCGAGGCCATGCCGAAACCGTGGGTGTCGAGCGCGGCCTTCGCGGCGGCGATGATGTCCGGGTGGTCGGCCAGCCCGAGATAGTTGTTGGCGCAGAAATTCAGCACCGTGCGGCCGTCGGCGAGTTCGATCTCGGCGGACTGCGGGCTGGTGATGATGCGTTCCGACTTGAACAGGCCCTGGGCGCGGATGGCGTCGAGTTCTTCGGCGTAGCGCTGGGTGAGTGTGGTCCGGGCGAGGGCGGAATCGTTGGACATGGCGGCACACGGAATGGCGTGGCCGCATAGTGTACGCGCGGCACGGCGCCGCCGCCCTGCGCCGCCGTATCGTCGTCGATGTCAGCCGCTGGCCGCTTCCGTCGAAGCGCGTTCCGCGATCAGGCTGCGCACCAGCGCGACCAGACTGTCTTCGGAGAAGGGTTTGCCGAGCAGTCGGGTGACGCCGGCCTGTTCGGCCATCGCCTGGTGCTTGTCGGTGGCGCGCGAGGTGATCATCACCACCGGCAGGTCGCGGGTCGCCGCCTGATTGCGCAGGTTGCGGGCGACTTCCAGGCCGTTCATCCGCGGCATTTCGAGGTCGACCAGCAGGGCGTGGGTCGGTTTGGCCTGGATCGCGGCCAGCGCTTCGAAACCATCGCGTGCGGTGGCGACTTCGAAGCCGGCATCCTGCATCAACTGTTCCAGCGCGCGGCGCACGCTCAGCGAGTCGTCGGCCACCACCACGCGGGTGGCGGGCGCGGCCGCGGTCACCGAGAGGCGCGCGGTATCGAAGCGGCGGTCGTGCGACGACTGCAGCAGCACGTCGAGATCGATCACCGGCGCCAGACCGCCGTCGCCGAGCTGGGTGATGCCGCGCACCGCGGGCACCGGCGGCAGATACGCGCCCATCGGTTTCACCACCACGCTGCGGACCTCGTCGATGCTGCGGACCAGCACGACGCTGGGCCGGCCGTCGGGGTCGCGGACGGCGAGGCCGAGGCCGCCGCCCAGCCACATCGAAATGTCGGCGCTGTCGCCGTAGAACGCTTCGATCGGCAGTGCCGGAACGGCGGTACCGTCCAGCGCGACGGTCAGGCGGCCGTCGTCGTAGCGGCATTCGCCGGCGGCGAAGCTCACCACGCGCTCGACGGAGGCCGCGACCACCGCGCTGACCTGGCGCTGGCCGCGGGCGACGATCACGTTGGCCAGCGTCTGCGTTACCGGCAGGCGCATCGATACGCGGGTGCCGCGGCCGGCGTCGCTGGACAATGCCAGCGTGCCGCGCAGCGCGGCGATGCGCTGGTTGACGACGTCCATGCCGATGCCGCGACCGGAGACGTCCGAGGCGCTGCCGCGGGTGGAGAAGCCGGGCAGCAGGATCAGTCGGGTGAGCAGGCGTTCGTCGGCGGGCTGGTCGGCGTCGATGAGGCCGGCGGCGATGCCGCGCGCGCGGATCGCATCGAGATCGAGGCCGCGGCCGTCGTCCTGCAGCTCGATCGTCGCCGCGTCGCCCTGCAGGCCCACGCGCAGCACGATGCGGCCGGTGTCGGGCTTGCCGGCGGCGATGCGCGCTTCGGGCGCTTCGATGCCGTGGTCGATGGCGTTGCGCAGCAGATGCGCCAGCGGTTCGACGATGCGTTCCAGCAGTTCGGCATCGACCGGGATGTCCTCGCCGACGATGTCGAGTTCGACCTGCTTGAAGACCTGCTTCGCGGTCTGACGGACGATGCGTTGCAGGCGCTGCGAGATCTGGCCGAACGGGACCGTGCGGGTGCGCAGGATGGTGCGCTGCAGATCGCGGTTGAGCTGTTCCTGTTCGCTGCGCAGGTCGGACAGCGCGTTCATGATGCGGTCGATGCGGCGCATGAATTCGCCGCTGTCGGCGTGCGCTTCCAGCAACTGCCGCGAGATCACGTGCAGTTCGTTGTACTGGTCGATCTCGAGCGGATCGAGATCGGCGCCGGCCTTCTGCGCGGTCGACTGCAGTGCCGCGCCGCGCAGCGCGACGAGATCGTCGAGGCGACCCATCAGTTCGTGGGTGTAGCGCACGCCCTGGCGCTGGTCGCGATGGATCGTGCCGAGGCCTTCGAGCTGCTGGTCGATCTGGCGCGAGGTCACCAGGGTTTCGCCGGCGAGGCGCTGCAGTTCGTCGAGCAGTGCGCTGGGCACGTTCAGGCTCTGGATGCCGCTCGCGGCCATGCCGCCCGCGATTGCAGGCAGCGCAGGCGTGGACGCTGCGGGCATGGCCGTCGATGCGGGCGTCGGCGATGGCGTCGGCGCCGATGTCGACGCCGAAGTCGACGCCGTGGCGATGTCGGCGGGCGCATGCTGGATCGACGTCTGCGGCGTCTGCGCTCCATCGGCGAGCGCATTCGCGGCATCCAGCACGCGCTGGTAGAGGTCGAGCAGATCGTCGGGCGCCGGGCCGCGGCCGAGCAGATGATCCGAGATTTCCTCGACGCAATCGCTGGCGGCGGTCAGCAGCTCGGCGCAGCCGTCGTCGAGCAGATCCGGCCGTTTCGCCAGCGCGATCAGGATGTCTTCGAGCGCATGGGTGAGATTCGCCAGCCCGCGGATGCCCACCGTGTTGGCGTCGCCCTTCAGCGTATGCGCGACGCGGCGCGCTTCGTCGATGGGCTCGGGCGAGCGGGTCGCGGCGAGCGCGCGCACGGCGCCGCCGAGGCGGGCGGTGTTGCCCGGCAGTTCGCGGTACATGCCATCGAGCACGCTCGGCAGCACATCGTCCGCGGGAGTCAGGCCGATGTCTTCGAATCCGGCGACGGTCTTGCGCTGCGCGATCAGCGCCGGGTCGAACCCGACCGCGACGCGCGCGAGTTCGTCACCGAGCGCGGTCGCCCAGCGCTCATCCAGCGCGGGCAGGGCAGGTGCGACCGAGACCAGCAGGTCGGCGGCCTCGCGGCCCGGCTGTTCGAATGCGGCGAGCAGCGCGTTGCACCAGATCGCGAGCGCTTCCGGCCCGATGGCGGCCTCGCGCCGTTGCAGGCCTTCGCGGATCACGTCCATGCCGCGGGCGAGTTCGAGCGTGCCGATCAGTTCCATCACATTGACGATCAGCTGGCACTGATAGCCGAGTTCCTCGATCAGCGCATCGGCGGCGGCCGTGTCCACCGCATCCGACCAGGTCTGCGTCAGCGGCAGCACCTGTTCGAGGATGGCCTGGCGGGTGAGGTCGAGTTCTTCCCGTCCGATCCAGATCGGACCGGCGCCTGCGGCCGGCGCGTCATCGGGGACGAAGGCGTCCGCTCCGGCGATACCAGGCGGCGATTCGATCGCATCGGACTGCATCGCTTCGGACCCATTGCTACCAGCGATGATGTCCTCGGAAGTGTCGCCGATCGTCGACGGTGCGGAAGCGACGACGGGATCGGGATCCGTCGGTACGGTCGGATGCAGCGCCGAAGGCCCGGCGAACAGTCGCGCGGTGTCGGCGGCGACCGTGAAGGCATCCGGAGTGCGTGGTGCCGCCACGGCGTCCGTCGCGGCGTCCGTCGCGGCGATGGCGATCGGCGGTGCCGCGTTCGCGGGTTGGCTCGCGGCCTGATCGAGCCGGCGCGCGATCACGTGGACGAAACTCGGCGACAACCGCGGCAGCCAGCGGATGTCTTCGGGCAATTGCGCGAGCATGCGCCGGCCGTCGCGGTCGAGGCGGCCGGCGAGATGCTCCTGCAGCCCGATGAACCAGAGGCTCATGCGGATCAGATCGTCGCGGGTCAGCGCGTCGCCGCGCCGGCCCAGATCCTGCAGCGCCGCCATCCAGCTGCGCAACAGATCGGCGACGCCCGGCAGCGGCGCGTTGGCGGCGCCGGTCTGCAATGTCTCCACCATCTGTCCGAGCAGGACCGCATCGGCCATTCCGGGCATGGCGTTGGCCACCTGCAGCATCGACACCAGCGTGTCGAGCTGCGCGCGGTAGTCCGCCGTGGCGAGCGGTACCGCGGCGGGCAGTGCGTCTGCGCTCTCGGATGGCGATGACATGGCGATGGACCTCGATGCGCGGTGGCGTGCGGTGGTGCGGAATCGGAACCGGAATCGTGATCGGTGCCGGGGTCAACCCGGCAGCCGGAATTCCGACACCGTCCTGACCAGCGCGGACGCCGATGCGTTGAGGTGCTCGGTGTCGCCGCGCTGCTGTTCGATTTCCTCCAGCGTGCGCTGCGACGCGCTGATGAGTTCGTAGGCGCGGGCCAGCAGGCGCTGCGAGGCTTCGCCCTGGGTCTGGGTGGCCTGCGAAATGGTACGCACCGAATTCACCAGCGCTTCGGTCGCTTCGCGGGTGTCGTTCATCTGCGCGCCGGCCTTGTCCGCGAGGCGGGTGATGTCCACGACCTGGGTGATCGTGCCGTTCATGGCCTGCAGGGTTTCGGTGGTGTCCGACTGGATCGCGTTCACCAGTCCGGCGATCTGTTGGGTCGCTTCGCGGGCGTTTTCCGCCAGCCGCTTCACTTCGTCCGCCACCACCGCGAAACCACGGCCCGCCTCGCCGGCCGCCACCGCCTGCATCGACGCGTTCAGCGCCAACACCGACGTGCGCTCGGCGATCTGGCCGATGATGGTCACCGCCGAGGAAATTTCCTGCGAGCGTTCGGCCAGCCGCTTCACGCGCTTTTCCGTTTCGCGGATCTGGTCGCGCGAGGCGGTGATGCCTTCGACCGTGGCGCGCACGACGCTCAGCGCTTCGCCGGTGGTGCTCAGCGCGCGTTCCGCTTCGCGTCCCGCACCCTGCGCCTGTTCGCCGATCTGGCGCAGCGCGTTGGCGGTGGTGCTCAACTCGGCCGAGGCCGCGTTCGCCTGGTTGCTGGCTTCGTCGGCGAGCTTGAGCACGGTGTCCGCGCGCTGTTTCACGCGGTTCGAGCTGTCCGAGACCTGCGCCGAAATCGCGTTCACGTCGCGCAGCGCGCGCGCGGTCGAGGTGGTCATCATGTTGATCGCGTCGGAGACCGCGCCGGTCACGTCTTCGGACACCGGCACCTTCACGTTCAGATCGCGCTGCGCGAGCTGCGCGACCGAGGTCATGATCTCGATCACCGAGTTGTTGAGCTGTTCGTTCTCCTGCTGCGCGCGCGCCAGCTCGGCCACCTTTTCGTCGAGCAGGCCGTCGAAGGCCTTCGCCAGCTGGCCGATTTCGTCGTTGCTCTGCAGGCCGGTGCGGGCGTCGAGATCGCCGGCGCCGACCTTCAGCACGGTGTCCTGCACCCGGCTCAGCGGCACGTTGATCGAGCGCGCGAGGCGCAGGGCGGCGAACAGCGCGATCAGGCCCACCAGCACGAGGGTGGCGAGACCCGTGATCGCGATGCCTCGTTGCAGCGCGGTCACCGGTGCGCTGGATTCGGCGGCGTCGATTTCCGACAGGATCACCCAGCGCAGGCCGAGCACGTCGATCGGCGCGTAGGAGCCGAGGACGTCGATGCCGCGGTAATCGGGATAGACCGCGGTGCCGCTCCTGCCCGCCAGCGCGTCCTTCACGCCGCGGGTGTCCACCGTCATCAGGCCGATGTTGGAGTCCCGCGAATCCATCGCCGCCAGCTTCGCCTGCGAGGTCTTCAGGCCGCGCATCATGTCGAGGAAGCCCGCGCTGTTCTGCTTCATGAAGCGGGAAATCGAGCGCGGGGTCTTGTCCGCGCCGACGAGATAGGTTTCGCCGGATTCGCCGAGACCCACGTCCTTCCAGCGTCCGTCGAAGGTCATGATCTGGTTCACGCGGTCGATCGGCAGCTGCACGATGAACACGCCGATGGTCTTGCCCGTTTCGTCGGTGATCGGCGTGCTGACGAACGAGGCCTGATCGTCGTACGACGGGCGATAGGGCGCATAGTCGGTGATCGAGACTTCGTCGGCGCGTTTGGAGGCCATCGCCTTGGCGTAGGCCTGGCCCAGGCCGCTCTGCGCCCAGGGGCCATCGCGCAGGCTGGTGGCGAAGTCGAGTTCCTTGAAGTAGGTGTAGACCACGAAACCGGTCTGCGCGTCGACCAGGAAGAAGTCGTACAGGCCATAGCTTTCCACCGCGCGCCGCGCGTAACCGTGGATGCGGCCGTGCACCGCGCTGTAGGACGAGCCGTCGTCCGCCTGGTCCAGATCGCCCTTCTTGCCCAGCGGGTTCGGATTGTCGGCGATGTAGACGTACTGCGCGGCCAGCGTCTGCGGCGGCAGCTTTTCGACGAACCCGGAAATGTCCGCGCGCTGGCCGGGGTTGCGGATCGAATACTGCCGGCCGAAATCGGCCTGGTAGTAATCCGTGAGCGCGGCCTTGGCGACGTCCAGATCGACGCCGGCCGCCATCTGCGGCTGGGTCGTGGTGCCTTCGCGCAGCGCCTGCCGCACTTCGGCGGTGTTGGCCACGGTGCGCATCAGGTCGGCGACGTTGCCGAAGTAGGCGTTGATTTCTTCCTGTTTGCCGGCGCGGATCGACGCCATCTGGTCGTAGGCGCGCTGGTCCAGCGCCGCGGCCGACTGGCGGCTGGCGTAATAGCCGAGCACGCCCGCGAGCAGGATCAGCGGGATCAGCGCCAGCGCCGCGGTACCGACGATGAGCCGGCCGCGGATGCTGCCGAAGAACGAGGACGAAGAAGTGGCCATGCGGATTTTCCCCGGAGCGGATATCGGAAAGCGGGACGCGGGCGATCAGCCCGACGCGCCGCCGGTGATGTCTTGTGCGGCAGCCGCGAGCCAGCGCTGCAGATCGAACTCGCGAACGATCCCCTGCGCGCTGGCGTGGGCGCGTCCCAGAAACGGTTCGAGCGTTGCGACCGTGGCCGCCGACATCGTTTCGCGTTCCGCGAACAGCAGCGTCGGCGTCGCGGCGCACACGATCGCGCAGGCGGTGGCGCCGACGCCCGCCGAGACGATCTGCGGCCTTGCGTCGCTCGCGGGCAGCCCGGCCCAGCCGGCCAGATCGAAGACCGGCAACAGGTTGCCGCGCTGGCTGACCACGCCCTTGAACCAGTCACGGGTGTTCGGCACGCGCACCGGAACGGCGTCGATCAGCACCTGCATCGGGACGCCTTCCGGCACCAGCAGCCACGGCAACCGCGGATGCGCCTGGAACGCGATCCGCGGCGTGGCGGCCGGCGCCGTCGCGGCGGCGCCGGTGAAACCGCCGTTGGTCGCGGGGACGTCGGTTGCGGCCATGCTCAGCCGAAGGCCTTCAGCGTGTCGACGATCTGATCGGCGGAATAGGGTTTGCCGATCAGCGCCTTGCCGCCCTGCATCTTGGCCCAGATCTGGTCGGCCTTCTGGTTCTTGCTGGAGACGAACACCACCGGAATGGCCTTCGTATCGGCGCTGGCCTGCAACTGCCGGCAGGCTTCGTAGCCGTCCATGTCCGGCATGATGATGTCGAGGAAGATCAGCGCGGGTTTCTCGGCGATGGCCTTCTGCACGGCTTCCGCGCCGTTGGACGCGGTCACCGAATGCCAGCCGGCGTTGGTGAGGATGCTGCGCAGATTCGCGAGTTCGGCGGCGGAGTCGTCGCAGATGAGGGCTTTCGGCACGGTGGACGTTCCTTGGGAAGGAGGGAGCGGAAATGCGGCGTGCGTCGGTCGATCAGAGCCGGTAACCGCGCGCGATCATCTGCGCGCGATCGTTGCGGAAGGATTTCATCAGCGCCTTGTCGACCGCCTGGCTGAAGGTGTCCCACGTGATCGGCTTGATCAGATAACTGTCGCAGCCCGAGAGCGCGCCGCGCGCGCGGTCGAACGGAGAAGAGCGACTGGTGAGCATCAGCACCGGCATCATGCGCAGGTAGGTGTTGTGCTTGATCTTGCGGCACAGTTCGTAACCGTCGGTGCCGGGCATCACCACGTCCAGGAACGCGAGGTTGTAGCTGTGGTGTTCCAGCAGGCGCATCGCCGCTTCGGCGCTGTCGGCCGGATCGCAGGCGATGCCCAGGCGCTGCAATGCCTGCCGCATCTGTTCGCGCACGGTCAGGCTGTCGTCCACCACGAGGGCGGTCAGCGGCTGGGGTTCGCCGGCCTTGCCCGGGACGAACGCCGGTTCGGTCGCCGCCTGGGCCGTCGTGTTCCGCGATGGCGCGGTCGTCGTCGCGGTCGGGTGGGGGGTGACCTTGTTGCCCACGAATTCGTGGTCGGCGAGGTCGTCCAGGACTTTCATCACCTGGAGGAACAGCGATTTGCGTTCGATCCGGTAACGGCTGTCGCCGGCCATGCCATGGTCGGAGATGGTCACCGGAATCAGCCGCGGGTGGCGCTGATGCAGGTCCTCGTACATCTCGATCGAAAGCGCCGAACTGGCGTCGACGATCGCCACGCCGGGCTGCGCGATGTTCTCCGCCTGGCCGGCGTGGAAAGCGTGGCGTCCGCTGTTGGCGCGGTTGATCACGATTTCGAGCAGCCTCGAATCCCTGGCGGTCAAACCACACAGCGCGACCTGGTAGGCCATACCAAAACCTCATGTTCGTGGGGGACCTGTCAGGAACGACAGGCTGGAGCGTTCGCGATATCGAGCAAGATTGATGCCAAAAATGAACGGTTGGCATACGGCCGGATCGTGACAGCAGGATTTCCGGGGTGTTTCCGTCGGTTAAATATGAGTTAATCTCGGGGCGATGCCGCCAAAAACGGCATCCACTCTCCCCCCTACGAAACGATCCACATCCCCTGACAGAGGAGGTTCTTGTGCGTAAACAGCTGATTTCCCTTGCGTTGCTGGCGCTGATGCCGCTGGCGGCCCAGGCCCAGGACGAAGACGATTCCGGCTTCAACTGGAACGCCGCCGCAACGTCCGAATACATGTTCCGCGGTATTTCCCAGACCGACGACAAGCCCGCCATCCAGGCCGGCGCCGGCTACAGCTGGTCCAACGGTCTCTACGTCGGCGCATGGGCGTCGAACGTGGATTTCGGCGAAAGCACCGATGCCGAAGTCGACACCTTCGTCGGCTGGAACGGCGATCTCACCGACAGCGTCAATCTCGACGTGCAGTTGGTCCGCTACAACTACGTCGGCGAGCCGGACGGCGTGGATTACGCCTACAACGAGCTGATCGGCAAGGTCTCGTTCGCCGAGAACTATTCGGCGACGCTGGGCTACACCAACGATTACCTCAACAGCAGCACCGACAGCATCTACGCTGCGCTGGGCGGCAGCTGGGAAGTCGGCGACGGCTACAACATCACCGCCGGCGTGGGTTACACCACGGTCGACGACGACCTGGCCACCGAAGACGGTTACATGGATTACTCGGTCGGCGTGAACCGCGACTTCGGCCCGGTGAACATCGGCGTCAGCTACATCGGCACCGACAACAACGGCGAAGATCTGTTCGGCGAAGACAATGCCGAAGACAAGTTCGTGGTGACGTTCTCGGTCGGCGGCTGATCGCCTCCGCCGGAGCGATCCGGAGACATGAGAAAGGGCGCCTCGGCGCCCTTTCTTTTTGCGTGTCGCGTTCGGCCCGCGGATCGTCGCTGGGCGTTCGATTGACCGGTTCTATTGAATACGATTGCAGCTCCATCCCGACTGGCGATGTAACGGAATGTAACGGCGGTCGGGGCAGACAATCGATTGCGCTTCCCGTCCCATGCTGCCGCGCATGGTCACATCCTTGCCGACGGCTGCTTGAGATGGCCGCGACTGTCGGTGCGGGTGAACCCATGGCCGTTCCCGGGAGGCGCCCAACAGGGCGGCCATCCGCGGCAAGGATCCGCCGCTCTAGTTCCAGCTCAGCACGACCTTCCCGGACTTGCCCGATTCCATCAGATCGAAGCCCGTCTGGAATTCGTCGATCGGCAACTGGTGGCTGAGGACCTTGCCCAGCGGGAAGCCGGACAGCACGAGTTGGGTCATCTTGTACCAGGTCTCGTACATCCGGCGCCCGTAGATGCCATGGATGGTCAGGCCCTTGAAGATGATCCGGTCCCAGTCGACGCCCGCGCCCTTGGGCAGGATGCCCAGCAGCGCGATCTTGCCGCCGTGGTACATGCAGTCGAGCATGTCGTTGAACGCGCGCGGATTGCCGCTCATTTCCAGGCCGACGTCGAAGCCTTCCATGTGCAGGTCCTTCATCACTTCCTTCAGCGAGGTGTTGCTGACGTTGACCACGCGGGTGGCCCCCATGTCGGCGGCGAGCTTGAGGCGGTAGTCGTTCACGTCGGTGACGACCACGTTGCGCGCGCCGATGTGCTTGCAGATGCCGGCGGCCATCACGCCGATCGGGCCGGCGCCGGTGATCAGCACGTCCTCGCCGACCACGTCGAATTCCAGCGCGCAGTGCGCGGCGTTGCCGTACGGGTCGAAGAACGCGGCCAGTTCGCTCGGGATCTGGTCGGGGATCGGCCACAGGTTGCTGGACGGCATCACCAGGTATTCGGCGAAGGCGCCGTCGCGGTTCACGCCGATGCCCACCGTGTTCGGGCACAGATGCGGTTTGCCGGCGCGGCAATTGCGGCAGTGGCCGCAGACGATGTGCCCTTCCGCCGAGACCCGCTGCCCGAGGCGATAGCCGGTGACCCCGGGGCCCATCTCGACGATGCGGCCGACGAATTCGTGGCCGATCACCAGGCCGGGCTTGATCGTGCGCTGGCTCCACTCGTCCCAGAGATAGATGTGCAGGTCGGTGCCGCAGATCGCGGTCTTCTCCAACTTGATCAGCACCTCGTTGGCGCCGGGCGACGGCACCGGCACGTCCTCCATCCAGATGCCTTTGCCGGCTTCGCGCTTCACCAGCGCCTTCATCGTCGTCGTGGCCATGGATTGCCCGTCGCTGTGGTTGGGGCGCGGATTATACGCCCCGGTCCGCGACCGTCCGTTCAGGCCTCGACGGCATGTGCGCCATGCCGTCGCGTATGGACGTCCCGCCGGCGCCCGCTCTGCGACGCCCGTCGCAAGGTCGCCTCGGCGGGCATGACCATTGGACATGGTCGGCGCCCGCGGCGAACCGATACACTCGTGCTCTTTGTCCAGCAGTCCGAGAACGTCATGCCCCGTCACGGTATTTCCCCGAACCTGCTCGCCCTCGCGACCGTCGCATTCGTCGCCGGCGTGTTTTCGCCCGCCGCCTCCGCCGTCGAAGGCATGTGGGTGCCGCAGCAGTTGCCCGAAATCGCCGGGCCGCTGAAGACCGCCGGCCTCAAGCTCACCCCGAAACAGCTGAGCGACCTCACCGGCGACCCGCTGGGCGCGGTGGTCTCGCTGGGCGGATGCACCGCCAGCTTCGTCTCGCCGCAGGGTCTGGTCACGACCAATCATCACTGCGCCTACGGTGCGATCCAGCTGAATTCCACGCCGGACAAGAACCTCATCAAGGACGGCTTCAATGCGCCGACGCAGGCGCAGGAGCTGAGCGCCGGCCCGAACGCACGCATCTACGTGCTCGACCGCATCGACGACGTGACCACCCAGGTGCGCGCGGCCATCGCCGCGGCGCCGGACGCCCTGAGCCGCACCCGGGCCCGCGATGTCATCGAGAAGCGCCTGATCGCCGACTGCGAAGCCACGCCCGGTTATCGCTGCACGCTGTACAGCTTCTTCGGTGGCGGCACCTATCGCCTGTTCCGCAATCTCGAGATCAAGGACGTGCGCCTGGTCTACGCGCCGCCCGGCAGCATCGGCAACTACGGCGGCGAAGTGGACAACTGGATGTGGCCGCGCCACACCGGCGACTTCGCGTTCTACCGCGCCTACGTCGGCCGCGACGGCCGTCCCGCCGCGTATTCGACCGACAACGTGCCGTACCGGCCGAAGCAATACCTGCGCATCGCCGACAAGCCGCTGGCCGCCGGCGATTTCGTCATGGTCGCCGGCTATCCGGGCAACACCAACCGCTACGCGCTGGCCGAGGAATTCGCCAACACCGTCGACTGGACCTATCCCACCATCAGCCGCCACAACAAGGCGGTGGTGGCGCTGGTCGACGCCGAGGGCCGCAAGGTCCCCGACATCGCGGTGAAGTACGCCAGCATCGTGCGCAGCTGGGAGAACGTGCTGAAGAACTACGACGGGCAGCTCGAAGGATTCGAGCGCATGGGCGCGTCGGGCATCAAGGAGAAGCAGGAGCAGGCGGTGCTGGGCTGGCTGCGCAAGCGCGGCAAGGCCGGCACCCCGGCGCTGGAGGCCTACGACACCCTGCGTTCGCTCAATGCGCAGACCCAGGCCACGCGCGAGCGCGATCTGGTGCTCGCGCGTCTCGGCGGCAACGGCGTGCTCAGCGTCGCCACCCAGCTGTACCGCCTGTCGATCGAGCGCGAGAAGGCCGATGCCGACCGCGAGTCCGGCTTCCAGCAGCGCGACCTCGCCGGCATCGAAGGCGGCCTGCGCCAGATGGAACGCCGATATCACCCGACCATGGATCGCGAGATGATGCGCTACTGGCTGGAACAGTACGTGCGTCTTCCGAAGGAACAGCGCCTGCAACCGCTGGATGCCTGGCTGAAGGGCAGCGACGACAAGGCGATCGCCGCTGCGCTGAAGACCCTGTCCGCGACCAAGCTCGGCAATACCGACGAGCGCCTGCGCTGGATGAAGGCCGATCGCAAGGAGTTCGAGCGCAGCAAGGACCCGGCGATCCGCTACGCGGTGGCGATGATGCCGACGCTGCTGCGGCTCGAAGAGGCCCGCAAATCGCGCGCCGGCGACGCCATGGTCGCGCGTCCCCTGTTCCTGCAGGCGGTCGCGGAATACAAGAAAAGCCGTGGCGAGGCGGTCTATCCGGACGCCAACGGTTCCCTGCGCATCACTTTCGGCAACGTGACGGGCTACACCAAGCGCGACGGCTCGCGGCAGAAGCCCTTCACGCTGCTGGAGGAAGTCGCCGCGAAGGCGACCGGCCAGGAGCCCTTCGACGCACCGCAGGCGCAGCTCGAGGCGATCCGCGCGAAGCGCTACGGCGGCCTCGTCGACAAGAAGCTCGGCACGGTGCCGGTGAATTTCCTGTCCGACCTCGACATCACCGGCGGCAACTCAGGTTCGCCGGTGCTCGACGCCAATGGCCGTCTGGTCGGCCTGGCGTTCGACGGCAACTGGGAATCGGTGAGTTCGAACTGGGTGTTCGATCCCGCCGTCACCCGCATGATTTCGGTGGATCAACGCTACATGCGCTGGATCATGCAGGAAGTGTTCCCGGCGCCGCAGCTGTTGCAGGAACTCGGCGTGCCGGCGAAGAAGTAACCGCTCCGGCGCGGCGTACGAAGGAAACGGCGGCCACGGCCGCCGTTTCCGCATCCGTGGTCTCGACCGCCGCCTCGATCAGTCGCGGGGCAGGCAGAGCGCGTAGCCGTTGGAATAGCGCGTGCTGGTCTTGCCCCACGCGGAGTAATTGCCGTAGCAGTCGATCGCGCGATAGCCGATGGTGTTGCCGGCGGCGTCGAAGTAATAGTAGAACTCGCCAATCGAGGTCGGCCCGGGGGCGGCGGCGACAGCTGCACCGATGGCGAAGGCGGCGCCCAGCGCGAGAGCGATCTTGGTGCTGCGGCGCTTGAGGGAAGTCTTCATCGTTCGTTCCTTTGTTGTGAAGTACTGCCGGGAAGTCCGGCGCACCGACTCTAGCGCCAGCCGAATTGCGAAAACGTTATCCCGGCAGCACTTCTTCGAGTGGGCGCCGCGGCTTCGCGCAAACGCTTGCAAAGCGCCGGTACTCTTGCGACGCTGCCCGCGGGACCGGTCGGCAGGGGGCGGTCCGTTGCGCAATGCCGTCCTTCGCGTGGCGCGCAGTCGCAGTCCGGGTCGCGGACCGTCGCTGGAAGAATCCGCGGTCGCGGCGCGCCGACCCTGCGATCGGAGCCATGGCAGGGCATGGGAGCGCGATATGCGGGGATGCATCGGATGGGCGTTCGCGCTGCCGCTTCTGTTCGCGGCATGCATGCTCCGTGCCGCCGAACCGCAGATCACGCGCATCTCGCCGGATCTGCGCGTGTATCCGCAGTACTTCGCGGTCGAACAGGATCGCCTGCGCCACATCTACGTCGGCGGCAGCGGCGGCATCCTGCGTTTCGATGGCGGCCGCTGGACATGGCTGAAAACGCCGCGGCCCGGCGCGGTCCGCGCATTGCATGCGGACGCCCGCGGGCGCCTGTGGGTGGGCGGCAGCGACTGTTTCGGTTATCTCCGCACCTTGTCGAACGGCGATCTCGAATACGTCGATCTCGTGCCGAGATTCCGGCGCGATCTCGCCGGCAGCGGATCGTCGGGCGCCAGCCCCGCCGGTGCCGACGCCTCCGGCACCGATGTCGCGGACGCGAACTCCGCCGACATCAACTTCGCCGACATCTGGCAGATCACCGAACACCGCGGCCGCATCTACTTTCGCGGCCTGCGCGATCTGTTCGCGGTCGACGCGGATGGCGCGCGCGCGGGCTATTGGCATCACGAAGGCCGTTTCGGCGAGATCGATCGCGTGGGCGACGAACTCTGGGTGCAGTGGCGGGGAGAAGGCTTGCGTCGCCTGCAGGGCGATGCCTTCGTGCCGATCGCGGGTACCGGCGGATTGTCGACCGCGCTGATCTACAACTTCTTCGCGCTCGACGACGGCGGCGTGCTGATCACGGACGCCGCCGGCGGCCTCAAGATCTTCAAGGACGGCGAGATCGATCCGCTCGACGACGTGGCGTCGGCCGATGGCGCGGCTGATGACGGCAGTGCCCACGGCGGCGGCATCCACGACAATGCGATCCAGATCAACAACGGCGTCGCCCTCGGCGGCGGCAAATTCGCGTTCGGTTCGTTCGACGGCGTCCTGCGGGTGCTCGATCTGCCGCGTCGTCGCTTCGAATCGATCCAGGTCGGCAAGAGTTTCATGCCCGAAGTGCTGGTCGACGACGACGGCGCGCTGCTGAGCGTGGACGATCGCGGTTTGATCCGCGTCGAATGGCCGTTTCGCTGGCTGCGCTACGGCAAGGCCGAAGGCGTCGAAGGCTCGGTGTACGCGCTGCATCGCATCGGCGATGCGCTGTATCTTTCCACCGGGGCCGGCGTCTATCGCGGGTCCATCGCGAACGGCGTCTTCGACCGCCCGCTGTCGCGACAGGATTGGACCCGCGGCGAGGCGTGGCACATCCTCGACGACGGAGCCGGTCTGCTGCTCGCCGATTCGCGCAGCCTGAGCCGGATCGACCGCGGGCGGGCCACCGTGATCGGCAGCGACGATCTGTACCCGCGCACGCTGCTGCTGGATCCCGCGCATCCGCGGCTTCTGTGGGTGGGTTCGGAATTCGGGCCGGTGCTGCTGAAGCGCGACGGCGACGGTTACATCGAAGCGGGGCGGCATACGAAAGCGCCCTGGCTGGTCAGTTCGCTGGCCGCGACCGCGGACGGCATTCTGCTGGGCAGCGACGAAAACGGTCTGGCGATGGCGGTCCTGGACGCGCGCGATCCCAACGGCTTTCGCGTGGTGCGTTTCGGTCCGCGCGAGGGCCTGCGCTTCGGCGCCGCGAAGACGGCCGTCGTCAGCGCGACGCCGGAGGGCGCGGTCGTCAGCACCGAAGCGGGATTGTTCCGTTACCGCGCGGGCCGCTTCGTCGCGGACGATCTCGACGGCTTGGGCGCACTGTTGAACGCGGGCGAAGTCGTGGCCCTGGTCGCCTCCGGCAACGGCGATCGCTGGGCATACAGCTATCACACCGCGTATCGGAAGAGCGGCAACGGTCGATGGGCGGTGGCGCTGCACGCGCGGCCCGATGACGGCCCGTTCATGAGTCTGCTGACGCTGCCCGGCGGCGATGCGCTGATCGCGGCGAACGGGTTGCTGGTGCGCTATCTGAGTCGCGCCGGAGACCATGACGGAGACGGGACGCGGCCCATCGCGGAGCGTGCGACGCTGCGCATCACGCGGGTGCGGTTGAACCGCGGCGGCGAACGGGTATCGACGCTGCCGCTCGATCAGCCGCCCAGGTTCCTGATGACCGGCGCCACGCTCGAGTTCGATCTGGGGCTGACCGATTTTTCGGGCGTCGGCGACAAACGCTATCAGTTCCGGCTGGAGGGTTTCGACGACGCATGGTCGGATTCCGGTGCGCAGCCGGGCTTCCGCTTCTTCTCGCTGCCGCCGGGCCGGTACACGCTGCACGTGCGCGCCCGCGTCGGCAATGCGGCGCCGATCGAAGGCGTGCCGTATCCGTTCGAAGTGATTCCGCGCTGGTACGAGCGCGCCTGGTTCATGCCCGCGCTGGTCGCGCTGGCGAGCCTGCTCGCGGGCCTCGCGCTGATCCGGCGCCAGCGCCGGAGGCTCGCTGCGTTGCGGACGAGGAATGTCGAACTGGACGCACTGGTCCGCGCCCGCACCAGGGATCTCGAACTGTTGAATTTCAGCCTGCAGGATCTCGCCGATCGCGATGGCCTCACCGGCATCGCGAACCGCAGGAAATTCGATGCGTTCCTGCAGCAGGCCGCGGCGCGCGCCCACGCCACCGGCGAACGTCTCGGTCTCGCACTGATCGATGTCGATCACTTCAAGACCTACAACGATGCGAACGGGCATCAGGCCGGCGACGATGCCCTGATCCGCGTCGCGCGCTGTCTCTCGGACAGCGTGCGCGGCGATACGCTGGTCGCGCGCTACGGTGGCGAGGAGTTCGCGATCGTCGCGCCGGGATGCGGGCTGGAGGACGTGCGGCATCTGGCCGAACGCATCCGCGCCCACGTCGCCGAGGCCGCGGACGGCATGACGGTCAGCATCGGCGTCAGCGAGCTGCATCCGGGCGAAACGCCGGCCGATTGCGTCGCGCGCGCCGATGCGGCGCTGTACCGGGCGAAGAGCGCGGGCCGCAACCGGGTGGATTGATCCCGCCGGCACGCCGGTCCCGGGAGGTGCGGGCGCGATGGTTTCGATTGCAACCGTTCGCCGCGACGAACGGGGCGGGGCTGGTCTTTCGCGCGCTGGAATCCTCTGCTAGGCTGGTCCCCGTCGCGGATTCCCATGCCAGCCGGCCCCGTTTCTCGACCGCAGGTGAAAGCCCCTTCGAACCCAGGTTCAGGTGCTTTCGCCGTCCAGATCCAACGCAATGTTGTTCGTCGTGCCGGCTTGCAGGGCTCCGCGGGATTCCTTCCCCACATGGAGCGCTCGAAATGAAAGTCCTGGCATGCGACGGTATCCACGAAGACGGCCTTGCGATGTTCCGCGACGCCGGTTGGACCGTCGAAATCTCCGATCCGATCAAAGACCCCGCCAAACTCGCCGCCGCCCTCGATGGCGTCGATGCGCTGCTCGTGCGTTCGGCCACCCAGGTCACCGCCGAAGCGATCGAAGCGGCGAAGCAGCTCAAGGTCATCGGTCGCGCCGGCGCCGGCGTCGACACCATCGATGTCGATGCCGCCACCGCCCGCGGCATCGCGGTGATGAACGCGCCGGACGGCAACACGCTCGCCGCCGCCGAACACGCGATCTCGCTGCTGTTCTCGCTCGCACGCCACGTCCCGAAGGCCGATGCCGGCATGAAGGCCGGGCAGTGGCCCAAGGCTGGCCTCACCGGTTTCGAACTCGAAGGCAAGCGCCTGGGCGTCATCGGCCTCGGACGCATCGGCAGCACGGTCGCGCGCAAGGCGCAGGGTATCGGCATGGACGTCGCCGCGTACGATCCGTTCCTGCCGCCGTCGGCCGCGGGCAAGGGCAGCGTCGCGCTGAAGACCCTCGACGAACTGCTGGCCTGGGCCGACATCGTCACCCTGCATATTCCGCGCACCAAGGACACCACCAACATCATCGGCGAAGCGCAGATGCGCGCGATGAAGAAGGGCGCGTATCTGATCAACGCCGCGCGCGGCGGACTGATCGACGAGGACGCGCTGCTGCGCCAGCTCGACGCGGGCCACCTCGCCGGCGCCGCGCTCGACACCTTCGCCACCGAACCGCTGCAGGCCGATTCGCCGCTGCGCGCGCATCCGAAGCTCATCCTCACCCCGCATCTCGGCGCATCGACCAGCGAAGCGCAGCAGGCGGTCAGCACCATCCTCGCCAAGCAGATCATCGATTTCGCCGCCACCGGCGCGGTCGCGGGCTGCGTCAATCTGCCGCCGCTCACCGCCGAAGCCGCGCGCGAAGTCGGGCCGTGGATGCCGCTGATGTCGTCGCTGGGCCGTCTGGCCGTGCGTCTGGTGCGCGCGCCGACGCGCCTGGAAATCACCTACGCCGGCCGCACCGAGGCGCTCGACACGCGTCCGTTGACGCGCCTGCTGGTCGCCGCGCTGCTGGGCACGGCATCCGGCCGCGTCACGCCGGTGAACGCGCTGCAGGAAGCCGCCGCGCGCGGATTGACGGTCGCCGAAACCGTCGGCGGCGACGGCGACGGTTTCGACCGCCTGCTCAAGGTGCGCGTGGTCGGCGACAACGGCAGCGGCAACATCCGTACCCGCGAAATCGAAGCGACCCTGCATCGCGGCCCGCGCGTGGTGCGTCTGGACGGCGTCGAGATCGAGTTCGATCCGCTCGCGCACGTGCTGCTGATGCGCAACGAAGATCGTCCCGGCATGATCGGCCAGGTCGGTTCGCAGCTCGGCACCGCCGGCGTGAACATCGTCAACTTCGCGCTGGGTGCGGCGGGCGACGGCCAGGCGCGCGCGGCGATCACGGTCGACAAACCGCTGAGCGACGAACAGATCGCGACGCTGAAGTCGGTGCCGGGCATCCTGTCGCTGCAGCAGGTCTGAGGCCGACGATGCGCATTCTTCTCGCACGCCACGGCGAAACGCCGTGGAACGCCGAAGGCCGCTATCAGGGCCAGATCGACATCCCTCTGTCGCCGGTCGGCGAAGGCCAGGCGCGCGCGCTCGGTGCGCGCCTGGGCGACGTCCGCATCGATCGCGCGGTGGCCTCGCCGCTGACCCGCGCGAAGACCACCGCCGCGTTCGCGCTCGGCGACGCGCGCCAGGACCTCCTCGGCACCGATGCCGGGCTGATGGAGATCGGCCACGGCGAATGGGAAGGTCTGCTCGCCAGCGAGATCCGCGAGCGCGACCCCGACCGTCTCCAGGCCTGGCGCGAAGCGCCGGACACCGTGCTGATGCCGGGACAGGGCGGCGAATCGCTGCAGGATGTGCTCGATCGCGCCTGGCCCGCGTTCGAGCGCGCGCTCGAAGGGCTCGGCGACGATCAGACGCTGTTGCTGGTCGCGCACGACGCGGTCAATCGCGTGCTGTTGTGCCGCGTCCTCGGCATTCCGCTCAGCCGGCTGTGGAGTTTCCGCCAGGCGCCCGCGACCCTGAATCTGCTCGAAGGCCCCTCGGCGGATCGCATGGAAGTGGTGCGCCTGAACGACTGCGCGCACCACACCGCGCTGTTCGGCGAAGCGGTGCATCGGGCGCTTTAAGGCGGCTTCTGAACCGGCCCTCTCCCCGTGCAACCGGGAGAGGGTGGCCGAAGGCCGGGTGAGGGGCGCTTCCGATGCCTCAGGGCACCGCGCGTCCCCGCGCCGCTTCCCACAGCGCATACCACGCATCGCGCGGCAGCGGTTCGGCGCAGGCGCGTACGCCTTCGCGCAGGCGTTCGATCTTCGTGCTGCCGAGCACGACGCGCGTATCGGGCACCGAAGCCACCCAGCGCAACAGCAGCGAGGCCGGATCGAGTCCGAATTCGCCGGCCATCGCCTGCAGGCGCGCATGCAGGCGACCACCGACCGAGGACCGCGGGTCGAGCAGATCGCCACCGCCGAGCGGCGACCACGCCTGCACTTCGGCGCCGCGCGCGCGGGTCGCATTGAGCGTGCCGTCGTCGATCGCGATGCTGTTGGCGAGCGACAGTTCGATCTGGTTCGCGACCACCGGCAGGTGGCCGTCGAACAGCGCGATCGCCTGCGCATCGAAGTTCGAGACGCCGAAGTCGCCGACGCGGCCCGCGCGCTGTTCGTCGCGGATCCACGCGGCGATGGCGTCCGGCCGCAGCAGCGGATCGAAGCGATGCAGCATCAGCATGTCGACGCGATCGACGCCGAGCGCCGACAGCGAATCGTCCAGCGCACGCCGCAGGTGTTCGACCGAAAGATCGTAGTACTGCACGCCACGCGCGTTGCCCGGACTGCCGCTCATGACGATGCCGATCTTCGCGATCAGCTTCAGTCGCGTGCGCAGGCCGGAGCGCGCGGCGAAGGCCGCGCCGACCAGCGCGTTGGTGCTGTGGCCGCCGTAGATGTCGGCGAGATCCAGGGTGTCGATGCCGGCGTCGAGCGCGGCTTCGAGCAGGTCGACCACCGCCGTGGGCGAGAGGCGCGCGCCCCATTCGCCGAAGCGCATGGTGCCGAGGATCGGTGCGGACATCGGGGTTGAAAGCGGCATGCGGGTCTCAATCCTGCAAGGGCGTGCCTGCAAGGGCTCGCCTGGAATGGCGTGCGCGGCGCCGCGCGACGGACAGGCGATAATAGCGGCATGACCGCACGCACTCTTCCCGAATGGCTGGCCTTCATCGAACGCCAGCACCCGAAAACGATTGCAATGGGACTGGAGCGCGTGCGCGCCGTCGCCGACGCGATGGCGCTGCCCGGGAGCGTGCTGTCCAGGCCGGCGCGACATGTGGCGATCGTCGGCGGCACCAACGGCAAGGGCTCGACCGTCGCCTTCATCGAGGCCATCGCCCGCGCCGCGGGCCTGCGCGTCGGCGCCTACACCTCGCCGCATCTGCTGCGCTACAACGAACGCGTGCGCGTCGACGGCGCGGATGCGGACGATGCCGCGCTGGTCGCGGCGTTCGAAGCGGTCGAGGACGCGCGCGTCGGCGTTCCATTGACCTATTTCGAATACGGCACGCTCGCCGCGCTGTGGCTGTTCGCCCGCAGCGATCTCGATCTGGCGGTGCTCGAAGTCGGCCTCGGCGGCCGGCTCGATGCGGTGAACATCGTCGATCCGGATGTCGCCGCGATCACCACGGTCGATCTCGACCACCAGGATTGGCTCGGCGGCGACATCGAAACCATCGGCGCGGAGAAGGTCGGCATCGCGCGCGCCTGGAAGCCGCTGGTGCTGGGCGACGACGATCCACCGTCGACCGTGCTCGGACATGCCTACGCCATCGGCGCGTCGGCGGTCCGCATCGGCTGCGATTTCTTCTTCGAGCCCATCGATGCGGAATGCTGGCGCTGGCGCGAGATCGGCTGCGAACTCGAACTGCCGATGCCGCGGCTCGCCGCGCCGGTGCAGTTGCGCAATGCCGCGGTCGCCATCGCCGCACTGCGCGCGCTGCCGATCGATCTGCCCGATGCGGCATATGCCGCCGGCGTGCGCGACGCGCAGGTGGCGGCGCGGCTGCAGCGTTTCGAGCGCGACGGCGTCGAATTCCTGGTCGATGTCGGCCACAACCCGCAGGCCGCGCGCGCGCTGGCGGCCTGGCTGGCGGCAGCGCCGGCGCAGGGCCGGACGTTCGCGGTCTTCGCGGCGCTGGGCGACAAGGACGCCGTCGGCGTGGTGGAGGCGTTGGCCGGGCAGGTCGACCGCTGGTGGCTGGCCGGCCTGGCCGACACCGGCCCGCGCGGGCTCGACGTGACGGCCTTCGCCGAACGGCTGGCCGGCACCGCCGCGGCGGACGGCGAGCGCTGCGCCACCGTCGCCGGGGCATTGGCCGCGGCCCGGGGCGAGGCCGCGCCGGGCGACCGGGTGCTGGTCTTCGGCTCGTTCCACACCGCGGCGGCCGCGCTGGCGGCGTTCGCCTCCGGCTGAACGATCCGCGGACGGTTGCCCGGTCGGGCATGGCCGGTCGCGGCGTATAATCCGCGCGCTTCCTCCTTTTCCGGATGCCGATGGACACTGGACTCAAACAGCGCCTCATCGGCGCGGCCGTGCTGGTCGCGCTCGCGGTGATTTTCCTGCCCATGCTGGTGAAGGGCCCGGCGCCCGACAGCGGCGTCTCCGACGTTCCGCTGAAGATGCCCGACGCCCCCGGCGGCGACACCGAAACCCGCGAACTGCCGCTGGTGATGCCGGGCGAAGTGCCCAAGGGCGGCGCCGTGGGCATGGACGCGACCCCGGTGGATCGACCGGCCACGACCGCGACGCCCGCAGGCGCGCCGGCCGGCACCGATCCGGCCGCGATCGACCCGGCGGCAGATCCCGACGCGCCCGCGACCGGCGATGCCCCGGCCGCCACCGCTCTTCCGCCGAGCGCCGCCGCCGGCGATTACGCCGTCCATTTCGGCGCCTACGCGAGCCAGAAGGGCGCCGACACCGTGGTCGCGCTGGCCAAGGCCGCCGGCCTGCCGGCCTACAGCGAAGCCACCACCGTGAACGGCAAACCGGCCGTGCGGGTGCGCATCGGTCCCTATGCCACCCGCGCCGAGGCCGAAATCGTCCGCGTGAAGGCGCTGGAAGTCCGCAGCGACGTGCCGGTGAAGGTGGTGGCGCTCGACGCCGAGCCCGCCCCGGCGCCGACGCCCGCCACGGTCACCGCCGCGGTCGAGCCGCCGAAGCCGGCCCCCGCGAAGCCGGCCGAACCGAAGCCGGAGCCCAGGCCCGAAACCAAACCGCAGCCGAAGCCGGCCGACCCCAAGCCGGTGGCCGCGAAGCCCGCGGAGCCCAAGCCCGCGCCGACACCCGCCAAACCGCCCGCGCCGAAGCCCGTGGCGCCCGCGCCGTCCGCGACCGCCAAGGTCGGTTTCGCGGTCCAGGTCGGTGCCTTCGGCGACGCCACCGAAGCCGGTGCGATGCGCGAGCGACTGCGCGCCGCCGGGTTCACCGCGTTCACCGAAACCGTGAATACCGACAAGGGCAAGCTCACCCGCGTCCGCGTCGGCCCGGTGCTCGACCGCGCGGCCGCCGACCAGCTGAAATCGCAGATCCAGGCCAGGACCGGCGTGGACGGTATCGTCCGTCCGCACCCGTAACCGGCACGCACCACGACAGACGCATCACGCACCACGCATCGACCGCTCATCAGCGTTCCGGAGTCAACATCATGTGCGGCATTCTCGGCATCGTCGGCACGTCCGACGTCGCGGCAGCGCTCTACGACGGGCTGACCGTGCTCCAGCATCGCGGCCAGGACGCTGCCGGCATCGCCACCGCCAACGGCACCGCGCTGCGCGTGGTGAAGGGCAACGGCCTGGTGCGCGACGCCTTCAAACCGGCCGACATGGCGCTGTTGCAGGGACGCGTCGGCATCGGTCATTGCCGTTATCCCACCGCCGGCAGCGAAGGCAGCGACGAAGCGCAGCCGTTCTACGTGAACTCGCCGTTCGGGATCGCGCTGGCGCACAACGGCAACCTGATCAATACCGACACGCTCCGTCGCGAGGTGTTCGAGCAGGATCGCCGCAACGTCAACACCGACTCCGACTCCGAAGTGCTGCTCAACGTCTTCGCGCACGAGCTCGACATGCAGCGCGTGCTGACTCCGGACGCCGCGTTCCGCGCGGTCGAGGGCGTCGTGCGCCGCGCCAAGGGCGGCTATGCCGTGGTCACGGTGGTGCTGGGCCTGGGCCTGGTCGCGTTCCGCGATCCGAACGGCATCCGTCCGCTGGTGCTGGGCCGCCGCGATTCCGATGCCGGCACCGAATACGCGATCGCCTCCGAATCGGTGGCGCTGGACGTGCTCGGCTTCGAGCGCGTGCGCGACATCGCGCCGGGTGAGGCGGTGGTGATCACGCCGCGCGGCGAGCTGCATTCGCGCCAGTGCGCCGAAGGCGAGCTGCGGCCGTGCATCTTCGAATTCGTGTACTTCGCGCGTCCGGACTCGATGATGGACGAGATCTCGGTGCACAAGGCGCGCATGCGCATGGGCGTGACCCTCGGCGAGAAAATTTTGCGTCTGCGTCCCGAGCACGACATCGACGTGGTGATCCCGATCCCGGACACCTCGCGCGACGCCGCGCTGGAAATCGCGAACGTCCTCGGCGTGAAATATCGCGAAGGTTTCATCAAGAACCGGTACGTCGGCCGCACCTTCATCATGCCGGGGCAGGGCGAGCGCGCGAAATCCGTGCGTCGCAAACTCAATCCGATCCCGCTGGAATTCCGCAACCGCGTCGTGCTGCTGGTCGACGATTCCATCGTCCGCGGCACCACCTCGCAGCAGATCGTGCAGATGGCGCGCGACGCCGGCGCCAAGAAGGTCTATCTCGCTTCCGCCGCGCCGCCGGTGCGCTTCCCGAACGTCTACGGCATCGACATGCCGTCGCCGGAGGAATTGGTCGCGCACGGTCGCACCGAGCAGGAAGTGCAGGAGCTGCTGGGCTGCGACTGGCTGATCTACCAGGATCTCGCCGATCTTGAATCCGCCGTCGCCGGGCCCAAGTTCCCGGGCCGCAGGTTCGACAGCTCCTGCTTCAACGGCGAATACGTCACCGACGTCGACCCCGGTTATTTCGAGCGCATCAAGCAACTGCGTTCGGACGAGGCGAAGAAGAAGCGGCGGTTGGCGGGCTGAGGCCGGCGGCGCGCACGACATGGCGACGATCGAACGCGCGATCGAACTGGCGGCGCGGGCCCACGCCGGCCAGCGCGACAAGGGCGGCCAGCCCTACATCCTGCATCCCCTGCGGGTGATGATGGCGGTGACGACCGACGCCGAGCGCATCGCCGCGGTCCTGCACGACATCGTCGAGGACACGTCGATCACGTTCGACGATCTCGTCGCCGAAGGCTTCGCGGATGATGTCGTCGACGCCATCCGGGCGTTGACCAAGTTCGAGGGCGAGACGCGCGAACTGGCCGCGAAACGGATCGTGCGCGATCCGATCGCCCGCGCGGTGAAGCTTGCGGACATCGCCGACAACATGGATCTGACACGGATTCCCGTGCCATCCGAACGCGATCATGCGCGGCTGCGCGAGTACGCCGTGGCGCGCGACATCCTGCTCGCCGGTCCGGGCGCGGCGTGATGCTGTCGGCTGCCATGGCCATACCCCCGCCCGAGTCCCTGTTCGCCGCCGCCCACGCCTGCCTGCGCGCCGCGACGCCCGAGCACAAGCTCGCGTTGACCTTCGCGACCGCCGAAGCCTTCGCGCGTGGCGAACTCGCCATCGACGACGCGCCGCCGCCCGAACCGATCTGCATGCCCGGCCGTCCCGAGCGTCCGATGCTGGTGCATCCGCGCGAACTGCCGCGACGCGGTTTCGGCAGCGACGAGGGCCGCGCGGCGTTCATCCATTCGATCGCGCACATCGAGTTCAACGCGATCGATCTGGCCTGGGACGCGGTCTACCGTTTCCGCGGCATGCCGCCCGCGTTCTATGCCGACTGGGCGCAGGTCGCGCACGACGAGGCGCGGCATTTCGCGATGCTGCGCGAACGGTTGAATGCGTTCGGCCGCGATTACGGCGATTTCGACGCCCACAACGGTCTGTGGGAAATGGCCGAGAAGACCGCGCACAGCGCGCTGGAACGGATGGCGCTGGTGCCGCGGGTGCTGGAGGCGCGCGGACTGGACGTGACCCCGGCGATGATCGTGAAGCTGCGCCAGCTTCGCGACGACGCCACCGCGGACATTCTCGACGTCATCCTGCGCGAGGAAATCGGCCACGTCGCCGCGGGCTCGCGCTGGTTCCGCTGGTGCTGCGAACGCGCCGGCGTTCAACCGGAACCGACGTTCCGCGAATTGTTGATCCGGTACGGTCGCGGCGTGCTCTATGGCCCGTTCAATCTCGATGCGCGCAGCGCGGCGGGTTTCAGCGGGGAAGAACTCGCTGCGCTGCAGAGCGCGGTCGCGGAGATGGCGTGATCCGGCATCGCGGCGGGCGCGGTCCTGGCGTGCATCGATCGCAGGGGCCGGGCGATCAACGGCGCTGGAGCGTGTTCCGCGAGTATGCGCATAATGCGCCGGAACCCTCCGCATGCGCCGCGGCGGATGCGCCGGAAGCCAAACAACTCAGGAGAACGCCATGAAGTCGCTCGAACGCCGGAAGCGGGACGTATTGTTGGTGCTGAACACGCTCACCGTCGTGTTTCTGATGCTCGGTCTCTTCATCGCGGTTCCGTATCTGGGCGGTGCGCTGATCAGCGGTGGCATGACCCTGTTGTATCTGCGCAAGCACCGCGCCGCGCCGACGACGCCCACGGCGTCTCCGACGACCTGAGCGCATCGCGCGCGAGACCGGCGGCATTCAAAGCCCCGACCGCGAATGATTCGGCGGATTCACAACGGCAGCGCCGACAGTGCGACGCCGCCCGCATCCACGCGCAGTACCGAGCCCTGCGTGTACCAATCCCCCAGCACGATGCGCCGGCAGGCGTGGCCGTTGACGTCGATCTCGTGGATCGCCGGCCGGTGGGTGTGGCCGTGGATCATCGTGCGCAGCCCGTAGCGGGCGAAGGTCTCGTGCACCGCCGTCGGCGAGACGTCGGTGACGGTCTCGAACTGCGCGCGGTCGTCGGCCTTCATCGCCTGTTGACGCTGTTGGCTGGCCGCGCGCGCCTGCGCGGCGAAGGCGAGCCGGCCGGCCAGCGGCTGCGCCAGGAAGCGCGCGCGCCATGCCGGGTCGCGGGTCTGCGCGCGGAAGGCCTGGTAGGCATGATCGTCGGTGCACAGGGTGTCGCCGTGCATCAGCAGCACCGGCTCGCCGTCGAGCAGGATCACCGCGTGCTCAGGCAGCAGATGGATGCCCGCACGATGCGCGAACGCCCGGCTGACGAGGAAATCGCGGTTGCCATGCTGGAAGTGCACCGGCACGCCGGCGTCGGCCAGGCTGCGCAGCCTGTCGGCGACGAAAACGCCGAGCTCCGACGGATCGTCGTCGCCCACCCACGCTTCGAACAGGTCGCCGAGGATGTACAGCGCCGTGGCGCCGCGGGCCTCGCCGTCGATGAACTCGCCGAACAGGCGGGTGACCTCCGGGCGTTCGGGGTCGAGGTGAAGGTCGGAAATGAAGAGCGTGGTCATGCGGGAATTGTAACGGCGGGCGGCGGTCGATCGCTTCCGGCTCGGGATGACCGCCATGGTCCAGGTCGGAATACGCCGGCCCGACCGGTTAAAATCGCGCCTTTCCCGTTCTCCGGCCGCATCGAATGACCATCCGCACCCGCTTCGCCCCCAGCCCGACCGGCTATCTGCACATCGGCGGCGCGCGCACCGCGCTGTACTGCTGGCTGGCCTCGCGCCATGCCGACGGCAAGTTCGTGCTGCGGATCGAGGATACCGATCGCGAGCGCAGCACCCAGGCGGCGATCGACGCGATCCTCGATGCCATGGACTGGCTGGGCCTCGGTTACGACGAAGGCCCGATCTACCAGACCCATCGTCTCGACCGTTATCGTGAAGTCGCCGAGGCGATGGTCGCCGCCGGCACCGCGTATTACGCCTACGAGACCAAGGACGCTCTGGAGGCGATGCGCGAAGCGGCGCTGGCGGCGAAGGAAAAGCCGCGCTACAACGGCGCCTATCGCGACGCGAACGCCGGCTGGCGCGACGACCCGAACCGCGTGATTCGCTTCAAGAATCCGATCGGCGGCACCGTGGCCTGGGACGATCTGGTCAAGGGCCGGATCGAGATCGCGAACGACGAACTGGACGATCTGGTGATCTTCCGTTCCGACGGCTACGCCACCTACAACTTCGCGGTGGTGGTGGACGACATCGACATGGGCATCACCGACGTGGTGCGCGGCGACGATCACGTCAACAACACGCCGCGGCAGATCAACATCTACAAGGCGCTGGGCGCGCCGGTGCCGAACTTCGCGCACCTGCCGATGATCCTCGATCAGGACGGCGCCAAGCTCTCCAAGCGCACCGGCGCCGCCGACGTGATGCAGTACCGCGATGCCGGCTATCTGCCGCATGCGCTGCTGAACTATCTGGTGCGGTTGGGCTGGTCGCATGGCGACCAGGAAATCTTCTCGATCGACGAGATGGTGAAACTGTTCGAGCTGAAGGACGTGAACCCGAAGGCGTCGCGCCTGGACATGGACAAGCTCGGCTGGCTCAACCAGCAGTACCTCAAGAGCGACGATCCGGTCGCGGTCGGCCAGCATCTGGTCTGGCATCTCGAAAAGGCCGGCCTCGACCTGTCGAAGGGCCCGGCGCCGGCCGACGTGGTCGTCGCGCTGCGCGATCGCGTGCAGACGCTGAAGGACATGGCCGAGCGCGCGGCGGTGTGGTTCCAGCCGCTGACGACCTACGAAGAGGCGGCCGTCGCCAAGCACCTCAAGCCCGAGGCCGCCGCACCGCTGGCCGATGCCCGCGCGCGTCTGGCGCGGTTGTCGTCGTGGACCGCGGACACCGTGAGCGCCGCGCTGCACGAAACCGCCGAAGCGCTGGGACTGGGCATGGGCAAGGTGGCGCAACCGATGCGGGTGGCGATCACCGGCACCCAGGTCAGCCCGGACATCTCGCACACGGTCTATCTGGCCGGGCAGGCCGAGGCGGTGGCGCGGATCGACGCCGCGCTGGCGAAGATCGACGAGGCGAAAGCCGCGGGCTGAGCACGCGATCCTGAACGCGCTTGCGGCATCGCTCGCTTGAGTCCGCCCCGCACCGGCACCATCATCCGCACATGGCCCACGACTGCACCGACCCTTCGCACCACGTCCACGATGCGTCCAGCTTCGTGGCGGCGGTCGAACATGCCTGCCACGAGCGCGGCCTGCGGCTCACCCCGATCCGCACCAAGGTGCTGACCCTGATCGCCGCGCAGGGCCGGCCGATCAAGGCCTACGATCTGCTCGACCGTATCCGCACCGACAAACTCGAGGACGAGGACAGCGCGGGCGCTGCCGCGCCGCCGACCGTCTACCGCGCGCTGGATTTCCTGCTCGCCAACGGCTTCATCCACAAGCTCGAATCCGTCAACGCGTTCGTCGCCTGCCACCACCCGAGCACCGCGCAGCATTCGGTGCCGTTCCTCATCTGCGACCGCTGCCACAGCGCGGTGGAACTGGAAGACGAGCGCATCGTCGCGCTGCTCGACGAAAAAGCGCGCGCGCTCGGTTTCGTGCCGCAGGCGCAGACCCTGGAAGTGCACGGGCTCTGCGCGCGCTGCGTGCAGGCCGGCTGAGGCGTCGGAACCTGTCGGTCAGCGCGCCGACGCCGACGCGGGCGCCGGCATCACCCGCGCCTCGCGGATCGGAAGATTCGCCGCCGCCGCCAGCAGCGCCAGCACGATGTCGGCGTACCACATCCACGTGTAATCGCCGAAGCGCTCCATCGCCAGGCCGCCGAGCCACGCGCCGGCGAATCCGCCGATCTGGTGCGACAGCAGGGTGAGCCCGAACAGCGTGCCCAGATAGCGCGGGCCGAACAGTTTGCCGACCAGACCGGCGGTGGGCGGCACCGTCGCCAGCCAGGTCAGGCCCAGGCCCGCGGCGAACGCGTAGAAGACGATCGGCGTCGGCGGCGAGGCCAGATAGATCGCGACCATCGCCGCGCGGCTGGCGTACATCAGCGCCAGCAGGTATTTCATGCGATAGCGGCCGCCCAGCCAGCCCGCGGCGAGACTGCCCGCGACGTTGAACAGGCCGATCAGCGCCAGCGACATCGCCGACACGCTGTCGGGCAGGCCGCAGAGCGCGATCTCGGTCGGCAGATGGGTCACCAGGAACGCGATGTGGAAGCCACAGGTGAAGAAGCCGATATGCAGGCACCAGTAGCTGCGGTCGCGCAGGGCGACGGCCAACTGCGCGCGCAGCCCGCTGTCCTTGTCGGCGGCCTGCACGACCGCGGGCGCCTCGCGCCGACGCAGCGGCCAGGCCAGCGGCAGCGTGGCCAGCGCCGAAACCGCCAGCGCCCACATGGCGGCGGCCCAGCCGAAGGCCGCGATCGTCGCCTGCACGAACGGCGCGAACAGGAATTGCCCGAGTGAGCCGCCGGCGTTGATCACGCCGGCCGCCATCGAGCGCTTCTGCAGCGGGACATGACGCGCGGTGGCGCCGATCAGGATCGAAAAGCTGCCCGCGCCCGCGCCGGCCGCGACGAGTACGCCGAGACCGAACATCAGGCCCATCGGCGACGATGCCAGCCACGGCGTGAGCGCGGTGCCGACGACCAGCAGCAGACCACCTGCGACCAGCACGCGGCCCGGCCCGCGCTGGTCGGCGAGCGCGCCGAATAACGGTTGCACCGCACCCCAGACGAACTGTCCGACCGCGAGCGCGAGACTGATCTCGGCGATGCCCAGCCCGGTGTCGGCGCCGATCGGGCGCACGAACAGGCCCAGCGACTGGCGGATGCCCATCGTGACCAGCAGGGTTGCGGTCGCGGCGATGACCAGCGGCCAGTAACGGGGCATCGCCGCCGGCTGCGCGGTGTCGTTCATGCGAAAAACCGCGACCGACGACGGTCGCTGGACTGTTGAATGGAGCCAGGCATACGTGCGGAATCGCGGGGAGCAGGGCCGTCATCAACCCATGCCGCGGCCGCGGCTGCAAGCGTTGCCGGTGCCGTTGCAGTGTTCCATCGCGGGCCATGGGCCCGGCGCGCATGAAAGTGCACCCGCCGCAGTCGCTGTCCGGGAGAGAGTGGACAGCGGTGCGGCGGGTGCGGGGGCGCCGTGTCGGTCGCGCAGTGTGGCGACCGGATGTGACGATCAGAAGAACACGCTTAGAAGAACACGCTCAGAAGAACGTGCTCAAAAGAAGCATGCTCAGAAGAACAGGCGGACGCCGGCGCTGAAATTGCGTCCGGGCAGCAGCACGTTGTCCTTCAGGAACGAGGTGTGGATGCGCGCATCGGCATCGCCGAGGTTGCGGCCGTCGAGGAACACTTCCCAACCGTAGTTGTCGGTGTCCCAATGCCAGGCGAAGTGCGCGTCGACCAGGGTATAGCCGGCGGTTTCGCTCTCGCCCGCGGCGACATCGTCCTGGCGCAGCACGCGGGTGGCGCCGAGGCCGGCGCGCCACTGGTCGGCTTCCCAGTTCATGTCCAGACCGAAGCGCGAGGGAGCGATGCGCGGCAGGTCGCGGTCGGTGCCGGACGGCAGGCCGTCGAGTTCGCCGCGGACGTGATCGCCGAACACGCGCAGATCGAGCTTGCCGCGATCGTTGTCGACCAGATGCGCGATCACTTCCGCCTCGATGCCGCGGAAGCGCGCATCGTCCTGCGTCCACACCCGGATCGGCAGCGGATCCTCGCCCGGTTCCGGTGGCGTGAACAGGCCGGTCTCGGCGAGATAGATGAAGCCGTCGAAGCGGGTGTGATAGACCGAAGCCTTCGCGTCGAAGCGGTCGCCGTGATAGTGCAGGCCGAGTTCGATCTGGTCCGCGCGCTCCTCGCGCATGGTCGAGTCGCCGATTTCGTACGACGCGGTGGCGACGTGCGGGCCGTCGGCGAACAGCTCTTCTTCCGCCGGCGCGCGTTCGGCGCGGTCGAGGTTGAGGCTGAGGCGCCAGGCATCGCTGAAACGCCACAGCGCGCCGGCCGAGAGGCTGACCGGGCTGAAACTGCGGCGCGGCAGGCCGGCGGCATCGGTGCGCACGCGGTCGGCGCGCACGCCCAGATCGACCTGGAAGGCGTCCCACTGCCCGTGCTCCATCCAGAACAGGCCGTTCGAGCGGGTCTTGGTGCGCGGCACGAACGCCTCGTCGCCGATCGCTTCGAATGCGCGCTCTGCGGACTGCAGGCCGATCGCGCCGGTCCACGCGCCGAAGGCCTTGTGGGTGAGTTCGAGGCGGCCTTCGTCGGCGTCGTTGGTGAACCGCGTGCCGATGTCCGTGCCCTCGAACTCGGTGTGTTCGTACGCGGTATGCGCGAAGCCGAGGCGCAGGCCGTCGAAGATCCAGAAGTCGCGGTTCACGCCCGCCTTCAGTTCGAAGCGGTTCTGCAGCATGTCCAGCGAGACGCCGGGTTCGCCGGCGGCCGGATCGCCAGGCTCGCCGGGGTTGCCGTAGCGGTTGTCGTAGCGCGAGAACGACACGCCGAGGAAACCGTCCGCGCCGATGTACGACGCGCCGAGCGCGCCGGTGCGGGTCTCGACGAAGCTGTTCGATTGCTTGCCGTTTGGCGTGTCGTAATCGTCCTGGTCGCGATACACACCGTCGGCGTGCAGCACCAGCGCGCCGTCGGCGCCGGAGGCATCGACGCGGGCCATCGCGGTGCGGCCCTGGTTGACGCTGTCGTAGCGCAGTTCCGCGCGACCGCGGACGGTCTCGTCCAGCGCACGCTCGGCGATGCGGCCGTCGACGACGTTCACGACGCCGCCGATGGCGCCGCTGCCGTAGAGCAGAGTGGCCGGGCCCTTGAGCACTTCGATCTGGTCGGCGAGGAAGGGTTCGACCGCGGTCGCGTGATCCTGGCTGATGGTCGACACGTCCTGGCTGCCGAGGCCGCCGGACAGCACGCCGACGCGCGGGCCATCGAGGCCGCGGATGATCGGGCGGCCGACGCCGGCGCCGAAGTTGGAGGTCTGCACGCCCGGCACCTTGTCGAGGGTTTCGCCGAGGGTGGCCGACTTGGCCTGGTCCAGACGCTCGCCGTTGAGCACTTCGACCGGCTGGCTGAGTTCTTCGGCGGTCTGCCGCAGCGGGCTGGCGTTGACGACGATGCGGTCGATCTCCTGCGCCTCGTCGTGACGCGGATCTTTGCCGTCGGTGTTCTGGGCGGCGACGAGGCCGGGCAGCGCGAGGGTCAGCGCCAGGGTCAGGCCGGTGAACAGGCGGTGGCGGGCGGGCAGGCGACGGACGGCAGCAGGAGGCAGGAAATCGGGCATGGGTTTGGGGGTACACTGGTGGACGACGAAGAAATGTTATAATGTTTCAAAACAATCCGCACCCCCCGGAAGTCATGCGCAAGTCCGCTCCCACCCTGCACAAGGCCGATCGCGTCGGATTCGTCGCGTCGATGCTGTGCGCGGCGCACTGCGCGCTGTTGCCGGTGGTCATCGCGCTGCTGCCGGCGCTCGGCGTGGCCGGTTCGATCAACGAGCACTTCGAGGAAGGCTTCGCCGTCTTCGCCACCGTGCTCGGTCTCGTCGCCCTGATCACCGGCTACCGCCGCCACCGGGCCGTGCATGCGCTGATGTTGCTGGTGCCGGGCCTGCTGATCGTCTGGGTCGGCGTGCTGTACCCCCCGCTGCATCATTCGGTATTGCCGCATGCGGTGGCGATGACGCTGGGCGGTTGCCTGGTGGCGTTGGCGCATCTCGCCAATCTGCGTCTCAACCGCGAATTCGGCCATTCCGGCGCCTGCAACGCGACCTGCGCCCACTGATCTGCTAGGCTTTGCGACCCCGTGCCTCGCGTCCCGCACCCCAGTGGCGGCGTCGGGGCCGTTTTTCGGTCCGTGCAGCGTCCTCCGGTCGCCCGCATGGGCATTCCAGTCCTCAGATCCACATCCATCAGATTCAGGAGTCCGTCATGGGTAAAGGCGACCGCAAGACCGCCAAAGGCAAGCGCTACAACTCCAGCTACGGCAACGCCCGTTCGCACACCGTGAAGACGGTTGCCGGCGCCGCCGTGCCGGCCGCGAAAAAGGCCGCTGCCAAGCCGGCCGCCAAGGCGCCCGCCAAGAAGGCTGTCGCGAAGAAGACCGCCGCCAAGGACTGACCGCACCGGTCCGTCGCTTGATCGAAACCCCGCTCCGGCGGGGTTTCGCGCTTCTGGACATCCGCGAGTGCGGTGTCCCGGATTTACCGGCGTCAGCGTGACGTCGATTCGCCCGGCCGCGCCGGCACCCGTTCCAGTTGTCCGTCGGCGTAATCGCGCGCGAACGGCAGATCGCGCCGATGCACGTAGCCGATGAAACAGTCGCAGACCCGGTTCGGGCAGGGGCGCGGCCCGAGCCGCGCGGCGAAGCTGCCGTCGTAAAGATTCCCCAGCGGCGCGTCCACGAAATGACAGCGGCGCACGTCGCCATCGCCATTCACCGACAGCACCGACTCGCCGGTGGCGCAGGCCGCGCCCAGACTCGGCGGCGGCGCCAGGCTGTAAGCAAAATGCGGATCGATGCGCAGCAGGCGCGCGACGTCCGCGTCGTCGTAATAGTCCGCCGTCCGCTGATCGTAGGCGTTGAGCCACATCGGCACGTCGTCGGGCAGCGACGCGCGCAGGCGTTCGATCTGATCGAACAATTCCCGCATCGCGACCATGCCCACGCTGAAGCGGATGCCGCGCCTGCGCAGTTCCAGGCAGCGGGCGACGAATACCTCGAGCGTGACCTCGCTCGGATGCCAGGTACACCACAGCGCGAAACTGCGGGTGTCGACGCGATCGAGCCAGCGCGTGCCGATGCACAGATTGGTCTGGATCGCGACCCGTCGCACCTGCGGCATGCGGCTCAGCGCGATCATCGCTTCGCGATAGTGCCGGCGCACCAGACCTTCGCCCCACGGCGTGAACAGGATCGACAGCGGCTGCGTCCGCGCCGCGGCCCAGTCGACGAAGCGCGCGAGATCGGCGGCGTCGCGCTGCAGGGTCGCGCGGCTGTCGCGGGTCTTCGCGAACGGGCAGTAGGCGCAGTCGTAGTTGCAACTGCTGAGGCGGCCGCGATACAGCAGCGACAGATGTCCGGGCGCGGTGTGCGCATCGGATTCCAGTGCTGCGATGGCGGCCCGGGGCGCGTCCATGTCAGCGCGGCGCGTAGGCGGCCATGCGCGTGGCGACCGCGGGCGAGATCAGCCACGGCCCGAGGGTATCCGCACGGGCCATGCCCGATGCGGTGAGCGCCAGGAGCGCATCCGTTCGCGACGCCAAACCCAGCGGTTCGAGCGCGGCGAGCTGCGGCAGATCGTCGAAGGCATCGGTACCGAAACGCGCGCGCCATGCGGCGAGATCCAGCCCCGGCCAGACCAGCAGCGACTGGATCGCATAGCGTCGCCGCTGTTCGTCGCCGTCGAGCGCGAAGCCATGATCGACCCGCGCGAAATCCTCCGCGGTCAGCGACAGGTGGTGGTCGAGGATCGCGGCGACGCTGCGTCGCGAGACCCCATATTCGCTGGAGTAATGCAATGCCCGCGTGTACGAACGCGCGCCGCAGCCGATGCCGATCATCCCGTCGTCCTGGCAGCAGTAGGCCGGGCCTGCATCGTTCGCTGGCGCGTGCGCGGCGCGGAACATCCGCATCGACACCTGCGTGTAGCCCGCGGCGAGCAGACGATCGCGGCCCGCGCGGTACATCTCGGCCCGCGCGTCCAGCGGCTCGGGCTGCAGCGCGAACCGCGGCCGGCCGTCGCGGCTTTCGATCCGCCCCAGCCCGGTGAGCGGGCGCACGTAGAGCGGATACAGATAGAGTTCTTCCGGCGCGAACGCGAGCGCGCTGTCGATCGACGCGAGGAAACTTGCGACGGTCTGGCCCTGGATGCCGTAGATCAGGTCGAGGTTGAGGGTCGGGAAGCGCTGCGCGCGGATCGCCGCGATCGCGCGTTCCACCTCGTCGCGCTGCTGCGGCCGCACCAGCGTGCGCACTTCGGCGTCGCTGAAACTCTGGATGCCCATGCTGATGCGGTCGATGCCGGCCTCGCGGCAAAGCGCCATCTTGTCGCCATCGACCGTCTCCGGCGAGACCTCCATGCCGGAGGGCATCGCGCGCGCGTCCACGCCGCGGCGGCGCAGGCTGTCGAACAGCCGCGACAACTGCGCCGTGTCGAGATAGCTCGGCGTGCCGCCGCCGAGCGCGAGCCGCGCGAAGCGATGTTCGCCCAGCGCATCGATGGCGACCGCGAGCTGGGTGTCGAGCTGGCCGAGATAGCGCTCGACGGCTTCCGCCGACGGCCGCGCCAGGGTGAACAGATTGCAGAATCCGCAGCGGTACGAGCAGAACGGGATGTGCAGATACAGGAACAGCGCGCTGCGGTCTTCCGCGGCCCAGACATTCCGCAGCGCGCGTGGTCCGGGCAGCGCGCGATAGGCGGTCTTGTGCGGATACGAATACGAATACGCCTGGTACGGCGGCATCCGCAGCAGCGATTCCAGCGACGGTTGCGCGGGGAGGGCGTTCATGGCGCGAGCAGGAAATGGGCGTAGGGCACGTGCATCACCACGTCGTGGGCGAGGCGATGGCCGCGATAGCCGTCCTCGCCGTAGGCGGTGCCGTGATCGGAGCAGATCACGACGAAGGTCGGCGCGCGTCGGCGCGCGGCTTCGAACAGCGGCGCCAATGCGCGGTCGACGTATGCCAGCGCGGCGCAATGACTGTCGAGACCGTCTTCGGTCGCACCCGGCAGGTAGTGCAGGTTGGGTTGATGCAGCGCGGAGACGTTGATGAAGGTGAAGCAGCGCCGATCGTGCAGATCGTCCGCGACCAGGCGCGCGCACGCCAGCGCGACCTGCGCGTCGGTCGAATCGTGCGCGGTCACGCCGAAGGCGGGCCGCCAGTGCGCTTCCGCGAAAAGATCCGGCAGCGCGCGGCCGAGCGGATTGGCGCGATTGAAGAAGCCGACGCCGCCGATGCACAGCGTGTGATAGCCCTGCGCCGCGAAGCCGCCGACGATGTCGGCATGATCCGGAAACACGAAGGTATTGGCGTCGATGGTTTCGCTGCCCGCGAACGCCAGCGCGAACAGCCGCGGATGCGGCCCCGGGCGCGCGGGCGTGGGCAGGAAGCCGGCGAAGAAGGCCTGATGCGCGGCGTAGGTGAACGTGGCCGGCGTGTGCCGCCGCTCCCAGCCGCCCGCCGGCAGATGGCGGGACAGCGTGGGCAGGCGACCTTCGTCGAAGCAGCGCTGCGCGGCGTCGAAACGCAGGGTGTCGAGGGTGATGAACAGCACGTCGTGGCTGCCGACGATGGCGTGCATGTCGAGCACGGGAGGCGCGGTATCGCTCATGCCTGCGCCCGCCGCGGTGCGGTCTGCGCGACGGCATCGAGCCCGTCCGCGACGTGTTCGCGCGCAACCCAAGCGGCCTGATCGTCGCAGGCGTCCGCGCCCTGCCAGCGCGCGCGCTGCACGAAATCGCCGAACGCGTTCGCTTCCAGCACGACGCAGCGGTCGCGGGTCGGGATCAGGTCGAAGCCGATCGACGCGCTCCCGGAGAACGCGCGCGCGGCGGCACGCACCGTGGTTTCGACGCGATGCATCGTTTCGGCGTCGAGCAGCGTCGCGGGATCTTCGCGGCGATTGCCGAGATGCAGGTTGGTCATCGGCGTGCCGGCGATGCGCGCGACGCGCTGTCGCGGTTCGCCCGCGAACGCGATCACCCGCAGGTCGAAGTGATGCCGCGGCGACCCGGCGGCGCGCGGCTTCGGCACCCAGGCTTCGGCGTAGCAGCCTTGCGCGGCGAGCGCGTCGATCAGCGCGGCGATCCGCGCGCGTTCGCCGTAACGCAGCGGCGCGAGGCGGTTGAACAGCCGGATGCCGCCGCGGTCGACGACGCATTCGGTCGTGGTCCGTGCGATCTCCCGACCATCGCGATGGCGCCGGTACGCGATCACGCCGGCTGCCGCGGACCCGTAGCGCGCCTTCACGAACACCTGATCGCAACCATGGACGTCGAGCAGGTGCTGCAGATGGGCGTAGCCGTCGACCATGCCCAGCAGCGGCGGGATATCGACGCCGGCGTTGGCCAGCGTCTGCTGACAGCGCCATTTGTCGCACATGTCCAGGACATCGCCGGGCGGATTCAGCCAGCGCACCGGCCCGGTCGCTTCGCAAGCGCGCGCGATGCCGCGCAGCAGATCGGCGAAGCCCGCATGCCACGCATGACGCTGCGCGAGTTCGCCGGCTTCGATGTCGAGCGGTGCCTCCGGATCGAGGCCGAGACAGACGCGGCCTCGACGGATCAGGGCGACATCCAGCCGCGCATCCGGCGACGGCGCATCGAGCTTCACCGTGTACGGAGCCCGCTCGTCGAATGGCGGCATCGGACGCCGTTCCGACAGCGCCGTGCCGTAGTCGAACACGGCCGCGCGACCGAGCCGGCGCCGACGCAGCGCGGCCTGCAGCAGTCGTGTCCGGCGATGTCCGGACGTGCCGAACACCGCCATGCGCGGATCGCGCCTGTTCACCCGGCGACTTCGCTCATGACGTCATTCGGCGACGGCGACGTAGCGTTCCCCGTCGTCCTCGTCCTGCGGGTCGTCCAGCACGACCTTGCAGGGCAGCGCGCGCAGCTTCGCCTGCCACTCGGCACCGATGTAGTGATGGCTGAGGTCCAGCGTTTCCAGCGTGCCGGGATAGGGCGACTCGCACAGCGCCTGCGCGCCCGCGTCGCCGATCGTGCCCATCGACAGGTCCAGAGTCTTGAGCTTGCCCAGCCACGGCTGCGCGGCCAGGTGTTTCGCGAGATCGTCGCTGATCTGCGCGTCGCGCAGGCCGAGATAGTCCAGTCGCGAGGCGTCGATGGCGTCGAGCATGCGCGCGTAGGTCCAGACGTCGCCGTCGAAACCGTAATTGTCGTCGCCGAGCCACAGCTCCAGACGACGCAGCGCCGGCAGGGTCGAGCCCGCGATCGCATCCACGATCTCCGCTGGCAGGCCGCCGCATTCGATCGCCAGTTCCTCGAGCGCGGCATGCGAGAACGCTTCCAGCGCCAGCCCGCTGCTGCCGCGGATGCGCAGCGAACGTAACTGCGGGAAGGCGTCGAGCAGGGCGTTGTAGCCGGTCTGGATGATCCAGGAGATCTCGCAGTCCTCGTAGGTCATGTCGCCGACGAACAGCGCGCGCAGCGCCGGCAGTTCGGCGCGGCGCTCGATCAGCGCATCGAGGTATTCCTGCGGCGACGTGTCGTGCGCTTCGCTCCACGCGCCGATGATGAGCGCTTCGATGGCGGCGGCATCGACCTGGGCGAGGAAGGCGTCGAACAGTTCGCGCTGGCTTTCGCTGGAATCGTAATCCTGCGCCAACCGGTAGACGTGGGTGCGCACGCTGTCGCGGTCGGCGATGGTGTCGCCCATGCGGAATTCCACGACGGGTTTGCCGAGATAGCGGTCCTGGGTGTTGTTGACGGTCATGGGGGTCCTGGAAAGAAGAATCCGGCGATCGATGCGTTGGATGCCGGTGAATGAAGGATGCCGGTGAATGAAGACAGCTTGTCGGATCGGGATCAGTCGCCCTGCGCCGCCGGCGCGGCCCGGCGCTCCGCGGCGTGCGCTTCCACGCGGCGCCACACCCGCAGCGCGTTCTCGCCGAGGATCTTGCGGATGTCGTTGTCGCTGTAGCCGCGGGCCTGCAGCCCGGCGATCAGGTTCGGATAATCGGCCACGGTCCTGAGCCCTTCCGGCAATGCGCCGCTCACGCCGTCGAAATCCGAGCCGATGCCGATGTGATCGATCCCGACCAGCTTCACGCCGTAGTCGATCTGGTCGAGCACCGCGTCGATCTTCACCGGCAGCGGCGGATGGTCGCGGTCCCATTCGGCGTCGAATTCGGCCACCGTCCGCGTGGTGCGGCCGGCGCTGCGCGCGCGTTCGTATTCGGCGTAGGCGACGAAATAGGCCTGGGTCTTCGCGGCCGATGCCGGGTCGACGAAGGCGTTGCCGAACGGGATCTGGATCACGCCGCCCTTCGCGGCGATGGCCTTCGCCAGATCGTCGCTCAGGTTGCGCTCGAAGCCCGGGGTGAAATGACGGAACGCCGAATGCGTCGCCATCACCGGCGTGCGGCTGAGGTCGACCGCCTGCGCGACCGCGTCGTCGGACAGGTGCGACACGTCGACGATCATGCCCAGCCGGTTCATTTCCGCGACCACCTCGCGGCCGAACGGGCTCAGGCCCTTCCATTTCTTTTCGGCGGCGTAGGACGAATCGGCGATGCGGTTGTTGGCGCTGTGGGCGAGGGTGATGTAACGCACGCCGCGGCCGTGGAAATACTTGAGCTTCGCCAGATCGCCGCCGATGGGCGCGCCGTTCTCCATGCCCAGCGGCAGCAGCACCAGCCCGAGCAGCCGCAGCGCCTCGACATCGCGCGGCGAGCGCAGCAGCGCGAACTTGTCGGGATTCTCGTTCGCGAGTTTCTCGACCGCGTCGATCATGCGGTTGGCGACCTCGTAGGCCTTGCCGTCGTCGTCCTGCCCGGGTGAGGTGTAGATCGACATGAACGCCACGTCGAGGCCGCCGGCGCGCGCTTTCGGGAAATCGAACTCGCGCGGCTGCGCGACCGACAGATCGCGCCATTCCTTCAGCAGTTCGGTCGGCGCGTCGATATGGGTGTCGACGATGACCGCGTCGCGCGCGAGCCTGCGTGCGGCCTGCGTGCTGTCGGCGGCATGGGCCGTACCGGCGAACAGGAGCACGGTGAGCATGAGCCCGCTCGACAACGGGCCGGCGAACGGTGCGGGAATCGTGGTGCGCATGGCGGGCTTCCTAGAGCGTGTTATGTACTTTTTCATATGCCGCGAAGGCCGTCTGCGGGCCTGAGCCAAGGCGCGCGCCGCGGCCAAGGCTGGTGGCCTTGGCAAGGTGCGCA
>WYBC01000028.1 GCA_011526085.1 Lysobacter sp. | reverse complement strand
CGCCGACGGTGCCGGGCAGCTATCCGATCACCGTCACCGCCACCGACACCGTGCTCACGGGCGTGGGCGCGCCGTTCTCGATCGCGCAGAACTACACGATCGACGTGCCGGCACCGACCATCGTGGTCGATCCGGCCACCCTGCCGAACACCACGGCGGGCCTGAGCTACACCCAGACGATCACCGCCAGCGGCGCGGTCGCGCCGTACAGCTTCGCGGTCACCGCCGGCGCCCTGCCGAATGGCCTGACCCTGAGTGCGGGCGGTGCCCTGTCCGGGACGACGACCGCCTCGGGCACGTTCAACTTCACGGTGACCGCGACCGACCAGTTCGGCCAGACCGGCAGCCGCGCCTACACCGTCGTCGTGGCGGTGCCGACGCTCACGCTGACCCCGGCCACGCTGCCGGCGGGCACCGCGGGCACGGCCTACAGCCAGGTGCTGACGCTCAGCGGCGGCATCGCGCCGTACACGGTGACCCAGACCGGCGCGCTGCCGGCCGGGCTCACCTTCAACGCCGCGACCCGCACCTTCAGCGGCACGCCGACGCAGTCGGGCACGTTCAACATCAGCGTCACCGCGACCGACAGCACCGGCGGCACCGCGGCCACGATCACCAACAACTACACGCTGACGATCGCGGCCCCGACCCTGACCCTGACCCCGGCGACGGTGCCGGGCGGCACCGCGGGCGTGGCCTACAGCCAGACGTTCACCGCCAGCGGCGGCATCGCGCCGTACACCTACACCCTGACGGGTGCGCTGCCGGCCGGCCTCACGTTCAACGCGGCCAGCGGCACGCTCGGCGGCACGCCGACCGTGGCCGGGACCTTCAACTTCAGCGTCACCGCGACCGACAGCACCACCGGCACCGCCGGCACGGTGACGATCGCCTACACGCTGGTGCTGTCGGCGCCCACGATCGTCATCAACCCGCCGACCCTGCCGGGCGCGGTGTTCTCGGTGCCGTACAACCACGTGCTGACCGCCGTCGGCGGTACCGCGCCGTACACCTTCGCGATCAGCGCGGGTGCGTTGCCGGCCGGCGTGACCCTGAGCAGCACCGGCACCCTCAGCGGCGCCGCCACGGCCACGGGCACGTTCAACTTCACCGTGCGCGCCACCGACGCCCTGGGCTTCACCGGCACCCGTGCCTACACGATCGCGGTCGTGCAGCGCCCGGATCCGTCGCGCGATCCGGAAGTGAAGGGTCTGCTCGATGCGCAGGCGGATTCGACCCGTCGCTTCGCCACCACCCAGATCAACAACTTCCAGCAGCGCCTGGAGCGCCTGCACGGTGCGGGTGAGGGCGGCTTCGACAACGGTCTGGCCGCGGCCTACAACACCTACTGTCCGGAGACCGTCGGCGCCATCCCGGGCCGCCGTTGCGACAACACCCAGGCCGGCGGCCCTGTCGGCGCCAACGGCATGAATGGCGGCAACGGCATGGCCGGCGGCGGCCAGCAGGCCAACGGCGGCGGCAACAGCGGTCTCGGCGTGTGGGCGGCGGGCATGATCCGCTCGGGCAACCACGACGGTCGCAACGGCAGCGCCGGCGTCGACTTCGAGACCGATGGCGTCAGCGTCGGTATCGATCGCCGCATCAGCGATGCCTTCAGCGTCGGTGGCGGCGTCGGCTACGGCCGCGACGACAGCGACATCGGCGACAACGGCAGCCGCAGCGAAGGCACCGCCTACACGTTCGCGATGTATGCGAGCTACAGCCCGGGCGACCGCTTCTTCCTCGACGGCCTGGTCGGCTACCAGAAGCTGGATTACGACCTGCGCCGCTACGTCACCACCAACGGCGCGTTCGTCAACGGCAGCCGTTCGGGTACGCAGTGGTTCGGTTCGGTGTCGGCGGGTGCGGACTTCCAGAGCGGTGCGTGGCAGTTCACGCCGTACGTCCGTGCGGACGTGATGCGCGGCGACCTGGAGGCCTATACCGAAACCGGCGACGCGATCTTCTCGCTGGCCTACGACAACATGGAAGTCGACACGAACACCGGCAACGCCGGCGTGCGCATCGACTACCGCCACCAGGCCGCGTGGGGCTTCCTGACGCCGCAGTTCCGTCTGGAATACCAGCACGACTTCCGCGCCAACGGTTCGCAGTCGATGCGTTACGCGGATCTGCCGACCGGTCCGTTCTACAGCACCAGCCTGAGCGAGTTCGATCGCACGCGCCTGATGCTGGGCCTGGGTCTGCTGTTCGATCTCGACAGCGGCTGGTCGTTCCGTTTCGATTACCGCGGCCTGACCGGCAGCGACGATCGCGACAACAGCCTGCAGATCAACGTGGACAGGAAGTTCTGACGTCCACGTCCGCCTGAAGTACCGAAAACGCCGCTGCCCCGCAGCGGCGTTTTTTTTCGGCCGGTGATAAGGTGACCGCTCGCACGGCGGGGCCGGGAATCCCGCCATCGGAGAGGGCATGTTCGTGGGGAAGCGCTTGTTCACCTTCGGCCGTGGCCCGGTCCGGTCCGCGGCCGCATGCGCGGTGCTGCTGCTCGCCGTTGCGCTGTCCGCGCCCGCGCGGGCGCAGCCGGCGCTGTCCATCGACGATGTCGCCATCGCCGAGGACGAGGCCGCCGCGACGACGATGGTGTTCCGGGTGCGCCTCGACGCACCCGCGCCCGCCGGCGGCGTGCGTTTCGACATCGCGACGACCGATGGCAGCGCCGACGGCGCCGACTATTACGTGCTGTCCTCCGGTGCCGCCGAGATTCCCGAAGGCGAGACCGAATTCCCCTACACCGTCCTCGTCAACGCCGACGGCGATTACGAGCCGGACGAAACCTTCTACGTCGACATCGCGAACGTGGTCGGCGCGACGGTCGCCGATGGGCGCGCCGTGGGCACGATCCGCAACGACGAACTCACGCCGGACATCGGCTTCGCCGAGTCGGACATCGCGGTGGTCGAAGGCGATGCCGGTGACGCGATCGCGATGCTGGAGGTCGTGCTGAGCTATCCGGCCGCGCAGGACGTGCGGGTCGATTACGCAACGTTCGATCATCGGGCGTCCGCGCCGGACGACTACGAAGCGCAGTCCGGGACGCTGGCGTTCGCACCTGGCGAAACCCGCAGGTCGCTGCAGTTCCGCATCCATGGCGATACCGAAAGCGAGCCGACGGAAGCGTTCCACGTCCTGTTGAGCGACGCCGTCGGCGCGATCGGCGGCGGCGAAGCGACGATCCACATCGTGACCGACGACAACGATGCGTTCGCGATCCAGCCGGCGACGCTGCCCGACGGCGCGCTGGGCGAGCGCTACGACCAGGGCTTCTCCACGTCGCGGGCCGATGCCCGGTTCGAGATCGTGTCGGGCGCGCTGCCGCCGGGCATCGCGCTGACGATCGTCAACGGGCGCGCTTACCTCCTCGGGTTTCCGACCGTTGTCGGTACGTATGCCTTCCGAGTGATGGCGACCGCGGGCGTGCTGTCGAATGCGACGGTCGCCTATCGCGACTACACGATCGTCATCGGCGGCCACACCTTGGCCCTGCCGCCGACGACATTGCCCGATGCGGTGTTCGACGACGGATACCTCGCCGCGCTGAATCCGGCCACCGGCGCGCAGCCGCCGTATCGCTACGCGATCACCGCCGGTGCGCTGCCGCCGGGCCTGACCCTGGGCGAGAACGGCACGATCGCCGGCAGTTCGCGCGGTTCCGGCGCGTTCGCGTTCACCGTGACCGTGTCCGACAGCAGCGCGGCCGGGCCGTACACCGCCAGTCGCGATTACACGCTGCAGGCGTTGCCGCCCAGCTTCAGCTTCGCGCCGCTGTTTACGCTCGATGGCAGCGAGGGCGGCGACTACAGCGCGCAGTTCGCGGTCAGCGGCCACTACACCGAGCCCCTCGTCTACAGCCTCACCGGCGGTGCGCTGCCCGCGGGCCTGCAGTTGAGCCCGGGCGGCGAAATCAGCGGCATTCCCGCCGAATCCGGCGATTTCCCCATCGACGTCACGCTGACCGACAGCACGCTCATCGTGCCCGGCGTCGCGACCGCATCGTTCGTGTTGCGCATCGCGCCGCCGCAGATTTCGTTCGGGCCGTCCACGCTGCCCGTGGCCGTCGCCGGCAGGCCGTACGCGCAGGCATTCGTGCCCACCGACGGCACGTCGGCGTATCTGTACAGCCTGATCGCGGGCGACCTGCCGCCCGGCATCGACTTCGATGGCCAGGGGTTGTCCGGTACGCCCACCGCGCTGGGCCTGTACGCCTTCACGATCCAGGCCAGCGACGGCCCGTCCACCTACACCCGCCGCTACGCGCTGCGGGTGGATGCGTCGCCGCCGCCGCCGCCGCGCGCCGTGCTGTCGGTGCTCGACAGCGCCATCGTCGAGGGCGATTCGCGCTTCACCACGCTGCGTTTCGAGATCCGGTCGACCGCGCCCGCGCCCGCGGCCGGCATCGCGTTCGATGTCCAGACCTTCGACGGCACCGCCACGGTGGCCGGCGCCGACTACGTGCCGATCCCGGCGCAGCGGGTGACGATTCCCGCATCCCTCACGCACGCCTTCGTCGATGTGAAGGTCACGGCCGACCGTAATCCGGAAGCGGACGAAACCTTCCTGCTGCGCCTGTCCAATGTCTCCGGCGCGATCATCGGAGACGGCGAAGCGGTCGGCACGATCATCAGCGACGACCGCCGACCGCGGCTGATCCTCGACGACGACATCGTCTACGAGGGCAGCGTGGGTTATTTCTACGCTGTGCTGGATGCGCCGGCCGGCCCCGGGGGCGTGACCTTCACCCTGCGCACGGTCGATGGCACGGCGGTGGCCGGCACGGATTACGAAGGCTTCGAGGCGCGCAGGTATTCCATCCGGCCCGGAGAGCGCGTGGCGTTCGCCCATCAGGCGACGCTGCGCGACACGCTGGAGGAAGACGAGGAGACATTCTTCATCGAAGCGATCGACGTCGTCGGTGCCGATCCGCCGGCATCGCGGGCGACCGTGCGCATCGTGTCGATCTCGCAGCAACTGCCCGCGCTCTCGGTCCAGGATGTGAGTCTGGTCGAAGGCGATGCCGGCACGCAGCCGATGACATTCGAGATCAGGCTGAGCGAGCCTTCCGCGCATGCCGTGTCCGCCGATTACTCGGTAGGCGATTTCTTCGATACGGTGAACCCGCAGCAGTACGGCCGCCTGCTGTTCGCGCCCGGAGAAACCTCGAAGACCGTCTCCCACCCGGTGCGTGGCGACACCGTGCCGGAATATTTCGAGCGCATCTATTTCGGCCTTCACAGCGCGCAGAACGCCCGCATCGAACAGGGATCGGCCGTCGGCACCGTGATCGACGACGACAATCCGATCGAACTGGACTACGTGGATCCGGCAGACGGACGCGTCGGGGAAGGCTATCTCCACAATTTCTCGCCCCGCGGCGGTCGCGAACCGTATACCCATGCGATCGTCGCGGGCCGGCTGCCCGACGGGCTGTTCTTCGACGACCACAACGCCGAAATCTATGGGACACCCACGGAATACGGCGACTTCACCTTCACGCTGCAGGTCACCGACAGTTCGCCCGGTCCGGTGGGCCCCTTCGTCGCGCGCGCGGATTACACGCTGCGGGTGAAATCGAATCTGGTGACGTTGCCGGCCACGACGCTGCGCGACGCCACCGAGGGCATGGCCTATTCGGCGGTGCTCGGCCCTGCGACGGGCGGGCAGCCGCCCTATCGCTACGAACCCGCGGGCGCGCTGCCGGCCGGTCTCGTGCTGGCGCCCGATGGCACGCTCTCCGGAACGCCCACGCAGCGCGGCAGTTACTACATCGGCGTCGTCGCGACCGACAGCAGTCCGGCGCCGGGTCCGCACGACGCCAGGGCCTACTACCGGATCGAGATCCATCCGCCCGGCCTGCGACTGCTGCCCGCGCAACTGCCGTTCTCGCGCGTGGGCGAAGCCTTCGATGTCACGCTCGTCGCCGGCGGCACGGTGCCGCCGTACACGTACGCGCTGACCGCAGGGGCCTTGCCCAACGGCCTGAATTTCGATGCCAACGGACGCCTGTCCGGCGTGCCCACGCGTGCCGGCACCTTCGACTTCGCGATCACCGCGACCGACAGCGCCGCGCCGTCGCCGCGGTCGATCACGGTCAACTACCGCATGCCGGTCTACTCGCCGCTGATCCAGCTCACGCCGAGTAATCCGTCCTACACCGCCGGCTACGACGCGCCCTACACCCAGACCTTCACCGCCAGCGGCGGCATCGGCCCCTACGTCTACAGCCTGTCCGGCACCTTGCCGCCCGGCATGCAGTTCGACGGCAACACGCTGTCCGGCCAGTCGCGCGCATCGGGCAGTTATTCGCTGCAGATCACCGCCACCGACACCGGCGCCGACGGTCAGGGTGCGCCGTTCAAGGGTTCGCGGAATTTCTACCTCACCATCGCCGCCTCGCCGGTGGTGATTTCGCCGAGCGACGACGTGCTGCCGCTGGGCCGCGAACTCGAGCCGTACAGCGTGACGCTGTCGGCGTCAGGCGGCACCGCGCCGTATCGTTTCGACACGGTCGACCTGACGATCCTGCCGCCGGGCATCGCCCTGAGCGAGGACGGCGTGCTGTCCGGCACCACCACGCACAACGGCGTCTTCCCGGTGACCGTGCGCTGCACCGATGCCACGGGCATCACGTCCACGCGGCGCTATTCGCTGGCGATGCGCGCGCCGATCCTCACGCTCGAACCCGCGTCGCTGCCCGCCGGTACGGCGGCCGTCGCGTATCCGGCCACGCCGGTGGTGGTCGCGGGCGGCGTCGCGCCGTACTCGATTTCGGTCCACGGCCTGCCCGACGGCATGAGCTACGACACGGCGGTCGGCGCCATCGGCGGCGTGCCGCGCGAAGCCGGCCGCTTCGACGTGTTCGTCTATGCGACCGACAGCAGCGGCGGCGGTGTCGCGACGATCCACCGGACCTACACGCTGGACATCGCGCCGGCGACGCTGACGCTGCAGCCCGAATCGCTGCCGGCCGCCGCGGTCGGCGTGTCGTATCGACAGGCGTTCAGCGCGAGCGGCGGCGTCGCGCCCTACCGCTTCAGCGCGAGCGGGGAAGCCGTCGCGCCGGGCCTCGTGTTCGACGTCGCCGCCGGCGAACTCGTCGGCGTGCCCACGCAGCCCGGGACCTACACCTTCAGCGTCACCGCGGAAGACAGCACCGGCGGCATCGCCGCGACGACCACGCGCAGCTACACGCTGACCGTGTCGGCGCCGGTCGACGGCGAACCGATGGTGTTCGAGACCACCGCATTGCCCGATGGCACCCGATCGCAGGCCTACGCGCAGGCGCTGGCGGTGCGCGGTGCGGTCGCGCCGCATCGATTCGAACTGATCGCGGGCAGCGTGCCGCCGGGCCTGACCTTCGCCGACAGCGGCCGGCTGGAGGGCGTGCCCACGCAGGCCGGCCGCTATCCGCTCACGGTGCGCGCCATCGATGCGCGCGGCGTCGTCGCCAGCCTGGCGTTCGTGGTGGTCATCGCCGACGCCGCGCCGCAGCTGACCGACGATGCCGCGACCACCGTCGGCACGACGCCGGTCGTCGTCGCCGTCGCCACCAACGATGTCGGCGCCATCGATGCGATCGCGATCGTCGAACCGCCCGCGCATGGCACCGCGCGGGTCGATGGCCTGACCGTGATCTACACCGCGGACGCCGGCTTCGAGGGCGTCGATCATCTGCGCTACACCGCGCGCAACGCCGGCGGCAGTGCGACGCCCGCATCGGTGTCGATCGAGGTATCGCCGCGACCGGTGCCGCTCGTCGTTTCGCGCACGGTCGATGCGATGACGGGTCGCACCATGACGGTCGATCTGACCGAAGGCGCGACCGCGGGCCCGTTCACCGCGGCGACGCTGGTGTCGCTGACACCCGCGGACGCGGGCACCGCCACGATCGCGCGGAGCGGCAGCGGCGCGACGGCGCGCTACCTGCTGACGTTCGCACCGCGCCACGACTTCGACGGCATCGCGACCCTGACCTTCACCCTCGCCAACGCGCATGCCGTGTCCGCACCCGCCACGCTCACGATGACGGTGGCGCCGCGACCGGACCCCGCGCAGGATCGCGACGCGCGCGGCCTGATCGATGCCCAGCAGCGCGGCGCGCAGCGCTTCGCCGATGCGCAGATCGGCAACTTCCGGCAGCGGCTGGAACGCCTGCACGGCAGCGGCGCAGGCCGCAACGGCTTCAGCAACGGCCTGTCCTTCGCGGCCAGCCGGCGCTGCACGCCGCGCGTCGGTGCCATGCCCGGCGATGATCCCGACACCTGCGTCGAATCCGGCGTGCCCGGCGCCACGCTCGCCGATCGCGCCCTGATCGATCGCACGCTGATCGATCCCGCGGCCACGGGCGATGCGCCGCGTCGCGACGCCCTGTTCGGCACCTGGATCGCCGGCACCGTGCGCAGCGGCGACCGCGATGCGGAGCATGGTCGCGCCGCGCTGGATTTCGAGACCGAAGGCGTCAGCGCCGGTGCGGATCGCCGGTTCGACGGCGGCTGGGCGTTCGGCGGCGGTGTCGGCTACGGCCGCGACCGCACCTGGGTGGGCGATGCGCGCACGCGTTCGGATGCGCGCGCGTACACGCTGGCGGGCTACGCCAGCCATGCGCCGGGCGACGTGTTCTTCGTCGATGCGGTGCTGGGCCATCAGCGACTGCGCTACGACCTGCGTCGCAGCAGCGATGTCGGCGAGTTCGGAGGCCATCGCGACGGGCGGCAGTGGTTCGCGGCGATCACTACCGGCGCCGATCTCGGACGCGGCCGCTGGCGGTTCTCGCCGTATGGCCGTGTCGATCTCGCGCGCGCCATGCTCGATGGATACATCGAGCATGGCGACGATCCGGCGTTCGCGCTGCGACACGACACGCAGACCCTGCGCACGCGTGCGGCCAATCTCGGCCTGCGCGTCGACTATCGCAGGGACACCGGCTGGGGCCGGTTCGCGCCGCAGCTGCGCATCGAGTACCGGCACGATTTCGACGCCACCGGCGCGGCGAAGCTGCGCTATGCCGATGCGTTCGCGGCGCCGGCGTATCGCATCGATCCCGGGGCCTTCGATCGCGATCGCTGGGAGATCGGTCTCGGCGCGCTGTTCGAGACCCGCACCGACTGGAGCATCCGCGCCGGCTATCGCGGCACCCTCGACGACACCGGCAGCGATCACGGCGTCAGCGTCGATCTGCAGCACGAATTCTGATCCGGCGACGGCCTGATCTCCCGGCGGCATGATCCCGCGACGGCGTGATCGCGCGTCATCCCGCCGGCGCGACGCTGTGGCCCGCGCATGCGGGCTGCCGTCGTCGAAGGCGACGCCTACACTGCAGGCCCGCCACGGAGCCCCCGCCATGAGCCTCGCCATTCACGACGACATCGTTCCCGCGCTCGCGCGCGCCCTGCAGCAACTGCGGCATGTCCTGCAGAAGGGCCAGACCCACGCCGAAGCGAATGGCTGGGATCCCGCGGTCCTGCTCGGCATGCGCCTCGCGCCGGACATGATTCCGCTGACCCGCCAGGTGCAGATCGCCACCGACATCGCCAAGTTCGCCGCCGCGCGCCTGACCGGCACCGATGCGCCGATCTTCGAGGACACCGAAACCACGTTCGCCGAACTCGACGCGCGCCTCCAGCGGGCCATCGATTACCTCGCCAGCGTTCCCGCGGCGGCGTTCGAAGGCGCCGAGGACCGCGCGGTGACCATGCCCACGCGCACCAACGGCGACCTGCATTTCGACGGCCGCGGCTACCTGCTCACCTTCGTCGTGCCGAACGTCTATTTCCACTGCACCATCGCCTACGCGCTGCTGCGCCATGCCGGCGTGCCGCTGGGCAAGATGGATTTCATCGGAACGATCGGTCGGCGCTGAGCCGCGCCGCACGCCTTCGTAGGAGGGCCTTCAGGCCGGCCCAGGCAGCGCTTGATCGACGACGACATTCGAGCCGTGCCTACGGCTGGTGGAAACGAAAAACTGGCGGCTACATTCCACCAGCCGCTGGCGCGGCGTCATCCTCGTCGTATCCATGGCGCTGCCGGGGCCGGGCTGAAGCCCCTCCTACGGGAGCACAGCCAGAAAGCGCAGACCCGCGCCTCTCCGGCATCATGGCGGACACATGCCCACCGCCTCCGCCCGCTTCCACCTGATCTACGGCAACCGGCTGGACCGCCTGGCGGCCCATCTGGGCGCGCGGCTGGCCACGCCGGCCGTGGCCGACAGCCTGGCAGCCGATGTCGTGCTGATCCCGCAGCCCGCGCTGCGCCACTGGCTGCAGCAGGCGCTGGCCGAACGCTATGGCGTCGCCGCCAATCTCGACCTGTGCACGCCGTCCGAATTCGTCTGGCGGCTGCTGCGCGCCGCGCGGCCGGACCTGCCGGACGCCTCGCCCTGGGATCGCGAACGCCTGCGCTGGCAGCTCTACGCGCTGCTGGGCGACGCCCCGGCGGCCCTGCCGCCGCCGGTGCGCCGGCATCTGCAGTGGGCCTCGACCGACGACTCGGGCGATGCCAGTCAACGCGCGACCGGCGACGCGATGGCCCGCTACGCGCTCGCCGATGCGCTCGCCGCCGCCTACGACCGCTACCAGGCCTATCGCCCCGACTGGCTGCGCGACTGGGAGCGCAACGTGCCGGCCAGCCGCGACGACTGGCAGGCGCAACTGTGGCGCAGCCTGCGCCAGCGCCTGAAAGGATCCCCGCACCGCGCCGCGCTGCTCGGCGACTGGCTGGCGCGCCACGACCGCGAGGCCGAGGGTTTCGCAGGCATCGCGCCGCCCGGCCTGCCGCCGCGCGTCGCCGCGTTCGGCACCATCCACGTCTCGCCGGACGTGCTGCACATGCTGGCGGTGGTGGGGCAGTGGATCGAACTCGATTTCTATCTGCCGATGCCCTCGGCGGAATACTGGGGCGACGTCGAATCGCTGCGCGAGCGCGTGAAACGCGACGGCATCAGATCGCTGTCGGAGGCGCTGGCCGACGCCGAGCGCGACAACCCGCTGCTCACCGCCTGGGGCGCGGGCGGGCGCGAGATCGTCGCGCAGTTGTTCTCCTACGACGTGGTGCTGCCGCAGCGCGAGACCGAACTGTTCGTCGCGCCGGGCCGCGACACGCTGCTGCATCGCCTGCAGCAGGACGTGCTGGCGCGCGCCGCGCCGACTGCCTCCGCGTTCGACGCCGGCGACGTGTCGCTGCAACTTCACGCCTGCCACTCGAAGCTGCGCGAAGTCGAAGTACTGCACGATCAGCTGCGCGCGCTGCTCGACAACGATCTTCCGGACGGCCGCCGCTTCGACCCGCCGCTGCAGCCGCGCGACATCGCGGTGCTGGCGCCCGACATCGCCGACTATCTGCCGCTGGCGCGCGCGGTGTTCGGCGGGCTGGCGCCGGATGACCCGCGCTACATTCCGTTCGCGCTGGCCGACCGCCCGCAGGCGCAGTCGCATCCGCTGGTGGCGATGCTGCTGGACGTACTGGCGCTGGCCGACGCGCCGCTCACCGCCAGCGGGTTCCGCGACCTGCTGGCGACGCCGGCGGTCGCGCACGCGCTGCAGCTCGACGCCGCGCAGCGCGCGCGCATCGACGGCTGGTTCGCCGCCGCCGGCATCCGCTGGGGCGACGACGAGCATGCGCGCGAACGCGCCGGCGCCGGCCGCTGGCGCGAATACAGTTTCGATTTCGGCATCGACCGCCTGCTCAGCGGTTATGCCGCGGGCGATGGCGCGGAGGCCGCGGTCGCGGGTGCGGAACTCATCGCACCGTATTCCGAACTCGAAGGCGCCGACGCCGAGACCCTGGATCGCGCGCTGGCGTTCTATCGCCGGCTGCGCGAGCTCGCGGCGTGGATGCGAGAACCGCATGCCGCGAACGAGTGGCGCGCGCGGCTCGCGGGCTGGCTGCAGGCGTCGCTGGCGCCGGTGCCGCAGGACGAGGCCGAGGCCCAGGCGCGACGGCTGCTGCTGGAAACGCTGGACGATTTCGCGAGCGAAGCCGCGAACGCGGGCGCATTGCCTGCGCTGCTGGTCCGTCGCGCGCTGCGCGACGCGCTGACGTTGCCGTCGCCGCATCGGCCCTGGCTGTCCGGCGGCGTGACCTTCGCCGGCATGGTGCCGCTGCGCACGGTACCGTTCCGCGTCATCTGCCTGCTCGGTCTCGACGCCGACGCCTATCCGCGGCGCGAACCCGCCGACGACATCAATCGCCTGGTCGATGCGATCCAGGGCCGCGCGCCGCGCCATCCGGGCGACCGCTCGGTGCGCGACGACGACCGCTTCCTGTTCCTGCAGCTGCTGTGCGCGGCCGGCGACGTGTTCTATCTCAGCTACGGCGGCAGCGATGCGCGCGACGGCAGCGTGCGCGAGCCGTCGCCGGTGATCGCCGAGCTGCTGGATGCGGTCGAACGCATGCACGGGGAAGAGGTGCGCGAACGGCTGACCGTGCAGCACCCGCTGCAGCCGTTCTCGCCGCGCGCGTTCGGCGCCGGCGACGACGGCGGCGTCGAACCGCGGCGGTTCTCCTATCGCAAGGAGTGGGCGATGCCCGCCGCTGCGGCCGTGCAGGCGAACGAACCGCCGTTCGTGGCCGCACCGCTGGCGATGGATGCGCCCGAATCCCCGGCGCTGCCCGACCGCAATGCGCTGCAGGCGTTCTTCGCGAATCCGGCGAAAGCCTGGCTGCAGGATCGACTGGGCCTGCGACTGACGACCCGCGAGGAAACCCTGGACGACCGCGAGCCGCAGGGCCGCGATGCGCTGCGTCGCCATGCCGTGATCGCAGCCTTGACCGCGGAGGATGCGCAGCAGGGCGACGACCAGGACGACGAGGAGCACCACGACGACGAGCACGACGACATCGTCCGCCGCATGCGCGCGCGCGCCGAACTGCCGCCGGGTCGCGACGGCGACGCGCTGATCGAAGACACCCGGCCGCTGGCGCGCGGGCTGCTGGCGGAAGCGCGCGCCGTGCTGACCGCGTCGACGCCGCGCGAGGTCGCCGAAGCCATGGCGCCCGTGGCGTTCCGTTTCGACGACGTGCATCGCGATGCCGACGGCCGTCCGCTGCGGCTGATCCTCGAAGCCGGCAAGCTCGAAGGCAGGCGCCGGCTGCGCGCGGGCATCGATCATCTGCTGCTGGCCTCGGTGCACGGCGCGGCCGCGCGCACCGTGCTGGTGGGCGAGGGCGAAGCGAAGGGCGGCAGGAAAAAATCCGGCGATGCGACCGACGATGCGCCGCCCATCGCCATCCAGACGTTTGCGGGCATTGATCGCGACACCGCGCTGGCGCGATTGGATGCGCTGCTCGCATTGTGGCGTCGAGGCCAAAGCGAACCGCTGCCGTTTGCGCCTAAGGCGGGCTGGAAATACGTCGAACGTTTCCGCGACAAGCAACCGCCCGATCACGCCGCGGCATGGGCGGCGGCGCAGCAGGCGTTCGCGCCGGGCTTCGGCGATTTCGGCGGCGAATCCGCCGACGCGTGGCTGGCGCTCGCGTTCCGCCCGCAGGGCTTGTTCGATGCGGTGGACAGCGCCCGCGCGCGGGATTTTGGCGCGGTCGCGCGCGCGATCTTCGGTGCCCTGGAGACGCAGGCGTGAGCGCGTCTGATCCTCGTCCGCAAGCTGTCGGCGACAGTGGCGATCTCGGTCTTTCGCTGCCGTTGCACGGCCTGCGCCTGATCGAAGCCAGCGCCGGCACCGGCAAGACCTTCACGCTGGTCACGGTGCTGCTGCGCCTGCTGCTGGAGCGCGGCGTGCCGATCCAGCAACTGCTCGCGGTCACCTTCACCCGCGCGGCCACCCAGGAGCTGCGCAAACGCCTGCGCCAGCGCCTGCTCGCGGCGCAGAAGGTGCTGGACGGTACACAGACCCGCGACGACGACAGCGAAGCGAATGCCGCGAAGGCCGTGCTCGCGCAAGCCGGCGCGCAGGTCGACGCCGCCACGCTCCGCGACCGCCTGCGCGCGGCGCTGGCGCAGCTCGACGAAGCGCTGATCGCCACCATCCACGGCTTCTGCCAGCGCGCGCTGCGCGAATTCGGGTTTCGCGCCGGACTGCTGGCCGATGTCGAACTGGTCGACGGCGCGCCCGAGGCCTGGGACGAAGCCGCGGCGCAGCTGTGGCGTCGCGCCGCCGGCGATGACGGCGATCCCGCGCAGTACGCGCTGCTGCGCGAGCTCTGGTCGCATCCTGCCGCGCTGGCGAAGGATCTGCCGAAACTCTGCGACCCCGCGCGCACGACGCTGCCGCACGCGGACGAATCCGAGGCCGCCGCGGCGCTGCATGCGCTGCGCGCGGAGGCGCAGACGCGCTTCGCGGCGCTGATGCAGTTGCGCGGCGAGCGCACCCAGGATCAGTTGATCGAAGCGGTGTGGCGCGCCAGCGAGGATCCGGCGTTCGCCGCCGCGCTCGCCGAACGCTGGCCGCTGCTGCTGATCGACGAATTCCAGGACACAGATCCGCGGCAGTGGGACATCTTCAGCCGCATCCACGATGCGGCCGATCCGGAACAACGACTGTTGTGCCTGATCGGCGATCCCAAGCAGGCGATCTACCGGTTCCGCGGCGGCGATCTCGCGACCTATCTGCGCGCCCGCGACCGCGTGCGCGGACTGGCCGACACGGGCGGGGCGGCGGGTGAGTACGCGCTCGATGCCAACTATCGTTCGCGGCCCGCGGTGCTGCAGGCACTGGAGACCGTCTTCACCGCGCACGCGCAGCCGTTTCGCGATCCGCGCATCGAATTCCATCCGCTGCGCGCGGCGGGCGGCGCGGCCGACGCCGATCTGCGCATCGACGATGCGAACGTGCCGGCGTTGACCCTGCACTGGCTGCCGCCGCCCGCGCCCGACAAGACTCAGCATCATTCGTCGAACGCCTACAAGGGCTTCCGCGGCAAGGAAGACGAACTGCCGCTGCTGTGCGCGACCGCGGTCGCCGCCATCGCCGATCTGCTCGCGCACGCCACGCTGCGCGGCGAACCGCTGCGGCCGTCCGACATCGCGGTGCTGACGCGCAGCAACGACGAGGCGCTGCGGATGCATCGCGCGTTGGCGGTCGCCGGCCTGCCGGCGGCGCTGCTCAGCAAGGACGGCGTGTTCGACAGCGAGGCCGCCGGCATGCTGCAGACCGTGCTGCGCGCGCTGGCCGAACCCGGCAACCCGGGACTGTTCCGTGCCGCGCTGGCGACGCCGCTGCTGGGCTTCGACGCCGCGGCGATCGAAACCTTCGATCTCGATCCGCAGCGCTCGGCGCGGACCATCGACGACTTCGACCGCGCCGCCGCGCTCTGGCGCAGCCGCGGCCCGCTGCCGGCGCTGCTGCCGTTCGCGCGACAGGCGGCGCCGCGCTGGCTGGGCGAGATCGGCGGCGCGCGCCGGCTCACCGATCTGCTGCATCTGCTGGAACTGCTGCAGGCCGAAGCGCCGCAGCATCACGGCCCGGCCGAACTGCTGCGCTGGTTCGCCGCGCAGGCCGACGCCAGCACCCGCGAGAACGACAGCCGGCAATTGCGGCTGGAGGCCGACGCGGGCCTGATCCAGATCACCACGATGCACAAGGCCAAGGGCCTGGAATACGCGGTGGTGGTGCTGCCGTTCGTGGCGCGGTCGAGCGAGCCGCCGCCGTCGTCGCTGCGGATCCACGACTTCCATCTCGATGCCGTGGGTCCCGCGCGCGCGTGGGTGGCGAAGGCCTTGCCGTCATCGTCCGACATCGATGCGAAGAAACTCGCCGACGACGAGGACGATGCCGAAGCGCAGCGTCTGCTCTACGTCGCGCTGACCCGCGCCAAATACGCGATCCACGCCGTGTGGAGCCGCAACGGCAGCACCGAGGACACCGCGCTGCACTGGCTGCTGCACGACGGCGCGCGGATGGGCCGCAAGGCCGACACGCTGGACGCCGCGGGCATGCGCGCGCGCCTCGACGCGCTGGTGGCACGGGACCCCGGCATCGCGGTACGCGATGTCGATATCGCCGCGTTGCCGGCGGTCATCGCGCGCGCGGTCGCCGAAGTCGCACATCGCGGCGCGGCACCCGCAGTCTCGCCGCCGGTGCGCGAAGCGCGGCGCCGCTTCAACAACGACGCGCGCCTGCACAGTTTTTCGTCGCTGCACGCGCACAATGACGACGTCGAACCGATGCGCGGCGCGGAGGACGAATCGATCGCGATCGCCGACGACGAGGTCGAGGCCGCGAGCCTCGGCGGCACCGCGTTCGGCAACGCGGTGCACGCGGTGCTGGAGACCGCCGACGCCGGCGCGTGGCGTCGCGATGCCGACGCGCAGGCGACGCTGCTCGACGACCGCTGGCCCGACAGCCAGCGCGAACCGCTGGAACGCGCGCTGCTGCGCCAGGGCCTGGCGGCCACGCCCGCGCATCTGGCGCAGACCGCGCGGCTGGTGTCGCGCGCGCTGAACGTGCGGCTGCCCGGCGACGTGCGCCTGTGCACGCTGGCCGCGTCGATGCAGGTCCGCGAGATGGCCTTCCATTTCCGGTTGCGGCCGACGCGCATCGACGCGGTGTACGCGCTGCTGGACGCGCACGGCTACCCGCGCGCGCGCAAACCCGCGCAGGCGACGCTGGACGGTCTGATGCACGGCTTCATCGATCTGGTGTACCGCGACGCCGCCGGCCGCCACTACGTGCTCGACTACAAGACCAATCGCCTGCCCGGCTACGACCCGGACAGCCTGCGCCGCGCGATCCGTCACCAGGATTACGATCTGCAGTACCTGATCTATCTGGTCGCGCTGCGTCGCTGGCTGAAGCTGCGGCGTGGTGCCGACTACGACGATGCGCGCGATCTTGGCGGCGCGGTCTATCTGTTTTTGAGAGGGATCGATCTGCGCGAAGACGAGGGAGTCGATGCCGGCGCTTCGCGCAGCGGCGTGCATGTCGATCCGGTGTCGCCGGCGCTGCTGTCGGCGCTGGATGCGCTGTTCGACGGCGCGACGGAGGACCGGCGATGAGCGGCAGCCTGCCTGCGACCCATCCCGACGCGACGCATGCCGATACCATCTCCGCGCGTGCGCTGCTGCGTCTGCACGCCGAAGGCGCGCTGCGCGGGATCGATGTCGACTTCGCCGCGCTGCTGCGCGATCGCCTGCGCGCGCCGGCCACCGTTGCGTTGGCCGGCGCACTGGCGATGCGCGCGGTCGCGCTGGGACACAGCAGTTTCGCGCTGAACGATGCGGACCGGCTGCTGGATGCGCTGGGCACCAGCGCGCAGCTGCCGGACGCCGGCGACTGGGCCGCCGCGCTCGTCGCCAGCGCCTGCGTCGCGCACGCGGAGAACGCGGGCGATGCGGGCGCGCTGCTCGCGTTCGCGCACGGACGCATCGCGCTGCGGCGCTACGCGCGTTACGAGCAGGCTCTGGCCGAATCGCTGCATCGACGCGCGCGGATCGTCACCGGCGACGACGATACGGCCGCGCTCTCATCCGCGCTGCGTCGTCTGTTCCCGCGCGACGCTGCCGCCCCGCACGGCGACATCGACCGCCAGGCGCTGGCCGCGGCGATGGCGCTGCGTCGTCGCCTGCTGCTGATCACCGGCGGCCCCGGCACCGGCAAGACCACCACCGTGGCGCGGCTGCTGGCTCTGCAATGGATGGCCGCGCGATCGCGCGGCGCGCAGCCGCCGCGAATCGCGCTGGCCGCGCCCACCGGCCGCGCCGCGGCGCGGCTGGGCGAAGCGATCGATGGCGTGATCCGCGCCGATCTCGCCGCCGGTCGTCTCGATGCCGACATCGCCGACGCCATGCCGCGACAGGCGCGCACCCTGCATCGCCTGCTCGGCACGCAGCCGGGGCGGGTGTCGTTCCGTCACGACGCGCGCCATCCGCTACCGTTCGATCTGGTCGTCGTCGACGAAGCCTCGATGGTCGATCTGCCGCTGATGGCGAAACTCGTCGCCGCGGTGCCGGAGACCGCGACGCTGGTGCTGCTCGGCGATCCGGATCAGTTGCCGGCGGTGGAGGCGGGCGACGTGCTCGGCGGCCTCTGCGCCGCCAGCGGCGACGGTCTCGCGCTGCCGCCCGCGGATGCGCAGGCGGTGTCGGTCTGGCTCGACACGCCCGTGCCCGCGCGCGACGACGCTCCGGACGACGACGCTCCGCTCGCCGGTGCGCGCGTGCATCTGCTGCGCGGCTGGCGCCAGGCCGATGCCGCGACGCTGCAGGCCTTGGCCGACGCGCTGCAGCGCGACGATCGCGACGCGGTCATGGCCCGGCTGCGCGATGGCGGCGACTCGCTGGCCTGGCATCGCGGCGATGCGACGCCGCTGGCCGAGGTGGTGCGTCGCGAAGCGCTGCCCGCGTTCGAGGCCGTGCGTGACGCCGACGATCCCGCGCAGGCGCTGCAGCGCGCCTCGTCGCTGCGCCTGCTTACCGCGCTGCGCCGTGGCCCGTTCGGCGCCGAACACTGGAACGCGTGGTGCGCGGCCGAGCTCGGCGCGCGCGTGCCGTATTTCCACGGCCGCCTGATCGCCATCGGCGCCAACAGCGAACGCCACGGCCTCTACAACGGCGATCTCGGCGTGGTCTGGCGCGGCGCGCAGGGCGATGCCGCGGTCTGGTTCGACACCGCGCAGGGCCTCCGCGCGTGGCGACCGGCGCAACTGCCCATGCACGCCTCGGCCTACGCCAGCACCGTGCACAAGGCGCAGGGCTCGGAGTTCGACCGCGTGCTGCTGGTGCTGCCGGATGCCGACGCCCGGGTGCTCTCGCGCGAACTGCTGTACACCGCGCTCACCCGCGCCCGCCGCCGCGTGGTGCTCTGGGCCGCGCCCGAAGCCCTGGAACGGGCGCTCGAACGCCGCACCTGGCGCGATTCCGGGCTCGACGCTCGATTGCGTGCGCTCTCGCCTGCATCCGCGGGACGGTTCGGTTCGTAGACTCGCGCGGTCGGCCATCGCCGACCGCGCTAACATGCCCGCCTTCAGCCGGAGACCCCGCCCATGTGTTCCGCCGATCACGACGACGCCCCTTCCACCGCCTCCGATGCGGCACCGACCGGTGACGCGCGCCACGGCGTGACCCGCAGCCAAGCCGAGGACGCGGTCCGCGTGCTGCTGCGCTGGGCCGGCGACGATCCGACCCGCGAAGGCCTCATCGATACCCCGAAGCGGGTCGCCAAGGCCTACACCGACTGGTTCAGCGGCTACGCCGTCGATCCCGAGGAATACCTCAAGCGCACCTTCGAGGAAGTCGAGGGCTACGACGAGATGGTCGTGCTGCGCGACATCGAATTCGAAAGCCACTGCGAACACCACATGGCCCCGATCATCGGCAAGGCGCATGTCGGTTACCTGCCGAACGGCCGCGTCGTCGGCATCAGCAAACTCGCCCGCGTCGTCGAGACCTACGCCCGTCGTTTCCAGGTGCAGGAAAAGATGACCGCGCAGATCGCCCGCTGCATCGAAGACACCCTGCACCCGCGCGGCGTCGGCGTGGTGATCGAAGCCGCGCACGAATGCATGACGACCCGCGGCATCCACAAGCGCGGCGTCAGCATGGTCACCTCGAAAATGCTCGGCGGCTTCCGCGACGACGCCCGCACCCGTTCCGAATTCCTCGAACTCATCCGGGTGCGCGGCGCGCGGTGAGCGCGTAGGGCGGGCTCAAGCCCGCCATGATCGAAGCCGCCACCGACCTGTGGCCCGAGTGGCGCTTGATGGCAGGTCGCTTTCCCGTTCGGCGGGCTTGAGCCCGCCCTACGAGATCTTATGTACTTCGCAGGAGTTGGATGAGGGCCTTACGGCCTTGCGCCTACTCAACAGGTTGGGTAGAGAGGCGGTGTTCACCTTTGAAATAATGACCACCCCTGCAGTTTTCAGAATCGTGGCGGGACAGGTGCTCGACGTGATCTTGGGGTCCGTGCGGCACCTGCTGTTGATGAATGCGAACTGCACCATGGCAATGCACGCAACGTATGTTATTTCCGTCTGAGCCGATTGCCTCGGAGACAGGAACTTCTTTCCATCGCCAGTCGTACTGACCATCAACCTTGTACTGAGTTCGGCGTTCGCACTGGTACATCAAATTGCTGGCCATCAGAGCTCCTTGTGAAAGTGACATGATGCCTAACGACTGAATGACGCCGCCCCGCAGTTCGTAGGCTGGGTGCTCTGCACCCAGCACTTACCGACACCGAGGGCTGCTGGGTCGATGACCCAGCCTACGAGCTGGCGCACCGATGGGCTCACGCGGCAATGATCGGTGCGCCGTTCAATTTCCACGTGCCCGGTAGATCAGCGCTGTGTACGCGTCAAGGTCGTAAAGTGCCTCATCGCTGACTGAGCGCATTCGCTCCCGACGCTTGGCCCTAAGTTCGGAAACCTTCATTGATGAACTTGCGTCCACCGAGGAGAGCAGCTCCTTCAGATCTGCCTCGTTACGCTTCCAGACCCGTACCTGATTCAACGAGTCGAGCAATGTTCGGGCGTGTCCGGCAGCAAGTGAAGACGTCCTGGGGTCGGACACAAGCTTGCGGAGTGCATCCTCCGATTCTGGGGTTGCAGCGTACCAAAGTGCAAGAACAAGTGATTTTTGGGCCACCGGATCCTCTTCCGTTGCGAGGCGAGACAACAGCTTCGGCACATAGATCGTCTCGTCTTGAACCAGTAGAGGATACAAAAACGCATAGTCCTGCCCAAGGGTCAGAGCATGTTCAACAATGAAGACGGAGTAATTGGGTTTTTCAAGAATACGTTCTTGCAGGCCGAACGTGTCGACTCCGCGGCTTGCCAGCCGATGGAGTGTGTAAAAGTAGGGAGTGTGTTGTATCTCCGCGAGGGAGCACTTCCGCAACGAAGCGGTGCCAAGCGCCAGATCCTCCGGAGTCTTGGACATGTCGAGTAGGAGCATTCCACCGTCGCAATACAACTGTTCTCGATTGTTTGGAGCGGAAAGCTCTTCTCGCAGGGCCGCGGCGTAGATTTCTGCAGATTTACGGGACCGATCCCATAATGCGCTCAGTGACGGTGCTCGTCGCGCCTGATCGTCGTAGCTCATGCTTGATGGCTCGAAATCGTAGGTTGACAGAATGTCGGCCTTTGCGCTTGCAACGGTTTGCCCTGACGCAAAAGGAGTCGCGAGAATTGCCAGTGCAGAGGCGAGAGTCACTGCGACTGGCTTTGATATGGAATGAATGAATGTCATGGTTTGAGGGCCTGATGCATCCTGCATGAGTTGGATATTCGCCTTACAGCCTTGTCATCCCGAGCCGCAGGCGAGGGGCCTGCTTTCGATTGACTCAAAGACGAACTGTCGCGAAGCCGGTAGGGCGCATAAGCCGAAGGCGTCATGCGCCATGAGGGACGAGAAAGGCTGGCGCATGACGCTGCGCTTATGCGCCCTACGAGAGTTGGGTATGCGCCTTACGGCCTTTAAGTGAAGTCGACATGCGCCACCCATTTGTCTGCGGTGTAGCCAAGAATAAGTCCGACCAGAACAGCCACAATGTACCCCTCAGACGAAGCGTCGAACAACGCGGCTATGGCACACGCCAAAGCGACGCCTAAGACTGTTTGACCGGGCAGGGACAGCGAGCGCTTTTCGTCCGAGGTGCCGAAGGTGACGACGCCACAATATAGACCAAGCAGAAATGCAGCAATGATGCCGCGGGCCGTTTGCGAATCAACGACATCCACGCGCCAGAAGGTAAAGAGTGCGAACACACCGCCATAGAGGATTGCAGCTAGCAGAGACCAGAAGCCCATAACTACCTGACTGCGGCTGGACCCCAAATCGGGGCGTCGACCCGAGTCTCCATTTGTCCCCAAATTCTGTCAACGCAAACCGGCCTGTCAAAACAAACAGGTTCTATTCTTGAGCAAGAAGAAATCCAGCCCGGTAGGGCGCATGACGCCTTCGGCTTATGCGCCCTACGAGAGTTGGGTATGCGCCTTACAGCCTTGATTTACTTTTCTTTCCGACATCTCGCTGTTCCGGAAGGGCGCATGACAAGGGTGTCCGGCAGGGGTTCTGCGCCTTCGTAGTCAACCGACCCGCCGAAGCAGGGGCCGGCGAGCGTCATGATGAATGCTGACGGACCAAAGCCCGCGTGCACTCCTGCTTCGGCGCTTTTGATCGCGCCAACAACGAACCGCAAGCCATTGGCCCATGTGCTTCTCTCCGGGAAAACTACAACTCCCGAAGCATCCGTCCGGGCATCGTCTTCATGGCCCTCTGCCTCGAGCGTGTAATGCTGCCAACTCTGGCGTACGCCGATTGCTTGCATCGGGCTTCCGCCCTCATCAACGACAACCAACCGCCATTCGGGAACGATGGTGACCTTGAACGGGACAAGGAAGGCGAGGGCACACACGACATAGCGCCATCGCTTCCTTGATCGTACCTTGGCTCCATCCGGCGACAGGTTATTCATGTGGTGCTCGATGTGTGAATCGGGCCGATCCGCGAAGCGAAATCGGATCGAGTGAATGGTCGGGCAGCGGCGACTTACGTGAAGTCGACATGCGCCACCCACTTGTCTGCGGTATAGCCAAGAACCGTAGTTCGTAGGCTGGGTGCTCTGCACCCAGCACTTGCCGACAACGAGGACTGCTGGGTCGATGACCCAGCCTACGAGCTTGTCGCGAAGCCGGTAGGGCGCATAAGCCGAAGGCGTCATGCGCCATGACGGCCGAGAAAGGCTGGCGCATGACGCTGCGCTTATGCGCCCTACGGGAGTTGGGTATGCGCCTTACGGCCTTTTAGGTTTCTTGCTCGCCGAACAATTCTTTCTCTACTTTGGCAAGTTCAGCTTGAATGTCTATATCCTCAGGATACGGTTTAACGACATCATAGGCTTTGAAAAGATAATATAGACATCCTGCAAAACCGATAATCCCGGAAATCGAAAAAAATGACTGAAATATAAGCCCAAGCGAGAGCCACATGAGGCCTTTAAAAAGATGGCGAGTTGATCGATAGATTAAGGTGGCTACATAAAATGCTGAGTTTTCGGGTTCAACTCCAGAAAATGCTGAATATTTGTACATTTTGCTTATCAGATGACTTCGCCTGGAGATCGAAGAATGAAAAGAGTACTTCGCAATAATGGCGCTAGTTATTTTTTGACCGAAAAATAAAAATACCCAAAAGAGGCCCGACCCGATAGCGCCTTGCAATAGAACTGGCCAATCGCCTACAGCAGTAATTAAATCGTTCACAGAAGCCCTCATTGATGTGGATAAGAAACATAACTTGTGATTAGACCCCAACTCGTGAGAAATCCGGGTCAGAGTGGATTTCTGGCATGATATAGATAAGGTTCACTCTGACCCCAGTTGTTCTGCATGCAACTTTTAGACTGTCTCGGTCGAGCTTTTCAGTGGCGAGATGGAGTCGGAGAATCTAAGCATGCGTTTCGCCTGCTGAATGTCATGCTCGGTTCTTCCGACTACGTACTTTCCATACATTATCGGGCCCTCATCGTTGGGACCAACAATGTAGCCGTATAGAAATCCCCCTCTATGCTCGATTGTCAACATAAAGACACCCGCAGCACTGGCTCCTTCCCGCAAGTCATACCAAGTTCCAAGTAAGTACTTGCCGTCAAGCCGTTCCCCTGAGGCCAAGCGGGCTTCAGCTCTGTATCGATATTCAGCTGAGTTCTGTTTGTTCTTCAGAATCAGAGTCCCGAAGAATCGGCGAATGACCAAGCGTTCCTTAACCCAATCCGGTTGGCACTCGGACTCAGGTTCCCATTCGCAGAGCCACTCTCGTGGAAGCCATGAGAATCCCGTTCTGTTCTTTAGCAAGATTGCTTGACTAACGAGCTGAACAGAGAGCGAAATCAGTACAACAATTGAAGTGGCAACTAAGCTTCCTACTGCACCTAAAACGATGTTGCGCTCGTTATCACCAAGCGTGCCGAGCCACTCCGTAGTGTATTGATATCCTGTCATAAAGGCCTAACTTGTGATTAGCCCTCTATTTGGGCCATAACCGCAGTCTCCGCCCCCCTCCAAACCCTTGTCAACGAAACCCAACCTGTCAAAACCAACAGGTTCTTCTTTTCGCGTAAACAGCAGATCCCTCCGCGGGCCTTGCCCGCGTTCGGGATGACAGTGATAAGCGTTGATGCGGCAGGCATCCGCCCGCCGACATCCGCGACGCGTCGTTCGCGTTCGGCTTACGCCGTCGCCAGAAACCGCACGATGCTGGCCGCGGCGTCGCGGCCTTCCTGCACGGCGGTGACGACGAGGTCGGCACCGCGGACGCCGTCGCCGCCGGCGAAGATCTTCGCGTTCGCGGTCTGGTAGGGATACACGGGATTGTTCGTATCGAACCGTGCGGGGTGATGCGGCGGCGGTGCGGACGTGATCTTGATGCGGCCGTCGTCGTGCAGGGCGATGCCGTGCGCGGCGAGCCAGGCGGGCGGGTCGGGCTGGAATCCGAAGGCGATGATGACGATGTCGGCGGCGAGATCGGTCTCGCTGCCGGGCACCTGTTCGGGGCGACGACGGCCGCGGGCGTCGGGCTCGCCGAGCCGCGTTTCGGCGACGCGCACCGCGCGGACGTGGCCGTCGCCGTCGTCGATGAGTTCGAGCGGCGCGCGCTGGAACAGGAACTGCACGCCTTCCTCGCGCGCGTTCGCGACCTCGCGCGCGGAGCCGGGCATGCTGGCTTCGTCGCGGCGATACACGCAGCTGACCTGCGCCGCGCCGAGGCGCACGGCGCTGCGCACGCAGTCCATGCCGGTGTCGCCGCCGCCGAGCACGACCACGCGCTTGCCGCGCAGGTCGGGCAACTGCACCTGGTCTTCCCAGCCGGCGATCGGTCGGCCGGCGACATTGTCTTCGCCGACCACGATGCGCCCGTTCTGCACCAGGAACGGCAGCGCCGGCAGCACGTTGCGCAGATCCTGTCCGGGCAGGCCGCCGTCGGTGTAACGATAACTGCCGAGGCCGAGGAACACCGCGTCGAAGTCGGCGAGCAGCGCGTCGATGCCGGTCTCGCGTCCGATCTCCACGCCGAGGCGGAATTCGACGCCCATGCCTTCCAGCGTTGCGCGCCGGGTGGCGATCACCGATTTGTCGAGCTTGAAACTCGGAATGCCGAACTGCAGCAGACCACCGATCTGTTCGTAACGATCGAACACGACCGCCTGCACGCCGGCGCGCGCGAGGCGATCGGCGCAGGCGAGACCCGCGGGCCCGGCGCCGACGATGGCGACGCGCCTGCCGGTGGGCGTGGCGGCGGAGAGATCCGGTTGCCAACCTTCAGCCAGCGCCTTGTCGACGATGTATTTCTCGACCGCGCCGATGGTGACCGCGCCGAAGCCGTCGTTGAGCGTGCAGCTGCCTTCGCACAGGCGGTCCTGCGGACAGACGCGGCCGCAGATCTCGGGCAGCGGATTGGTTTCGTGGCACAGCGCCGCGGCTTCCTGCACGCGGCCTTCGCGCGCGAGTTCCAGCCACTGCGGGATGTAGTTGTGCAGCGGACAGCCCCAGCTGCAATAGGGGTTGCCGCAGTCGAGACAGCGCGACGCCTGCTTCTTCGCTTCGGCGTCGTCGAAGCGTCCGTAGAGCTCGTGCCAGTCGCCCTGCTGCCGCAGTTCCAGCGCCACGCGCTCGGGCATCTGCCGTTGCGATTGCAGGAAGGCCTGGGGTGTCTTCTTGCTCATGCCGATTCGCCCCCGGCGTAAAAACCAACGCGATGGAGAGAAGCTCCCTTGGTAAGGGGGTGCGCCGAAGGCGCGGGGATCGGAGATGCGAAGTGGGGCCCGAGATTCGCGAAGCGAATCTTGGGATGATTATTTCGTGCGGAGCGCGAAATGATCATGCGGCCCTCCGCAGCGTTTCGCCCAAGGTCTCGATGCTCACCGCCTTCGGCTTCACCAGCCAGAACTTGCCGAGGTAGTCGCGGAAGTTGTCGATGAGGTTCTGCGCGTGCGCGCTGCCGGTGAGGCGCTGGTGGCGTTCGAGCAGATCGAGCAGATGCGAGCGGTGGTGTTCGAAGCCTTCGGCGTTGATGCGCAGGATGTCGATCAGTTCGTGGTTGTAGCGGTCGACGAAATCGCGGTCGCGGTCGAAGACGTAGGCCATGCCGCCGGTGAAGCCGGCGCCGAAGTTCAGGCCGGTGCGGCCGAGCACGACCACTACTCCGCCGGTCATGTATTCGCAGCAGTGGTCGCCGGCGCCCTCGACGATGGCGAGCGCCCCCGAGTTGCGCACCGCGAAGCGTTCGCCGGCGCGACCCGCGGCGAACAGCTCGCCGCCGGTGGCGCCGTACAGGCAGGTGTTGCCGAGGATCGTGGATTCGCTCGCGGTGTAGCGGATGCCCTGCGGCGGGCGGATGACGATGCGGCCGTCGGCCATGCCCTTGCCGACGTAATCGTTGGCTTCGCCTTCCAGTTCCAGCTGCAGGCCGCCGGCGAGGAACGCGCCGAAGCTCTGCCCGGCGCTGCCGTCGAAATGCAGCGAGAGCGGCGCTTCGGCCATGCCGTGATTGCCGTGAGCGCGGGCGATGCGGCCGGAGAGGCGCGCGCCGATGCTGCGGTCGGTGTTGCGGATGGCGTAGCGCAGCGGCTGGTCGAAGGCGTGATTGCCGCGCTTGTGCGCGATCGCGTCGGCGAGATCGGCGTCGAGCTGCGCGGCGAGCCCGGTCGGCGCCGCCTGCGGCGCGCGCACGCCGCAGCGCGCGGGGCCGGTCAGACCGTCCTGCGACAACAGCGGCGACAGGTCGATCAGGCGATGCACCGGCAGCGTGCCTTCGGTCTGCACCAGCAGATCGGTGCGGCCGACGATCTCGTCGAGCGAACGCGCGCCGAGCTGCGCGAGATAGCCGCGCACTTCCTCGGCGAGGCCGCGGAAGAAATGCTCGACCCGTTCGGGCAGGCCGGTGAAGTGATCGCTGCGGAGCTTGTCGTCCTGGGTGGCGACGCCGGTGGCGCAGTTGTTGAGATGGCAGATGCGCAGGTATTTGCAGCCCAGCGCGATCATCGGCGCGGTGCCGAAGCCGAAGGATTCGGCGCCGAGCAGCGCGGCCTTGATCACGTCGAGTCCGGTCTTCATGCCGCCGTCGGCCTGCACGATCACGCGGTCGCGCAGGCCGTTGGCCATCAGCGACTGGCGTGCTTCGGACAGGCCGAGTTCCCACGGCGTGCCGGCGTAGCGGATCGAGGAGATCGGGCTGGCGCCGGTGCCGCCGTCGTGGCCGGAAATGGTGATGAGATCAGCGCCGGCCTTCGCCACGCCACTGGCAATGGTGCCGACGCCCGCGTGCGCGACCAGCTTCACCGAGATCAGCGCCTCGGGATTGACCTGGCGCAGATCGAAGATCAGCTGGGCGAGATCCTCGATCGAATAGATGTCGTGATGCGGCGGCGGCGAGATCAGGCCGATGCCGGGACGCGCGTAGCGCAGGCGCGCGATCAGCGCGTTGACCTTGTGGCCGGGCAACTGGCCGCCTTCGCCGGGCTTGGCGCCCTGCGCGACCTTGATCTGCAGCACTTCGGCGTTGACCAGGTATTCCGGGGTGACGCCGAAGCGGCCGGACGCGACCTGTTTGATCTTCGAGACCTTGTCGGTGCCGTAGCGCAGCGGATCTTCTCCGCCTTCGCCGGAATTGCTGCGGCCGCCGAGGCGGTTCATCGCGATCGCCAGCGCCTCGTGCGCTTCGGGTGACAGCGCGCCGAGGCTCATCGCCGCGGTGTCGAAGCGCTTGACGATGTTCGCGACCGGTTCCACCTCGTCGAGCGGGATCGGCGCGACCCTGGCGGTGTCGAACGCGAGCAGGTCGCGCAGCGCCGCCGGCGGCCGCGAATTCACCGCATCGGCGTAGGCGTTCCAGTCGTCGCGCAGGCCGCTGCGCACCGCGCGCTGCAGCGTGGTGACCACGTCCGGGTTGTACTGGTGGTATTCGCCGTTGGGCGTGAACTGCAGCAGGCCGCCGATCTCGGGCAGCACGCGGTTGTCCCACGCGCGTTCGGCGATGCGCGCGGTCTCGTCCTGCAACTGGTCGAAGGTGGCGCCGCCGATGCGCGAGGGCGTGCCGGTGAAGCACAGATCGACGACTTCGCGGTCTAGACCGACGATCTCGAACAACTGCGCGCCGCGATAACTGCCGATGGTGGCGATGCCCATCTTCGAGATGATCTTGAGCAGGCCCTTCTTGATGCCGCGACGATAACTGCGGCCGATCTGGGTGGCTTCGCCGTGCTTGGTCTTGAGGATGCCGCGTTCGCCGAGGTCGTGCAGGGTCTGGTAGGCGAGATACGGATAGACCGCGGTCGCGCCGTAACCGATGAGACAGGCGAAGTGGTGCGGGTCGCGCGCGGTGCCGGTTTCGACGATCAGGTTCGAGGCGCAGCGCAGGCCGAGGCGGACCAGATGCTGGTGGACCGCGCCGGTGGCCAGCAACGCGTGCACCAGCAGGTGATCGCGACGCGGCCGGCGGTCGGTGAGGATCAGCAGCTTCACCCCGGCGCGGGCCGCGGATTCGGCTTCGTCGCACAGGCGCAGCAGCGCCGCGCGCAGGCCTTCCGCGGCGCTGAAGTTCAGATCGAGATAGCGGTGCGAATCGCGGAACGCCGGCAGCGTCAGTAGCTGGCGCTGCTTGCGCTGCGACAGCACCGGCGAGTTCAGCATCACGTGCGCGACCTGCTCGGGGCCGTCGACGAAGATGTTGCCTTCCTCGCCGATCTGGGTGCCGAGCGACATCACGCAGTCTTCGCGCAGCGAATCGATCGGCGGATTGGTCACCTGCGCGAACGCCTGGCGGAAGCGGTCGTACAGCGGCCGCAGCTGGCCCGACAAGGCGGCCATCGGCACGTCGTCGCCCATCGAGCCGACCGCTTCCTGCTCGGTTTCGGCCAGCGGGCGCAGGATCTGTTCGCGTTCCTCTCGGGTCAGCTGGAACAGTTTCTGGAAACCGGACAGCGTGCTCGCGTCGAACGGCGCGGCGGTGAGGTTCGGGTCGACCAGTTCGGTGTGCAGGTAGGTCATGCCCTGCTTCAGCCACTGCTTGTACGGCGCGCGCGCGCGGTTGATCTGATCGATGGCGTCGGCGTCGAGCAGGCGACCGGCGTCGAGATCGGCGGCGATCATCTGTCCCGGGCCGAGCTTGCCCTTGGCGAGGATGCGCGCGGGCGCCACGTCCCACACGCCGGCCTCGGAGGCGACCATGAACACGCGATCGTCGCTGAGCTGCCAGCGCGCCGGACGCAGGCCGTTGCGGTCGACGGTGCAGGCGGCGTAACGGCCGTCGAAGGCGACGATGCCGGCCGGGCCGTCCCACGGCTCGCTGTTGATCGCGTAGTACTCGTAGAACGCGAGCAGGTCGGCGTCCTTGTATTCCAGCGATTGCGTCGCCGGCGGGATCAGGATGCGCAGCGCCTTCAGCAGATCCATGCCGCCGGCCTGCAGCAGTTCCAGCATCGAGTCGAGACTCTGCGAATCGGAGCCGTCGGTTTCGATCACCGGCGTGAACTCGGAGGGATCCAGCGTCCCGGTGCGCCACACGTGCGCGCGCGCCTGCGCCCAGATGCGATTGCCGGCGATGGTGTTGATCTCGCCGTTGTGCGCGAGCAGGCGGAACGGCTGCGCCAGCGGCCAGCGCGGGCTGGTGTTGGTGGAGAAGCGCTGGTGGAACACGACCGCGCTGCTCGCCAGTTCCGGCCGCTGCAGATCGGGATACAGCTGCGGCAGATACTGCGGCAGCACCATGCCCTTGTAGCCGATGTTGCTGGCCGAGAGGCTGACCACGTGCAGGCCGGGCACGTCGCGCAGGCGCTGCTCGGCGCGACGGCGCGCGAGATACAGGGCATGGGCGAAGGCCTCGCGGGTCATGCGCGCGCCTTCCACGTCCAGCACCGGCACCACGAACAGCTGTTCGATCGCGGGCATCGTCGCCTTCGCGAGCGTGCCGCAGACCGAGGCGTCGGTCGGCACCTTGCGCCAGCCCGAGACCGCCAGGCCGACGTCGCGCAGGGTCTGCGCGAACGCCGCGCGCACCCGCGCGATCGCGTCGTCGTCGTGCGGCATGAATACGATTCCGGAGGCGTAGCGCTGGCCGAGGGCGATGCCCGATTCGGCCGCGAGCGCGCGCAGGAAGGCGTCGGGCGTTTTCAGCAGGATCCCGCAACCGTCGCCGGAGAGTCCGTCGGCGGCGATGCCGCCGCGGTGGGCCATGCGCGCCAGGGCATCGAGCGCCTGCGTCACCAGTTCACGGCCGGGGCGGTCGTCGAGATGGGCGATCAGCCCGAAACCGCAGGCATCGCGCTCGTCGCGCGAATCGTAAAGACGCGTACCGCCGCGTTGGTCGCTTTCCATCGGAAGGGCTCCGGGACGATCACACCACCAGGATTCGAAGGGCGACGATTCCCTCGCGGACCCGGGGGTCCGCGGCGGTCCTGTCGCTGGATGACCCGACTAAAGCACAAATGGTGCACTGCGGCAACGGGGGCGCGGCCGCGCCGCCGGCCGCCGGTCGCCGCCGTCGTCGGCCGGACGGACGCCCGGGCAGGGTAGACTGCGCCCTTCGTCTCGGTCCTCCGCCCCCGCCCGTGAATTCGCCTGCCAATCCGCCCCTCGCCGGTGCGCGCCGTCAGGCTGCGCTCGTTTTCATCTTCGTCACCGTGCTGATCGATGTGCTCGCCTTCGGCGTGATCATCCCGGTGCTGCCGCATCTGGTCGAAAGTTTCGTCGGCGGCGACACGTCCACGGCGGCCTACTGGGTCGGGATCTTCGGCACCGCGTTCGCGATCGTGCAGTTCTTCAGCGCGCCGGTGCAGGGCGCGTTGTCCGACCGCTTCGGCCGCCGCCCGGTGATCCTGCTGTCGTGCCTGGGGCTGGGCATCGATTTCATCTTCATGGCGCTGGCGCCGAATCTCGCGTGGCTGTTCGTCGGCCGGCTGATCTCCGCGGTCACCGCGGCCAGCTTCACCACCGCGAATGCCTATATCGCCGACATCACCACGCCGGAGAATCGCGCCAGGAGTTTCGGCATGCTCGGCGCCGCGTTCGGTCTGGGCTTCATCATCGGGCCGGTGATCGGCGGGCTGCTGGGCGACATCGATCATCGCCTGCCGTTCTGGTTCTCGGCGGCGCTGGCGCTGATCAATTTCGCCTACGGCCTGTTCGTGCTGCCGGAATCGCTGCCGAAGGAGCGCCGCTCGCCGACGTTCGACTGGGCGCACGCCAAGCCGATGGGTTCGGTGCACCTGCTGCGCAATTACCCGCAGATCTGGGGCCTGGTCGCGCTGGTGTTCGTCGCCAACTTCGCGCACTACGTGTACCCGAGCACCTTCGTGCTGTACGCCGACGAGAGTTTCGGCTGGAAGGAAAAAGAGGCCGGCTACGTGCTGGCGGCGGTCGGCGTGCTGAGCGTGATCGTGAACGCGATCCTGGTCGGCAAACTGGTGAAGCGCATGGGCGAACGCCGCGCGATCCTGTTCGGCCTGTGCTGCGGCGTGGTCGGCTTCGTGATCTACGGCTTCGCCGATGTCGGCTGGGTGTTCATGCTCGGCCTGCCGATCAGCGCGCTGTGGGCGATCGCGGCGCCGGCCACGCAGGCGCTGATCACGCGCCAGGTGGGGCCGGAGGTGCAGGGCCGCATCCAGGGCGCGTTGAGCAGTCTGGTGTCGCTGGCGGGCATCGCCGCGCCGGCGGTGTTCGCCGGCTCGTTCGGCTATTTCATCGGCCCGCGCGCGCCGGTGCATCTGCCGGGCATCGCGTTCCTGATCGCGGCGGCGTTGCTGGCCGCCGCGGTCGTCGTCGCGTGGCGGTATGCGCGGGTGCCGGCGGCGGCGATCCCCGCGGTGTCCGATCCGACGCCGTAACCGCGCCGCTGCATCGCGGCATCGTTTCTGTAGGAGCGCCGGAAGGCGCGACCGATGACGGAAAGAGTTTCCGCGGCCTGTCGCGCCTTCCGGCGCTCCTGCAAAAGCGGTGGCCGCAAAGCCTAGGCGTTGATCGCTTCCAGTTCGCGCGCGGACACCGGCAGGAACGCCCAGAACGGGATGCGGTCCGCGGCCCAGCGCGCGGCGGTGTCGTTGAGGATCTCCAGCACCGTGCCCATCGCTTCGGGATCCTGCGCGCGCCAGTCGGCCGTGTGTTCGAGCATCAACACGTAGCCTTCCGCAGGCAGCCACGACAGGTCGGCGAGGCAATCGGCCAGCGCATCGAGGTTGTCGCCGAACCAGTCGGGAAAGCGCAGGGTCTCCGCGATCTCGCGCATCGCCGCGGCGGTATCCGTGCAGGCGCGCAGATCCACCGGCAACACCGCGAACTGCAGTACGCCGCCGGCTTCCACCAGCGATTCGCGATCCCGCGCATCGACGAAATAGGTGCCGGCCTGGGTCGGATCCGCCAGCAGCGCGCCGAGCTCCATGGTATTCATCGTGCCTCCGCCGTCGCGTCGCCGCCATCCAGCGTGAAACGCCTGAAACTGCGGTAGTGATCGTCGGTGTAGAAGTATTCCGTCGGCGGATGCCCGCCGGCGACGATCCGCCGCGCGCCGCGATCGCGCGAGCCCGGCGTTTCGACCGTGTACTCGCGGTAATAGCCGCGCGGCTGCGACGGCAGCCGACGTTCGCGATTGCCGAACACGCCGTCGTCCTGGCGATGCGGATACGGACCGCCGCGCGCGATGGTCTGCAGCGTGTCGACGGCTTCGGGCGGCAGGAAGTCGGGATAGCCCGCGGTGTTCGCGGTGGGACCGCGTTTCGCCGGCGCCGCGAACGGCGGAGGCGTTTCAAGTGGATTGCGCGTTGCCGGATCGACCGCCGACGTGGCGGCAGGCAACGGCGCCGATGGCGCGGAAGGCGGCGCTTCCGGCTTGCGCGCGCTGAGCCATGCCAGCGCGACCAGCACGGCCACGGCCATCACCGCGATCCATTTCGCACGCATCGTCGATCTCTCCTGCCGCTGTGCCGACCTACTGTGTGCCCGTGCGACGCCGCCGATGCTGATCGGCGTCAAATTGAGCGAGGTCAGCCGCAGGTGATGGCGATGATCTTGCCGTCGTCGTCGACCCGCACGTTCAGGCGGTCGCTGCGGAAATCCATGGTGACCATCATGTCGGGTTTGATCACCCGTACCTGCTTGGCCCTGGTCGCGGTCAGCGCGGCCTGCACCACCGTGCTGTCGGCCTTCTGCCCGAGGTAGCGCTGTGCGGGCGCGGCATCGCACTCGCCTTCGGGCAGGCGGGCGATGCCCGGCGGTTCCGGACCCTTCACCGGGGTGTCGCCGCCGCTGGCGGCATCGGCCGGATCGGCGGCGCCGGGTTGTGCGGCGTCGGGCGCTGCTGCGTCCGGTGCGGAGTCGGGCGTCATGGGCGCGCAGGCGGCGATCGAGAACAGCGCGAACAGGGACAGCGGCAACGGCGACATGGCAATTCCTTTCCGCGGGGGATGCGCCAAGTATGCATGGCGGCGGTAGGATTTCGTAAAGCGCACCGGCGACCGCCGGCACCGGATGCGTTGCCGAAGGGAGATCGGAAATGACTGCAGCGTCCAGCGACGGGACGGGGACATCGTCGACGCCGTCCGGGCCGTCGCCCGGTCCGGGCAGGCGCGCGCTGCGGTCGCTCGCGGAGCACTGGAAAACCCTGCTGCCGGCTTTCGGCGGTTTCGCCCTGCTGCTGCATTTCTGGCGGATCGGTTACGCGCCGTCGCTGTCGTTCGGCGATCTGGGAACGGTGCTGGGGGCGCTGTTGCTGTTCTCGTTGGGCGGCCTGATCGTCTTCATCGTGATCCTCGTGCTGCCATCGGTGCTGATCGGTTACTGGATCGAATCGAACCTGCTGCCGCCGCCGCCGAAACCTGCCGCGTCGGATCCGACCGCCAGGCGGACGTCGCTGAAGTCGTATCACCACCGGCCCCGCGCCGCGCATCCGCCGCGTGCGCGCCGCAGCGTGGTCTTCGGCTGGCATCCGCGCGCGGGTTCGCTGTCGTGGTTCATGCTCGCCGCAGCGTGGACGCTGCTGGCCTACGTCGGCGTGCTGTTCGCCGGTGTCCGGATCTGGCCGCCGGGCGTCACCGAGCAGGTGATCGTCGGCATATTCACGATCGCGTTGGTCGGCGTCCTCGCCGTGACGATGTCGATGGACATCCCGCAGGTCCGCCGGCGCCTGCGGGCGCTGCGTCGCACGCGCTGGCAGTTCGCGCTGATCTCGCTGCTGTATTTCGCGTTCTGGCCGATCGCGGTGCTGCCGTTCTTCGCCGTCGACGGCGAACTGCGGGTCCGTCACGCGTTGATGGCGAGTCTCGCGTTGCTGCTCGTGCCTTTCGTGCACTGGATGTTGTACGCGACCTATCGCATCGCTTCCGTGCAGGGCTGGTGGGTGAAGGGCGCCATGATCGGTCTCGTGTTGTGTTATTCGGGCGCACCGCTGGCGATTCTGGATGGCGGCCTCAATGCGTTCGGCCTGGGCATGATGCGTCGCGTCGATCTGGTCCTCACCGGGCGCGGCTGCGAGATCGTGCATGCGGCCTGGCCCGCGCGGCTCTGTACGCCGGATCATCGCGGCGAAGCGGGCGCGTATCGGCTCGAAAACGTCGAAGTGCTGACCCGCATCGGCGCGCATGTCTACGTGGCGGTGCCCGGCGGTATCGACGACGAACGTCTGCCGCGGGCGACCATTCCCGCGGACGAGGTCCTGAGCTGGCACCGGACCACGTCGCCCGCGCCGGCGACAACGCCCTCGCGCCCCTGAAGCCGGCCGTGACCTTCGGCCTCTTGACGGTCCCGGGATCGTGTTCTACAACTGTAGTACTACACCTGTAGAGGAATGGCCGGCATGGCCGACGACATCGTATTGAGCGACCTGCAGCTGGACCTGATGCGGGTGCTGTGGCGGGCCGGGGAATTGAGCGTGGCCGAGGTCACCGAAGCCCTGGTCGACCGCGATCTGGCCCATACCACCGTGGCCACCCTGCTGAGCCGGCTGGAGAAGCGCGGCGTGGTCGAGGCCCGCCGCGACGGGCGGATGCTGGTCTACCGGCCCTGCGTGACCGAGGCCCAGGTGCGGCGGACCATGGTGTCCAGCCTGATCGCGCAGGTCTTCCGCGGCGATCCGAAGGCGCTGCTGGCGCATCTGGTGAGCGAGCGCGACGTGGCCCAGGGCGATCTCGAACAGGTGCGCGCGCTGCTGCAGCGGGCCGACGAGGAGCAGACGCCATGATCGGGGACATCATCGCCGTCGCGCCGCCGCTGGCATCGTTCGGCGGTCTGCTGCTGGCCTTCGCGCTGCACGCGACCGTGCTGCTCGGCGCGGTGTGGGCGATGGAGCGCGCCGGCTGGCTGAAGCATCCGCACTGGGCCGAACTCGCCTGGCGGATCGCGTTGTTCGGCGCCTTCGTTTCGGTCGCGATCGAAGCCGTGCCCTTCGACCCGTCGCGTACGCCGAGCGCATCGCCCGTCGTCGCCGAAACGGTGGCGACGCCGTCCACGATGCCGTCGCGGGTCGAGCCCGCGCCGCGCGCCGATGGGCTCGCCGACATGAAGGCCGATCCGCCCGCCGCCGCCATCTCCGCCATCGCCACGCGCAGCACAGCGGATGCGGCCGTGCCCGCGGCCGATGCCGTCCCCGCGCTCGCGCTGCCGGTGGCGACCGATGCGCTGCTGCTCGCGCTGTTGCTGTGGTGCCTGGGCAGCGTCGTGCTGCTGCTGCGGGTGTTGCATCAGATGCGTGCGTTGTTGCGGATGCGCCGCCGGGTGTTGCGCGAAGGTCGCCCGGCGTCCGCCGCGACGACCGCGTTGCTGCACGACCTCGCCGAGGAGATGGGCCTGACCGCGCCGGCGCTGCGCGTGTTGCCGGTGCTCGACAGTCCGATGGTGCTGCCGGGCGTGGTGCTGTTGCCGCACTGGGCCGAGTCGCTGGCGGTCGCGCAGCGACGCGCGATGCTCGCGCACGAACTCGCGCACCTGGATCGCCGCGATCCGCTGTGGCGTCCGCTGCAGCGTCTGGCGCTGGTGCCGCTGTTCTTCCACCCGCTGGCATGGCACGCGCTGCGCCGGCTGGAAACGCTGGCCGAAATGCTGTGCGACCGCGCCGCGGCCGAGCGCGGTGCCGGCCGGGCGCTTGCCGAGTGCCTCGCCGAATGCCTCGCGCGCAGCGCTCAGGTTGCCGATGACCGGCGCCATCCCTCTTTCGATCGCGGTGCCGCGCTGGCGCTGGCGATGGCCGAACGCGGCGACGGCATCGTGCCGCGCGTCCGTACACTTCTGGAGAATCCGCACATGACACTTTCCAAGATCCCGACGCGCTGGCGCTGGGCCGCCGCCGCGCTCGCGCTGTTCGCACTCATCGCCCTGCCGGGCGTGATGGTGGTGGCGCGTCCGGGCATGATGCCCGGTCTGTTCGAACGACATGATCTGTCGATCACGATCCGCAACAAGGGCCAGACCCACGCGATCCGTTCCGACATGCCCGGAATGGGCGAGACCCTGCGCGTCCTGATCGACGGCGATGTCGCCTTCAACGACGCCGAGAGCGATGTCGCCACGCTCGGCCGCGGCGCGGTGTTCGAAATCGAACAGACCCATGCCGGCGTGTCGCGCAGCCTGCGGATGACGCCGGGCACGACGGGCGCGGTGCGCGAATACAAGATCGACGGTGCGGTGCGTCCGTTCGACGCCGGCGCGCAGGCGTGGCTGGCGGCGACCATCCCGCAGATCTACCGGCTCAGCGCCCTCGACGCGGAAGCGCGCGCGAAGCGCATCCTCGCGCGCGGCGGCGCCGGCGCGCTGCTCGCCGAGATCGCGCAGCTGCAGGGCGACTACGTCCGGGCCGAATACCTCGGCCAGTTCTTCGCACATGCGGCACCCGACGAGGCGCAGACCGCGAAAGCGCTGACCCTGGTGCGTGCGATCCGTTCCGACTTCGAGAAGCGTCGCGCGCTCGGCATCGCGCTGTCGCGTCCTGTGCCGTCGCCGCAGCAGGCCGCGCTGCTGTCGATCGCCGCGGAGATCGATTCGGATTTCGAACGCGCCGAATGGCTCATCGAAGCCGCTGCGAAATTGCCGGTGGACGGCGGCAACGCCGAGGGCTGGTCGCGCGCGCTGCGCGGTCTCGGCAGCGACTTCGAACGCAGGCGCGCGCTGACCGCGGTGATCGAGGACGGCCAGCCGCGCGCCGCGGCGCTCGCCCTCGCGCTGCGGACGATGCGCGGCATGAGCAGCGACTTCGAGCGTCGCTCGGTGCTGGAAGTCGCGGCCGATGCCGACGTGCCGCTGCCCGACGCCGACTATCTCGCGGCCGTCGACGCGATGTCTTCCGACTTCGAGCGGCGCGAAGCGCTGGCCGCGCTGATCCGCGGCGGCACGCCGAGCGCGGAACGCAGCCGCGCGATCCTGCGCAGCGTGCGAGCGATGTCGTCGGACTTCGAACGCGGCGAAGTATTGAACGCGCTGGCCGAGACGATGCCGAACGACCCGATGCTGATCGAAGACTACCGTGCGGTGACCCGCGGCATGTCGGACCACGAACGCGGCAGGGCGGAAAAGGCGCTGGATCGGTTCTACGGCAGTTGATCGCCCGCCGCTTGCATCGCCATCGTCCACAAAAAAGGCCCCGGTTTCCCGGGGCCTTTGCGTATCGCTGTCGATGCGGCCTCACGCCGCCGCGCGGCTCTCCGCAGGGCCGGCGTCCCACCTGGCCAGCAGTTCCGCCTCGCGCGCCTTGGCCTTGTGCAGATGCGCTTCCTTCACGTGGCCGTAGCCGCGGATGTGTTCGGGGATCGAGGCGATCTCGGCGGCCAGGGCGGCGTTGCCGGTGTCCAGCGACGCGAGCAGGCGTTCGACGGTGGCGAAGTAGTCGGCGGTGAGCCGGCGCTCCATCTTCCGCTCTTCGGTGTAGCCGAAGATGTCGAAGGTGCCGCCGCGGAGGCCGCGCAGTTTCGACAGCAGTTTGAAGGCCTTGAACATCCACGGCCCGAATTCCTGCTTGATCAGTTGACCCTGCGCGTTCTTCTTCGCCAGCAGCGGCGGTGCGAGGTGGAAGTGGATCTTGTAGTCGCCGTCGAACTGCTGTTCGATGCGGCGCTGGAAGTCGCCACTGGTGTACAGCCGCGCGACTTCGTATTCGTCCTTGTACGCCATCAGCTTGAACGCATAGCGCGCGACCGCTTCGGACAGGTCGGTCGATCCCGGGGCCTTCGCCTGTTCGGCGGCGCGCACCTTCGCGACCAGATCCTGGTAGCGCTTCGCGTAGGCGGCGTCCTGGTACTCGGTGAGGAAGGCGACGCGGCGGGCGATGATTTCGTCGAGCGAGCGCGACAGGCGCGCGTCGTCCAGCGGCAGGAACGCGAGGCCGGCGCCGGCGTGGTCGTGCTCGGGGACATGGCGCAGCTCGTCGCCGCTGCGCAGATTCGCGGTTTGCGGCATCAGCCCCGATTCGCGGCCTTCGGAGGCGGTCGGCGCCAGCAGCGGCAGCGCATGCGGCGTCGCTTCGGCGGCGGTCGGCGCGTTCTTGACGATGCCCGCGGCGTCGACCACCGCGGGCAGGTCGATCGCCGCGAGCCGGCCCCAGGCGAACGCGGTCTTGTTCATCTGCACCGCGGCGCCGTTGAGTTCCACCGCGCGCATGATCGCGTCGAAGGAGATCGGCACCAGCCCGCGCTGCCAGGCGTAGCCGAGCATGAAGAGGTTGGCGGCGATGGCGTCGCCCATCAGTGCGGTCGCGAGTTGGGTGGCGTCGATGAGCTGCAGTGCCGACGCCGGCGCGTCGCCGCCGAGCGCGGTGCGGATCGCGGAGACGATGTCGGCCGCGGGGAACTGCATGTCCGGACGGGTGGTGAAGGTGCCGGGCATCGCCTCGTAGCTGTTGAGCACGACGTGGCTGCGGCCTTCGCGGATCTTCGACAGCGCCCAGTAGTCGTTGACCACGACCATGTCGCAGCCGAGCACCAGGTCGGCCTCGCCGGCGGCGATGCGCACGGCATGGATGTCGTCGGGCGTCTTCGCGATGCGGATGTGGGTGGTGACCGCGCCGCCCTTCTGGGCGAGGCCGGTCTGGTCGAGCACGGTCGCGCCCTTGCGCTCGAGATGCCCGGCCATGCCGAGCAGTGCGCCGATGGTGACCACGCCGGTGCCGCCGACGCCGGTGATGAGGATGTTCCAGGGCCTGTCGAGATCGCTGGCGAAGGTCGGCATCGGCAGATCGTTCAGACGATCCGCGGCATTGGCTTTCTTGCCCTTGCGCAACTGGCCGCCGTGCACGGTGACGAAGCTCGGGCAGAACCCTTCGACGCAGCTGTAGTCCTTGTTGCAGTTGCTCTGGTCGATGTCGCGCTTGCGGCCGTATTCGGTTTCCTTCGGCAGCACCGACACGCAGAAGCTCTTCACGCCGCAGTCGCCGCAGCCTTCGCACACCAGCGAATTGATCGCCACCCGCTTCTGCGGGTCCGGCAGCTTGCCGCGCTTGCGCCGGCGACGCTTCTCGGTGGCGCAGGTCTGATCGTAGATCAGCACGCTGGTGCCCTTGGCCTTGCGCAGCTTCTTCTGCACGTCGTCCAGTTCGCGGCGGTCGAAGAATTCGACGTCGTTCGGGAACAGATAGCGCTGGCGCGTCCACTTGGTGATGTCGTCGCTGACCACCGCGATGGTGTACACGCCTTCGGCGCGCATCTGCTGGGCGATCTGCGGCACGGTGAGCGTGCCGTCCACCGGCTGGCCGCCGGTCATCGCCACCGCGTCGTTGTAGAGGATCTTGTAGGTGATGTTGACGCCGGCCGCGATCGACTGGCGGATGGCCAGCGAACCGGAATGGAAATAGGTGCCGTCGCCGAGATTCTGGAAGACGTGTTCGTTCTCGGTGAACGCCGACTGGCCGCACCAGGTCACGCCTTCGCCGCCCATGTGGGTGAAGGTGTCGGTGTTGCGGTCCATCCAGGTGACCATGTAGTGGCAACCGATGCCGCCGAGCGCGCGCGAGCCTTCCGGCACCTTCGTCGACGTGTTGTGCGGACAGCCGCTGCAGTAGTGGGGCACGCGCGGGAAGCTGGCGCGGGGCAGGGCAAGCTCGCCTTCCTTCTCCTCCATCCAGCGCAGCACGCCGCGGATGTGTTCGGAGTCGTGAAAGCGCTGGATGCGGCGCGCGATCACGCCGGCGATGCGCGCCGGCGTCAGCTCGTTGGTGCTGGGCAGGATCCACTCGCCGCTCTCGTCGAACTTGCCGACGATCGACGGGCGGCTGTTGTCCTGATTGATGCCGTCGAAGTTGTAGAACAGTTCCTTCATCTGGCTTTCGATGAAGCTGAGCTTTTCCTCGACCACCAGGATGTCCTGCAGCCCGCGCGCGAACGCGCGGATGCCCATCGGTTCCAGCGGCCAGGTCATGCCGACCTTGTACACGCGGATGCCGAGATCGGCGCAGGCGCGCGCGTCGAGGCCGAGATATTCCAGCGCCTGCAGCACGTCGAGGTAGCTCTTGCCGGTGGTGACGATGCCCAGGCGCGCGTTCGGCGAATCGATGACGACGCGATCGAGCCGGTTGGCGCGCGCGAACGCCTGCGCGGCCTTCACCGCGTAGCGATGCAGGCGCATTTCCTGATCGAGCGGCGGATCCGGCCAGCGGATGTTGAGGCCGCCCGGCGGCATCTCGAAATCGTCGGGCGTGACGATCCGCAGCGCCAGCGGATTGACGTCGACCGAGGCCGAGGATTCGACGGTCTCGGCGATCGTCTTGAAGCCGACCCAGCGACCGGTGTAACGCGACATCGCGAATCCGATCAGGCCCATGTCGAGGATGTCCTGCACGCCCGCCGGGTTCAGCACCGGCATCAGCGCGGACTGGAATTCGCCCTCGCTGCCGTGCGGCAGGGTCGAGCTGCGGCAGGCGTGGTCGTCGGCCGCGAGCGCGAGCACGCCGCCGAACTTCGAGGTGCCGGCGGCGTTGGCGTGCTTGAACACGTCGCCGCAGCGGTCCACGCCCGGACCCTTGCCGTACCACATGCCGAAGACGCCATCGACCTTGGCGCCCGGGAACAGATTGGTCTGCTGCGTGCCCCAGACCATGGTCGCGCCGAGGTCTTCGTTGAGCCCGGGCGTGAATTTCACGCCGGCCTCGGCCAGATGCTTCTTCGCCCGCCACAGTTCCAGATCGAACCCGCCGAGCGGGCTGCCCCGGTACCCGCTGACGAAGCCGGCGGTGTTCAGCCCGGCCGCCTGGTCGCGCAGGCGCTGCATCAACGGCAGTCGCACCAGCGCCTGGACCCCCGACAGATAGATCCGCCCCTCGGTCCGGGTGAACTTGTCGTCGAGGGTGTAATCCCGATCGACGGCCGGGTGGTCGGCGGCGGGCGAGGGGGCGCCGGCCGGCGCGTGAAGGTCGGTGGGGCTGGTCATGAGCTCTGGCGTCCCTGGAGGCACCGATGGACGGCGCTCGCGTGTGGCGGTGTGGCGAAAACGGAAGGATGGCGCGGAAAGTAGAGCGAAAATTCTAGCAGGAACAGGGGGTTGGGCGGCGGGCGGAGCGGGCGCGAACCGTCGACCAGTCCACGGTTGAGGTCCGCCGATCCGCACGAATCGGCCCTGAAATCGGGACGCTGTTGGCATAAACGTCCAAAATGTGACCCAATATGCAGACGGGCAGCACGCCTGTGGGCAACGTTCAGGCTGCCCTGATTGCGAGCCGGATCATGGGGATAGCGACGCTCCAGTCGCAGAAAAAGCATCTTGGCTCGAAATTTGCTAACCGTCACATTGGCGTGAGGCTGGGGCCCGGCGAGAAGTCGCCTGGTTCCCGTTGTGCGCCACCGGATCCGCATCCGGGCGTTGCATGAAGCCGTATCACAACTAAGCAGCGGCACCGGGGGAATCGCGGTGCCGTGTCATCGGGACAGGGGCACGAACGCGTCGGGGCGGACGTGCCAAGGGGAAGCATCAAGTGCTGGCCAATTCGACTCGCATCGCCGGAACCACGCGCCGTTCGATCGCCGCAACCATCGTGTTCTGCCTCGCGCTCGCCGCGAGTCCGCTCGCGTGGTCGCAGAACGCGGTCAACAGCGCCACGATCACGCCACCGGCGACCGTGACCGACCCGAACAACGCGAACAATTCGGCGACCGACAGCGACGCCATCACCCGGACCACCAACCTCAGTCTCGTCAAGACCGCCAACCCGAACCCGGTCGCGGTGGGTCAGCTTCTGACCTACACCCTCACCGTGAGCAATGGCGGCCCGAGCGCCATCCTCGCCTCGAATACCTTCTCCATCGAGGAAAGCCTGCCCGCCGGCCTCACCGGCTGCAGCTTCACGCCTTCCGCGGGCACGTTCACCGTCGGCACCATCGCTTCGGGCGCCACCGGCACCGGCACCTGGACCGGCGTGGCCATCGCGTCCGGCGGCAACGCCACGCTCACGATCGCCTGCACCGTCGGCTCCGCCGCCGCGGCCAGCATCACCAACACCGCCACCGTCATTCCGCCCACCGGCGTGAGCGATCCCGATTGCTCGGGCGCGCCCATTTCCTGTGCCGGCGGCAACACCGGCAGCGTGAACACCACGGTCACGCGCCCGCAGCTGACGCTCACGAAGACCGCCAGCGCGGCGTCGTTCACGGTCGGCGTGCCGGCCAGCTACACGCTGCAGCTCACCAACACCGGCAGCTCCGCGACCACCGCGTCGAGCACCATCACCGACACGATTCCGACCGGTCTGACGATCGGCACGCTGCCTGCGGGCTGCACCGCCGCAGGCCAGACCGTGACCTGCACCGTCGCCAGCCTGGCTGCGGGCGCGAGCACCAGCTTCGTCATTCCGGTCACGCCGACCGCGAGCGCGGCGGCCAGCGTCACCAATACCGCGAGCGTCACCGGTGGTGGCGATCCGACCTGTCCCGCAACCGCGCGCTGCACCGACACGGTCGGTCCGACGCCGGTGAACCGTCCCAGCATCAACATCGCCAAGGTGGCCGGTACTGCCACGGGCCCGTCGGTCGCCGGGATCTACACGGTCACCTACACCGTGACCGTCACCAACAGCGGTACCGCCGCGGGCACCTATGGCGCACTGAGCGATTCGCCGGTTTTCCCGGCGAGCATCACCGAAACCGGTGTCGCCTGGACCACCAGCGGCACGGGCGCACCGCCCAGCGGCTCGCAGGCCGGACCCGGCGCGTATCAGCTCGCGCCGGCCGGCACCTCGATCGGCGCCGGCGTGACGCACACCTTCAGCGTCACCATCAGCTACGTCTTCAACGCCAATACGCCGCCGACCGTCTGCGCGGTGACGCCGACGCCTGGCAGCGGCCTCTACAACGCGGTGTCGTTGCCGATCGGCCAGGAAGACGGCGTCGCCGGCGACAACGCGGTGTGCGTGAACTCGCCGCCGCCGCCGCCGCAGCTGACGCTGACGAAGACCGCGAGCGCCGCGTCGTTCACGGTCGGTGTGCCGGCGTCGTACACGCTGCAGGTGACCAACAGCGGCGGCGTCGCGACGACGGCGTCGAGCACGATCACCGACACGATTCCGACCGGTCTGACGATCGGCACGCTGCCTGCGGGCTGTACCGCCGCGGGCCAGACGGTGACCTGCACGGTTGCGGCGGGTCTCGCCGCGGGCGGCAGCACGAGCTTCGTGATTCCGGTGACGCCGACGCTGGCGG
>WYBC01000027.1 GCA_011526085.1 Lysobacter sp. | reverse complement strand
CGCCGCCTTCGGCCTTGTCGGAGGTGACGGTCAGGCCGAGCTTCTTCTTGAAGGCCCCGGCGAAGGTGCCGCGCACCGTGTGCGCCTGCCAGTTCGTCGCTTCGCAGATCTGCGCGATGGTGGCGCCTTCGGGTCGCTTGAGCATCGCGATCACCTGCGCCTGCTTGCTGTTCTCGCGGGTGCGCGGCGCGGCCTGTTCGCCTTCGCCGGAGGCTTCGGTCTTCGGTGCGGCCTTGGCTTTGCGTGCGGCCTTCTTGCCGGCCGGCGTCGCCGTTTCGGTGGCGGCGGTCTGCTCGGGGCGCGCGCGGCCCAGCGCCTCGTAGGCGGCATCGGTGACGATCCAGTCGCCGTTGTTGCCGATGATCATTGCGCGGGTGAAGAGGCCTTCGATGACCTTCTTGCGCGCGCCGCCCTTGATGGTGTCGGGGAACCATTCGACCTTGCCTTGCGTGCGGTCGATGGCGTGGGTCAGCACGGCGGTCTGGGTGTCGTTGAGCGTGATCGGCTTGGCGGTGGTGGCGGTGTTCATTGCGGTGCTCCTGTTTGCGTGTGGTGTTTGGGTTTGGTTGGCGCGATGGGATGAACGCGCTGTTCCCCACCGAAGCCAAGCGCTCATTCGCCGATCCGTGCGTCGTTAAGCCAACGGACGGGAAGCCGTCGCCTGGCGCGCTGTGCGCGCGCGAAGTCAAGTCATTGGTCAAGCATTCGGATGGGAATTTCGATCCGCGCGTATGCGCGCCATCGCGGCGTCACCGACACCGCGGTCCACAAGGCGATCCGTGCCGGGCGCATCGCGCCGGAGGCCGACGGCACCATCGATGCGGCGAAGGCCGATGCGGAGTGGGCGCGCAATTCCGCGCCGGCACGCAGCGGCACGCAGGCGCGCGCACCGCGCGTGACGGTGCCGGAGGCGGCCGACATCGGGCGCGAGACGGGCCGCGACGCGGGCACGGCGGCGCTGCCGGCGGGCGGTGCGTCGCTGTTGCAGGCGCGCACCGTCAACGAGGTCGTCAAAGCGCAAACGAACAAAGTGCGATTGGCCCGCCTTAAAGGCGAGCTGGTCGAGCGTTCGCAGGTCGTGGCGCATGTGTTCAAGCTGGCGCGCGACGAACGCGATGCGTGGCTGAACTGGCCCGCGCGCGTGTCGGCGCAGATGGCGGCGACGCTGGCGGTCGATCCGCATGCGATGCATCTGGCGCTGGAAGCGGCGGTGCGCGCGCACCTCGCCGAATTGGGCGAGGTGCGAGTGAAGGTGGATTAGGCGCTCACGAGCAGCGCGCAGGCCTGCTGGAGCAGGTGGTCGACCATCGCAAGGCGCGCGTGTCGGGCGGGATCGTCGTTGTCCTCGTCGCTGCGCGTTTCGAGGCGGATGTGCATCTCGGCGAGCGAACTTTCGATGCCGTTGAGGCTGTCGAGACTGTCGCCCGCTTGCAAGGCGTCGTCGGGTTCACCGCCGGCCGCGCCCAGCGCCTGCTCGATGCCGCTGACCGCGAAGTTCAGGCCGTTCTGAAACTCCTCGTCGTCGGGATAGGCGTCGTACAGCGACTCGATGCGCTGGCGAAGGAGCAACAGATCGGTGTGCAGTGCGTCGTGCATGGCGGTGTCCTCGATGGCCGTTGGGCCGGGGACCGCATGAACGCGCTGTTCGCCACCAAAGCCAAGCGTCACCAACGTCGCACTGCAACAAGGTTCACGAATGCTCGACTACGAAGGCGCGCACGAGATCGAGCGTGCCTGGCATGAGGGCCTGACCCCCGATCCGCTGCTGTCGGTCTCCGCCTGGGCCGACCAGCACCGGATGCTCTCGAGCAAGGCCTCGGCCGAGCCCGGACGCTGGCGCACCGCGCGCACGCCCTACCTGCGCGAGATCATGGATTGCCTCTCGCCCGCCTCGCCGATCGAGCGCGTGGTGCTGATGAAGGGCGCGCAGGTCGGCGGTACGGAGTGCGGCAGTTGCTGGATCGGCTACGTGATCCACCACGCGCCCGGCCCGATGATGGCGGTCTGGCCCACGGTGGAGATGGCCAAGCGCAACTCCAAGCAGCGAATCGACCCGCTGATCGAAGAGTCGCCTGTACTGGCCGCGTTGATCGCACCGGCGCGTTCGCGCGATGCGGGCAACACCATCCTCGCCAAGGAGTTCCGCGGCGGCGTGCTGGTGATGACCGGCGCCAACAGTGCGGTCGGCCTGCGCTCGATGCCGGTGCGGTATCTGTTTCTCGACGAAGTGGATGGCTACCCGCTCGACGTCGAGGGCGAAGGCGATGCGATCTCGCTTGCGGAGGCGCGCACGCGCACCTTCACGCGACGCAAGATCTTCATCGTGTCGACGCCGACCATCGCGGGCGCCAGCAGCATCGAGCGCGAATACGAGGCGTCGGACCAGCGTCGATATTTCGTGCCGTGCACGCACTGCGCACATGCGCAGTGGTTGCGGTTCGAGCAGTTGCGCTGGGATCGCGGGCGACCGGAGACGGTGGCCTACATGTGCGAGTCGTGCGACATGCCCATCGTCGAGCACCACAAGACGTGGATGCTCGAACAGGGGCAGTGGCGCGCGACGGCACCGGGCAACGGCCGAACGGCCGGCTTCCACCTGTCGTCGCTGTACAGCCCGGTGGGCTGGCGCAGCTGGCGCGAGATCGCCGCGGCGTGGGAGAGCGCGATCGACAAGACGACGGGTTCGGCGTCGGCGATCAAGACCTTCAAGAACACCGAACTCGGCGAGACCTGGGTCGAGGAGGGCGAGGCGCCGGACTGGCAGCAGTTGCTGGAGCGGCGCGAGGACTACCGCATCGGCCACGTGCCGCGCGGCAGCCTGCTGCTGGTCGGCGGCGCCGACGTGCAGAAAGACCGCATCGAGGTCTCGGTCTGGGCGTTCGGTCGCAGCAAGGAAGCGTGGTTGGTCGAACATCGCGTGCTGATGGGCGATACCGCGCGCGACGCGGTGTGGACCCAACTGCGCGCATTGCTCGCCGAGACCTGGACCCACGCGGGCGGGGCGCAACTGCCGCTGGCGCGTTTCGCCATCGATACCGGTTTCGCGACGCAAGAGGTCTACGCCTTCGTGCGCGCCTGCCGCGACAGTCGGGTGATGGCGGTGAAGGGCGCGGCGCGCGGCGCGGCGCTGATCGGGACGCCGACGGCGGTGGACGTCACCGTCGCCGGCAAAAAGCTGCGGCGAGGCGTGAAGGTGTACACGGTGGTTGTCGGTATTGCGAAGCAGGAGCTGTACCAGCATCTGCGCCTGCACACCGATGTCGCGGAGGACGGCCTGACGCCGGTGTATCCGGCGGGCTTCATCCACCTGCCGAAGATCGATGCCGAGTTCCTGCAGCAGTTGTGCGCGGAGCAGTTGATCACGCGGCGGGACCGGAGCGGTTATGCGGTCCGCGAGTGGCAGAAGCTGCGCGAGCGCAACGAGGCGCTCGACTGCTACGTGTACGCGCGCGCCGCAGCGGCAGCGGCCGGGCTGGATCGTTTCGAGGATCGTCACTGGCGCGAATTGGAACGCTCGCTCGGCATTGCTAGGACGAACGATCCACCGCCCATCGCCACCACCACCGGACCCGAGGAGGCCACCGACAACGGTGGCCTTTCCACATCTGCGCGCCCGAATCGTCGGCGCGTGATCAAGAGCCGTTGGCTCCATCGCTGAGATTCGTTGCATGAGCTACACCCCCGAACAACTCGCCGCGCTCGAACGCGCGCTCGCGACCGGCGAACAGCGCGTGACCTTCGGCGATCGCACCGTCGAATACCGCTCGATCGACGACCTGATCGCCGCGAT
>WYBC01000026.1 GCA_011526085.1 Lysobacter sp. | reverse complement strand
GATGGCCGATGCGATAGTGCGGCACGCCGCGCGCGCTGCGCTCGACCTTGTTGTTGAGCCACTGCATCGGAATGCGCAGCGCCTGGTGCGCGGTGCGCGCGGCGACCATCGGCGCGTTGCAATCGGGTAGGACATCGGGGGTCATGCGGATCTCCAGCAGCGGTCCTGCCAGGCGCAGAACCGGCAATCGAAGTGGGTGGGATCGGAGAAGCCGCGCGGCAGCAGCTCGCCGGCATCCGTGGCGAGCACGATCTGCACCGCGCGATCGGACATCCGCTGCGCGAGCTGGCCGTCGAAGGGCACGCGCTCGGCGTAAACCTCCATCGTGTCGGCGTTGATCGCGGTGAACAGCGCGGGATTCGCGTGAAGGTCGAGATAGGCCTGATACATCGCGACCTGCGCGGCATACACCGGCTTCGCGACGGCGAGCTTGTTCTTTTCCAGTTCGCGCCAGGCCTTCGTTCCGAGAAACTTGCACTCCCAGAGCGCCGGGTAGTCGTAGCCCTCGGGGCCGCCGACGAAAACGCCGTCGACGTGCCCCTTGAGCCGCCCATCGAGCGCGGAGAAGCCGAACTGCGTGCCGTCGTCGTGGCGCGTGCGCAGATCGAAACCGGCGCCGCGCAGCCAGGCGACCATGCTCTCCTCGAGCACGTGGCCGCGCTCGAAGATCCGCAACATCCGGCCGTCGGTGTCGCGACCGGGATCGACCGGCGCGTCGGCGTATTCGTACTGCAGAGCACGCGAGCAGGCCACGCCCAGCCGCGATGCACCGAGATAAGTGCGCCGGGGCTCGGCCGCGCGCGCCTGCTGCAGGCCGATGTCGATCAGGGCTTCGAGGCGTCCGGACTCGGTCGACGATGAGTTGAAATCCAGCATCGGTCGGCCTCAGAACGGAATCTCGCTGTCTTCAAAATCGTCCAGCGGCGGCAGCCCGCGCAGCGCGCGCGAGTGCTGGAGCTGCTGGCGTTCGTAGGCATGGATCACCGCATCGATGACGTGCAGCGCCTGCCGCTGCGAGTACTGCGCCAGCGGCACGGCGAAGCCGACCGCGTCGGCGGCGTTCCCCAGCGCGAGCAAGCAGGCGCGCTGGGCATCGGGGGACAAGGGCAGAGTCACGGGAACAAGCTCCTCCAGCGCCGCCGGTTGGTGCCGGCGGCGGGTGTCGTAGAGTTGGTGGAAGGCGTCTTGGCAGCGGCGCGAGCAGAAGGCCCAGCGGTGCGGGTAACGCCGTGGATCGGCGGGCGGGCGTCTCAGGTCAAGGTGACCGAACCCGCGCGCCGGTTGGCCGCAGGCCCAGCACAGCACGGGTGGGCCTTACTGCGCCCACGTCGGGCGGCCGGTCGGGGCCGCCGGCCCGGCGTGGGTCGTGGCCGGCGCGGCCACACGGGCCGCCGCACCGGCCGCGGGCGGTGCGCCCGGCGGATAGTCGGGCTGGCCGGGTTCCACCGCCTGTTTGATGATGTTCTTCGGATCGCCCCGCCCGTCGCGCTCGACGTCGATCTTCGCGACGAAGGCGATGCCCTCCAGTTCGTGGAAGCCCTGGATGCGCCGCGCGGCAGCCGCCTGCGGCGAGTTGTCCTCCGGCCGCACGTTGCGCGCGGAGTTGAGCAGCGCGCGCAGGAAGCTGCGGCCCATGCCGCTCCAGGTCGGTCCCTTCGGACTGTGTAGACCGATGTTCGACCACAGCTTGCGTTTCGCGAACGGGCCTTCGAGCACGACGAACTCGCAGGCGAGGTAGACCGCGCCGGTTTCGTCGCTCTGGGTCGCCCAGCCGCCGGTCCATCCCTGGCTCGGATCGTTGTAGCCGCCGGGCTTGATCGTCATCCGCACCCAGGCGACGGTGCCCTTGGGGATGACGTCGAAGGTCTGCTGCTGTTCGGCGTCGTTGAAATCGTTCCAGACGGTCATGGGGTCTCCTGCGCGGCAACGGCCGGCGCGTGTTGGCTGGTGGTCGTGGTCGCGGGGCGCGTGAAGTCGAGCCGTTCGAGCGCGGGGCGCGCGCTGCCGGCGATCTTCTGCATCAGGCGGCCGAGGTGCGGTTCCTCGATCAGGTCGAGCCGGCCGGAGCGATCCTTGGCCGGATAGCCCCACGGATTGAGGGTGTGGCAGACGAAGGCGCGATAGGCGCTGCCGTCGTCGGCCGCGATCTCGGTCATCGTCACGACTTCATCGACGATCCCCGGCAGTTCGAGGCCGGTCTTGCTACCGTCGATCTGCAACTGCAGGATCCGGCGGCCGAAGTCGTCGATCTTCTCCTCGAGGATGCCGACGAACCACACGCTCTTGCCGCGGGTGTGCTGCAGGTGCGTGAGCCACGCGATCATCTCCTGGCCCATGAGGCCGTAAGCGCCGCGCATGTCCGGCTTGCCGGTCTTGTCCGAGGACGCCTCCTCCTGGAGCTTACGCCACTGCGGGCGATGCAGGCCGGCGGCGGTGATCGAGTCGACGAACAACGTGTGGTACTTCGCGAGCTGCGCCGGATCGCCGTAGCGCGCGCAGGCCGCGTCGTAGTGCGCCTGGCTGTAGGCCTGGTCGTCACGCAGTGCCGGGTTCGGGCCGCCGATGTACACGGCGAGGTCGCGGCACTCGCCCCAGGTACGCGGGCGCAGGCTGTCGCCGGCCCAATCCTCGACCGCGAGGTCGCCCGCCTCCAGATCGAGGAACAGGGTCGAGCCGGCGTCGAGCGTCCACAGTTGCGAGGTCTTGCCGATGCCGGATTTGCCGATCAGCACGCCCTTCACGCCGCGGCGCTCGGACATGCGCTGGTCGGCGCCGATGATGGGAAGCGTCATCTCAGACCTCCTCGCTCGGGGTCAGCCGGTACGTCGGCTTGCCGGGCTTGACGGTGCGCGCGGCCTCGAACTGCGAACGCAGCGTCGATGGCCAGTTCTGGAAGCGCGATTCGGAAATGCTGTAGCTCACGTCGATGAATTCCTCGACGGACTCGCCCGCGGCATCGATACGCTTGGCGATCGTCGCCAGTTGCGCCTGGTCCCAGGTCACGCGCTTGGAGACATCCACGGTGAGGCGCAGATCGCCGTCTGCGACGTGAACGACGCCGAAGTCTTTACCGCCATCGCTGCGCGCGCTGCGGATGCGGTCACCGTAGGTGTGCTCCAGCGCGGCATCGAAGCGGGCCTTGACCTGCTTGAGCCAGTCGCCGGCCTGCTCCAGTTGCCGGGCGAGGACGATCTTCTGTTGGGGGGAGAGTGCCGCCAATTGGGCGACGGATAGTTCAGCGAGTTCCGCCGGTACGAAGGTGAGGTCGGTCATCGTCGTCGTCCTCACGCGAACGCGCGTTCGCCGGTGCCGCGGCGCAGCGCCTGGCGTTCGTAGGCCTCGACGTCCTCGCGCCGGTAACTGACGCGATTGCCGAGCTTCAGGTAGACGGGGCCGATCCCCATCCGGCGCCACTGCTGCAGCGTGCGGTGGGAGATGTCCCAGCGCCGGGCGAGCTGGTTCTCATCGAAGGCGCGGGCATCGTCGGAGACGCCTTGCGCGGAAGTGCGGTCTTGCATGTCGTGCTTCTCGTCTGGCTGCGGTTGCAGCGGGCGAGAGACACAGTATTCATCGAACGGCTGGAAAGCAGGTGGAAGGGCGGCTGGAAAACGGACTTTTTCATTCCAGCTACCGACGCGGGCCGCCCAAGGGTGACGTACTTGCCGGCAGCTTCGAGCGGCCGGCTGGAATCACAACTGGACACCACTAGGCGGGAGACATCTCAGGGCCCGCCCCCCGCCGACTGCCTGTCATCGATCGGACAGCTCTTGCAATCGCTCGGAAGGCTGCGCTACCGTTGGGATCGGCGCCCGCCCGAGTTGTGAGCGACTCAAATCAGGCAGATATACCCTCTCACCGACCTTTCATGACACTCCGGATACCGGACTGAAAGGGCTTAAGCGCTCACGTGCCCTTTCGGATCAATTCTGGAGAACACGCATGAACAACGATCAGTTCAAGCCTTTGGCTTACGCGGCGAAAACGCAGCTCAACCAAAGCGGCTTCGATATCCGATCTGGTCACATCCACGAAATCATTGCAGCCCTACTCGGTTACCAATCGAAGGCTGCATTTCTTGCAGACACCGCAAGACCGTCGAAATCCGAGACAGGCAAACCGCTTGTGACTCTGCTTGACATGCAGCGCGCAACCGACCGTGTGACGACGTTGCTGCCACGGATCGGCGGAAGAAAATCTCCCCGAGCTGAAGACGACAAAGCGAAAAAGGACGCGGCATATTTCATTTCGCGGGATATTTCGAAGTGCGTTGAAGCGGCGGGCACGGCCGAACACATCTTTCTTGGCCCTATGGGACTCTCATGTGAAAACGCTGCCTTAAAGGTTTACGCAAAATCTATCGCGCTGGCAGAACCGATAATGGCAGGCGTAGTTGACGACCCAATGGTTCGATATAGAAATGCGCTCGAGCAAGGCTTTTCGAAAGAAATGGCTGATCTCCAAGCAAGACATCTCGGGCCGTTGAAGTTTCCCTTCGGCTCATGTGGCGTGACAAATGATCGCCTCTTCATTGATCTTTCTGACGAGTACTCGACAATTAACGATGAGCACGGCGTAGTCCGCGTCTATTTGGAAGGAAGATCGATTGCACACAGAGCGTATGTCATCGATCATTCGCGCACCGAATTCACGGAAGGCGAATATTTTGATGACATACCTGAATTTGACAGCTTTTCCAACGGAATTTGAGATCGCCCTGAGAGCAACGTCACCATACGGAGTTCGATAAACCCGCGGCGGGCGAAGCTTTCGTCTTCGCCCGCCCTCCTATTCGTTAGCAGGGATCTTAAGGAAATTGTCGAAAATTTGTGCACGATGCCAAGCGAGATACGGGATGTGGCCGGGATTCAATGTTCGCAGACGAGCTCCATCTGCAATAGAATAGTGTCGTTTAATAGCATCGTCCAAACGAGTTGAGCACAGCAGCACACCTTCATCACTGAAAGCGATCAGGCCCGAATCAAACATCACGTCAAAGTGAACTGATAAGAGAAGGCCGTTAAATGGGTCCAACCGTTCACTATCAGTTGCTTTTGCCCAAGGCTTAGCATGGCTCGCCCGGAGTAATTTTGGAGGGAAGGCGAGACCCGTTACGGCGCAACGCCCTTGCCACAAATCCATCAGCGCCTCGCGGAAGACGTCTTGACCTATACGCTGGCGCACCTCGCGCGTTCGTTCCGTCTCGGGAATGGCTGCCAAACGCGCCTCGACCTGGGCTGACAGCACAGCAACTGGATGCGTCAGGAGTGTGTGAAGCACGCGTAAGGCTTCATAGGTCTGAGAAGCACCTCTTGCCAGTCCTACACAGGCCATTCCTAAGGGTGGCACCTGGCCTGAAATCTCTAGGCCGATCTGCGTCGCAGTGCCGGCCTCCGGCAAAGCCAGCAAGACGCCTTCTTCGACGACTTGTATCAGCACCTTCGCCGGAGATCCGCTGATCCCAGCGACGAACCAACCACCATCCCCCGATGAAACCAGGTCATAGCCACTGTCAGTGAGTGCCTTCGAAACGAGTGGGGGCAATACCGTCATTACCGGCTACCCCCGCCCGGAAAGCGTATTTTGTTCAACACCGAAGCGACGACCGAATAGCAGTCCTTCATTGGAACTTGGGTCGAGTTCCAAGCGCACCACGCCTTCTTGCAGATCGGTTGGAGGCGGCGTAGTAGTCGTCACGATGTATTGAAATGGCGGGTCTTCACCTGCAAACGCCTTCTTTTCCAGCTCATCAATCAGGGAGAAGAAGTTTTCGTACAAGCCAATGCTCATGTCTGCCTCCCTAGGGCAATCATGAATCACGAATCCTGGAAGAGAGCTCGGCAGGCCTGCGCTATCGAGCATGCAAGCGATGTCGCCCAGCAATACCTCCAGCACCCGATAGGCCTCGCCACCACGCATTGACAGGCGGAAGGGGCGGTCTTCGTCACGCGGATCGAAGGCTCCGAATGCGCCATCCGGAAGAAGTGCTTGTGTCAGAGCATCCGTTATGGATGCCAGTGTCTTTTCCCGAGTTGATTTGTCTTGGTGTAGCAAGGCCAACTGCGTACGTGCGCTGCCAATATCCCTATCTATTCTGGTGATCTCGACTTGTGCTGCGTCGATTTCAGCTTGGGCCTTTGCAGAACCGGCCGAGGTATTCCAGCGTGCAAGCTCGTCCAACAAATTCGGCCATTTGTTGGCTTCGATCTCGGCCGTTCTTCTGGCCATACGAACCTGATCCAAGGCCTTCTTGAGAGATGCTTCCTGCTGTTCCAACGCCTGAACTTTCGATGCCATTTCATTCTTACGCGCAAGTGCGGCTACGGCCCGACCCGCAGACTCCTCCATCGCCTTCTGAAGACTCTGCTTGTCGCGCTGATCTCTCAGACTACTAAGCTCCAGGACTCGAATTTCGGCCTGTACGTACTGACACTGAGAAAACAGGATGTTTCCCTCCTCACAATGAGAAGATAGATTCTTGAGTTTTAGGAGCTTTCGACCAACTGTTTGATATGCACTCTCATCACCACGCCTTGCAGCATCCGAGAAATCGTACTCCGCAATCGCTCGCTCACTCTCGCTTCGGCGCAGCTTCAGTCCCGCCCGGATTTCGGCCAGATCCTGCTCTGCCTTTTCCTGCTTCAGATCCCACTGCGCGAGACGGCCCGCCGCCTCTTCGCTTGCTTCTTTGATCCGTTTCTCGACGGAATCATCGAATAGATCTTGCGCTTGCATAGGAAGGTCATCTGGGAGAGCCCCCATGACCCGCAGGTTCGATTCGATGCGTCGCCGTATTAATGCCGGCTCTCGCTGTAGCTCGTTCGCTCGCTGCGACGCCAGTGAAAGCTCTTGCTCCAGCGTTGCAATACGGCTCATAAGCAAGGACTCGGATTGGTCCATCAGCCCGAGTACTGCTCGCATAACGACAGGGGGATCTTGGCGGCTACGTTGCAAGCCTGTGCCCTCGCCTTCACGCCAAATAAAGAACGATTTGAATCGCGAGCCCTGATCTCGACTGATCCAGGCCAGGACATGCCTCCACTCGATCGCCTGACCTGTATCCGGAATCTTGCTTGGGGATACGGAACTCATCATGTCGCTAGCCAAGCGTTTCAGGAAATCCCTATCGTTGCTTTCCGCCTCTTGGGCCCAGACATCCTCGGAACCCTCACCAACAATGGCGAAGCCCTCCCTATGAGGGTTGAAGTAGCGGCATAACGTGAAAGGTCTATCTTCCACATTCATGACTGCGATCACACCACCCTTTGGGAACTCGCTATAAAGCTCGTCACGGAGCTCGGTTACCGCCTTTGATGGATCCCCCAAGCAGTAGCGAAGCAACAGGCACAGCGATGTCTTGCCAACACCGTGACCAGCGGCATGGAGTCCGACTGCACTGCCAGCAGCGGGCTCCTTGGCCCATACCACGTTGAGTCCGCGCCTGAAGGGCACGGTCCTGATAATCTTCGCCGAATCAGGTTCCGAAAAAATGGAGAGCTGTTTGAACCACAGCCGCGGGGCTTGCCTGTCCTTTGGTAGATACTGGATCAACTGCTCCATTCCGCTACTCCATCATTCAGGCTAGTTTCGCCGAGGTATCGGTGGATTCTTCACCGTCAATCGCCGGCGTCCGTACAGAAGCTTGTGCTGCGGCCCTAGTCAGAATGTCCGCGACACGCGTCGCAGCCTCATCAACTATTACTTCGCTGGGGAGAACGGCGCCTTGGACGACCAGTAGCTGAGTTGAGTCGGTTCGTATTACACCAGCCGATTCGTAATGGCGAAGCCAGTTCTGGACGCGATCGCCTGCCAGCCGGCTGGCGTCGAAGATCCCGAGATGTTTGTTTTGGAACTCGGCAACGAAAGCGGCGTCCTGTGCACCAGCGAGGCCGCTTAGCGTGCTCGGTTGCGCTGCAATGGCCACAGCATCGACAAACTGACGGCGAGGCAGGTGCCCGGGCTGTCTAATCATGGTGAGCAGAAGTCCAGCCAGTCGCGCATCAACCTCATCCCGGATGATGCCGTGGGGTGAATAGGTCGACGCTGCATGCTGCCCTGGTAGCGGATTCAAGAGGCTTGAATAGGGCTCGCCATTTGCCTCGGCAAGCGCCATGCGGTCGAACTCACGGAGAACCAGGTTGCGAGTGCGGTATTCGCCGAACTCACGCAATTCGCCGTTCTTAAGGACGCGGAAGGTTTCGCTAGGATAGCCCTCACCCATCACATCGGTAGGATCAAGGATATAGCGCAGTTCGTCTCGAGTCAGACCGTAGAGGCGAGCGTAGTAAGCGTCCAACTCGGCGCGCACCACTGCACGGCGTACGGTGTCGAATGTAAAGGGCTGCCCATCGAAACCGAGATCCCGCGCCCAGGGACGGATGTCGTGGGCGGTGTAGGTCAACTCCAGCACGCGTGGGACGATGAAGGCGAGATCGGCGTCGGCGTAGCGGTCAGGCGGCAGAACGGGGAACTGCTTGAGATATCCGTAGGTCAGATGTGTTCCACCGACCTTAACCCGCGCGACGTAATCCAGGACTAGCGCATCAAAATTGCCAAGCAGTGCTGCCGTATGCTGTGGCGACTGCTCAACCATGAATAGTGGAAGGGTGTGTCCTACACCCGCTATAGGGATTACGCTCGCAATCACTGTGCGAATTTTCTCGACGCCAGTAATATCACGCCAACCCATCAGCCAATTCCGCTTCCAGGTTTTGCTGGCCAATCGCTCGGTCACTTCATGGCGGGCCACCCAATAACGCGGGATGACTGAGAAGTCATGATTAGCCTTCTCTGGAGCAGTGACGTCGCGGCTGTCGCATTCGTCGGCGTAGGTGGCCCAGCGGTGGTCGAACTGATGGATTAGCTTGGCCTCGTACAACGGCAGCAGATCTTCGCCCCGTGCGTCGACGAACAGGTGGCTGTCGCTGGCCATGTTGAACAAGCCCTGCGAAAAGCGAATACCCCACGGGTTGCCATGGGCGCGCTTCTCGTCAATCAACACCGGCGCGGCGCGGTAGAGCTTCTTGGTCAGCTCTGCATCGCGTTCGCTGCGAAATACAGGACAGGTGAGCGTGTTGGGATTGATCAGATGGAATTCGTCCGACGTCAGAGTGAATCTCCGACGAGGGTCGTGGATTTGGCTTGGCTGCCGCGCGAAGAAAACAAACTCAGCCTGGCGAGAGGCGCCCAATGTCAGCAGGCAGAACCGAGATGCATGATGGACCGCCGGAAAAATGAACTCTTCGTTCTCGAAAGATTGAAGGCGGACAAGAAGCTTGTTCTCAATCAGATGAGAGAAGAAATACTTGGTGCTGTCATCGGTAGCAATACCCGTAGGCACGATGAATCCAGCGCGACCAGATTCAGCGGTCACCTGGCTGATCGTTTCGGCAAAGAGTGGATAGGTGTTGAGCTTTCCGATCGCAGTCAGTGGATAGCGTCCGGCGCGATAGAAGGTATTGCATGCAGCAACGCGCTGGCTTTCTTCGACAAACTCGTTCCAGAGGCGAGGATTCTCTTCTTCAAGTTGTGCGATCGCCTTCTTACGCCTGTCGCCAGTAAGGGAAGCGATATGTGCATCGCGGGAGGCAAAGAACTCTTCTTCACCCAGCTGCGAGACTTCCCACGGTGGATTCCCCAACACGCAGGTAAACCCACCAACCGCATGCACTAACGGGAATGCCAACGGCCAGTGCAGAACGCGAGCCTCAGCGCAGATCTCGTTGGCGGCTGCGCGTTTGCCTGCATGCTCGGTTGCAGCGTGGTCGCCTAGAAGCTCCAGCACTACGGTGCCGGTGGTGGCCACGAAATGTTGGCTCCTTTCTTTCTTGGGCAGCAGGAAGGCCGCCAGCAGCATGTCCGCCGCGTGGCGGAGCGGACTCTCGGCAGATTCCTCGGCAAAGTCCTGCCAGGCAGCTTGCTTGGCTGCGATCTGCTCCAGCGTATCGTCCGGAAGCGCTTCCAAGGCGCGCAACTTGTCCATCCCGCCTGACCGCAGGCCGAGTAGATCGCGTTGGCCAAAGGCTTGAGCGGTGCGCTTGCGTTGCAGGTCCTTCAGCTCAGCCGCATTTTGTTTGGCCAGCGCCTTGCAGACCTCTTTGTCATCGCCGGACAGGGCCTTGAAGGCATCTTTCGGAATACCCTGCTCCAGCGCGGTCAGGTCGGTCAGACCGAGCAATGCGTCGCCGCATTGCAGGTGGTGATCGAGGAATCCTAATGGACGATCCGGGGTCATGGCCTCCAACCACAGCGACATGCGCGCCAGCTCGATCGCCATGGGGTTACGGTCCACCCCGAAGATGCAGTGGGTGATGACATCGCGCAGAGCATGGCGGAAGTCCTCGCCGCTGGGCGTGCCGTGCGCACGCAGCTGGGCGAGACGCGTAGCGAGTCGACGCGCGGCTCCGAGCAGGAAGTGGCCGCTGCCGCAGGCCGGATCGCAGACAGTGATGGACAGCAGCGCGACCTCGGGATCGGTAGCGCCGCTGATACGCTGCTGGATGACCGGTTCCAGCGCGGAATCTAGCAGTTCCTGCACCAGCGAATCTGGCGTGTAGTAGCTGCCGCTGGTCTTGCGCGCATTGCCCTTCGAGCTTTCCGCATTGGCGAAGCGGAAAACGCGGCCGTCGGTACTGATGTCGGGCACCAGCTCCAGCAGGCTTTCGTACACACTGCCCAGCTCTTCCGGACCCATGTCGCGCCAGTTGATGCGGGCGAGACTGCCGTCGCTGCGCATCCAGCCGAGCTTCGCGACCGCTTCCAACAGGGCTCGGTTGCCCAAGGTGCTGGCGTCCAAATCCGGGCACTGGTCTTCGGCGAAGAGGCCGCCGAGTGCCGGCAGGGCCAGAAGCGGCTGGCCGTGTGCCAAGCCAGTCAAAACAGGTTTCAACCCGTCCCACAGGTCGGCATGTCGGTCGAAGGCACGGCGCTTGCGAGCGCGTTCGCGTAGGCGGCGCAAGCTGTAGCCGTCGGCATAGAGCTTCACTGCGTCGGCGTTGGCGTCGGCCGGATGCAGCAGACCACGCTCCTCGATGGTGAGCAGGAAGATCAGCCGGTAGACCAGACGCAGCAGTTGCTGAAAATAGACGTTGCGGTCGAGCCTGCCGCTGGCCAGCGCATCACGCAGGGGCTGATTGGCGGCCTCGGCCAGGAAACCTTGGCCCAGTGCAACCAACGCTTCTTCCACACCTTGGCGAAGCTGCTCACGGGCACGGGTGCCCTGCTCTTTGCTGCCCTCGCGCCAAGCTTCCAGCGGACACTGCTGCGGTAAATTGTCTGGGTTGCCGAAGCGGCTGGCGTGGACCAACAGCCACAGCAGGGAGAAGTCGGCGTAACGCTCCTCGCTGAAGATGCGCTCCAGATCGGCCTCGATCCACGCAGGACGAGTGAGGCTGGCGTTGTCGCGGGCGAGACGAAGTTGCAAGCCGTTGCTGGCGATGCCCCATAGGGCCGTGTCGCTGGCATTGAGCCAGTCCTGCAGCAGGCCGAAAGCGCTTCGCTGTCGGTTGCTGTCACCGTAGCGGCGGTCGCGCTCGTCCAGACGCTGGCCAGCGACGGCCACCACCAGCGGCAGACGGCCTTCGCGGGCGATGGCGGCAACGGGGTACTGGCGTTCGGAGATGACCTGTGGCGCGGCCTGAGGTTGCAGGTCGGTAGCGCCGAACACCTCACGCAATAGGGCCTGCACGAAGCGGGCGGTCAGGGCGTGTGGGTTGTCGGCGCGCGAGCGAGCAGTGTCGAACTCGCTCCAGTGGGCCTGGGCAATACGCCAATAGCGGCCCAGCTCGTCGCGCAGATTGAGACCCTTGGGGATGCCATAGTCGGCCGGCGACTGGTGGGCAGCCTTCAGAGCGGCAATGTTGCCCAGCCATTCGGCCGGCAGCAGGCCACCTTCGATGTGGATGGCATCGAACTCCAAGGCGGCAGTACGACGACTCATGCCACACCGCCGGGCATTAGCACGAAGGCGGCGATGACATCCACTGGCTTGAGAGCACGCACCTCGTAGCGACCACGCGCATCGGCGGCCTCGCGCACGCGGCGGTGGTCGGCTAACAGGCGCTCGGCTTGCGCGTCGGCCAGTTGTTCCAGAACTTCGCGTCGTTCTTCCAGCAGTGCAAGCACGTTTTGCATTTCGCGCTGGCGTACCGGCTCAGGCAGGTTGCCGGTGGCCGGCGCCTGTAGCCAGGTGAGCATCTGGTCGCCCTGCACTTCGGAAGGATTGGCGCGACCCTGCCAAGCCATCGGTAACGCTTCTTCCACCAGCAGCACGCTGCTGCGTCCGGACCGAGTGGTGGTGATCTGGTGGCGCAGGCGCAGCAGCAACACCGTGGTGACGCTGTCCACCGCAGGACTGCGCCACACGCCGATGCGGCCAAGCGTGGCGAGTTGCTGGTTGTCGCGGCTTTCACCGCTGACGGCGCGCTCGAGCAGTTCGTCGGCCAGCGTACTTACCAGTGGGTGACTGCGACCGATATAGCGACAGCGCGGCGCAGGTGGCTGGTTGAAATCGATGCTGATGTCGCCGGCCAGGCTTGCCGCCTCCAGACGCTCGCGTATAGTTTGCGGCAATGCGGAAATCGGTGCAGTGGCGCCACGCTTCGGACGGAACTGCAGGCCAGCCCCGAGCCGGGCCATGGCCTGCGTGGTGAAGCGCTTGACGTCATCGCTAGCGCCCAGCACGGCTTTCATGCGCTCCCATTCGGGTAGCACGTCGGCCGGGCGCAGGCGTCGTTGGGCGAATACGGTGCGGTTGCGCTTGGCCTTTTCGGCCAGGTCGGTCCAACGCACGTCCAGCGCACGGCTTTCCTCGTACTGATCGAAGTCGAACGCCTGCTGCGGGCCACCGGCTCTCTCACTGCGCAACATCACCGCCTTCATCAGCGCTTGGGTCAGCGTGTGGTCGTCATCGGGCAGTGGTACGGGAACGCCGAGCTCCTGGCGGATCTTCTCCGCCTTGCGCAGAATCACCTGCAGCACTGCACCGTCGACCGGATTGTTGGCGCCATACATCAGGGTCGCGCGGACCGTGGGGCTGGGTTGGCCAAAGCGGTCCACGCGGCCTTCGCGTTGCTCGTGGCGAGTGGGATTCCACGAAAGGTCGTAATGGACCACGGCGTCGAACTGTTCCTGCAAGTTGACGCCCTCGGACAGGCAGTCGGTCGCGATCAGCAGACAACGCGCGGCTTCGCCCAGCGTTTCGACGCGGCGCTCGCGCTCCTCGGACGGGAATTCGCCGGTGACCGCGTCCACGGTAACGCCGCGGAACTTGCCATCCAGATGCTCGCGCAGGTAGTTGGCGGTGGCGATGTATCGACAGAACACCACCGGGTTGAAGCCGTCGGCGATGAGCTGCTTAAGGTGCTCGGTGAGCAGGCGCAGCTTGGGATCGCCCTCCTCGCCCGCCAGCTTGCGGGCCTGGGCCAACAATGCATGCAGGTCGGGGTCGCCCGTATCAGCAGCCGGCGCCACGTCGTCCTGATCCAGCGCGTCCTCGCTGCCGTCGAACAGGGCTTCCAGCACCTCCTGCGGGGCGTTATCCATCTGCCCGGCAAGCAAGCGGGTCTGAAGCGCCTGTACGGCTGCGGCGGGGCTGGAAGCCACGCAGCGCATCAACGCCAGCGTGCCCCAGAAGCTCAGGCGCTGGCGGCGGGCGTCATCGCCGGCGCGCTGCATGACGTCACGGCAGTAGTCGAGCACGTCCTGGAAGAAGCTGTCCCAGTGGCCGCTGAGGTGATAGATGGCCTCGCCAATTTCTCGCTTTGGGAAGATGCTGCCGTCGCGCCATTCATCGATGTCCGGGCGGCGACGCTGGACGAAGTGCTGGGCGAGCTGTTCGCGCAGCTTGTCCTTGTTGTCGCCGCTGGCCGTGGCGAGCTGGGCGAACACAGGCTTGAGCAAGGCCAGCAGGCTGTAAAAGGCATCCTGGTTGCCGCTGTGCGGGGTCGCCGTGAGCAGCACTAGGTGGCGCTCGGCATCGGCGGCCAACTCGCGCAGCAACTCGAAACGCTGTTGGCGCGCCTGGCCTGTGCTGACACAGGTGTGCGCCTCGTCGACGATGACAAATTCCGGGCAGGCACGAATGAAGTCGTGGCGATGTCGGTCGGACTTGATGTAATCCAAGCTAACCACGGTGAAGGCATGGGCGTGGAAGATCGAATCGCCGATCGGCAACCCACGCTCAAGGCGGGCGGCGCTGCTGGCGGTGACCGCCATCGCCGGGATATGGAAACGCTCGTTGAGCTCGCGTACCCACTGCTCGACGAGATGCGGCGGGCAAAGTACGGCCATGCGCTGGATCTCGCCGCGGTCGAGCAGCTCACGGGCAATCAGCGCGGCCTCGATGGTCTTGCCGACGCCGACATCGTCGGCGATCAGCAGGCGCACCGGATCCAGGCGCAGCGCCATTAGCAGTGGGACGAGCTGGTAGGTGCGCGGCTCTACCGAGATATTGCCGAAGCAGCGGAACGGTCCGGCGCCGCGGCGCAGTGCCATGCGCAGGGCATCGGCCAACAACAGGGCATCGTGCTGACCGCCCTCCTGCGCCGGATCGGGGGCAGGGAAGTGTGCGGGGCCTATGTCCGGCTCCAGGCCGGTATGCATGAGCGCGCTTTCGTCCTCTCCACCAGCGAGCGGCCGCAGGCGCAGCAAGGGCGCGACACTGCCGGGTTCGACGATCCACTCGCGGCCGCGGGCGCGGACGAGTGAGCCGGGAGTGTATTGGGCGACGGGCGTATTCATTGGCAGGATTTCAATGGCCGAGCAGCCGCGCGAGGCGCTGGAACAGGGGTGTCCAGGCGTCGGGATCAGCAGGGAAACGGATGAAGGTGTAGCCGCGATCTTCCCAAGCCGACTGCAGCTCGCGCGGGGTATCGGGAAGGGCGATCGCGGCGTAGTGGTCGGGCCAGTGCAGGACGGTGCAGGCATCGACCTGTGCAGTGGCCGGTAGCGGCAGCGACGCAACATGCTGGTCGCGTGCATGCAGCCATTGGCCAGACCAGCCGGGCTGGGCGACAGGCTCCGGTGACGGCACAAGCGTGTGTGCCGCCGCCTGCAGCTCGGTCTGCACCTGGGCCAAGCGCCAGAGCGCGCGCAGGGCTTGTGGGTCGCGCCGGTCGATCAGCTCGTGGTCGGGCTGGTTGTAGTATGAGAGGAGGCATCGGTAACACCCGGCGACGCACTTCACATCGTCCTGATCGGACAGCGCGTCGAAGTCGGGCATCGCTCCTTCGGCGGGCACGTTGTAGTGCATGACGCGTAGTGCCTGCCGGGCGACTTGGGCAAGCGCTTCAGGCTCGTTGGCCAAACGCGTCAGTACGCCGGCGCCGCCTTCGGTCGTCTCGTAAAAGAGCACGCCACGACGCAGGCGAGCATCGGGCAGTGGTTCGGCCAACAGCTCGGCTTCTTCGAGCTGGTAGATCGCTTCAATGCCGCGCTTGAGTGCGTGCTGCAGCGTCGCCAAAGTGACCGGGGCGCAATCGCCATGAGGTTGCATCAGCAGTGCGTTTTTGTGGTCCTGCACGAACGGCACGATGCGCTGCGGCGGAAGTCTGTCGTCATTGCCTCCGCCACCGCCGTCTTCCACCTCCTCCTTCACCCACCAGCCGGTGCGTGGGTTGATGAAGAAGCCGAACAAGTTGGGGTTCCTACGTCGGCGCAGACCTTTGTTGATTCGGGTGACGGTGGCCTGGGGACCGTAGCGCAAAGTCAGGATGTCGCCCTCGCCATCACAGGCCAGAACGGTACGAACATCCACCTGTCCGCCACGGACTCCCCATTTGAATACGGTCTGCAGCTCGAAGGCTTGGCGCTGACGCTCCTCGTCGTTGGCGGTGATGCGCTCGGCCGGCTCGGTATCGACGTTCTCGATGCGGAACATGCCATTGATCTGTTCGGCATCGTGCAGCGGCATGGCGCAGGAATGACAGTCGTTCCAGTGGCTTTCGAAATGCGCTGCGCCGCAATGCGCACACACGCGCGTTGCCTGGGTGGCAAGCAAGCCGCCGGCTGTGGCTTGGTCAGCCGCGGACAACGCGATGCGCGCGCGTACCACGCGGTAGGCGCGGCCTTCGTGATAGACGAGGCTGCGCGGGCCGAACTCGGACAACGCCAGGAACCGGGGCCGCTGCAAGAACAGGTTGCCGCTGCGTACGTCGGCACGGCCCGGCACATAGGCCATCAACGGCAGGCGCGGGAAGTTGTAGCCGGGCAGGAAACCCTCAGTCGCCAGATACCGGTAGGTGTAGAAGTCGCTGGAGAGGGAGTCGCGCCCATGCAGCAGCAAATTGATCTGGTCGATGGCCTGATTAAGACGACGTCTGGCATCATCCCGCTCGCGGCGGTCGGTAATAGCGTAGTTGTCCAAGGTGGCCTGTGCGAGCCGTTTCTGTCGCTCCGCCGAACTGAGCAGGTCGCGCCAGCGATTGAACGCTGCATTGAATTGAGCCGCAGCATCGGCAATGACCTGTTGCGCGAATGCATCGGGGCCCGGGTACCACGGAGCGCGCTCCGCGTCGATGTGGCCGGCCATTGCCTGGAGAATGCGCGCGGCCCGCGCTGTCGCGTCTGCCCTTGCCTGCTCAGTGCCCATGGCAGTCGCCAGCGCATCGCGCACCGGCGCAAGGGGCAAACTCGGATCGACTACGTTGGAGATCGAACGATCAAGCTGCTGCCCGGTGGCGGCCAGCCAGATAGCCTGCAGGTGACTGCGGATCAGGGCTTCGTTGGCCAGATCCAGCAGCGGCGCCCTGACTACACCGTGGACCATGGCCGACGGTTCGCGGAAGAAGTACTGGTCATGCGGGCTGCGCGCGGCGCAATACGTGACCACCAGTGCCGCCTGACCGCTGCGCCCGGCACGGCCCGCTCGCTGGACGTAGTTGGCGGGCGTGGGCGGCACGTTGCGTAAATAGACGGCATTGAGCGCGGAGATGTCCACGCCCAGCTCCATGGTCGGCGAGCAGAACATCACCGGCAGAAAACGATTGGGTTCGCCGTGCTCACGTGCAGCCGCCTTCAGCTCATCGGCAAGCTTCTGCTGCTCAAGCTCGCCGAAACGGAAACGGATCTCGCGCAGAGCACGCAGTTCGGCATCCACCTGGGCAGTGTGCTCGCGCGCCTCCATCGCAAACAGCGAGCGGTCTTGCTGTGCCAGAACGTCGGCAATGCCACGGTACTGATCGATGAAGAATGCGTTGGCGGCCGTTCCGCCTTCACCAGCGAGGAAGCGGATGCGCCCAGCGTTGAGGCGGTACCCAGGAAGATTGAAGTCGGTGTGCTCGTCCCTGCGGATGAAGCCGCCTGCCTGCGCGATGCGGATCATGAATTCGAACAGTGTCTGGTACTCGTTGCGGCTCAGCGAGCCCGCGTGCGCGTCCTCCCACAGTCTGGAGTCGCGCAGGGTCTTGCCGAGCAGAGTCTGCAGCCCGCCTCGCAGGATCAATTCCTCGTCCCGCCCACGCAACGCCTGTGCGGGTGGCGGCTGCAGAAACAGCCAGCGTCGGCCCAGCAGCAGTTCCTCGCGGCCGAATCCCCAAGGGTTGCGCAGCAAGCGCAACGCCTCATCCCGGCGCTGGGCCAGCATTTGCGCGTCAAGCGCCGCGGCATCCACGGCCAAGCCCTTGCGCATGTAGTTGAACAGCGCGTGGAAGGCACGCTCGCGTACCGCAGCGCTGGCATTGCGAAACAGCGGGGGGGCATCGACGAATGTCTTGGCGTCGGCGCATAGAGTGGACAGTCCCTGGTAGTCAGTTCGAAGCAGGCCGAGCTCTTCCAGGTTTGGATTCGTGTAGCGCCAGCCGCGTCGCTGGTCGTACCACGTGCGATACGCCAGCACGAAGCGAAGCGCCTCTTTGGCATCGGCTAAATCGCGTCCGATCGCCGCGGGATCCTGCATCCATTCCCGGCGGTGGCTCTCAGTTGGGTCTTCCCCTTGGCCAAGCTCACTGCTGAAGCCGAGCGCACCGAGCACGGCGGTGCCAATTTCGCTATCTGACAGGCCGTCGTCGCCAGCTTCGCGCAACGCCCGGTAGATCGCTCCGCGCAGCAGCATGACAAAGGTGAAGTCGTTGAAATGACCGGCTTGGAGCGCGGCGTCCTGGCGGTTGTCGGTAAAACCGAGCAGTTTACGCTTGTCCGTTTCGATGGCCTTCCCATCCGGGCCGTGCATCCAGCGCAGGACGCTGGTGGTGAGCAGCGTCGTGGCCGAGCTTCGGCCCTCGGCCGACAATGCGGACAATCGATTGATGTCCTTGCCTTGTGCGCCATGTACATCTCGGCACTGCAGGCAGAAGCGAAACTTGCCGGGCAGGAACCAGTAGTTCCGCCCCGTACCGATTCGCCCGTCCGGTTGCACCAGAAGCTGCTCGGCTGCTAGGTGGCGATGGGTTCGCTTGAGCCGCGGCTCGCCGGCAGGCGAGGTTTCGATCCACGATTCCGGGTAGTCCTCCACACGCCCTGTGAAATCCAGGGTTCCCGGTGCCGGGTCGCCCAGGAGGAACCCGAGCCTCTCACCTTGCGCATCATCATCGGCATCGGACCCGTCCTCGTTTTGGCCGGTCTGCCTTGGCATGTCGTCGATGTCGCGAGCCAGCAACATGCGCCCGCCGCCCTCATGGCGCAGGCGCACGGGGTGGTAATCCTGGCCGCAGGTGCGGCAGAAGTAGGTGGAGTACAGGCGCTTGGTCGGGTCGGCGGGCAGGAACTGCTGCCCCTCAAGCTCCACCGGCCGCGAGTTGTACGGATCGAGCGTCGTGTACGCCACGCCAGCGCCGCTGATGAACTGATGTAGTCGGAATGCGAAGAAGGCTTTCTCGCTTGCATCCTTGCTGGCAATTCGAACGTTCTCTGGCATAGCGGCTGTCAGCAGGATGTCGCGCAGTGCGCGTCCTGCCACATCAGCATCTCGCCCTGATTCCGCGGCCAGCAGACTGGTCGCCATGGCCACGGTCAACGGCTTGGCTCGTACCCATTTCTGCCCCTGGTCGCGGGTAATGCCCAGGCGGGTCTCGACCCAGATCGCCAAGGGATGTTCGCGCAACGTCTGATCGCTGAGGTCGGACCGGATACCAGCATCGATTGCAGTCGCGAGTTCGCTTGCAACGGATTCGGCGGTTCTCGCGGGATGGGTGGCTCGATCGAGATCCTCGGTGATGATGTTGAAGTGCGGAATCGTCGTGGCAAACAGAGTCGATGCCACTTCCGCCACTTGGCGGTTCTGGTCCTGCTGAGTGCCACCTGACGCCATGGTGGCCGAAGTGCCAATGCATTGCAGGCGCTCCGGGGCCATCCGCTCACGCACGCGCCGTACCAACATGGCCACGTCGGCACCCTGCCGGCCACGATAGGTATGCAGTTCGTCGAGGACGAGGAACTGGAGCCCCGCGCAGTTGCGGATCACCTGTGTGTCAAGCTCGGACTGACGCGTCATGAGCATTTCCAGCATCATGAAGTTGGTCAGCAGGATGTCTGGTGGGTTGTCCTTGATCCGCTGTCGCTCGGCTTCATCCTCCTGGCCCGTGTAACGGGCAAATGTTACCGGGCCCGCTTCGCCGAGAAACTTGATCAGCTCCTCACGCTGGCTATTGGCCAAGGCATTCATCGGATAGATGACGATGGCTCGGGTTCGCGGAGTACTGTCCTGTTCCTTGGCGCGGAGCACTGCGTCAACGATGGGCAGAAAGAAGCACAGTGACTTGCCAGAACCCGTACCCGTAGTGACCACGAAGCTCTCGCCCCTGGAGCCAAAGGCGATCGCCTGCTCCTGATGGCGATAAAGAGCGATCGGGAAGCACTTCGCCGTCTGCGGAGACAGCTCGCCTGCTACCGCGAGTTCCGCAGTCGAGCGACCTTGCTGGTAACGGGGATTGATCTGGATCAGAGGCTCTGGCCAGTAGCGGCCGCTGGAATAGGCGTCATCTATTCCACGCCGCAGATCGTCAGCCAAGATTGTTGTGAATGAGCGGGCAAATCGGCTGTAGTCCCCTATCAGATGTTCCCGCAGCGAAAAAACATCCATCCTTCCCCCTATTTCTGTCCCGTTCGTCACCTTCTTCCTGAAGGTGGCTCGGCACAAAGATACCCTAGCCCAACGCCAGACTCTTGCAGCCACTGCCTAATCTATCGAACTTGGCTCCAGGAAAGGAGGAACTTCACGACAGCACTCAGCTCACTCGCCATTCAAAACTGCTTCGAGGGATCCAGTACCTCCCGCACCTATCGGACGCGACCAGACATCGATACGCGCCATTCGCCCCCGGGTATTTGTTCCGTGGGAAAGCATCGACCGGCTTCTCCAGCGCTACGCCTGCCCGCCGCATCAACGTCTCACTTTCAAGCGAGACGCCTTCCAGTTCCCAGAGGACCCGCATGATCGCGGCCTGGGAAGGGGTCAGAGCAATCGGCGTGTCCTCGCCCTGCAGGATCACCTCCCGGAAGTCGTGCGAGAACGGGCCGTGTCGGCGCTGGGCGGCCAACGGGGTGGCGGGTGTCTTGACGCCTGCCCACACGGCGTCGTCGGTCACGAGGCCTCGTCCGCGTAGGCGAAACGCGGCGGGGAGGGGGACGAGGGTGGCCGGGACGCCGGGCAGGAAAACTCGGTCCGGGGGTGAGGTGGTGAAGATGACGGCGTGAGTCTCGCCAACGTGGGTCGGCCAAGCGTCCAGCAGTGCCCGCTGCACAGCGGTCCCGATCAGCTGCTGCCCGAACAGGATCCGCTTGCGCGCGCCGGCACGGCCCAGATCGCCCAGGTGCCAGAGACGACCGGGCAGGATCGTTCGAGGCGGTTCTCCAGGGAGTCCCAGCGCCTGGGCAATGCGACGGTGCAGCCAATCGTGGTCGGGGGCGAGCCGCTGAAGGTCTTCGGCGGCCAGCAGGACTTGGCCACAGGCGCGGCAGAGCCCGGCACCGACCTGGATCACGCGCACGCTGTTCGCCTCACACTGCGGGCAGATGATGGCCCGCGCGCGGACGCGCGCCAGCGCACCGGCTTTGTGCAGGCGGTCGAGTCGTTTACGAGTTGCCTCCTCGGCCATCGCGGGCGCAATGGAGGTCCGCCCCTGCTCGATGCAGGCGGCCAACAGTTCCAGCAAGGTCATGACGCATCACAGAGAAGTCGGGAACGGCCCGGAGTGCGGGCTGGGCTGGAGCCGCCAGTGGTTCAACCAGGCTTCGAGGCGCGAACGGGTCCGTGCATCGAAAGCTTCGAGATTGCCGCCGCCGCGCCGTTTCAAGGTCAGCGTGACGGATCGACCACTCGGCTGACCGGGCTCGGGGTAGAGCTCGATACCGAGCGTCGCCGCGACGACGCGGAAGCGGTCCTGCTGCATCGGGTTCTCGATCGGCATCCACGCGCTGAGCAGGTCCAACACGCTGACGCTCGGATCGCAGGCCGGCGCGCGCACGGCGATCTCCCCGCCCGTGGTTTCGTCGAGCAGGGTCGCCTCGCACAGGCGAACGCTGTTCACGACCAGGTCGTCGGGCGCGGCGAGCGGCGCACGCACAGGCTCCAGCGACAGGGGAGCACGGAACTCGGCGCGCAGGCCGCGCAGTCGGAGCGCGGCATCGAACAGGTCACGGTGACGTAGGTACATCCACAGCGCGCACTGGGCCGGGGCATCGGCCAGATGGAGCGGGTTGACGCGACCGGGCGCGCGCTTGGACACGGTGCGCAAGGCCACAAGACCTTCGGCATCGGCCAGCAGGGCGACATCACGCAGGCTGGCCACGACGGCATCGCGGATCGGTTCCGGCGCGAGTTCGATCGCGATGGCGATCCGCAGTTTCTCGTAGACATTGCCGTCCGACGCATCGTCGACGGCGTGCAGCGTCAAGCCGCACTGCGCCAGGAAGTCGAAAAGGACTTCGTCCGGCGGTAGTTTCAGGAGCAAATCCAAATGCATGACTAGGCTGGACACGTTCTGTCTCCAGCGCAAACCTCGACCCGACATCGACGATCCCCTTCGCCGACAAAGCGCACCGCAGATCCACGCTTGTTTTACGATTCTTTAACTTGACAACGAGATTTTATGAACATCGTCACGTTTGTCAATCAAAATAATTGCTGTCACGTGGTTCGCTCCTTGCGACAGCAACGCGATACGCGCTGCGGAACACATCGCACTTCGCGGGCGCGTTGGATCGTAAGTCGGCTACGCATTGACGCCAAAAAACCGCTCTCCCGAGACCACACGTAATTCGTTGATCTCAGAGGAATTCCGAAAACCATCCTGTGGACTTGACAATCGAAAAGTCCACAGGGCCGGAGAAAGAGAGGGAGAATTTGGCGAATTTTTCGCCAAACAAGGGCGAAGGACGCGGGACTGAAGTCCACAGCCAGAACGCGAAAACCCCGCAAAATGCGGGGTTTTCGGGATACGGCAGAGAGGGTTTGCCGTCATGTATTGGTCGGGGTAGCCGGATTCGAACCGACGACCACCAGTCCCCCAGACTGGTGCGCTACCAGGCTGCGCTATACCCCGGTCAGGTCGGACATTGTACCCGCTCGCGGGCGGCTACGGCCAGCGTTGCGGCCCGCGCCGTGGCGGCGTCAGCGTTTCAACAGCTGCAGGACTTCTTCGAGTTCCATCCGCACCTGGCGGATGATCTGCGAGCTCATCGCCGATTCCTGCTTGGCGCCCTCGCCGTCGAGGCGCAGGCGCGCGCCGCCGATGGTGTAGCCCTGTTCGTACAGCAGGCTGCGGATCTGGCGGACCATAAGCACGTCGTGGCGCTGGTAGTAGCGACGATTGCCGCGGCGTTTCACCGGCTTGAGGCTGGGGAATTCCGTCTCCCAGTAACGCAGCACGTGCGGCTTCACGTCGCACAGCTCACTGACTTCGCCGATGGTGAAATAACGCTTGGCCGGGATGGGCGGGAGTTCTCGGTTGCTGCCGGGATCAAGCATCGCTGCCTCCGGCGTACGCCTCGACCCGCTCCTTCAGCTTCTGGCCGGGACGGAAGGTGACCACAGTGCGGGCCGAAATCGGGATTTCCTCGCCGGTCTTGGGATTGCGACCCGGGCGCTGGTTCTTGCGCCGCAGGTCGAAATTGCCGAAACCCGACAGCTTGACCTGACGCCCCTGTTCGAGCGCCTCGCGGAGCACGTCGAAGAACGCGTCCACGAACTCCTTCGCCTCGCGCTTGTTCAGTCCGACCTCGTCGAACAGTCGCTCGGCCATTTCAGCCTTGGTCAATGCCATCCGTTTCCCCCAAAACGTGCCTGATTCATCGTGCCGCCCGGTCATGGCCCTGAGGGCCGAAGCCGACCGGGCCCGGGTTCACGAGCGGATTTCCGCGCCGTGTTCCCCCCGCAGCGCAGCGATGACCTGGGCCACCGCCGCATCGACTTCGCGGTCGGTCAGAGTGCGTGATTCTTCTTGCAGAATCAAGCCCATAGCGAGGCTCTTGCATCCGGTTTCGACCCCCTTGCCGACGTAGCGGTCGAACAGCCGGAGATCGCGCAGCGACGGGCCTGCGGCGCGCCTGACGCTGGTCTCCAGGGCGGCCCAGGAGACCGTTTCCGTGACGACGAACGCGAGATCCCGGCGGACGGACGGATAGCGGCTGAGGCCCGCGCCCCGGGGGAGTGCGCGGTGCTGCAGCGGGGCGAGATCCAGCTCGCAGGCCAGCACCCGGTGATCGAGTTCCAGCGCCTTCTGCAGCCGGGGGTGAAGCTCGCCGATCCAGCCGATTCTCACGCCATCGCGATACACGTCGGCCGATCGGCCCGGATGGGCCCAGGCCGGCTGCGAGGGCCGGTATTCGAGCATCGCGCCGGACGCGGCCGCCAGACTGTCGAGATCGCCCTTGAGGTCGTGGAAATCGACCGGCCGGGCCTGCGCGCCCCACTGCTCGGCCGCGGCGTCGCCGCAGGCCACCAGTGCGACCCGACGGGTTTCCAGCGGCGCCCCGCCGCCATCGCGGACGGCGAAGGTCTTGCCGATTTCGAACAGCCGCACCCGCGATTGCTGGCGCGCGGCGTTGCGGCCCAGCGCGGCGACCAGCCCGGGCAACAGCATCGTGCGCATCACGCCGAGTTCGGCGCTGAGCGGATTGGCCAGCGCCACGCCGCCATCGGCGGCCTGCCAGGTGGCCAGCAGCGCGCCGTCGACGAACGCGTAGTTGATCGCTTCGAGGTAATCGCGCGCGACCAGCTGACGGCGCACCGTCGCTTCGTCGAGCACGGTCTCGCTCGGCGCGGCGATCCGGGTGGCGCCGCCGGGCAGCGTGGTCGGAATGGCGTTGTAGCCATGGATGCGCGCGATCTCTTCGATCAGGTCTTCCTCGATCTCGAGATCGAAACGGCGCGTCGGCGCGGTCACCCGCCAGCCGTCCGCGGTCGTTTCCACGCCCAGGCCGAGCGCGCCGAGGATGCGTTCGACCTCGGCATCGGCCACGTCGACGCCGAGCACGCGCGCGAGGCGCGCGCGGCGCAGGCCCACGATCCGCGGCTGCGGCAGATCGGCGTCGCGCACGGCCTCGATCACCGGGCCCGGTACGCCGCCGGCGACATCGAGGATGAGTTTCGTCGCGTACTCGACCGCGATCCGCGGCAGTTCCGGATCGACGCCGCGCTCGAAACGGTGGCCGGCATCGGTGTGCATGCCGAGCTTGCGGCTGCGGCCGATGATCGCGGAGGGAATCCAGTGCGCGGCTTCGAGGAACACGTTGCGGGTGGCATCGGTCACGCGGGTGTCGTGGCCGCCCATGATGCCGCCCAACGCGACCGCGCGCGCGGCGCGACCGCCGGTGCTGTCGGACACCACAAGGAAATCGTCGTCGAGCGCGACGGTGCGGCCGTCCAGCAGCTTCGTTTCCTCGCCGGCGCGCGCCGGACGCACGACGACCGGGGACTGCAGCGTGTCCTTGTCGAACGCGTGCATCGGCTGGCCGAGTTCCAGCATCACATACTGGGTCACGTCGACGAGGAAACTGATCGGGCGCACGCCGCTGCGGCGCAGGCGTTCGGCCATCCACAGCGGCGTCGATGCGTTGGCATCCACGCCGTCGATCACGCGGCCGACGAAACGCGGCACCTTCTCGCCCGCGTCGAGTTCGACCGCCAGCGTCGCATCGCTTTGCGCCGGCACCGGCGTCGCATCCAGCGGCTCGACGCGGCTGCCGAGCGCGGCGGCCACGTCGAAGGCGATGCCGCGCACGCCGAAGCAGTCGGCACGGTTCGGCGTGAGCTTCAGTTCGATCGCGGCATCCGGCAGGCCGAGATAATCCGCCAGCGGCGTACCGACGGGCGCATCGGCCGGCAGTTCCAGCAGGCCGGAGGCGTCGGCATCGATGCCGAGTTCCTTCGCCGAGCAGAGCATGCCGTTCGATTCGACGCCGCGCAGCTTCGCGGCCTTGATCGTCAATTCGCCGACCTGCGTGCCGATGGTCGCGAGCGGCGCGATCAGGCCCGGGCGCGCGTTCGGCGCACCGCAGACGATCTGCAACAACGCGCCCTGCCCGGCGTCGACCTGGCAGACCTGCAGGCGGTCGGCTTCCGGATGCTTCGCGCATTCGACGATCCGCGCGACGACCACGCCGTCGAGCGCGGCGCCGAGCACGGTCAGTTCCTCGACTTCCAGACCGATGGCCGTCAGCGTCGCCGCGAGCTGCTCGCGCGAGGCGTCGGTCTTCACGTGTTGGCGCAGCCAGTTTTCGGAGAATTTCATGCTTGGACACCTTGTTGTGTCATTCCGAACGCAGTGAGGAACCTGCTGTTCGAATATCCGGATTGAAAGGCAGGTCCCTCGCTGCGCTCGGGATGACGGCGATCGCCGCCGCGTCGCGGACTACGCGAACTGCCGCAGGAAGCGCACGTCGTTGTCGAAGAAATCGCGCAGGTCGTTCACGCCGTAACGCAGCATCGCGAACCGTTCGACGCCGAGACCGAAGGCGAAGCCGGTGTAGCGTTCCGGATCGATGCCGACGTTGCGCAGCACGTTCGGATGGACCATGCCGCAGCCCAGCACTTCCAGCCATTTCGTCGAGCCATCCGGCTGCTGCCAGGCGATGTCGACTTCGGCCGAAGGTTCGGTGAAGGGGAAGTAGCTCGGACGGAAACGCATCTCGAAATCGCGCTCGAAGAACGCGCGCACGAATTCGGCGAGCGTGCCCTTCAGATCGGCGAAACTGGCGCGATCGTCGACCAGCAGGCCTTCGACCTGATGGAACATCGGCGTGTGCGTCTGGTCGCTGTCGCTGCGATAGACCTTGCCGGCCGCGATCATGCGCAACGGCGGTTTCTGGTCGAGCATGTAGCGCACCTGGCAACCGGAGGTGTGCGTGCGCAGCAGGCGCGCTTCGCCGAGGCTGTCGGGCGGGAAATAGAAGGTGTCGTGCATCGCCCGCGCCGGATGATGCGGCGGGAAGTTCAGCGCTTCGAAGTTGTGCCAGTCGTCCTCGATCTCGGGACCGTCGGCGAATTCGTAGCCGAGGCGGCCGAAGATCTCGGTGATGCGCTCCAGCGTGCGCGTGACCGGATGCAGGCCGCCGCGCGCCGCGTCGCGACCCGGCAGCGTGACATCGATGGTTTCGCCGGCGAGACGCGTGTCGAGCACCGCGTCGTCGAGCGCGGTCTTGCGCGCGTTCATCGCGTCGCCGATGGCGTCGCGCGCGCGGTTGATCGCCTCGCCCGCGGCCTTGCGCTGGTCCGCCGGCAGCGCGCCGAGCGATTTGAGCTGTGCGGTGACGCTGCCGCTTTTGCCCAGCAGCGCGACGCGCAGCGCTTCCAGCGCATCGGGGGTATCGGCGGCGGCGATGTCGGCCAGCGCCTGCGCCGAAAGTTGTTCGATATCGCTCATGTCGGACTCGTTCATGGAGCCGGAAACGAACATGGGGAAGGACTTGCGCCCTTCCCCATGCATGGTTCGGTGATTTCGCCGCCGACCCGCACGGATGACGTGCGGGTCGCGGGAATTCCTCGTGCCTTATGCCGCGAGTGCGCTCTTCGCCTTTTCGGCCAGCGCGGTAAAGCCCTTCGCGTCGTGCACGGCGATGTCGGCCAGCACCTTGCGGTCGAGGGTGATACCGGCCTTCAGCAGACCGTTGATGAAACGGCTGTAGCTGATGCCGTTGGCGCGCGAGGCGGCGTTGATGCGCGCGATCCACAGGGTGCGGAAATTGCGCTTCTTCTGCTTGCGGCCGATGTAGGCGTACTGCAGGGCCTTCGTGACCGCCTGCTTGGCGACGCGGAAGACCTTGCGGCGGGCGTTGTAGTAGCCCTTCGCCTGCTTCAGGATTTTCTTGTGGCGGCGACGCGCCGTTACACCACGTTTAACTCGTGCCATTGCTCAGTCTCCTCACAAATACGGAAGCATGCGGTCCAGACGGCCCGCGTCCTCGGCACGAACGTGGTTCGTCTGCCGCAGGTTGCGCTTCCGCTTGGTCGCTTTCTTGGTGAGGATGTGGCTCTTGTTGGCGTGGCCGCATTTGTACTTGCCGGAAGCGGTCTTCCGGAAGCGCTTGGCCGCCGCCCGATTGGTCTTGATCTTGGGCATGGATGGTCCTTGGGGTCGTTACGAGTACTGGCGTGGGCGGTGGCCGAGGCCACACTTTCCGTCCTGCCCTGCCGGTTGTAAGCCCTTGATCCGAATCATGATCCGGATGCAGAAGGCGGGTCCTGGATGAAACGCACAACAGCCCGGCGAACCGGGCCGGCCATTATGCCCGGCCGCGGTTTCCGTTGCAAATCAAATGCTTCACGTGCCGGCGACCCGGCACGCGCGCGTCGTTACAGGCGGGCGCGCAACTGCGGCGCCTGTTCCTGCTCGGGCGCCGGCTGCGCCTGCGTCGCCAGCAGGTTCAGCGATTGCCGGCTGCTTTCGACCAACGGCGTCTGTGCGGCCTGCATGTCGACCTGCGCATAGCGTTGGGTCTCGGGCTGGCTGCCCTGCACAGCGAAGACGCGGTCGCCGTTGGCGACGATGCGATCGGGGACGATGCCGGTCCGCTGCGCCTCGACGGCCAGCGCGCCGGCGACGTTCTGGGCTTCGCGGATGCCGATGCCGCGCTCTTCGAGCTGCGGCTGCAACTGGTCGAAGATGCGCTGGTATTGGGGATTGAACGGGTGATCCTGATGCGACATCAGCCCGTTCTCGCCGATGCCGTGGCCGAACGCCCGCTCCTGCGCGCGGATCACCGAGTCCATCATGTGCAGCTCGACGCTGTGCTTCACCGATTTCACCGGATTGAGGTTCTGCCAGAAGCTCAGGGGATCCGGATCCGGCAGTTCGATCTTGTTCCCGATGGCATCGGGCATCAGGTATTTGGTGGGGAATTTCTTTTCCTGCAGTTCGGTCAGGATTTCGTTGTCGACCGCATAGCGGCGCATCTGGCCGCGCTCCGCCTCTTCCCGGACCGCGGCGGGATCGAGACCGATCCGCTCCAGCGTCTTGTCCTTCACGCCGGCGGCATTGAAGGTCACCGCAGGGGCATCCGCGGCGGCGGCGCCGACCGCGGCAAGGCCGCCGCCGAGGGAATGGCCGGTGATCACCAGTTCATCGCCGAACGCGACCTTGGCCTGCCTGCCCAGCTGGATGGCCTGGTTGTACTGCGCGGTCTCGAAGCCCAGGCCCTGACCGAGATTGGTGCCCCAGTCCTTGCCGGCGTCGGTGCCGCGATAGGCCAGCGCGTAGCGCCCCTTGCCGTCGGTGTAGATGTCGGCGTCGAAACCGCTGGCCTGATTGGTGCGCAGGGCCGGGTCGATGCCGACCTGGCGGAACTGCTCGTCGGTCAGCGGTTTCCAGCCGGCGACTTCGCCGCGTCCGCGATCGTCGGAACGATAGGCATCCTGCGCCAGCCGCGCGAGGGTGAGATCGATGTCTTTCGGCGCCGGTCCACGCACTTCATCCGCGAACGACGGACGGGTGTAGGTGTTGCCGGTCAGCGGGTCGGTCGTCTGGCGGCCGCCCTGCGCGTTGTTGGGGTCGAACTGTGCACTCATCCGTGTTTCCTCCGCTGATCGGGTCGAGCGGCCGGCAGATGACCGGCCGTTGCATGCATGGAACGTCGGAGCGGCCGATCAGCGCGCGCCTTCGAGCGGGATATCGTGGGACTTGAGCCAGGACTCCACCGCTTCGCGATCGCGGCGGGTCTCGGCGTTGAGCAACGCGGTGCGGGTCATGAACAGGTAGCGCTGGAACGTCACGCCCTGAGCGTTGCGGGCCTGCGGGTCGGCGCCCGCGTTGAGCAGGTCCAGCGCACGCGCGGGTTCGTTGATCTGGCCCGCCACATGCAGCGGCGTATTGCCCATGCGATCCGGCATGTCCGGATCGGCGCCGGCGGCCAGCAGGGCCCGGAACTGTTCTTCGCGCTCGCCCATCAGCGCGGAACGCAGCGGACCGGCGCCGGTGGTGCCATTGGGGACATTCGGATCGGCCCGGCGTGCGAGCAGTTCGGCGAGGTAGGCCGGATCGTTGGCCATCGCGGCGGTATGCACGACGCTGTCGCCGTCCATGCCCGGTTGCCGCGGATCGGCACCGGCATCGAGCAGGGCCTTCATGCTGTCGAGTCGCTGGTTGAGCAGCGCCCACTGCAGCAGGGTGACGTGCTTGTCGCCGGTGGTCGAAAGATCGACCCCCGCGGCGAGCGTGCGAACCCGGGCATCGTCGCCCCGGGCCACCGCTTCTGCCAATTCGGCGACGCGCGGGTCGGAGAAGACTTCGCGTGCATCCACTGCACGGGCTTGAGCGGTAACGGACATCGATTTCTCCATTGCGCAGGCTGGGATGACCGCACACATCGCGATGATCAGCGATGCGGCGAGAACGCTGGCGCGGGCCGGAAGGCTGGACATGACACCCCTTGGGAATTGGACGGGACCGAGGGTTGCGCCCGCGGCCGACCGGATTCGATCCTACACCGCCGGCTTCGCGGACGCGAGCGCACCACGGTCACATGATCGCGCAGCCGCCCCGCTCCTGTTTCGGCGACTGCGGTTCGAGCGCCGGATCCGGGCGCTGCTCGATGATGTCCGCCGCCCGCCGGCTGCTTTCCTGGAAAGACGTCTGCACGGCCGTCGCGGTGTCGACGCGCGCGCGCAGGCCGCTGGTCTCGACATCGCCCTGGACGACGAACGCATTCTTGCCGCCCGCCCCGAAGACCACGTGATCGGCCCGTTCGACGCCGTTTTCGAGCGCCGCCACCGTCAACGCACCCGCCAGCTTCCTGGCGCTGCCCACGTCGGTGAGGCCGGCCGCGCGGCGGTCCACCTCAGACGCGTCTTTGACGTGATCCAGAATCTGGCCGTAGAGCGCGTGCGCCGGATGCCGCTCGTTGTCCAGGGTCATGCCCGGCGGTTCGCGCATGAGCGCCAGCGCCGAGCCGAAGTTCCCGTGCAGCGGGAACCGGAAGGGGTCGGCCAGCCCGAGCCCGCTGGCGCCGGGCCCGAACATCGTGTTCTGCAGCATCGGCATGACGAAGGTCTCGCGCCGCGGCAATTCGACCTGGCGACCTTCCAACTGGTCGAGCTGAGGAAGCACGCCGGGCGTCATCAGATGCCTGGGCACCTTGCCGAGGGATTCGTCGGCGGGGACGATCTCGACCCGCTGCCCCAGCGGAACCGGCGTTCTCACCCCCATGAATTCGCGGCCCTGGATGAAGTCGACGGCTTCGCCCTTGGTGATGACGCTGGTGATCCGCTCATGCGCCAGTTCGCGCCCGCGCTCGGGATCGATACCGAACCGGCGCATCGTCTCGTCATGCACGCCGGCAGGGTTGAAGGTCATCGCCGGCCGGCCGAGGACCACGCTGGCCAGTTCGGCCTGACCGCCGCCCTTGGAATGACCGGTCAGCGCAAGCTTGTCCCCGAAAGCGACATCGCACTGCTTCGCCAGCGCCACGGTGTCGTTGTGCTGCTGCGTCTCGAAACCCAGGCCCTGGCGGAAATTGGTCATCCAGTCGCGCCCGGACTGCGCGACGCCGGTGACCCGCAGGGACTGCTCGGTGCCGCGCAGCGCGTTCATCATGTCGATTTCCGGGTCGAGCCCCGACGGTCCCTCGAAAGGCCGGGTCACCACATCGACCTTGGGCATGTCGGTACCGCGGAAGGACAGCACGGTGCGGCCGTCGCGTTCGTCGCGATAGACATCGGCATGCATGCCGCTCGGCGTGTGCAGCAGCGACGGGTCGACGCCCCTGTCGCGGAGCGCCTGTTCGCTCATGCGCGTGAAACCGTCGATCTGCGCCGGCCGCTCGCCGCCGCGATCGTAGGTGTCGTCCGCGATTCTGGCCATCGTTTCCGCGCGGATCGGTTCGCTGCGGGGTGCAGGCGGATGCGGCCTCATGTAGGACGAGAGAAAACTGAAAAGACCGGGGCTGGTTTCACCGGGCGTTTTTTCCATGACGAGGCTCCTGCGATGCGGCGATGGAAGGTGCGGGATCGCGCGACTGCACGCGCGCCCGCACGAGGCGATTTCAGGCCGGCGTGGTGTCCAGCGGAATGTCGTGCGCGAACAGCCAGCTCAGCACGGATTCCCACGCGCGGCTGGCATCCGCTTCCAGCAGATCCGGTCGCGGCATGAACAGATAACGCTGGAACGTCACGTCCTGCGCATTGCGGCGCGCGGGATCGGCGCCGGCATCGAGCAGCGCGAGCACGCGCTGCGGTTGATTGACCAGGCCGGCGACATGCAACGGCGTGTTGCCCATGTCGTCGGCGCGATCGGGATCGGCGCCGGCGGACAGCAGCATGCGGAACTGCGTTTCGCGATCGGCGACCATCGTCGAACGCAGCGGGACCGCACCGGTATCGCCATTGACCGTGTCGGGATCGGCGCCACGCGCCAGCAGCGCTTCGAGGAATCGCGGGTCGTCGAACATCGCCGCGAAGTGGACGACGGTATCGCCATCCATGCCCGGCTGCGCGGGATCGGCGCCGGCATCGAGCAGGGCCTGCATGCCCTCGAGATTGCGGTTGAGCAGCGCCCATTGCAGCAGCGTGACGCGCTTGTCGCCGTGCACGGCGAGATCGCTGGTCGCGGCCAGCGCGCGCACCCTTGCGGGATCGCCATCGACGAGCGCTTCGGCCAGGTCGGCGGCACGGGGATCGGGGAAGATGTCGCGCGGCGACACGGGTGTTTCGACGACGGACATGCTGCGCCTCCTTGTGCACGGGCCGGCAGGCCGCTGCGCGGGTCGAGGGCATGAATAGCATGGGCTTTCGTGCGGCGCAAACGCGGCGGCGCGAACGGGATCGCGACCAAAACGAAGGGCGCCGCAGCGCCCTCCGATTCGCGTCCGTGCGCCCGCGATCGAGGCGGGCGACTGCGCGGTTCGACATGCGGATCGAACGACCCGCCGCGAACGGTTATTTCTTCTTCGGCGCGATCATCATCACCATCTGCCGGCCTTCGAGGCGCGGACGCGATTCGATCACGATGTCTTCGCCGAGATCGGCCTCGATGCGGTTGGCCATTTCGCGACCCAGTTCCATGTGACTCATCTCGCGACCACGGAACCGGATGTTGACCTTGATCTTGTCGCCTTCCGCCAGGAACTCGCGCATCTTGCGCAGCTTGATCAGGTAGTCGCCTTCGTCGGTGACCGGACGGAATTTGACTTCCTTGATTTCGACGACCTTCTGCTTCTTCTTGGCCGCCGCGGCCTTTTTCTGCATCTCGAACTTGAACTTGCCGAAGTCCATGATGCGGCAGACCGGCGGGTCCGCGTTCGGCTGGATTTCGACCAGATCGAGCGCTTCTTCCTCGGCCTTGGCCAACGCTTCGTCACGCGACATGACGCCGATCATTTCGCCGTCGCTGCCGATCACGCGCACGCGCGGCACGCGGATTTCGTGATTCTTGCGGTTCTGCTTGTCCTGGGGGGTACTGATATCGCTGTCTCCAAAGGGAAAGGATCCGTCCGGCTGGCGCGCCGGACGGGATTCACATCATGCCGCAGCCGGTTCGGCCGCGATGCGCGCAACGAAATCGGAGATGGTCATGGACCCCAGATCTTCCCCGCCCCGCGTACGCACCGCAATCAGGCCGTTGTCGCGCTCGCGATCGCCGATCACGAGCAGGTACGGCACCCGCTGCAGCGTGTGCTCGCGAATCTTATAGCCGATTTTCTCGTTCCGCAAATCGGCCGCAACCCGGAGGCCTTGATTCATAAGGGTTTTCCGGACCTGCTCGACATAATCGGCCTGCGCATCGGTGATATTCATCACCACGGCCTGGATCGGGGCCAGCCAGGCGGGCAACTGGCCGGCGTGGTGCTCGATCAGAATGCCGATGAAACGCTCCATCGAACCGACGATGGCGCGGTGCAGCATGACCGGGTGCCGGCGCTGGCTGTGCTCGTCCACGTACTCGGCGCCGAGGCGGCCGGGCATCATGAAATCGACCTGCATCGTGCCCAGCTGCCAGGTCCGGCCGATGGCGTCCTTGAGGTGATATTCGATCTTCGGGCCGTAGAAGGCGCCCTCGCCCGGGAGTTCTTCCCAGGCCACCCCGGCCGAGCGCAGGGCCGAACGCAGGGCATCCTCGGCCTTGTCCCAAGTGGCATCGTCGCCCAGGCGCGATTCGGGACGGAGGGCGATCTTGATCTGGATGTCCGAAAAACCGAAGTGGGTGTAGACCTGCAGCGCCTGCTCGTGGAAGGCGCGGACCTCGGATTCGATCTGGCTCTCGGTGCAGAAGATGTGGCCGTCGTCCTGGGTGAAGCCGCGAACCCGGAGGATGCCGTGCAGCGCGCCCGACGGCTCGTTGCGATGGCAGGCGCCGAACTCGCCGTAACGGATCGGCAGATCGCGGTAACTGTGCAGGCCCTGGTTGAAGACCTGGACATGGCCCGGGCAATTCATCGGCTTCAGCGCATACGTGCGCTTCTCCGACTCGGTGAAGAACATGTTGTCCTTGTAGTTGTCCCAGTGGCCGGACTTCTGCCACAGCGACACGTCGAGGATCTGCGGGCAGCGCACTTCCTGATAGCCGCTGTCGCGATAGACCCTGCGCATGAACTGCTCGACCACCTGCCAGATCGCCCAGCCCTTCGGGTGCCAGAAAATCAGGCCCGGACCTTCTTCCTGCAGGTGGAACAGATCCTGCGCCTTGGCGATCTTGCGATGGTCGCGCTTCTCGGCCTCTTCCAGTTGGGTCAGATAGGCCTTGAGATCCTTGTCGTTCAACCAGGCCGTGCCGTAGATGCGGCTGAGCATCTGGTTGTTGGAGTCGCCGCGCCAATAGGCGCCGGCGACCTTCATCAGCTTGAACGCGCGCAGCTTGTCGGTCGCCGGCACGTGCGGTCCGCGGCACAGATCGGTGAATTCGCCCTGCGAATACAGCGACAGATCCTGATCGGCCGGAATGCTTTCGATGATCTCGGCCTTGTAGGCCTCGCCGATGCCCTTGAAGAACGCGACGGCATCGTCGCGCGACTTCACGCTGCGGCCGACCGGATGCGCTTCCTTGACGATCTTCTGCATCTCCGCCTCGATCGCCGGCAGGTCTTCCGGCGTGAACGGGCGCTCGTAGGCGAAGTCGTAGTAGAAGCCGTTGTCGATCACCGGGCCGATGGTGACCTGCGCGCCCGGGAACAGGCGCTGCACGGCCTGCGCCAGCAGGTGGGCGGTGGAATGGCGAAGGATGTCGAGCGCGTCGGGATGCTTGTCGGTGACGATCTCGAGCGAGGCGTCGCGTTCGATGCGGAAACTGGTGTCGACGAGCTGGCCGTCGACCTTGCCGGCGAGCGCGGCCTTGGCCAGGCCGGCGCCGATGGAGGCGGCGACCTCGCCGACCGTGGGAGCGGATTCGAATTCGCGGCGGCTGCCGTCGGGGAGCGTGATGGCGATCATGGGGATGCGGGGTATCGTCGATGGGGCGCGCCGTGGCGCACCGTGAAAATGGAAAGGCAACAAAAAAGCGCCCCGAAGGCGCTTGCGCGTGGTCGCGGGCCTCGGGCGGATCGATCAGGGGCGGATGGTAGTGCTCATGTCGCACGCTCGGCGCCGGTTTCCCGGGGCCACCTCGGTTCTGTCGCGGATGCGGCAAAGTTAGGCGCCGGGGGGGCGAAAGTCAACGAATCCAGCCGCTTCCGGCACCCCTGCGTCGCCGGAGGAGCCACGGTTCCCGCGGATCGGCGGCAGGCTCTACACTCGGGCCTCTTCTGAACGCAGGCGGACGAGGGCCGGCGATGGCGCAGAGCATCCACGATTTCCACGACGACCCGCGCAACGCGGACATCCGCATCTGGATCAACGGCGCGCTGAAGCCGCGCGCCGAGGCCACCGTCTCGGTGTTCGACAGCGGGTTCGTACTGGGCGACGGCGTCTGGGAAGGGCTGCGGGTGATCGACGGCCACCCGGTCTTCCTCGACGCGCATCTCGAACGGCTGTTCGAGGGTGCGAAGGCCATCGCGCTGGACATCGGCCTGGACCGCACGCAGCTGATCCGCGCGATCTACGACACGCTCGATGCGAACGGCATGCGCGACGGCGTCCACCTGCGGCTGATGGTGTCGCGCGGCGTGAAGCGCACGCCCTACCAGGATCCGCGCGTCACCGTCGGCCCGGCCACCGTCGTGATCATTCCCGAGTTCAAGGTCGCCAAACCCGAAACGCTCGCCACGGGCCTGAAGCTGTTCACCGTGCACGTGCGCCGCGGCTATCCCGACGTGCAGGACCCGAAACTCAACAGCCACAGCAAGCTCAACTGCATCACCGCCTGCATCCAGGCCATCCAGGCCGGCGCCGACGAAGCGCTGATGCTGGATCCGCACGGTTTCGTCGCGACCTGCAATTCCACCCACTTCTTCATCGTGCGCAAAGGCGAGGTGTGGACCTCCACCGGCGACTATTGCCTCGGCGGCATCACCCGCGCCAACGTGCTGCGCGCTTGCAGCGAAGCCGGGATTCCCTGCTTCGAGAAGAACTTCAGCCTGACCCAGGTGTATTCCGCCGACGAAGCGTTCACCACTGGCACGTTCGCGGGCCTGGCGCCGGTGCGCGAAATCGACGGTCGCCGGATCGGGAACGATGCGCGAGACGATGGCGGCGCCCTGCCCGGCCCGATGACCGCGCGACTGCAGGCGCTGTACCGCGACCTGATCGCACGCGACGTGGCCTTCCGCGCCGGAGTGCGCCTCGCATGAGCCTGCGGATCGCGATGTGGAGCGGACCGCGCAACATCTCCACGGCGATGATGCGGGCGTGGGAAAACCGCGGCGACTGCGCGGTGAGCGACGAACCGCTGTACGCGGCGTATCTCGCCATGACCGGACTGGACCATCCGGGCCGCGATGCGGTCATCGCCGCCGGCGAGACCGACTGGCGGCGCGTGATCGACGCCCTGCTCGGCCTGGCGCCGCACGGCGCACCGATCTGGTACCAGAAACACATGAGCCATCACCTGCTGCCGGAGATGACGGTCGACTGGGTGCTCGGGCTGCGCAACGTGTTCCTGATCCGAGATCCCGCCGAAGTGGTCGCGTCGTATCTCAAATCGCGGGCGACGGTGACGCCGGACGACATCGGCCTGCCGCAGCAGGGACGATTGTTCGATCTGCTGCGCGATCGGCTGGGCGAAACGCCGCCGGTGATCGATGCCGGCGACTTCCTGCGCGCGCCCGAAGCGCATCTGCGCGCGCTGTGCGCGCGTCTGGGCATCGCGTTCACGCCGCGCATGCTGGCGTGGCCCGCCGGGCCGCGCGACAGCGATGGCGTCTGGGCGCCCTACTGGTACGACGCGGTGTGGAAATCCACCGGTTTCGAGCCGTGGCGCGCGCGCGAGGACCGACTGGCGGGCGAAGCCCTGGCCGTGGCCGACGCCTGCCGACCGGTGTACGAACGCCTGCGCGGCTTCCGGATCCGGGTCGACTGAGCCTCAGCGTCGCGGCAGCACGACCGCGCTGGCGACGTGGCCATCGGCGATGCGGAAACGTCCATGGATGCGGGCATGCGCCGGCGGCGCGGCCGCGGGCACCAGGACATCGGCGACGAAACCATCGTCGCCCTCGAACGCGATCTCGACCTGATGAAAATCGAGGAACACCCGGCAACACGGGTAGATCGCCTTGTACACCGCTTCCTTGATCGAAAAGACCAGCAGGCCGCCGAGCGGACGCAGCGCGGACGGCAGCGCGGCGAGTCGCGCGCGCTCCGTATCGCGCACGATCCGGGGCAACAGGTATTCGGGGACCGGCACGGCCGGCTCCACGTCCAGGCCGATGCCGTCGGCGTGCGCGACGGGCACCACGGCGACGGCGCAGAGACTGCCGCAATGCGTGATCGAACCGAAGACCGTCTGCGGCCAGATCGGCACGCGGTCCGGATCGCTGAGCAGCGCGTCGATATCCGCCCCGGCGTCGCGCAGCAGGCCGCGCGCCAGGGTCCTGCCCGCCGCGAACTCGCGGCACCGCTGCGCCACCGCGCGTTCGATCAGGCTTCGCTCGCGCGACGGCAGGCACGCGGGATCGGCATCGGCCGGCGCCATTTCGGCGACCAGCACGGTGCTCGGCAGCAAGGGGCGGAACAGCATCGGACGTCCTCTGTCGGCGGCGACGGCGTCGGAGCCGCCGCGGATGCGGCCATTCGTTTGCGGCGATTCGTTGCGAACGCTCAGTGCGGCCGCATGGCGACCCCGCGTTTTCCGGGGCCCGCAAAACAAAACGGCGCAGCATGTGAATGCTACGCCGTTCGACCACTTGCGAGTGGTGGGCGGTACAGGGTTCGAACCTGTGACCCCTACCATGTCAAGGTAGTGCTCTACCGCTGAGCTAACCGCCCATCGAGTCCGTGCAGGCCCCCGGAAGGGCGGCTATGGTAACACTCCGGAACGCGGTACGGAACCCGCCGACGCACCGGAGCGCAGCGGGAACGCGCGCCGCAGCAGGACGTGGGTCGGGCCGTAGGCCACGGCGCAGAGCAGCGCCCAGCACACCAGCAGATGCAGCGCTGGCGGACCGAACTGACGGCCGAGGAACGGGTCCGTCCAAGCGAAATTGACGTTGTCCAGCGCCGGCGCCAGCAGCCGCCCGGCGATCATCGCCAGCGCGGCGATGATCGCCTGCAGCGGCCAGCCGCGCGGGTCGTAGCCGATCCTGCGCAGCACCCACCACAGCAGCAGCGGCCACGCCAGGTGATACAGCGACAGCAACCGCGCCGGCAGCGAAAACGCCGGATCCCACATGTACGCGGTGCCGCCGTACAGGAAATCGCCGGTAGCGAGCTTCCAGGCGGCATCGACGGCCCAGGCCAGCGCGATCACCGGCGCGGCGACCGCCTGGCTGGACAACAGCAGGCGGCTGCGGACGATCAGTCCGATCGCGGTCAGGATCACGCCGATGTTGCAGAGGAACAGGAAATTCAGCACCCCGTAGGCGACGTGGTAGGTCGGCAGATAGATCAGGAGCCAGAGCGCAGCGAGCCAGCCGAGGCGCGGAAAGCGCACATCCTCGGCGCCGGCGGACGCCGCGCTCATCCGAGACTGGCCTCCTTGAGCCTGCGGATCTCGTCGCGCACGCGCGCGGCGTCCTCGAATTCGAGATCGCGCGCGTGCTGGTACATCGTCTGCTCCAGCGCCGCGATCCGCGCCGCCATCTGCGCGGGCGGCAGCGCGGCGTAATCCTCGACGGGTTCCGCGACGCGCGCCGCCTTGCCGCGACCACGCTTCTCGCCCGGCGCCGGCTCGCTGCGCGCGCCTTCCATCACGTCCATGATCTCGCGCACGATCGAGGTCGGCACGATCCCGTGCTCGGCGTTGTATTCCAGCTGCTTCTCGCGGCGACGGGCGGTTTCCTCCAGCGCCGCCTTCATCGAGCGCGTCATCACGTCGGCGTACAGGATCGCCTTGCCGCGCACGTTGCGTGCGGCGCGGCCGATGGTCTGGATCAGCGAGCCGGCCGAACGCAGGAAGCCTTCCTTGTCGGCATCGAGGATCGCGACCAGCGACACCTCGGGCATGTCCAGGCCTTCGCGCAGCAGATTGATGCCGACCAGCACGTCGAATTTGCCCAGACGCAGATCACGGATGATCTCGACGCGCTCGACGGTCTCGATGTCCGAGTGCAGGTAGCGCACGCGCACGCCGTGATCGCCGAGATACTCGGTGAGGTTCTCGGCCATGCGCTTGGTCAGCGTGGTCACCAGCACGCGATCGCCCATCGCCACGCGCTCGGAGATCTCGCCCAGCAGATCGTCGACCTGGGTGCCGACCGGACGGATTTCCACTTCGGGATCGACCAGACCGGTCGGGCGCACCACCAGTTCGACCACCTGCCCCTGCGACTTCTCGACTTCGTACTCGCGCGGCGTGGCGGACACGAAAATGGTGCGCGGCGAGCGCGCCTCCCATTCCTCGAACCGCAGCGGCCGGTTGTCCAGCGCCGACGGCAACCGGAACCCGAATTCCACCAGCGTTTCCTTGCGCGCGCGGTCGCCCTTGAACATCGCGCCGATCTGCGGGACGGTGACGTGCGATTCGTCCACCACCAGCAGCGCGTCCGGCGGCAGGTAATCGAACAGGCACGGCGGCGCCTCGTTCGGCATGCGTCCGGTGAGATGGCGCGAGTAGTTCTCGATGCCGCTGCAGAAACCGACCTCGGCCATCATTTCCAGATCGAACTGGGTGCGCTGCGCCAACCGCTGCGCCTCGACCAGCTTGTTCGCGGCGTACAGCTGCTCCAGCCGTTCGCGCAGCTCGACCTTGATCGCCTCGATCGCGTCCAGCACCGTGCGTCGCGTGGTCACGTAATGCGACTTCGGATAGATCGTGTAGCGCGGCAACTTGCGCACGCTTTCGCCGGTCAGCGGGTCGAACAGCGTCAACTGCTCGATCTCGCCGTCGAACAGCTCGATCCGCAGCGCCTCGGCGTCGGACTCGGCCGGATGCACGTCGATCACTTCGCCGCGCACGCGGTAGGTGCCGCGCCGCAGTTCGGTGTCGTTGCGGCTGTACTGCATTTCGGTGAGCCGGCGGATCAGCTCGCGCTGGTCGATGCGCTCGCCGCGCACCATGTGCAGCACCATCTTGAAATATTCGTTCGGGTCGCCCAGGCCGTAGATCGCCGACACCGTGCAGACGATGATCGCGTCGCGCCGTTCCAGCAGGGCCTTGGTCGCCGACAGCCGCATCTGCTCGATGTGTTCGTTCACCGAACTGTCCTTCTCGATGAAGGTGTCGCTGGACGGCACATAGGCTTCGGGCTGGTAATAGTCGTAGTAGCTGACGAAATACTCGACCGCGTTGTGCGGGAAGAACGCCTTGAACTCACCGTACAGCTGCGCGGCCAGGGTCTTGTTGTGCGCCATCACCAGGGTCGGCTTCTGCACCGCCTCGATCACGTTGGCGATGGTGTAGGTCTTGCCCGAACCGGTGACGCCCAGCAGCGTCTGTTTCGCCAGCCCGCTTTCGAACCCGTCGATCAGCGCCGCGATCGCGCGCGGCTGGTCGCCGGCGGGCGCATAGGGCGCGACGAGCTGGAAGGCGGTATCGGACAGGGTGCGTTCGTTCATCGCTGGAAATCGTCTGGCGGGCCTTCGTCTGGCCAAGCAGGAAAGTCTACCGAGACATGGCGCCGGCCGCGGGGTTTTCCTACCCCTCGCCGGGCGAGCCCCCGATGCCGCCGGCCAGCGTCGATCCCGAGACTGAACGCACGTTCACGCCACCGGAGATCGCCATGTCCTTCGTCCCGCCCCGCCAGCCCTCGCCTCACCGGCCCTCGCAGAGGGGATTCACCCTGCTCGATCTGCTCATCGCGATGACCATCGCCTGCATCCTGTTCGGCATCGCCATCCCCGCCTATCAGAACACCGTGGCCCGGATCCAGGCCGGCTCGGCCCGCTCCGACCTCACCACGACCCTGTTCGACGCCCTGCGCCATGCCACCGTGCTCGGTCAGGAAATCGTGGTCTGCCCGGCCTCCGCCGGGCAGTGCATCGGCGGTCGCGACTGGAGCGAAGGCTGGATCGCCTTCATCGACCGCGATGGCGACCGTCTGCGCGGCCCCGGCGAGCAGCTCATCCGCCGGAAATCGGCGCTGCCCGAACGCATCCGCCTGCTCGGCAGCGCCGGGAGGCCACGCATCGTCTTCCAGCCCAACGGCGGCAACGGCGGCTCGAACATCACCTTCACCCTCTGCGACCGCCGCGGTCCACGCGACGCGCTGGCGCTGGTCCTCTCCAACGGCGGCCGCCTGCGCAGCGATCGCCCCACCCCGGCGGCGGCCGCAAGTTGTGCCGTCGGCCTGTGACGGCGGTCGCCCACGGAAAGAATGAACACGCGGCGGCTTGATCGCGCCGGGCGAGGCCATTACGATATGCAGCCCCGCCCGAATAGCTCAGCCGGTTAGAGCACTTGACTGTTAATCAGGGGGTCGTTGGTTCGAGTCCAACTTCGGGCGCCAGATCCTGAAAACCCGCGACGCGAGTCGCGGGTTTTCTTTTGCTTCGATGAAATGCGGATCGACGGGAAACATGCGCCACAAACGGAAAGGCCCGCTCATCGAGCGGGCCTTTCGTCTTTCGGTAGCACCGGCAGGGCTTTACCAGCAGATATCGACGCTCTCGGTGCCGGTCTTGGTCTTGGTGCCGGTGTTGTTCAACCCGAGAACGCCGCACTTGGTGTCCTTGACCGCCTGCAGGCCGATCGGTGCGGCCTGGAGACGGTAGGTGGTGCGCGCGACCGCGGCCAGGGTGACGTTGTAGTGGTTGGTGACGTCGGTACCGGCGGCGCAAGGCGGCAGCGCGACCGCGACACCGGCGCCGGTCTGGTCGTAACGTAGATTCGTGGTGTAGAAGCGCTCCATGAACTGCGCGGCTTCGGACATGCAGGCCTTCGCGGCGTTGCGGCGCGTTCTCACCACCGAATCCTGGTAGGCCGGATAGGCGATGGCCGCCAGCACCGAGATGATGAGCACCACGATGATGACCTCGACCAGGGTGAAGCCCCTGGCCGGGTGACGTGCGATGGCGCGGCGGGAACGATTGCGGGCATGACAATCAAGACTCATGGACATCACCTCCGGATGATTTCGCGCCAGGAGATGCGACCGCCGTAAAGCGTCGGATCCAGCGGCGTGGATGCGAGAGTCGCCAGCGAACCGCCCGCGACCAGCAGTTTGTCGAGCAGCGCCGGGTCGGTGACCATGCCCACGCCGAGATCAATGGAGCCGACCGCGTTCCCGCCGATCTTGTCGCCGGTATCGCCGAAGGTGCCGTTGCGGTTGGCGTCGAACAGACCGCTTTCCAGACTGGTGCCGGTGAAGGCATCGATGGCGTTGATGTAACCGCGACCCGGTTTGCAGGGGTTGTTGGTGCTGGGAATGACGCTGGCGGCGATGAGCGCGTTCTTCACCACCTGCTGGTCGCCGACCATGCGTTCGCCTTCCAGGGTGTTGGACGGCGGCAGATCGAGATCAATGTACCAGCCCTTGCTGTTGACGGGCAATGCGGTATTGGGCTCGAACGCACGGTTGCGGGTCGCCGAATCGAACTGCGCGATGTTGCGCCCGGTCATGCCGGTGCGGGTGACCGAGGAGGTGGCGGCTTCATCGTCGATGACGCCATACCAGGTCTGACGCGACGTGTCGGTGATGTCGGAAGGCGTCAGCAGACGACCGGTGCCGAAGAACACCCAACGCTTGTCGGTGGCCGGATCCACGGCGATGGTCACACCGCCGGTGATCGGCTGCGTACCCGGCGAAGCCGGGGCGAACAGCGGCCGGTTGCCGGGGATGTTCCAGGACGACTTGTTCGTGCTGCTGAGATCGAACTTCCACAGATTGCCGCGGAAATCGCCCGCGTACACGACATCGACCGTACCGTTGCCGTCGGCGTCCCAGCCGCGCGGCGAGGACAGGCCGTTGGTGGCGGTGGCCGAGCCGACGCCGGTATCGATCTCGGCGATCTTGACGCCGGTTTCCAGATCGATGACGAACAGCACGGCACGCTCGTTGTTGCTGTTCAGGCCATTCGGCACCAGCAGCGCGGTGCTGCCGTCGTTGAGCTTGGCGATCAGCGGCTTGCCGAGGACCTGGCCCATGTCCGAATCGAACGAACCGTCGTGATCCCACAGCACCTTGGTCGAGTTGAACGCCACCGGGTCGGTGACATCCAGCGCGAACAGACCCTTGCCGCCGCGACCGAGAGTGGCCACCAGAACGGTCTTGCCGGTCAGTTCGCGGCTGGTCGAGGTGATGATCGGGCCGTCGACGAAGAATCGGTGGCCGTAGTCGGGATCGCTGAACTCCCGCAGATCGTTCAGATCGATGCCGCGCGGCACGTAGGCGAAACGCTCCACGCCGTCTGCGGCGTTGAACGCATGCAGCATGCCGTCGTTGGCGCCGACGTAGACCGTGTCGACGGTGTTCGAGGTCTTCACGTAGGTCGGCGAGCTGTCGACGACGGTACCGAGCAGGGACGCGCGCTCACGGTACAAACGGCCGGCGCCGGGCAATTCCAGGCTGCGGTCGCCGCGCAGGTAGTTCGCGATCGCCGGTGTCAGCGTGAGGCTCTGCGCGGCGGTCGGGAACGTGGTGCCCGAGGAACCGTTGTGGGTGTAGATGGCGCTGCGGATGCCCGACGGAATGCTCGCGGTCCACAGCGGCGTGGTGGTGTTCACGCCGGTCGCGGTCACGCTGAACGCCTGCAATTCGCCGTACCACTTCGAGGAGAAATACTTGGCCTGGAAGACCTTGTTGCCGGCGGACGTGGACGTGCCGGTCACCGTGGCGTTGGAGCCCGAGCCGCGGCGCGCGGCGATCGCGCGCAGGGCGTTGCCGAGGCCGTCGGCGAACTGGGTCGGATCGCCCGCCGCCACGAACGAGCCGCGGCCGTTGACCGCCGCGTGGAAGAGATCGTCGATGCGATCGAGATTTTCCGCATCCATCGGATTCGGCCAGGCGACCGCCTGGTTGTTCCTGACAAGGGCCAAGGTGTCGTCCACATCAAGCGTGCCCTGCAGGCCGATCGAAATGCCGAAGGTGACCATGTGCTGCCAGAACGCCGGATTCGACGCCGACGCCGGCACGATGTTCTCCATCTGGGTTTCCGGACGGAGATCGTTCTTCCAGTAATGCATGGCCACGTCGGCGAGCGTATTGGTCCACGCGTCGCGATACGGATCGGAAGCGACGTACTGGTACGGCCCGGCATCCGGGCGCGCGATCGAGGCGCCATTGGTGTTGTCGGAATTGCCGACGGCGGCGGCACCCTCGTTCCAGTAACCGTCGGTGGTCAGGATCGAGAAGTTCTGGCGGCACTCGAACTGCGAGCCGTTGGCCTGCGGCCCCCAGGGCCCGGTGTTGCCGGCTTCCGAGAAATAATTGCCGGCGCGGGTGAGTGCGGGAATCAGCGGCGTTCTGCCGCCGTTGGTCGCCGCGAACAGGCGATCGAACCATACACGACGGTTCTCGCCGGTGTTGTTGCCGCGGAACAGGCCGCCGTTGTTGCCGACCGGAATGCGGAATTCGTTGCGCTGCCAGATGGTCGTGAAGCCGACGCGGTAGTCGTTGTCGTCGTTGAACACGCTGGGATCGTTGAAGGCATAGCTGGCGCCGGCCTTCGCGACCTTCATGCGGGTGCGATGGTAGGAAAACCAGTTGGCGTAGTTGGCTTTTTCCTGATTGAGATTGCGGACGATGCCACCGGGCCAGTTGAAGGTGGCGACATTATTGACGCAGGTATTGAATCCCACCGGCGTCGGCGTGGTACGCCATGTGCAGGCCGTGGCGGTGCCGTTGGTCAGGAACTGGTAGCGCGTGTATTGGGTGGCATCCGCGAAATTGGTGATCCCCGTCCTCGGAACGTAGAAGGTCCGGGTGCTGCCATTGAGATCGGTGGCGCCGGTCAGCAGGTCGTTGTTGTTCCAGACTGCGTTGTATGGCGTATCAGCCATGTAGCTGCCGTTCGCGTTCTGCCAGGGGCGATACGTGACGCTGGGATTGTAGTGGATGGTATTGCGGGTGTAGGCCTGCGACGCGATGTTGGTCGGCGTGGTCGACGGGACCGAGTCGGGCATGAAGTCGCTGGCCATCGAACCCGAGTCGTCGAGGATGAACCAGATGTTCGGTGGCACGCCGTTGTTGGTCTGCATCGGCGTGTCGGGCAGCGAAACGCCGGCATGCACGGGCAGGCCGAGGATGGTCACGAGACAGGCCAGGAAGGGCGCAAGACGCGACGGGCGCGTGCTGCGGACGTGGACGGTGCGGGAAGTGGTGTTCACGGCGGCCTCGGTCTTATTTACCGGCATAGATGGTTTGCAGCAGCACGGACGCGCGTCCGTTCTGTTGGCTGCGCACGGTCACGCGGTAGCGCTGGGTCAGGCAAAGCGGGTGGATCGGCGAGAGACGGTCGCAATCGCGCCAGTTCGGCCCCTCGCCCATTTCCTCGATGATGAATTGCGGTGCGTCGGTACTCGCGTCGAACACGGATCCGACGCGCCAGGCGTTGAACCCCGGGTCGAGCCAGCGCTCCATCGCCGTCGGATTCGGGCGGGCGCAATGGCCATTGGCATTGCAGCCGGCGGCAGGAAAGACCGGCAACGGATCGAGCGTGGCCTCGGCCTCGCGCAGACCGGCCTCGGCGACCTGGAAGCCCATGCTGCGATCGAGCAGGTTCGCGGTCATGCGCTCTTCCAGCACGGTGCTGCGCAGACTGGCGAGGCCCAACAGGGTCATCACCAGCAGCAGGATCAGCACCACCACGAGGGTGGCGCCACGCTGGCGGCGGGCGGGCGCGACGGGATGGCGTGTGCGACGGTTCATTCCATGCGATTCCGGAGAGTGACGGTGTGGGCGATGCGGCGCGCGAGCTGCGCGCCGCCGACGCCGGCGCGATCGGCGCTGAGCATGTCGAGCGTGACCCGGACCGCGGTCACATCGTTCCAGCGGTTGGCGGGCACGGCCGTGGCATCGACGTAGTTGGCGGCTCCCTGCAGGAGGTATTGCACCTCCATGTCGTTCACGCCTTCGGCGATTTCCTGCTCGCGCACCTGCAACACGCCGCCATTGTTGACGACGGCGCTGCGGAACAGCGATCGACCGCCACCAGCGGTATTGCCCACGTACCACCGCACCGGCTGCATGCGGATGATCGTGGCGCTGGCATTCGTATCGGTGGGAACCGGGCCGTATTCCTTGACCCTGCCGACAGGCGTGCACACCGCAGGCCGGGCATAGCCCAGGCCTTTGGAGCAGTTGCCGGGACTGCCGCTGTTGGCATGCTCGACAATCGCGCCGTTGACGTTGGTGACCTGGAACAGGGAGGCCTGACTCCAGTCGCACAGGATCGCGAGGTCACCAGCGGACAGACCATGATCGGCGCGGTTCAGCGTGACCCGGGCGGTGCCCGTGTCGTGGTCGGCGACGATCGCGCTGGTGGAGCTGTCGCCGGCCATCAGATCGATCGCGTCGGCACCCGTGAACCGGTTGGCGGGCGGAGCGACGGCGATGGCCGCCTCGTAGCCGAGAATGCCCTCGTTCCAGTTGGTCCACCATCGCGTGGCCGGATTGTTGATCACATTCACGATCTTCATCGGCTCCTTGCGGTCGGCATTGCCGCAGGGATTTCCGCCGGCTTCGCGCAGATCGCGGGCCATCAGTTCGAAGGCCATGCGCCCGTTTTCCTGGACGCGACCCAGGCCCTCGGTGGCGCGATAGGTCTGGCGATTGGAAATGAAGATCGCGGTCGCGCTGCCCACCACCAGCAGGCCCAGCATCATCGCGATCATCAGCTCGACGAGGGTGAGGCCGCGAACGGCGTTCCGCGCGCTGCGGCCGCGGACGGAATGGCGTCCCGAAAGCATGTTCATGGGGGTCATATCCGTGTCGTGGCGGTGAAGGTCTGGGTGGCGACGCCGGCGGTGCCGCGCGAATCGTCCCAGCGCACGGTGATGGTGCAGAGGGCGCCCGCGCAGGCCACCTGACCGCAGGCGGTCGGCCCGAGGTTCTGCTGCAGCGTCGAAATCCACGCGTTCTGGTCGCTGCCGATCAGGGTGCCGACGGCGGGCGGCGCGCAGGTCATGCCCATGTTGTAGCCACCGGCACGGGCCGCCTGGGGATTCGCGCGCATCGCATCGAGGATGGTGTAGACGTGCATCACGCCCTGGCTGCGTTCCAGCGAGCTCTGGCTGTTGCGCAGGGCCGTGGCCTGCATCGCGGCCACGCCGAGCAGACCGATCGCGAGCACCAGCACCGCGACCAGCACTTCGATCAGGCCGACGCCGCGGACCGCTGCGGCCGAACGGGGCGCGCGGCGACGCCCGGCATGAGGACGGAAGGTGGAAGAAGGCATGCGCATCAGGTATTCCCCGGTGCCGGGCAGGCGCCCGCGGCATTGATCGGAGCGCGAACCGCGACGCGGCCGCCGATGGCGATGTTCACGTCGCGCACGTTGAGGTTGGGATTGGCGACCGGCAGGCAGACACGCATGTTGGCCTCCAGCAGCACGTTGCCGGCGTAGGCCAGCCCGTCGGCGCGGAACACGATGCGGTTGTTGCTGCCGGTGACGCTGGCGCTGGGCAGCACCTGCACGGGCTGCTCGACGACGCCGGTCCGCACGATCTCGCCGGCATCGACCACGCCATCGCCGTCGTCGTCGGCGAAGATGATCCAGCCGCGCCAGGGCGAGACGTTGGTGCAGGTGAGGCCGTCGGCACTCTGGCAGATGGTGGTGCGGACGTTGCGACGGATGGCTTCCGTCCTCGCGATCTGGAGCGCGGCGACCAGTTCGTTGGCGTTGCCGGTCAGGCGGCTGCCGTTGATCAGGCCGGTGAAGAGGGGAATGGAGATGCCGATGAGTACCGCGAGCACGACGACGGTGATGGCCAGCTCGACCAGCGTGAAACCGCCGGCAGCGGCCCGCCGGCTGGCCACGCGCGCGCCGGTGGCGCGTTCGCCGGGCGAGGGATGTCTGCGTCGGGGGAAGAGTCGCATTTCGCCTCCTGAGTCGATGACGGCAGCATAGCCTTCGTTCAGGAGACGACCAGTCGATGGCCGATGGGCGGCCGGCACGGCCGCATGAGCGGTCCCCCCTGCCCGCCGATGCGCCGGGCGGGCATCATGACGCGATGACCACGCCCTCCCCCGCATCGCGCGCACCCGTCGCCGCCCGCACCGGCGCGCCGCTGGACAGCCTGTGGCAGGGCCGTGCGGTGATCTGGGTCGTGCTGGCCGCCGAGGGTCTTGCGGCGGTGCTGACCCTTGCGGGCGAAGCGCCGTCCGGACGCTGGATCCGCTTCGGGCTGCTGTCGCTGATGGTGCAATGGGTCGCGCTGCTGACCCTCGGCGGCCTGTATCTGCTGCGCGAACGTCTGCGCGACACCCGTCCGCAGCGCATCGCCTGGCTCGCGCTGGGTCTGCTGCTGATGAGCAGCTGGTCGGTCCTGGGCGTGAGCGATCTGCTGCTGGGCGAACTGTGGCGGATTCCGTCCTCGGCGCGCTGGGACGTCTTCCTGCGCGTCACCGGCATCGTGCTGGTGGTGGGCTGGCTGGCGCTGGCCGCGTTCCAGAACCACTGGCGCCTGCGCCAGCTCGCGGTGCGCGCCAAGCAGGCCGAGCTGGCCGCATTGCAGGCGCGGGTGCGCCCGCACTTCCTGTTCAACACCCTCAACACCGGCGCGGCGCTGGTGCATCACCGCCCGGACGAAGCGGAACACCTGCTGCTGGATCTGGCCGATCTGTTCCGCGCCGCGCTCGGCGGCGCGCGCGAAATCCCGCTGCGCGAGGAATTCGCGCTGATCGAGCGTTATCTGGAAATCGAATCGCTGCGCTTCCGCGAACGCCTCCGCGTGCGCTGGCGCCTGCCCGAACCGATGCCCGAGATCCTGGTGCCCACGCTGTCGCTGCAGCCGCTGGTGGAGAACGCGATCAAGCACGGCATCGAACGCATCCCGGGCGGCGGCGACATCGACATCCACGTCGAGGGCAACGATGCCGGCGGCGTGATCATCGCGATCTCGAACCCGATGCCCGCGGAGCCGGCGGGCGCTTCGACCGGCCACAACGTCGGTCTGCCCGCGTCGCTCGCGCAGATCGAGGCCTATACCGAAGGCCGCGGCAGCGTCGAAGCGACGGCCGGCGACGGCCGCTTCCTCGTGACCGTGAAACTGCCGGCGAAGGCCTGACGGGCCGCCGCCGACAGGCGGATCAGGCGACGACCTCGTAGCAGGGACGATACGCGCCCGAAATCTTCATCCGGCGCTGCTCGACGAACGCCCGCAGCAGCGCGTCGAGCGACTGCATCATGTCGGTGTCGCCGTGGATCTTGAACGGGCCGTGCTCCTCGATCCGGCGCATGCCGTCTTCCTTCACGTTGCCGGCGACGATGCCCGAGAACGCACGACGCAGATCGGCGGCGAGTTCGTGCGGCTTGCGGCCGTGATGCAGGTCGAGCGCGGCCATCGCCTCGTGCGTGGGCACGAACGGCTGCTGGAACGTCAGCGGAATTTCCAGCGACCAGTTGAAGTAGAACGAATCCTTTTCGGCGATGCGGTATTCGCGGACCTTGCGGATACCCGCGGCCATCTTCTTCGCCACCGCGGCGGGATCGCCGACGATGATGCGATAGCGCGATGTCGCGGCTTCGCCGAGCGTGAGCCGCAGGAACTTGTCGATCTGCTCGAAGTACGCGGCCGAGGCCTGCGGGCCGGTGAAGATCAGCGGGAACGGCAGGCCGGCGTTCTCCTCGCGCAGCAGGATGCCGAGCAGATACAGGATCTCCTCCGCGGTGCCGACGCCGCCCGGGAACACGATGATGCCGTGGCCCATGCGCACGAACGCTTCGAGACGCTTCTCGATGTCCGGCATGATCACGAGATGATTGACGATCGGATTCGGCGATTCCGCAGCGATGATGCCCGGCTCGGTGATGCCGATGTAACGCATGCGTCGGTGGCGCTGTTTGGCGTGCGCGATCGTCGCGCCCTTCATCGGCCCCTTCATCGCGCCCGGGCCGCAGCCGGTGCAGATGTCCAGGCCGCGCAGGCCCAGCTCGTAGCCGACCTGCTTGGTGTAGAGGTATTCGTCGCGATTGATCGAGTGGCCGCCCCAGCAGACGACGAGGTTCGGATCGATCGGATGCAGGATGCGCGCATTGCGCAGCAGGCCGAACACCGCATCGGTGATGCCTTCGGACTTGGTCAGATCGCGGCTGCCGTGGCCTTCGCGCAGTTCGATTGCGGTGTAGGCCAGATCGCGGACTACCGCGAACAACAACTCGGCCACGCCGCGGATGATGTCACCATCGACGAAGGCCATCGCCGGCGCCTTGACCAGATCGATGCGCACGCCGCGGTCCTGCTGCAGCACCTGGATGTCGAAATCGGGATAGAGCTCGCGCGCAGCGCGCGGGTCGTCGGACGCGCTGCCGCTGGTCAGCACCGCCAGCGCGCAGCGGCGGAGAAGTTCGTGCATGCCGCCGATGGAAGCGTCGCGCAGGCGCGCGACCTCGTCGCGGGACAACACGTCGAGCGCACCGCGCGGATAGATGTGCGCGTCGACGGTGGGAAGGATGGATTGGTCGGAATCGTTCATGGGATCGCTTGCGTACTCTGTCTTCGTCTGTGTCTGCGGGACTGTATCCCAGCCCGGGCTCCGGGAACAACGCCCGGGCAAACGCAAACGGCCGGGTTTCCCCGGCCGTTTGCCTTGCATCACGCTTCGGACCGATGGATCAGAAGCTGTACTTCAGCGTGAGCTGGGCGGCCCACTGCGATTCGCCGCGCTGCTGGCGGGTCACGAAGTCTTCGACCTGACCGTTGACGCCGTAGATGTAGCGACCATCCGTCTCCAGACCCTGGTAGTTCACGAAGCTGCGGGCCAGACCACCGTTCGACTGGAACGCGACTTCATCGATGCGGCCCCACTTCTTGTTCAGCAGGTTGCCGACATTGATGATGTCGAGCGACAGCAGGACCTTGTTGCCTTCGAAGAAACCCGGGAATTCCTGGCTGACGCGCACGTCGAAGTTGTTGGTCCACGACGCGAACGAGCTGTTGCGCTTGACGGTACCACCGGCGTAACGGTTCAGGCCGTTGGCATTGACGATCTGCCAGAACAGCGCTTCTTCGTCGGCGCCGCTGCCGCTGGCGTTGAGGTCGCGGAACACCACTTCGCCCGACCCGAAGCTGGTCGGAATGTACATCAGGTCGTTGGTGATGCCGTCGCCGTTGAGGTCGTTGTTGTAGATCCAGCTGTACGGCTTGCCGGCGCGGCCTTCATAGAACAGACCGAAGCTGGTCTTGTTGTCGCCGAAGAATTTGTGTTCCCAGGTCAGCTGGCCGACGAAACGATCCTTCACCAGATACGCCGAGTTGGCGGCGACGTCTTCGTTCGGGTTGAACACCGACACCGAGTTCCAGTTGGAGTTCGACACCGACGAGGTCAGCGGGCTGACTTCCTTGGCGCGGGTGTAGGAGTAACCCAGGCCCCAGCGCCAGTCTTCCAGGAAGCTGCCGCTCAGCGACAGGGTCAGGTTGTCGCCGTAGCCCTTGCTGGTGCGCTCGGCGAGCAGCACGTTGGCGAAGTTCGCGTTGCTGAGGGCGCGGTTGCGGAAACCGGTGCAGGCACCCGAAGTGCTGTTGGAACCGCTGGTGTTCCAGCAGTTCATGTTGTAACCCTGCGGGGTGTAGTACAGGTTGCGGCCGTCGGTACCCTGACGGGTCGGATTGCCGAGGTTGAGGTGACGGTAGTAAATGCCGTCCTTGACCTGGGTACGGATGTACTCGATGCCCGCGACCATGTTCCACCACGGCAGTTCGTGTTCGAACGCCAGGTTGGCCTTCCACACCGACGGCTGACGCAGATCGCTCGACAGGAAGTCGACGTTCGCGGCAGGCGTGGAACCGCTGAAGCTGGTCGGCTGCGCGCCGGTGTTCGGGGTGAACAGGCCGTCGGTGGTCGGGCAGGCGGCGAAACCGGCGATGCCGCAACCGATGATGCGGGTCGCGATGCCGGTGTTGGAGTACGGGTTCGACAGCCACACATTGGCGGCCGCACCTTCGAACAGGCCGACGCCGCCGCGCAGTTGCGCCGGACGATCCCACGCGAAGGTGTAGTTGAAGCCCAGGCGCGGCTGGAACAGGTTGTTGCCGTCGAGGGTGACGTCGTTGCGGCGACCGAAACCGCCGGTGGCGCGGGTGACCGTGCCGTTCTGCGGATTGGTCGACAGCGTCAGCGTGCCCGGCACGGTCGCGGCGGCGGCTGCGGTGTTCAGCAGCGGGCTTTCGCCCATGCCCTTGCGATCGACGCGCAGGCCGGCGGTCAGGGTCAGGCTCTCGTTGACGACCCAGGTGTCCTGCAGGAACAGGCCGAGGTTCTGGTAATCCCAGTTGGCCACGCCGTCATCGAGGGTGAAGCCCGGCGCGCCGACCTGCACCTGGTAGCTGGTGGGACGGCCGCGGCGGAAGTTCTCGAGCACGGCGGCTTCGTTCTGGGCACGGGTGGCCGTGTTGCAGCTCAGTGCGGCGCCACCGTTGAACTGGTAGGTCAAGGTCGCCGAGGTATTGATGCAGGCGAAGGTGTAGTTGCCCTTGGTGTCCTGCAGGAACGCGTTGTAGACGGTGTTGTCGTCGTAGTCCGCACCGAACTTGATGGTGTGGTCGCCGAGGAACAGATTGCCGGCCGCGTAGAAATTCCAGGTCTCGGTGGCGAGATCGTTGAAGTGGCGGCTGCGCTCGGTACCGAACACCAGGCCGGCGTTGGTGCTGGACACGGCCGGCGAACCCGGCGGCAGCGCGCCGGCGAAGTTCAGGCGGATCTGCGGCAGGTCGGAATTGTTGACCGGGGCGCTGACGTAGTCGCGGTACGACACCTTGAACTCGGTCGAGAACTTGTCGCTCCAGTCGGAGAACAGTTCGCCGACGTAGGTCTCGATGCTCTTGTCCTGGTTGTACCAGTGCGAGCTCAGCGAGATGGCGTTGTTGAAGAAGGTCGGGAAGATCGGATCGGTCTGCTCGGTCTTGCTCCAGCGCAGGCTGGCGCGGTGGTTCTCGCCGATGTTGGCATCGAGCTTGATCAGGGCGTCGGTGACTTCGAGCTCGGACGCGGCGGCTTCGACCGTGCCGATGTCGACGCTGTAGTTGGTGCTGGCGATGCCCTGGGCGCCGCTGATGGCGGTCGGGGTGATCGCGACGTTGGTGCGCGCGCTGCCGAGCGGGCCGAATTCCGGCGTGCTGCGGCTGCTGGTCAGTTCTTCATAGGCGGCGAAGAAGAACAGGCGATCCTTGATCAGCGGACCGCCGAAGGTCATGCCCTTGGTGTCTTCCTCGAATTCCGGCGGATCGAAATAGGTACCGGTGGTGCGGTTGAAACGGCGGCCGGCGCCGCGGTCGTCGCGATAGATGTAGTAGACCGAACCCTTGAAGTCGTTGGTGCCCGACTTGGTCACGGCGTTGATGTTGGCGCCGGTGTAACCCTTCTGGGTGACGTCGTAGTTCGAGATGTTGACCTGCACCGACTGGATCGCGTCGATCGAGATCGGCTGCTTGGCGGTCGGCAGGTTGTTGGCTTCGAGGCCGAAGGTGTCGTTGGTGGCGACGCCGTCGATGGTGATGGTGTTGTAGCGCGAGTTCTGGCCGCCGGCGGAGATTTCGCCGCGCTCCTTGTCGGTCTGCGAGATGCGCGGATCGAAACGCACGTAGTCCTGCAGGTTGCGCTGCACGGACGCGTAATTGTCGAGGTCCTGACGGCTGATGGCGGTACCGGCGCCCATCTTGTCGGGGCTGAACACGGTCGGGCCGGCGCTGCCGATCACGGAGATGGTGTCGAGTTCCTGGCCGCCGATCGCGATGTCGATCTGGGAGACCTGGTCGAGGGCGAGGTAGACATCGCTCTCGGTCTGGGTGCCGGCGCCTTCCTTGTTCGCGGTCACCTTGTACGGACCGCCGACGCGCAGGCCGCGCGCGCTGTAGCGACCGTTGCCGTCGGTGACGACGCGGCTGACCGTGCCCGACTCGGTGTGGAGGATGGTCACTTCGGCGCCGACGACCGGCTGGCCATCCGCACCGACGACCTGGCCGCTGAGGCCGGCCGTGGTGTTCTGGGCGAATGCCGGCGCCGCGGCGAGGGCGACGATCAGTCCGATCGACAGTTTCGAAAGTCGGAGACGGTTGCTGTGGTTCATGCTCTGGGCCTCGATGGAGAAAACGATGCGTTGGATCGTACGGAAGGATCGCGGACGCCTGAGCGCCGCGATCGATGATCGGGGGAGATTGGAACCCGTCACCTGTACAACCGAATAGGTCGGGGTTAACTATAGGTTAACACGATAGAGCTTGAAGATGACAGTGGAATGACGGTTTGCGCATGCGTAAGCCATTGAAATCATTGGCTGAACGCTCTTCATGCATCACTTGAATGTCATCCCGCAAGGGGTTCTTCACCCTACGGAGGCGAACGGGGACGCGATCGCGGCCGCTCAGGGGCCCTGCACGTGGAGGTAGGTGGCGATGCCGTCCATCAACATCTGCACCGAGATCGCGACCAGCAGCATGCCCATCAGCCGCTCGACCGCGGTCAGCACCCGCTGACCCAGCCACTTGTAGAGGTAGGTCGCGGAAAACAGGATCGTCGCGGTCGCCGCCCAGGCGATGAACAGGGCCAGGCTCCACTCGCCCAGGCGGGCGGGCTCGTTGCTGCCCATCAGGATCACCGCCGCCATGCCCGACGGCCCGGCCACCAGCGGGATGGCCATCGGCACGATGAAGGGCTCGCCCTCGGGAATCTCGCCCATCAGCCCTTCCGGCGGGGGAAAGATCATGCGGATGCCGATCAGGAACAGCACGATGCCGCCGGCGATCGAGACCGATTCCTGGCGCAGGTGCATCAGTTCGAGCGCGTACTTGCCCGCCCAGAGGAACGCCATCAGCACGCCGAGCGCGATCAGGAGCTCGCGGACCAGCACGATGCGCTGCCGCTGCGGCGGCAGGGTCCGCAGCAGGCTGAGGAAGACCGGGATGTTCCCCAGCGGATCCAGGATCAGGAACAACAGCAGCGCGGCCGAAGCGATCGTCACGGCGTCCACACCTCGCCGCGACGATCGATGCCGGCGGCGGACAGCAGATGCACGCAGGACGGGCCGAAATCCGCGGGCTCGCGGGCGACGGCATCGCCGTCCTCGACGAAGGCTCTCGCACGCAGCGGCGTGCGCATCGGGCCCGGTGCGAGGCCGGAGACGCGCACCGGCGAATTCGCCAGTTCGGCGTGCAGCATCGAGACCAGCGTGGCGAGCCCCGACTGCGCGATTCCGTACCCGCCCCAGTAGGCACCGCCGCGTCCGGCAACGGCATCGATGGCGAAGACCACCGCGCTGTCGGGTGCGCGGCGCAGCAGGGGCAGGCAGGCCTGGGTGAGCCACCAGCGCGCGGTGAGATTCACGTGCAGCGCCCGCGCGAAGGCGCCGGGATCGGTGTTCTCCAGCGGGGTCAGCCCCGGAAAATCGGCGGCGCAGTGCAGCACGCCGTCGAGACGGCCGGGACCGGATTCGATGCGCGCGGCCAACTCGGCGTAATCGTCGGGCGTCGCGCCTTCCAGGTCGAGCGGATACAGCAACGCCTCGCCGCCCTCGCGCACGATCGCGTCGTACACGCGATTGAGCTTCGGCACCTTGCGACCCAGCAGCACGACGGTCGCGCCCGCGGCCGCGGCGGCGCGCGCGGCGACCTGGCCGAGCGCGCCATGCGCACCGACGATCAGCACCGTGCGCGCTTCCAGCGCGCGCGACGCGTCGGGCGTACCGGTGACGGTCGTCGACGACATCGTCATCGGCGCCGGCATCAGGCCTTCTGCGCCTCGGCGATCATCCGTGCGAGTTCGCCGGATTCGTACAGCTCCAAGGTGATGTCGCAACCGCCGATGAGTTCGCCGTTGATGAACAACTGCGGGAACGTCGGCCAGTTCGAATAGCGCGGGAGATTCGCGCGGATCTCGGGGTCTTCCAGCACGTTGATGCTGTGGAAGCCGTTGGCGCCGGCCGCCTTCAGCGCCTGCGACGTGCGGCTGGAGAAACCGCACATCGGGAACTGCGGCGTGCCCTTCATGAACAACACGATCGGATGGGCTTCGATCTCGGACTGGATGCGTTCCAACACCGGCATGGTGTGTCTCCTGGGACGAGGCCGGCGACGGCGGAGCGTCGCAACGGCGGTGAGGGTAGAATGGCCGTCCATTGTAAGCCTTCGCGCGGCCCGGGACCTGCCCGGCGCGTCCACCCCGACATCAAGGAGCCCGCACCCATGGCCATCGAGCTGCCAGCCCTGCCCTACGACCGTACCGGTCTGGAACCGCACATCTCCGCCGAGACCATCGACTTCCATTACGGCAAGCATCACCAGACCTACGTCACCAACCTCAACAACATGATCGCGGGCACCGAATTCGCCGATCTGTCGCTGGAGGAGATCGTCCGCAAATCGCAGGGCGGCATGTTCAACAACGCCGCGCAGGTGTGGAACCACACGTTCTACTGGAATTGCCTCAAGCCCAACGGCGGCGGCGCCCCCACCGGCAAGCTCGCGGACGCCATCAACGCCGCGTTCGGCAGCTTCGACAAGTTCAAGGAAGAGTTCACCAAGACCGCGGTCGGCACCTTCGGTTCGGGCTGGGGCTGGCTGGTGCAGCGTCCGGACGGTTCGCTGGCGCTGGTGAGCACCTCCAACGCGGCCACGCCGCTGACCGGCGAAGACACCCCGCTGCTGACCTGCGACGTGTGGGAGCACGCCTATTACGTCGACTATCGCAACGCGCGCCCGAAGTACGTCGAGGCGTTCTGGAACCTGGTCAACTGGGACTTCGTCGCGTCGCAGATGAAGTGATCGCAGCGGCACCGCATGCATTGGAACGGCCGGGGAAACCCGGCCGTTTTCGTTTTGCGCATCGCTCGCGTCCGCGGCGGCAAACCGTCTGCGATGTGAACGCCGCCGCCGGCAGCGTCAACGCAGCGGCCCGCTCAGGCATTCACCGGTCGTCTTCCCGCAACCGGAGTCACCGATGAAACCGCTCGTGTCCCTGCTGTCCGCCGCATTGCTCACGCTCGCCGTCGCCGGCCATGTGTCCGCCCGCGATCGCGACCACAATCCGCCCGGCCCGGCCGGCGGCCCCGGCACCAACTGGGAGAATCCGCCGGGCTGGAAGGGCGGCCCCGGCGCCTCGCCGGATCACCGCTATTACAAGCACAACGGCACGCGCTACCGGTTCGTCGTGCGCGACGGCGGCTATTACTTCCATCCGGGCTACGGCTACTGGCACCCGCGCTACGGCTTCTGGAACCAGGCCAAGCGCTGCTGGCGCGACAACGACCGCAATCCGCCGGGCCCGGTGGGCGGTCGCGGCACGAATTGGGAAAACCCGCCGGGCTGGCGCGGCGGCCCGGGCGCGTCGCCGGACCGCTACGGACGCTGTCGCTGAGCGACGTCGAGGAGGATCAATCGCAGACGGCGCGCGACCAGTCGCCGCGTCCGCGCGAGGTCATCGCACCGGACAGCGTCTGCAGGGCGTCGGTACGGGTCGTCCCCGTACCGGCGCCGATGCTCGCCGGTTCGCTGCGCGCGCGCGTCACCTCCGCGGACGGCAGGCGACGCTCCAGCGACGCGATGCGTTGCTGCAGCCGCGGCACGATGGTCCGGCCGGGATCGGCGGCATCCGCCGTCGGATCGCCGACCGCCGTGCGCAGCGCGTACAGCAACGACAGCGCGCGCGCCGGCTGCGAATCCACCGCCTGCGCGAGCAGCGTGCGGCGGCGATCGCCGGGTTCGCTGGCATAGGCTTCGGCGAGCATCCACGCCGTGCGCAGATCGCCCTGCGCGACCGCCGCGAGCGCCATCGATTCGGCGTTGTCGCGATACAGCGCGAGCTCCGGAAGGTTGTCGAGCATGTCGCTGTTGGTGAAGAGTTCGCCGGACACGTACTGACTGGCCGCCCGCGGATGCCCCGCGACCGCGGCTTCGCGCATGTAGCGCACGATGTCGCTGGATTTCGGGACGTCCACGCCTTCGCAGTGCCGATACAGTTCGCTGGTCTGCTCGAACGCCGAGGCCATGCGCTCGGTGGAACGCCAGCCGCCGCGACGATCGCCCTCGCCGCCTTGCCCGCCCTGCTCGATGCGTTCCTGCGCCCGTGCAACGCCGCTTTCGATCATCTGCATGCGCCCCTGCAGTTCGGCGCAATACCGGTATTCCACCGCGAGCCTGCACAGGGCGCGGGCGTCGCTCGCTTCCGCACGCGACTTCAGTTCGCGCACGACCGTCGCCAGCGGCGCGTCGAGGGGCGGCAGGGGCGAGGACGACAGCGGCGCGGGACGGCCGCTGCGCGCCTGCGCGGCACGCTCGGCATCGGCGCCACCAGCGGCCCTGGCGGCGATGTTGGCGGCCTTCTCACCCGCGGTGCCGGATGCCGTCGCATGTGACGAGACATCGCGGCCCGAGAACCAGTACGCGCCACCCGCGAGCCCGGCCGCCAGAACACCCGCGATCGCCAGCCATGTCGTCCTGCCTGCCATCTCAACGCTCCGTCAATCGATGCCGGCGGCGTGCGCGACGATATCGTCGCGCCCCAGGGCGCGGCCGACGCGCGCCATCGCGGCGGCGAGTTCCGCGGGCGAGTCGGCCCGCAGCGTGGCGTGTCCGACCTTGCGGCCGGCGCGCGGTTCCTTGCCGTAATCGTGCCAGTGGCCGCCGGGTTCGCGCAGCACCGGATCCGCGTCGGGCAGGTGGCCGATCCAGTTGAGCATGCAGGCGTGGCCGAGCATGCGGGTGTCGCCGAGCGGCAGACCGAGCACCGCGCGCAGATGATTCTGGAACTGCGAGGTTTCGCTGCCCTCGATCGTCCAGTGACCGGAGTTGTGCACGCGCGGCGCGAGTTCGTTGGCCAGCAGCACGCCGTCGCGGCAGAACAGTTCCAGCGCGAACACGCCGACGTAATCCAGCGCTTCCGCCAGCGCGCGCGCATGCGCGTCGGCCTGCGCGGCGAGATCCGCGTCCAGGCGGGCGGGCGCCAGGCTGACCGACAGCACGCCGTCGACATGCCAGTTCTCGGTCGGCGGCCAGGCGCGGAATTCGCCGTCGCGGCCGCGCACCGCGACCACGCTCAGCTCGCGCTCGAAGCGCACGAACGCTTCGAGGATCAGGCCCACGGTCGCGGCCTGCGCGCCGAGCGCCTCCCATGCCGCATCGACATCGGCCGGCGACTTGATCCGGAACTGGCCCTTGCCGTCGTAACCGAGGCGACGGGTCTTGAGGATGCAGGGCGTGCCGATGACGGCGACGGCGGCATCGAGCCCGGCGCGATCGGCGACGTCGGCGAACGCCGGTACCGGAATGCCGAGTTCGCGGAACAGCGTCTTCTCCGCGAGCCGATCCTGTGCGATCGACAGCGCGCGCGGGTTCGGGAACACAGGTACGCGTTCGCTGAGCCAATGCGCGGATTCCGCGGGCACGTTCTCGAAATCGAAGGTGGCGACATCGACCTGCGCGGCGAATTCCGCCAGCGCCGCTTCATCGCGGTAATCGCCGACGATCAGCGGCGCGAACTGCCCCGCGCAGGCGTCGGCGACGGTGTCGAGCACGCGGAAGCGCAGCCCGAGCGGTGCGCCGGAGAGCGCGAGCATGCGCGCCAGTTGTCCGCCGCCGAGGATGCCGACCGTGGTCATGGCGGCCTCAGGTCCGCGGATCGTCGTTGCCGACGACATCCTGCGTCTGTTTCGCGCGGAACGCATCGAGCGCCGCGCCGATCTGCGGATATTCGTGCGCCAGCATCGCCGCGGCGAACAGCGCGGCATTCGCGGCGCCGGCATTGCCGATCGCGAAGGTCGCGACCGGGATGCCCGCGGGCATCTGCACGATCGACAGCAGCGAATCCATGCCGTTCAGGGCCTTGCTCTGCACCGGAACGCCGAGCACCGGCACCGCGGTCTTGGCGGCGAGCATGCCCGGCAGATGCGCCGCACCGCCAGCGCCGGCGACGATGGCGCGCAGCCCGCGCTCGCGCGCGGTGGCGGCGTATTCGAACAGGACGTCCGGCGTGCGGTGCGCGGAGACCACGCGCACTTCGTGCGGCACGCCCAGCGCTTCGAGCTTCGCGGCGGCGTGCTGCATCGTCTCCCAGTCGGAGCGCGACCCCATCACGATCCCGACCAGCGGTTGGCCGGTCGCGCCCGCGTTCGTTCCTGCCATGACTGCACCCTGCGGCGTCACGCCTGCTGCAAAACGGTATTCTAGCGGCAACCCACCCCGGCTTCATCGAATGGACCGCAAGTTGCTCGATCTGCTCGTCTGCCCCGCCACCCGCCAACCGCTGGCGCTGCTGGACAAACCCGGCCTGGAAGCGCTGAACGCGGCCATCGCCGCGGGCGGCGTGACCCGCGAGGACGGCGCGCCGCAGACCGAAACGGTGCGCGAGGCGCTGATCACCCGCGACCGCAAGACCCTCTATCGCATCGACGACGGCATTCCGGTGCTGTTGATCGAGGAGGGCATTCCGGTCGCATCGGTGCACGGCCTGTGACGGTGCCGGCGCCGCCGGCCGAGGTGGTCGCCGCCAACGTGGCCGCGGCGCTGGCCGAGGATCTCGGCACTGGCGATGTCACCGCAGCGCTGTTGCCCGACGGCGCCGACATCGCCTATCTGCTGTGCAAGGAAGACGCGGTGATCTGCGGGCGTCCGTGGTTCGACGCCTGCCATCGCGCGCTCGATCCCGACGTGCGCATCGACTGGCGTGTCGCCGAGGGCGACCGCATCGCCAAGGGCACGGTCGTCGCCACCCTCGCCGGCCGCAGTCGCGCGCTGGTGAGCGCGGAACGCGCTTCGCTGAATTTCCTGCAGACCCTGAGCGGCACCGCGACCGTCACCGCGGCGCATGTCGACGCCGTGCGCGGCACGGGCACGAAGATCCTCGATACCCGCAAGACCATTCCCGGCCTGCGCATCGCCCAGAAATACGCGGTGCGCGTCGGCGGCGGCGAGAACCACCGCATCGGCCTGTACGACACGGTGATGCTCAAGGAAAACCACATCCGCGCCTACGGCTCGCTGGGCGGCGCCGTGCAGGCCGCGCGCGCCCTGCATCCGACCCTGCCGCTGATCGTGGAGGTGGAAACGCTCGCTCAGCTGCGCGAGGCGCTGGACGCCGGCTGCAGCCGCATCCTGATCGACGATTTCGATGCCGCCACGCGCCGCGAGGCGGTGCGGATCGCGAAGTCCGCGCCCTGGCACGGGCGCATTCCGCTGGAAGTCTCCGGCGGCGTCGACATGACCACGCTGCGCGGCATCGCCGAAGACGGCGTCGACTGCATCTCGATCGGCGGCCTGACCAAGCACGTGCGTGCGATCGATCTGTCGTTGAAACTGGGGCCGCCACCGGGCGGTTGATCGCGCGGAATCGCGACGCCGGGACCGCAAAGCGAACCGGCTCAGCCGAACACGTTCAGCCGGACACGCTCACCCGGACACGCTCACCCGAACCAGTACTGGTGCATCGTCGCCAGGAATTCCGGCGTGATCGGATAACCCGACTGCGAACCCAACACCGAGTCCACGCCGCAGTGCGGGCACAGCGCGGTCTGGCCGATGCCGTCGCCATCCTCGGCGGCATCGACCCATTCGCCGATATCGCCGGGTTCGAACATGCTGCGGCAGTAGAAACAACCGCAGATCACGCTGGCCAGGACCTCGGCGCGATGCAGGCTGGAACGGTCGTGCGCCGCCTTGAGCGTCGGATCGTGCTGGTTCATGACTGGGTGTTCATGTCTGGATGTTCATGCCGGGCGGTTCACCTCAGGGCCGCCATCGTCAGAGCAGGACGGCCAGCGCGATCGCGACGACGACGAGCGCCGCCACCAGCCACACCCAGCGCGGTGCGCCCGCGCCGGCCGATGCGACCGGGGCGCCACCGATGGCGTCATGACCAAGCTCCAGCAACTGGAAACGCACGGTGTCGAAACCGATCTCGTCGCCCGGCAACGCCACCGCGCGCTGCACGCGCTTGCCGTTGTGGAAACTGCCGTTGGTGGAACCGAGGTCTTCGATCACCACGCCTTCGTTGGTCGGAATGAGTTTGGCGTGTTTGCGCGAGAGGCTGGTGTCTTCGAGCCGCAGCTGGCAGTCCGGCGCGCGGCCGACGATGGTCGCGCCGGTGAGCGGATAACTGCGGCCGAGGATGCGTCCGCTCTGCGCGCGCAGGGCGTATTTCGGCAACGCCGCGCGGACGGTGGTGGTGCCCACGTCGTCGGCATCCGGCGACGGCGCCGCGCCCGCCGGACGCGGCGCGTCCAGCGCGAGCAGCGATGCCTGCACGCCGCCGAACGCGATCTGGTCGCCGGTGCGCAATGCGATCAGGCCATCCACTGGCCGCTGGTTCACGGTCACCGCGGCGCCCGGCGCGATTTTCAGCCGCACGCCCTGCGGCGTGACCTGGAGCTCGCAGTGCTGGGGCAGGATGTCGGGGCCGCTGAGACCGATGTCGGCATCGATCGCCGAGCCGATGCGTTTGACGCCCTGCTGCAGCAGGGTGGGCGGAAATTCGCCGGCGGCGAACACGAGCTTCATGGGCGATCTTGCTCCGGTGGAGGGATTGCATCCGATGCGCGACGACCGCACATTGGAGGAATGCCGACTTTACTGATCCTGATGATTCTGGGTGCGATGGGGTTCGCATTCTGGAGCGCGTCGCGGGCCGCCGCGGAACGGGCCGTGCGCCTCGGCGGCGAAGCCTGCCATGCCGCCGGTGTGCAACTGATCGACCAGACCGTGCACGCGACCGGACTGCGACTGCGCCGCGGCGAAGACGGCCGGCTCGGTTTCGAGCGCAGCTTCCGCTTCGAGTATTCGGAAGACGGCACCGACCGCCATATCGCGCGGCTGGTGCTGCAGGGCGAACGCCTGGTGTCGTTCAGCGGCCCGGTGGCCTCGGCCTCGCGGGTCATGCTGGATTGAAGCATGCTGGACTGAACATCGCCGTCGGCGTGTCGCTGGATCGATCGCATGGTTTCCCCCCGGAACCCGCTCGCCGGCGCAAGCCGTCGCGTTATTTGACCACCCGCAGATGCCCGCCGCGTTTCGGCGGCGGCGCGAGGTCGTCCCCGCCGTCGCCTCCATCGTCGTCGCCCGCGTGCGTTTCGTCCAGCCCCCGGGCTTCTTCGGCCGGCAGGGCGGGTTCTTCCGGCAGCCCCATGCCCTGCCCGGTCTCGCGGGCGTAGATCATCATGACCGCGCCGACCGGCACGCGTACCGGGTGGCTCACGCCGCCGAAGCGCGCGGTGAAGGTGATCAGGTCATTGCCCATCTCCAGCCCGACCACCGCACGCTCGGCGATGTTCAGCACGACCTTGCCCTCGTTCACGGCGAACGCGGGCACCTGCACGCCGGGGCGGCTCGCATCCACCATCAGGTGCGGGGTCATGCCGTTGTCGGCGATCCAGGCGTACAGCGCCCGCAGCAGGTACGGACGGTGGCTGGTCATGCGTGTCGACGGGCCTTCGCTCATGGCCGGAGTGTACTCCCGGGATCGTCCGGCAAGGATGCGCGGCCGATCAGGCCGGCAGGTCGCGCAGGCTTTTTTCCTGCGGGGTCAGGCTGCGGACGAAACCGGGGTTGCGGAAGATCCGGTTGCCGTAATCCTCGATCGCCTTGCCGTCGCCCGGCAGCGGCACATCGAGCGCATGCAGGCGCCACACGATCGGCGCCATCGCGCAGTCGGCGAGACTCATTTCGTTGTTGAGGAAGAATTTGCTCGCCTTGAACAGCGGCACCGCAGCGGTGAGCAATTCCTTGAGCCGCTTGCGCCCGGCTTCGGCCTGCTGCCGGTTGCCGAACTGCACCGCCTGCACCTGCGGCACCCAGTCGTGTTCGATCCGCAGCATCGCCAGACGCAGGCGCGCGCGCGACAACGGATCGATCGGCATCAGCGGCGGATGCGGATAACGCTCGTCCAGATACTCGCTGACCACGGACGCCGCGTACAGCACGAGGTCACGTTCGACCAGGGTCGGCACCGAGTGGTAGGGGTTCAGATCGATCAGGTCTTCGGGCGGATTCTGCGGATCCACCGGCACCAGATCGTAGGTCACGCCTTTCGCCGCCAGGACCAGACGGACCCGGTGGCACAGCACATCGTCGACGGAGGAAAACAGGGTCAGAGCATTACGCATACGCGAACTCGCCATCCATCTTCATTAAGACGAAAGGCGACCGGACGAGCCGGCCGCCCTGCGTGTGATCGTCGTCGATCGAAGGCAGCGCTGCGCCATCAATGCACGTCGCGCCAGTATTCCTTCTTCAACAGCCACGCCATGAACGTGAAGAACGCCAGGAACAGCACCACCCACACGCCGGTCTGCTGACGTTTGAGCGCGCCCGGCTCGCCGACGTATTCGAGGAACGCGGCGATGTCGCGCGCGGTCCGGTCGAACTCCTCGGCGCTCTGGGTGCCGGCCTGGGCGACGTCCAGACGTTCGACCGGGGCTTCGCCGGTCTTCTCGTCCTTCTTGCCGTAGACCGCGCGCTGCAGGCCCTGCATCTCCCACAGCGGGTTCGGCATCGAGGCGTTGGGGAACAACTGGTTGTTCCAGCCCAGCGGGCGCGATTCGTCGAGGTAGAACGACTTCAGGTAGGTGTAGACCCAGTCGCTGCCGCGGACGCGGGCGATCAGGCTGAGGTCCGGCGGCGCCTTGCCGAAGGACTTCTCGGCGAGCGCGGCCGGCATCGCACTGATCACGTGCTCGCCGAACTTGGCGCCGGTGAAGTTCAGGTTGTTCATCACCTGGTCTTCGCTCAGCCCGAGATCGTCCGCGATGCGCGAATAACGCATGTATTTCAGCGAATGGCAGCCGACGCAGTTGTTCATGTACAACTGCGCGCCGCGCTGCAGCGAGGCCTTGTCTTCGATGTCGGTTCCGGCGTGCTGCAGGGCGCCGCCCTCGGCGGCCAGCGCCGAGAACGACACCAGCATGCCGGCGAGGACGGTCGAAGCGCGCTTGAGGATCGAAGTCTTCATCGTGGCGGTCGGGCCCATGGAAATCCGGGGGGAGGCTGGCTTAGTCATGCATCGTCACCCGTTCCGGCACCGGCTTGGTCTTGTCGATCTTCGTCCACACCGGCATGGTGAGGAAGAACAGGAAGTAGTACACGGTCAGGACCCGGCCGACGATGGTTTCGACCGGATCGGTACCCGGACCGGCGCCGATCTTGCCCAGCCACACGAAGCTGATCGCGAACAGCAGCAGCATCGCCCACGACAACTTGCCGCGGTAACGGTAGGACTTGACCTTGGCGCGATCCAGCCACGGCAGCACGAACAGGATCGCGATCGCCGCGAACATCACGATCACGCCGCTGAGCTTGTGCGGCACGACGCGCAGCATCGCGTAGTACGGGGTGTAGTACCACACCGGCTTGATGTGCGCCGGCGTCACCAGGCGGTTGGCCTCGGTGAAGTTGTCGTGCTCGAGGAACCAGCCGCCGAAGGCCGGCGCGAAGAACGCGATGAAGGCCGCGATCAGCAGGAAGCAACCGACGAAGAACGTGTCCTTCACCGTGTAGTACGGATGGAAGGGGACGCCGTCGGCCGGCGCGGTCGGCGACCAGCGGTTGCCCTTCGGGCCCTTCTTGATCTCGACGCCGTCGGGATTGTTCGAACCCACTTCATGCAGCGCGCCCAGATGCAGCACGACCAGCAGCAGCAGCACCAGCGGCAGCGCGATGACGTGCAGCGCGAAGAAGCGGTTGAGGGTGGCGTCGCTGGGCAGGTAGTCGCCCATGATCCATTCGGTCAGCGCCGGCCCGATCTTCGGGATCGCGCCGAACAGCGAGATGATCACCTTCGCGCCCCAGAACGACATCTGGCCCCACGGCAGCACGTAACCCATGAAGGCTTCGGCCATCAGCACGAGATAGATCAGCATGCCGAGGATCCACACCAGCTCGCGCGGCTTCTGGTACGAGCCGTACATCAGGCCGCGGAACATGTGCAGGTACACGACGATGAAGAACATCGACGCGCCGGTGCTGTGCATGTAGCGGATGGTGTCGCCGCCGGCGACGTCGCGCATGATGTATTCGACCGAGGCGAAGGCTTCCGCCGCGCTCGGCTTGAAGTGCATCGTCAGGAAGATGCCGGTGACGATCTGGTTGGCCAGGACCACCGTGGCCAGGATGCCGAAGATGTACCACAGGTTGAAATTCTTCGGCGCGTAGTACTCGGTCATGTGCTTCCGGTAGAACGGCATGAATGCCGGCGCCCGGTAGGTGAACCAGTCCATCGCGTTGTTGGCGGTGCGGGTCAGGATGTTCGCCATGGCTTACGCGCTCCCTTCCGGATCGACGCCGATCACGATCGTGTTGTCGTCGGAGAAATGGTGCGGCGGCACCGGCAGGTTGGTCGGCGCGGGCACGCCCTGGAAGACGCGACCGGCCATGTCGAATTTCGACTTGTGGCAGGGGCAGAAATAGCCGCCCTTCCACGCCGGATCGAACGGCTCGGGCCGGATTTCGGCCTTCATTTCCGGCGAGCAGCCCAGATGGGTGCACAGACCGACGAGCACCGAGATGTCCGGCTTGATCGAGCGGAACTCGCCCTTGATGTAGGACGGCTGCTGATCGAGGTTCTCGGACTTCGGATCGCGCAGCTCGCCGTCGAGCGTCGGCAGCGCGTCGAGGGTCGCCTTGGAACGCTTGACGATCCAGATCGGCTGACCGCGCCATTCGAAGATCAGGCGCTGGCCTTCCTGCAGCCCGCTGATGTCCGCGATCACGGGCGCACCGGCGAGTTTCGCGCGGGCGCTCGGGAACCAGGACTTGATGAAGGGGACCGAGGCGCCGGCGACACCGACGGCACCCACCACGGCGGTGGAGGCGGTCAGGAAGCGGCGACGACCCGCGTCAACCGGTTGCGCGCCGTCACCATGCTGGTGATCCGACCCGCCTACGACTTTTGTTGCCATCCGGCACTCCGCGAAAGCATTGGGATACTTGGGTTGCGGGCAGGCTCCGTTTCCGAAGCCGGCCGGCAAAGACGACAAAGTGTAACGGAACGCTGAATCGGCCGACAATGTTTGCCTCGGCCGCGGCGGATGCGGGCGGGCTGCGGGCAGGGCGTCGGGCGGGAAAACGGGCCCGGATGCGGGCGGAAAAGGGCCGGAGCCAGTCAGCCGCGGCCGGCGAGCACGCCCCGGTAACGCTCGGCGAGGACGCGGACGCGCTCGACGTAGCGCCGGGTCTCGCTGTAGGGCGGAACGCCCTTGTAACGGTCCACCGCGCCTTCGCCGGCGTTGTAGCCGGCGGCGGCCAGGGTCAGGTCGCCGTTGTAGCGCTTGAGCAGCCAGGCCAGGTATTGCACGCCGCCGCGGATGTTCTGCGCGGGATCGTAGGAATTGCCGACCCCGAAACGGCGCGCGGTCGGCGGCATCAACTGCATCAGGCCTTCCGCGCCGACCCGCGAGCGCGCGTTCGGGTTGAACGAGGATTCGGCATGGATGATCGCGCGGACGATGGCCTCGTCGACCCCGTGCTGGGTGGCGGCGGCCCGGATCTCGGCGGCGTAGGCGTCGGTATTCAGGCGCAGGGTGCCGAAGTTGACGCCCGGCAGCGGGGCGCAGGCGTAACAGGTCTCGAGGAAGCTGTAGCGGATCGAGCGGATGGCGGTGGCGCCGGCCACGCCGCGCGGCGGCTTGCTGGTGTAGTGGCGCACGCCGTCCTTGATATAGGAATAGACCTGCCCTTCCACCCGCCGGGTCGTGCCCTGCCGGGGCATCGCCGGCGGCGGCGCGACCGGTGCCGATACGGCGACGGGCGCGATCGGAGAACCGACGACTTCGGCGACCGGCGTCGACACCGCACCCATGGCCGGCGCGTGCGGGACGGCGGTGGCCATGGGCTCGCTGGCCGAGCGCGCGGTGCTCGCCGACGACGGCGCGCCGCGCGCGGCCGCCGTGGATGGCGTGTAACTGCTGACAACCGCGCACTTGGCGCCCTTCACCCGCTTGCTGGCGTAGGTGCGGCTGCCATCCGGGCTCTCGCAGCGGTAGACCGTGCCGGCACGAGCGGCGGGCGCCGCCAGCGTCGCCGCCAGCAGCATGCCGATACAGAGAATGACGGGGCCCCGGGTCATGGCCGAGGAGTGTCCCCGGATTCGAAAGCTTTGCCAAGTCCTTGATCGGCCTGAGCCGACGAACGCGGCAGCCGCATCGATTCCGGCCATCGCCGCCGACCGCCACCGGCCACGGCTACACTGTGCGCCCTTTCACGACTCCGGCCCGGAATCACCACCGCGCCCCGGACACCGCCATGACCGACACCCCTGCTTCCCGGGCCGCCGCGCCGACTTCCGCAATCGCCCCGAAAAAACTCTTCATCGAGACCCACGGCTGCCAGATGAACGAGTACGACTCGGCCAAGATGGCCGAAGTCCTCGGCGCCGAAGAGGGCATGGTGATGACGGAGAACGCCGACGAAGCCGACGTGATTCTGATCAATACCTGCTCGATCCGAGAAAAAGCGCAGGAGAAGGTCTTCAGCCAGCTGGGTCGCTGGCGCGCGCTGAAGGGCCGCGAGCGGCCGGTGGTCATCGGGGTCGGCGGCTGCGTCGCCAGCCAGGAGGGCGAAGCGATCATCAAGCGCGCGCCGTATGTGGATCTGGTGTTCGGCCCGCAGACCCTGCACCGCCTGCCCGACCTGCTCCGCGCCAAGCGCGAGACCGGCAAGCCGCAGGTCGACATCAGCTTCCCGGAGATCGAGAAGTTCGACCGCCTGCCCGAGCCACGCGCCGAAGGCCCCACCGCGTTCGTCTCGATCATGGAGGGCTGCTCGAAGTACTGCAGCTTCTGCGTGGTGCCCTACACCCGCGGCGAAGAGGTCAGCCGGCCGTTCGAGGACGTGCTGGTCGAAGTGGCCCAGCTCGCCGCCCAGGGCGTACGCGAAGTCACCCTGCTGGGCCAGAACGTCAATGCCTATCGCGGGCCCATCGCCGCCATCGACAATGCGGGCGAAGGCGAGATCGCGGACCTCGGCCTGCTCATCCGCACCATCGCCGAATTCGAGGGCATCGAACGCATCCGCTTCACCACCTCGCATCCGCTGGAGTTCAGCGACTCGCTGATCGAGGCCTACCGCGACGTGCCGAAGCTCGCGAATTTCCTGCACCTGCCGGTGCAGTCGGGCAGCGACCGCATCCTCTCGGCGATGAAACGCGGCTACACCGCGCTGGAGTTCAAGCAGAAGATCCGCAAGCTGCGCGCGGTGCGCCCGGACATCTCGATCAGCTCGGACTTCATCGTCGGCTTCCCCGGCGAGACCGACGCCGATTTCGGGAAGACCATGAAACTGATCGAGGACGTCGGCTTCGACCAGAGCTTCTCCTTCATCTACTCGCGCCGCCCGGGCACGCCCGCGGCCGACATCGAAGACACCGTGAGCAACGAAGAGAAGCACGCCCGTCTCGCGCGCCTGCAGGCGGCGATCAACGACAACGCGAAGCGGATCGCGCAGGCGATGGTCGGCACCACCCAGACCGTGCTGGTCGAAGGCCCGTCGAAGAAGGATCCGAACGAGCTCACCGGCCGCACCGAGAACATGCGCTTCGTGAATTTCCCGGCGCCGGCCGGCGTGAAGCTCATCGGGCAGTTCGTGGACGTGGTCGTCACCGAAGCGATGAGCAATTCGCTGCGGGGGCGACTGGCCGGCTGAAAGCCACCGATGCGCGGCCGGCGGCTGCGCGTCGTCAGTACAGCGGCATGCCGTTGTCGTAGGCGACGACGAACGCCTGCCAGTCCAGCTGCACCTGCGCGGCGTATTCGAACGCGAAGGCGGAGATCTCCGCTTTCAGGCCGCTCTTGCTGGTGATCGCATCCGCGACCTGCTTGTCGATGCTGAAGGAGACGATGGTCGCGTCGTAATCCTGATCGGCGATGGCGTGCGCGGACGCCAGGGCCTGTCCGAAATAGGTCGCGGCGGTATTCATCCTGCCGGCGGTACTCAGCAGCGTGTAATCGAAGTCTTCCTGATACGGCGATTTCTCGTGCACGTAGTAGGGCGTGCCGGCGACGCTCGCATGTCCGATCAGCACATCCGCATTGATGCGCTGCGCCTTCGCCGTCTTCGCCACCCGCGCGCCTTCGTGGGCGCCATAGGACGACGTCGGCAACCGGCCGCCGTTCGCGATCGCCACGACGCTGGTCGACGCCTGCTTCATCTCCAGGATCACGTCGTCGGTGGTGGCCGTCGACGGCCCCTGCACCAGCACGTAGTAGCGCAGTTTCCCGAGACTGCCGACGCCGGACCCGAGTTTCTGGCGGATGTCCTTGACCGCGTAATAACTCGTGGCATAGCGCTTCGAAGCGGCGATGGCGTTCACGTAGCCGCCCATCGCGCCGACGATGGCGCTGTAGGTGGCGGCCGGCACCGGCACGAGGTTCGACAGGTCCTGGAAAGACCGCACGCTGCCGCTGAGCCGGGTGTATTTCGACAGCAGGGCGGCGCGGGTCTTGCCGTCGGCCTCGACGATGGTGTCGTCCACCACGCCGGTGGTGTTGCCGGGGGTGAGCTGGAAGCTCAGCTCGGCGCCGGTCCCCTTGAAATCGCTCATCTTGTCGGCGTACGCGCCGACCAGGGTCTCGATCGCGGTCCGGATGTCGGCATCCGCCAAACCGTTCTCGCGCCCGGCCAACACCATGCCGACCGCCAACCGCCGCAGGTCCCACACGTACTGGCCGAGCTGGCCTTCGTCGAAATCCGAGACCGCGAACACGGCCTTGCCGCCGCTGTCGCGCGAGGCATCGAAATTGCCGAGGTGCGTGTCGCCGCCGATCCAGGCATATCCGGTCTGGCTGGTGGCATAGGCCGACGCCGGCATCGTCGTCATGTCGCGGAAGAAAAGATGATCGGTCCCGCGATAGAAGCCGTAGGCGCTCTGCGCCATCGTCGCCATCTTGGTTTCGAGTTCGCCGCTGGCGGCTGCCGCATACGGATGGTTGTACGCGTAGATCTCGGACACCACCCAGCCGGATCGCGGCGTCGCCGCGAACGTGGAACCCATCGCGCAGAGCGTCGCGCACACCGCCAACACCGGAATCAGGAACACGCGCATCGTCATCGTCCATGCAAATGGGTCCGGAAGCTTGTAACAGCGGCAGATGTCAGAACGATGGCATCCGCGAACGCGCGGCGCCGGCGCATGCGGAAACGATGCGGCGCCAGCCGACCCGCATCGATGCCCATCGCAACCGGCGTGTGAACCCCGACTTCACACAGACGCCATCCTGCGCCCGCCACGGCCGCCCAGACTGCGCCCGACTTCCCCGCAGGAGCCCGCATGGCCGCAGTCCCCGAACGCGAATACGACCTGCTGATCGTCGGCGCCAGTTTCGCCGGCGCGGCCTGTGCCATCGCCGCGGCGCAGTACGGACTGCGCGTGTGCGTGCTGGAGCGCAAGCGCGACCCCGGCCTGAAGCTGCACACCACCGGGATCATCGTGAAGGAAGCCGCGGAACGCACCTGGCTCAACCGGATGCCGGCGGATCTCGTGCGCCGGGTCGAACGCGTGCGCCTGTACGCGCCGAACCTGCGCAACGTCGCGCTGCAGGTGCCGGACTATTACTTCCTGACCACCGACACGCCGAACCTGATGCGCTGGCTGGCCGACGAAATGCGCGCGCAGGGCGTGGACCTGCGCCTGTCGCAGTCGTTCCTGCACGCCTCGCGCGAACCGGATCCCCGCCGCGGCCGCTGGCATCTGCCGGGGATCGGCCGCACCCATTGGCTGGTCGGTGCCGACGGCGCGAAATCGCGGGTCGCGCAGCGCTTCGGTCTGGGCCACGTCCGCGATTTCCTCTACGGCGTGGAATACGAGTTCGCGGGCCTCGAACTGCGCGAACCCGATGCCCTGCACTGCTTCGTCGACAAACGCCTGGCGCCCGGCTACATCGGCTGGGCGACGCAGAACCCCACCGGCGTGCAGTTCGGCCTCGCGTTCCGGCATCGCCCTTCGCGCAGCGGCGCGCCGGACATCGACGCGCTGCGCGCGCGCGTGGGCCGCGCGCTGGGCATCGCCGACGCGCTGACGCCCAGCGCGATCCGCGCCGGCCTGATTCCCTGCGGCGGCCCGGTGTCTCCGCTGGCGCAGCCCGGCGTGCTGTTGACCGGCGATGCCGCGGGCATCGTCTCGCCGGTCACCGCCGGCGGCATCCATTCGGCCTGGCAGCACGGCTGGGCCACCGGCGAGGCGGTCGCCCGTCATCTGCGCGACGGCGGCCCGTCGCCGGAGCGCGTGGTCGAACGCGCGGCACCGCGCTACCGGATCAAGCGCGCCCTGCGCTGGGCCTTCGATCATGCACAGATGGACTGGCCGTTCGACCTGATGCTGGGCTCCGCGCCGATGCGCTGGGCGGCGGAGCACATCTACTTCGGGCGGAGACATGCGGCGTGACGGCGTCGCCCCTGCCCTCGCCGAAGACTCCGGTCGCGGGCATGCACCGGTGCCACGCGCGATTCAGCGCAGTTCGAAGGCGTCCGCATCGAGCATCGCCGGGAAGCGCTCGCGGTGCGCCGCGAGTTCCTTCGCCTGCAGCGTGGTGGTGACGACCACTTCCTCCTCGCCGCATTCGCTCACGGGCTGACCGAGGAAATCGATCACCGCGCTGTCGCCGGAGTAATGCAGACCGTTGCCGTCGGTGCCGACGCGATTCAGCCCGGCGACGTAACACAGGTTCTCGATCGCGCGGGCGCGGAGCAGGGTCTTCCAGGGATACGACCGCGCAGAAGGCCAGTTGGCGACGTACAGCAGCAGGTCGTAGTCGAGCGCACCGGCGCGCTCGCTGTCGTAGCGGTTGCGCGAGAACACCGGGAAACGCAGGTCGTAGCAGACCAGCGGACAGATGCGCCAGCCGCGCCAGTCGAGGGTCAGGCGTTCGCGACCGGCGGCATAGCGCTCGTGCTCGCGGCCGTAGCGGAAGAGGTGGCGCTTGTCGTAGGTGCGCAGATCGCCGTCGGGCGTGGCGAACAGCAGGCGATTGAACACCCGGTCGCCGTCGCGCAACTGCACGCTGCCGCAGATCGCGGCATCGAGCGCGCGCGCTTGTTCGCGGATCCACGCGACCGTCGGCCCGTCCATCGTCTCGGCCTGTGCGACGGCCTCGTTGGAAAAGCCGCTGGTGAAGGTCTCCGGCAGCAGCACGAGATCGGTCGTGCCGCGCAGGCCGGCGATCAGATGGGCGTAGTACTCGCGGTTGCCGGCCGGATCGTGCCAGCGGGTGGCGCCCTGGACGAGGGTGATGCGCAGATCGTTCATGGGAGGCTCGTCGGCGGTGGGATGGCCCGGTAGAGCGGGCTTCAGCCCGCTGCGGTTTTTGGAGAAACAACAGCGGGCTGAAGCCCGCTCCACCGATTTTGTCAGAGTTTCAGCAGGCGTTCGATGGCGGCGTCCAGCGTCGTCTCGTTCTTGGCGAAACACAGCCGCGCCAGGCGCTGGCCGGCCGGCGGGGTTTCGTAGAACGGCGACAGCGGGATCGCCGCGACGCCCTTCTCGATGGTCAGCCAGCGACAGAATTCGAGATCGTCGAGACCGCTCACCGCCGAGTAGTCGACGAGCTGGAAGTAGCCGCCCGGCACCGGCAGCGGCACCAGCTTCGTGCCGAGCAACTGCGCGCGGAACCGGTCGCGCTTGGCCTGGTAGAAGGCGCCGAGCTGCTCGTAGTGTTCCGGTTCGGCGTCGATCATCGCCGCGAAGGCGTGCTGCGCCGGATGGAAGGTGCAGAAAACGTTGTACTGGTGGACCTTGCGGAACTCGGTGCTCAGCGCCGGCGGCGCGATGCAGTAGCCGACCTTCCAGCCCGTGCAGTGGTAGGTCTTGCCGAAGCTGGAGACCACGAAGGCGCGTTCGCGCAGCTCCGGGTAGCGCAGCGCGGATTCGTGGCGGGCGCCGTCGAAGACGATGTGCTCGTAGACCTCGTCGGACAGCAGCCAGATCCCGGTGTCGCGGAGGATCTCCGCGATCGTGCGCATGTCGTCCTCGCCGAACATGGCGCCGGACGGATTGTGCGGACTGTTGATCATCAGCATCCGCGTCTTCGGGCCGATGGCGTCCCGCACCCGCTGCCAGTCCGGCGCGAAGGTCTGCGGGTCGAGCGGGATGTGCACGGCGCGCGCGCCGGCCAGGTCGATCGCCGGTTCGTAGCAGTCGTAGCAGGGATCGAGCACGATGACTTCCTCGCCCGCGCGCACCACCGCATGGATCGCGTTGAAGATCGCCTCGGTGGCGCCGCTGGTGACGGTGATCTCGGCGTTCTCGTCGGGGCGGACGCCGTACACGCGCTCGGTCTTGTCGGCGATGGCGCGGCGCAGCGCGGGAATGCCGGTCATCATCGAATACTGGTTGTGGCCGGCGCGCATCGCCTTGTCGAGTTCGTCGACCAGTCGCTGCGGCACCGGGAAATCGGGAAAGCCCTGGCCGAGATTGATCGCGCCGTGTTCGGCCGCGAGCTGCGACATCACGGTGAAGATGGTGGTGCCTACCTTGGGCAACTTGCTGTGCTGCATGCGGGGATCCGTGGAATGGGCGGCGATGACGCGGGGAGGCGAAGACGGTGCGGCGGCGCATTCGGCGCCGGCCTAGCACATCCTTCGTGGCGGGCGCCAGAGTTTACGGGGCGGCGCGTCCGGGTTAAACCTGTCGCCCATGATGCAGCCGTCCCTTCTGTCCGCCGGCGAGGCCCGGATCGCCGAACTCGTGCGGGCGTATCTCGTCGCGGAATACCGCTGGGAGCTGGACGGCGAATGGCTGAACCTGAAGATCGGCACGCCGGCCACCGAGGTCGCGCGCCGTTACCCGGACGCGACCCGCTTCGGCCTGCTCTCGGCCTGGGACCCGTATTCGATCCAGCGCCCCGAATCGGTCAACCGCGATGCCGACGACGCGCTGCAGGACGATCTGCTGGACAGCCGCCGCATCTTCCGGCCGGCCTTCTCCTCGGCTGCCAACCGCTCCTGGCGCGAACCGAGCTGGCTGGTGGTGGACATGGCGGCGGCCGAATTCGATGCGCTGTCGCGCCGTTATGGCCAGTTGGCCACGCTGTACTGGAACGCCGAAGCGCCGGTGCGGATGCGGGTGGACGCCGCGCGGCCCGCCGCGTTTCCCGAACATCCCGCGATCGACTGGCTCCGCGGCTGAAGGGCCTGATGCCCCGGCGCAGCGGCGCCGCACCCGCAGATCGACCGGCGCGACGGCACGGCCGCAGCAAAGACGGTCGCCAGCCCGTAAAATCGGCGCGATGACCGCGCCTTCCCCTTCCATGCCGCCGCTGCTCGCAGCGCACGGCCTGCGCTTCGCACGCAACGACGAACCGGTGTTCGGACCGCTCGATTTCGAGGTCGATGCCGGCGAAGCGCTGTTGATCCGCGGCGACAACGGCGCCGGCAAGACCACCCTGCTGCGGGTGTTGGCCGGCCTGCTGCGGCCGGAGGACGGGCGCATCGAGATCGACGGCCACGCCACCGCCACGCCGGAACGCACCCGCGCCCTCGCCTATCTCGGCCACCTGCCGGCGCTGAAGGCCGATCTCGGCGCGCTCGAGAATCTCGAATTCCTCTGCGGCCTGCACGGTCGCCGCGAAGGCCAGTCGGCCGAGGCGGCGATGCGTATCGTCGGCCTGGACGGTTATCAGGACGCGCTGGCCCGCCAGCTGTCGGCCGGGCAGAAGAAGCGGCTGTCGCTGGCGCGGATGTGGCTGTCGCCGGCACCCGTGTGGCTGCTGGACGAGCCCTACGCCAACCTCGACCTCGACGGTATCGAACTGGTGAACCGGATGGTGCAGGCGCATCTGCGCGAGGGCGGCGCCGCGCTGGTCACCACCCACGGCGCCTACGCCGCGCCGCCGGTACGCACCCGCGAGCTCGTCCTGAGGCGCGCGGCATGACCGCTCCGTCGCATCCGCCCCGGATGGGCATCGCCGGCCAGCCACCGTCGCTGCTGCTGTCCGCCCGCGCCCTGCTCGCCCGCGATCTGCGCCTGCTGTGGCGCCGCCGCGGCGATGCGCTGCAGCCCGCGCTGTTCGCGTTGATCGTGGTGGTGCTGTTCGCGCTGGCGCTGGGCAACGAACCGAAACTGCAGGCGCAGGTCGCCGCCGGCGTGCTGTGGGTCGCGGCCCTGCTGGCCGGCCTTCTGGCGCTGGACACGCTGTTCCGCGGCGACGCCGAGGACGGCTCGCTGGAGCAGTGGATGCTGGCGCCGGTGCCGCTGGCGTGGCTGGTCGCGGTGCGCACGTTCATGCACTGGGCCACCACCGCGTGGCCGCTGCTGCTGGCGACCCCGTTCCTGGCCGAACTGCTGCACCTGCCGCACGCGCAGTTGCCGGTGCTGATGACCGGGCTGGCGCTGGGCACGCCGCTGCTGAGCCTGATCGGCGCGGTGGTGGCGGCGCTCACCGTGGGCATGCGCCGCTCCGGTATCCTAGTGGGACTGCTCGCTTTGCCGCTGTACGTTCCGGTGCTGGTGTTCGGTGCCGGCAGCGTCGCGGCCAGCGCGCAGGGGCTCGACGCGGTCGGTCCGATGCTGCTGCTGGCGGCGGGCCTGGTCGTCGCGATGGTGCTGGCGCCGCTGACCGCGGCGGCGGCGATCCGGATCGCGGTGAACTGAGCGCATCGCGACGCGCTTGAGACAGGTCAATGCCCCGCACTTCCGCCGCGACGACAATCCCGTCCGCATTCCGCCACGCCACCCCGACGAAGACACGCGATATCCATCCATGAATCCGGTCGTCCGCTGGTTCCACCAACTCGGCTCGCCGCCGTACTTCGACCGCTTCGCCGCGCGCTGGGCGCCGTGGTGTTTCGGGCTGGCGCTGCCGGTCATGGCCTGGGGCACCTGGAGCGCGCTGTTCGGGGTGCCGGCGGATTACCAGCAGGGCGACAGCTTCCGCATTCTCTACATCCACGTGCCGTCGGCGTGGATGAGCATGTTCATCTTCGCGCTG
>WYBC01000001.1 GCA_011526085.1 Lysobacter sp. | reverse complement strand
TTCCGTGGCGCAGCCTTGGCTGGTGGCCAAGGCAAGCCGCGGGCCGCAGGATCGGCGCCACAGGGGCGCAACCCGGAGGGAAGGCCGTCTGCGGGCCCGATCCGGCGTTGCGCACCTTGCCAAGGCCGCAAGCCTTGGCGGCGGTGCGCGCCTTGGCCCAGGCCCGCAGACGACCTTCGCGGCCTATCAAAAAGTGCATGACACGCTCTAACGCCGTCCGGGCGCCGCGGTCACCCGGCCGATCCGACAGTGGCGAAACGCGCCTGCAGCCAGTCGCCGAGGTCGCGGATCTCTTCGGCGCAGACCTGATGGGCCATGGGGTAACGATGCCATTCGGGCGTGAAGCCGAGCACGCGCAGCAGGGCCGCGGTCTGTTCGCCGGCCGCGAACGGCACGACCGGATCGAACTGCCCGTGGGCCATGAACAACGGTTGGCGTTCGGCGCCGGGCTGCAGTGCGGACGAGGCCTTGGTCGGTGCGGGCAGATAGGTCGACAGCGCGACCAGGCCGCCCAGCGGCGCCCGGCGACGGATGCCGGCCGCGAGCGTGATGGCGCCGCCCTGCGAGAAGCCTGCGAGGATGATCCGTTCCGGCGAAATGCCGCGCGCGGCTTCGCGGGCGATGAGGGCATCGATCTGGACGAGGGATTCGGCGACTCCGGTCTCGTCGGCGCGGTTGGCCAGATCGAGGTGGGCGATGTCGTACCAGGCGCGCATCCGCGTGCCGCCGTTGATGGTGACCGCGCGCACCGGCGCATGCGGGAACACGAAGCGCAGCGTGGGCCAGCCGGGGCGGACCAGTTCGGGGACGATCGGTGCGAAATCGTGGCCGTCGGCGCCCAGGCCATGCAGCCAGAGGACGGTCCAGGCGGGGGCGGCGTCGGGGCCGGTCTGCAGCTCGACGCAGTCGAGCAGGGGTGCGGGGTCGATGTCGGTCATCGGCCTATCATGGCCGCGACCGCGCGCGGCCGCCACCGTACGAAAGGCGGAGCGGGTTTGCGTCTTCTCAAAGCCATCGGGCGGCATCGATGCGACACTGCCGGCATGGTCCATCGTCCGCGCCCCGCCACCGCTCTCGCCATGACCCTGCTGCTGGCCCTGTCGCCGGCCGGCGCACCGGTCATCGCCGCACCGCCGGCCGCACCAGCCGCCGCACCCTCCGCTTCCCCGCAACCGGCCGCACCCGCGCCAACCGTCGCGCTGAAGCCCGGCGAATATCTGTGGATGCCGGAACTGGCGCCGGAAGGGCCGGTGGTGATCGTGATCAGTCTTCCCGAGCAACTGGCCTACGTGTATCGCAACGGCATCCGCATCGGCGTGTCGACGGTCAGCACCGGCAAGCCCGGATACGAGACGCCCACCGGCGTGTTCACCATCCTGCAGAAGCAGCGCGAACATTTCTCGAATCTCTACGACAACGCGCCGATGCCCTTCATGCAGCGGCTGACCTGGGACGGGGTCGCGATGCACGCGGGCCGGATCCCGGGCTATCCGGCCTCGCACGGCTGCGTGCGGCTGCCGTATGCGTTTTCGGAAAAGCTGTTCGGCGCGACCACGCGCGGCATGACCGTGGTGATCGCCAGCGAACGTTCGCACGCGCCCGAAGTGAGCGCGCCGGGCTGGTTCGCGCCGGTCGATCCCGCCACCGGCGCACCGAAGACGCCCGGGCCGGTGGCCGACGACGCCGAGACCTGGTGGCTGCCCGAACGCGCACCGGACGGCCCGCTCACCGTGGTGCTGAGCACGCTGGACCGCCGCGTCTCGGTGCTGCGCAACGGCGTGGAGATCGGACGCGCGCGGGTGGAGATCGGCGACCAGCCGCTGCGCGGCACCCATGCCTACGTGCTGCTGGAAGGCATGGGCGAAGGCTTCAGCGACGTCGTGCGCGATCGCCCGGCGCTGCGCTGGCTGGCGATCGCGGTGCCGACGCGCGCCAGCCGCGCGCCGTCCGAAGGCGACCTGCACCAGGCGCTGGTGAGCGGGCAGATCCGCGTCGACGACCTCTTCGCCCACCGGATCTACGATGCGCTGCGCCCGGGCGCGACCGTGATCGTCACCGACGAACCCCTGCGCCGCGCCGCGCCGGAAGGGATGACGGTGATCCGCGCCGACGAGGAGAACGCGACCCCGGTCACCCCGGCGCCGGAACCGGTGCCGCAGACCGCCCCTCCGCAGGACCGGAACCGGGAGTGAAGCCGGGCCTGTTCATGTTTCCGGCGCCGGCCTGCGGCATCCTGCGGCGATGACCCGACCCGCCATGCTGCTGTTCGCCGCCCTCGCGCTCGCGACGGCCTTCTCCTCATCCGCCGCCGATGCGGGCCATGCGCCATCGGTCGCCGACCGCGGCCTGCCGGCCCTGGCGTCGCTTGCCGCACTGCAGCGGCTGGCGCCGAAGGCTGACCCCAAGGTGCTGGCCCTGGCCCTGGAAGCGACGACCTGCGCCGCCGCCTCGGGCACCATCGCGACGCCGCGCCGGCTGGCGGTGATCGATTTCTCGCGGCCGTCCACCGAACCCCGGCTGTGGGTGTTCGATCTGCGCGAGCAACGGCTGCTCTACGCCGAACACGTCGCCCATGGCCGCAACAGCGGCGAGAACTTCGCCAACGCCTTCTCCAATCGCGAGAGCAGCCTGCAGTCCAGCCTCGGCCTGTTCACCACCGCGGAGCGCTACACCGGCAGCAACGGCATCTCGCTGCGCATGGACGGCCTGGAACCGGGCATCAACGATCGCGCCCGCGCCCGCGCCATCGTCATGCACGGCGCGCCCTACGTGAATCCCGAGATGGCGCAGCGCCAGGGCCGGCTCGGTCGCAGCTTCGGCTGTCCCGCGGTGCGCCCCGCGGTGGCCGGCGACATGATCGACACGCTGAAGGACGGCCAGTTGCTGTTCGCGTACTACCCGGACCAGCAGTGGCTGGCGAATTCGAAGTTCTTCCGCTGCCGTGCGCAGGCGCAGGGCGGCATGCGTGGCGCACGCTGACGTTCCGCCGGAGCGCGACCTCGCCGGACGACCGTCGGCGCGCCTGAAGCAGGGCAGCCTCGCGTTCCACCATCCGGTCGCGTTCTGGTTCGGCTGCCTGCTCGTGTTCGGCGGGGTCTTCGCCCACATGCCGATGTTCATGATGGGCCAGCACACCCACTGGCAGATGGTGGGCATGCCGATGACCCTGGAGATGTGGCTGGGCATGGCGGCGATCCCGCTGGGCCTGGCGTTCTCGATGTACGGGCTGACGCCGCGGCTGGACCGCCTGCGCGCGAACGGGCAGGCCGCGCGCGATCATCGCTGGTTCCATGTCGCCGACGGCGTCGCGCTGAATCGCGCGCACTGGACCCTGGTGGCGGTGCTGGCGATCGCGCTCGCGGTGGACGTGATGAAGCCGGCGACCCTCGGCTTCGTGATGCCCGGCATGAGCAGCGAGTACGAAATCACCAAGTCGCGGGCCAGTCTGCTGGCGCTGTTCGCGCTGACCGGCACCACGGTCGGCTCGGTGGCGTGGGGGCGGATCGGCGATCTGTTCGGGCGGCGCGCGGCGATCCTGCTCTCGGCGCTGATGTTCATCGGCACCGCGATCTGCGGGGCGATGCCGGATTTCGAATGGAACCTCGCGATGTGCTTCCTGATGGGCGCATCGGCCGGCGGACTGCTGCCGATCGTGTTCACGCTGATGGCCGAGACCGTGCCGGCGGCGCACCGCGGCTGGCTGCTGGTGGCGCTGGGCGGCGTCGGCACCTCCGCGGGTTATCTGCTGGCGTCCGGCGCGGCCGCGATCCTCGAACCGATGTTCAGCTGGCGCGTGCTCTGGCTGCTGGGCCTGCCCACCGGCGCGATCATCGTCGTGCTCAACCGCTGGATTCCGGAATCGCCGCGCTTCCTCTCGAACATGGGCCTGGAGAACGAAGCGCGCGCGGTGCTGCGCAAGTTCGCCGGCGGCTCCACCGCGGCGATCGAGGACGATCCCGAAGCCGACCACGGCCACGCCGCGGTCGACGAAGGCCATCCCGTCGCCGGCATGCGCGCGCTGCTGCGCGGTCCGCATGCGCGCATCAGCGCCGGCCTGCTGGTCTGCGGCGTCGCCTGGGGGCTGGCCAACTTCGGCTTCCTGCTGTGGCTGCCGACCAATCTCGTGGAACTGGGCGTGGACCCGAAGGCCGCCAGCGCGCTGCTGGCGCGTTCGGCGCTGCTGGCCCTGCCCGGCATCGCCGTGGTCGTGTGGCTGTACCACCGCTGGAGCAGCATCCGTGCGCTGGTGCTGTTCATCGGCCTGACCACGCTCTCGCTGCTCGCGTTCTTCGCGATGGGCTGGCTGCAGCTCAAATCGCCCACGGCGACGGTGGCCGCGACCGCCGCGCTGCTGATCAGCGTCAGCGGCGTGATCGCAATGCTGATTCCGTACGCCGCCGAGATCTATCCGGTCTCGCTGCGCGCCACCGGCTCGGGCCTGATCGCGGCCAGCTCCAAACTCGGCGGCATCATCGGTGCCGGCCTCGGCGTCCTGTCGTTCTTCGATCACTTCGCGCTGTCGGCGCTGCTGATCGCCGCGCCGATGGCGGTGTCCGGCGCGATGCTGTGGCGCGCCGGCGTCGACACCCGCGGACGTTCGCTGGAAGAGATCCAGCGCGCGCTGCGCTGAAGGCCGCCGCGCGGACGCGGTGGCGGTCGTTCACGCCGTCCACCACAGCCCCAGCGCGAACGCGGCGACGATCAGCACCACGCCCGGCAACAATCGCAGCAGGAAGGCGCGGCCGCCGCGCAGCCAGGCCATCAGCAGCTTGCTGCAGGAATTCGCGAGCAGCGCGACGAACACCGGCAGCCCCGCGTCGCCGAGCGCGAGCGCGTCGCCCTTCACCAGTTGCGCCACCGACGCGGTCGCCGCATGCACATCGGCCAGACCGGACACGCCCGCGGCGATGGCGACGCCGGCATCGCCCAGCCAGCGATGCACGCCGGCCGAGAACAGCAGGATCGCGCTGACGATGGCGGCGAACACCAGTGCCTGCCGGGGCTCGAAGGGACGTCCCGGCGCGACCGGATGGTCGTCGACCGCACCGGCCGTTCGCCGCCAGCGCATCGAGCCGGCAGCGAGCGCCGCGGCGATGGCGGCCGCCGTCAGCGGCCACGCCAGTTGCCGCAGCAGCGGCGGCGACAGCGCGCCGACCACGACCGCGAGCATCAGGATGGTCGCGACATTCGAGAACAATGCGGCGGCGGCGCACTGCGGGAGCCACTGCGGCGCGGCGCGCGCGCGGTCGCCCATCGCGGCGATGGTCGCGGTGCTGGACACGAAACCGCCGACGAATCCGGCGAGCGCCAGACCGACGCCCGGGCCGAGCAGGCGCAGCGCGACGTAGCCGCCGGCGTTGATCGCCATCACCAGCACCACCAGCAGCCACAGCGTGTGCGGATTGAACGCGTTCCACGGATCGATCCCGCGATCCGGCAGCAGCGGCAACACCACCACCGCGGCCGCGGCCAGCAGCAGCGCGTCGTGCAGTTCCTGTTCGGTCAGCGTGTCGCGGATGAAGCCGTGCAGCGTCGTCTTGCTCGCCAGCACCACCGCCACCACCACGCCCAGCCCGGCCGCCAGCGGCAGCGCGATCATCGCCAGCACGCCGAGCAGGAAGGTCACCAGCATCGCGACCTCGGTGGTGAGGCCGGGGTCTTCGCTGCGGCTGCGACGGTAGCTCGCCAGCGCCGCCAGCGCCACGAACCCGCCGCCGATGGCGATGCCCACGCCGCCCACCCGCTGCGCGATGGCGCCGGCGAGCGCGACCAGGATGAAGGTGCGCACGCCGGCGGCGGCGCGAGCCGGACCGTCGCCCTTGTTGCGCTCGCGCTCGATGCCGATCAGCAGGCCGACCGCGAAGGCGACGCAGAAACCCAGCAGTTCGGCGGAAAGCGTCGGCATGGTTCGTCCGGTGGAAGGCGTCAGGCGGAGGGCATCAGGCATGCACCGGCGGCGACAGACGCCGACGCAGCCTGCGCACGGCATCGCCGCTGATCGCCGCGCCCAGCAGGCCCAGCGACAGCAGCAGCCCGGTGCGCTGCTGCAGCAGACTGTCGCCCATCAGCACCGTGCCCACCGCGTACGGCAGCTCCGCCACCGCGAGCGCCAGCGCGTAGGTGCGGAACGGGACCCGCATCACGCCGCACAGGTAACCGGGAATCTCCGAGGGCAGCGCGAACTGCAGCAACAGCACCACCGCGAATCCGGCATCGGCGGGAATGCGGCGGCGATAGAAATCGACGTGCTCGCCGTGGCCCGCGAACCGGATCAGCGGCCGGCGCAGCGCGTAACCGAGCGCGTAGGTGACCGCGCCGCCGAGCCACCAGCCTAGCCACAGCAGCGCCATCGTCGGCAGCGTGCCCCAGGTGTAGACCGCCACCGGTACCAGCAGCGCGCTGGAGAAGAACGCGACCACCGCCGACAGCGCGGACAGCGCCACGAACAGCAGCAGGCCCGACACCGGATGCGAAGCGATCGTCGGCTCGGCCGCGGCCAGCAGGCGATGCAGCCCGGCGTTCACGCTGTCGACCGACAGCAGCAGCACGACCGCGACGCACAGCGCGAGGATCGCGAGCGCGCGCAGCGGCAGGCGCAGATGGCGCGGATGTGCGGGTGGCGCGACTTCGGGCGACGCGACTTCGGGTGGAGAGGGCATGCGGGCGGCGGATGGCTGCGATGGGACCCAGCTTACGCCGCCCGCGCGCCGCCGTGCCTGAAACCGCCGGCGAACCGGCTCAATGCGAGAACAGTACCGGCAGGTGCGCGGTCTGCAGCAGTTCGCGGGTGGTGCCGCCGAGCATCGCCTCGCGCAACCGCGAGTGACCGTAACCGCCGGCGACCAGCAGATCGGCGCCGACCATGCGCGCATGATCGAGCAGCGCGTAGGCGACCGAGAAATTCATCCGCGGCCGCGTCACCACCTCCACCTTCAGCCCGTGCCGGGCCAGATGCGCGGCGATGTCGGCGCCGGGCTCGCCGCCATGTCCGGCTTCGCCGACCACCGGATCGACGACCAGCACATCCACCGCGTCCGCCATGCTCAACAGCGGCATGGCGTCGGCCACAGCGCGCGCGGCCTCGCGCGTGGGCTTCCACGCGATCACCGCACGTCGCGGCGGCAGGGTCGCCGCGCTGGCCGCCGGCACCGCCAGCACCGGCCGGCCGGAATGGCGCAGGACATCATGGAAACAGTCGTGCACCAGCATGTTGTCGACGCCATCGCGCGGCATCGTCGGCAGCACGGTCAGATCGGCATGGCGCGCATGCATGGCCGCGGTGTTCTGCGGATACACCGACACCGCTTCGGCGATGCGCACCTCCACCGGCACCTCGGCATTCGCGAACCGCGCGCGGAGTGCATCGGCGCGCCCCTCCGCGCGCCGGCGCGCCTCCTCGTGCAGGCGGGCGTAGATGTCGTAGGCCATCGCCCCCCAGTCGCTGGGCATCGGCGCCGGCACGTCCACCGTGACCAGCATCGCGACATGCGCTTCGAAGGTCTGCGCGATCGCGATCGCGGCCGCGACCGGCGCGCCCTCGCTCTCGGCGTTCACGTAGGGAATCAGGAGATCCTTGATCACGACGCACCTCGACGGACGATGGTGGAGTGTCCATTGACGCACCGATCCGCCCGCGCAACCTTGACGGCCGTCAAATGCCCGATGCGCTTCCTGCGTATATTCGACCGATGGCCACGCGGACGCCCGAGACGCCAGACGCGACCGGAACCCTGCCCGGCGCCCCCGATGCCGGGCGCGAGGTCGTGTTCCGCGCCCGCGGCCTGCGCAAGATCTATCGCATGGGCGAGGTGGAAGTGGCCGCCCTGCGCGAGGTCGACCTGGACATCGGCCGCGGCGAGTTCATCGTGTTGCTGGGCCCCTCGGGCAGCGGCAAGTCCACCCTGCTGAACATCCTCGGCGGCCTGGACACGCCCACCGCCGGCGAGGTGGCCTACTGCGACCACCGCCTCGACGGCGCCGGCGAGGCCGAACTGACCCGCTTCCGCCGCGAACACGTGGGCTTCGTGTTCCAGTTCTACAACCTGATTCCCAGCCTGACCGTGCGCGAGAACGTCCAGCTCGTGGCCGACATCGCCGAAGCGCCGATGGCGGTGGACGAGGCGCTCGCGCTAGTCGACCTGACCGCGCGCCGCGATCATTTCCCGGCGCAGCTGTCCGGCGGCGAACAGCAGCGCGTGGCGATCGCCCGCGCGATCGTGAAGCGTCCCGCGGTGCTGCTCTGCGACGAGCCCACCGGCGCGCTCGACTACGACACCGGCAAGCGGGTGCTGGAGACCATCGAACGGATCAATCGCGAACTCGGCACCACCGCGGTCGTCATCACCCACAACGCCGCCATCGCCGGCATGGCCGATCGCGTGATCCGCCTGGGCGACGGGCGCATCCAGCGCATCGACGCCAATGCGCACAAGCTGCGGCCGTCGCAGCTGTCGTGGTGACGCATGCGCGCCCTCGACCGCAAACTGCTGCGCGACCTGCGCCTGCTCTGGAGCCAGGCGCTGACCATCGCGCTGGTGGTGGCCAGCGGCGTCGCCGGTTTCATCACCACGCTCAGCGCGGTGGATTCGCTGGCGCTGGCGCGCGACCGCCATTACGCCGTCGACCGCTTCGCCGACGTGTTCGCCGCCGTGAAGCGCGCGCCGGACGCGCTCGGCGCCCGCCTGCGCGCGCTGCCCGGCGTCGCCGACGCGCAGACCACGATCGAGCACACGGTGCGGGTGGAGATCGCCGGCAGCAGCGACCCGATCATGGGCCACCTGATCGGCCTCGATCCGCTGCGACCGCCGCGCATGAACCGGGTCTCCCTGCGGCGCGGACGCTGGCTGGACGCGAACGCCGCGCATCCCGACGGCACGCTCGACGCGCTGGTGTCGGAAGGCTTCGCCGAGGCCCGCGGCCTCGCGCCCGGCGACCGCGTCACCGCGCTGATCGACGGCAAACGGCGCGATCTGCGCATCGTCGGCATCGCGCTGTCGCCCGAGTACATCTTCGCCGGCTTCGGCGGCATGCCCGACATGCGCGGCTTCGGCGTGTTCTGGGTCGACCGCGAAACCCTGGCCGCCGCCTACGACATGGACGGCGCGTTCAACCGCATCGCGATCAAGCTCGCGCCGGGCGCGTCGGAAGCCGCCACCATCGCGGCGCTGGAACGCACGATCTCGCCCTACGGCGGCCGCGAGGCCCACGGTCGCGCGGACCAGACCTCGCACGCGATGCTGGACAACGAAATCCGCGAACAGCACGTGCTCGGCACGGTGCTGCCGTCGATCTTCCTCGCCGTCGCCGCCTTCCTGCTCAACGTGGTGATCTCGCGCCTGGTCGCGACCCAGCGCGAACAGATCGCGGCGCTCAAGGCGCTGGGCTATCCGAACCGCAGCATCGGCGGGTTCTATCTGAAACTCGTGCTGCTGATCGTGGTCGCGGGGCTCGCGCTCGGCGCGCTGCTGGGCAAGTGGCTGGGCACGCTGTTCATCGGCCTCTACGCGGAATTCTTCCACTTCCCCACGTTCGAACACCGGCTGGCGCCATGGCTGCTGCTGGTCAGCCTGGGCATCGTGCTGGTCACCGCGGTGGCCGGCACCCTCAACCCGCTGTACGCGACCATGCGCCTCGCCCCGGCCGAGGCCATGCGGCCGCCGGCGCCCGGACGCTATCGGCGCACGTTGCCCGAACGGCTCGGCATCACCGGGCTGCCGACGACGCTGCGGATGATCCTGCGCAACATCGAACGCCGGCCGCTGCGCAGCGCGCTGTCGATCGTCGGCGTGGCCGCCGCGGTGGCGATCGTGATCATGGGCAATTTCTTCCGCGACGCGATCGAGGCGGTGGTCGACAGCAAATTCAATCTCGAAATGCGCAGCGACGTGATCGTCTGGGTCGCCGAGCCGGTGAACGACGGCGCACGGCACATCGTCGCGCGCCTGCCCGGCGCGATCGCGGTCGAATCCGGACGCGACGTGCCGGTGCGGCTGTTCCACGGGCATCGCAGCGAACGCGGCACGATCCAGGGGTTCGCGGCGCGGCCCGAACTGCAGCGCATCGTCGATGTCGACAACCGCCAGGCCGCGCCGCGCGGCGATGGCCTGCTGATGACCGACCGCCTCGCCGACAAGCTCGGGCTGCGCGTCGGCGACCGGGTGCGGATCGAGACCCTGGAAGGCCGCGCGGTGGTGCGCACGGTGCCGGTCGTGGCGACGGTGCGCGACATGATGGGACTCAACGTCTACATGGAACGGCGCGCGCTGAACCGGCTGCTCGGCGAGGACGATCTCAGCACCCGGTTCGCGGTCGCGGTGGAACGCGGCCGCGAAGACGCGTTCCTGCGCGCGGCGATGACGGTGCCGCGCATCGTCGGCGCCTTCAGCAAGGCCACGCTGTGGCGCAACATGCAGGCGATCAGCGCGCGCAACATCCGGATCATGAGCACGCTGCTGACCGCGTTCGCGGCGGTGATCGCGGTCGGCGTGGTCTACAACAACGCGCGGATCGCGCTGGCCGAACGCGGCTGGGAGCTGGCCAGCCTGCGCGTGCTCGGCTTCTCGCGCGCCGAGGTGTCGGCGCTGCTGCTGGGCGAACTGGCGCTGACGATCGCGATCGCGCTGCCGCTGGGCATGCTCGCAGGCAACGCGCTGGTGCACCTGATCGTCGAGCTGCTGCGCAGCGACCAGTTCTTCTTCCCGGTGGCGATCCGGCCGCGTACCTACGCCTGGGCCTGCATCGCGGTGCTGGCGGCCGGCGCCGCGAGCGCGCTGGTGGTGCGGCGACGGATCGACCGGCTGGACATGGTCGCGGCGCTGAAGACCCGGGAATGACACCAGACATCGAGGACACTTGACATGCGCAGAACACGCGGTTGGATCTTGGGCGGACTCGCGGTCGCGGCGGTCGCGGCCCTGCTGGCGTGGGCATTCGCGCCGCGGCCGCTGCAGGTGGAAACGGCGACGGCGACGCGCGGCCGGTTCGAGCGCACGCTCGACGAGGACGGCCGCACCCGGGTGCGCGACCGCTACGTCGTCTCGGCGCCGCTGGCCGGACGCGTCTCGCGGATCGCGCTGCGCGAAGGCGATGCGGTGACGCCGGACACCGTGCTGGCCACGCTGACGCCGGCGCTGTCGCCGATGCTCGACACGCGCTCGGAAGCGCAGCTCGCGGCGCGGGTCGAAACCGCCGACGCCAACGTCGCCCGGGCGCGGACCCGCATCGCCCGCGCCCGCACCGCGCTGGCGCTGGCGCGCAACACGCTCAAGCGCGAGGAAGCGCTGGCGAAGGACCGCTACATCGCCGCCAGCCAGCTCGACACCGATCGCCTCGCCGTGCGCGCCGCGGAACAGGAACTGCAGAGCGCGGAGCAGGAGCATCACGTCGCCGGCCACGAACTGGAGCAGGCGCGGGCCGCGCTGGCCGCGGTGCGCGATGCCGACGGCGGCGGCGAGGCGTTCGCGGTGCGCGCGCCGGTGGCCGGCCAGGTGCTGCGGGTGATGCAGACCAGCGCGGGCACGGTGGCGCTGGGCACGCCGCTGCTGGAGATCGGCGACACCGCCGGCATGGAGATCGTCGCCGAACTGCTCACCGCCGATGCGCTGCAGGCCGTGCCGGGCACCCCGGTGCGGATCGAACGCTGGGGTGGATCGGCACCGTTGCAGGGACGCGTGCGCCGGGTCGAGCCCGCGGCCTTCACCAAGATTTCCGCGCTCGGCGTGGAAGAACAGCGCGTCAACGTGCTGATCGATCCGGTCACCCCGCGCACGCAGTGGCGCGCGCTCGGCGACGGTTACCGCGTCGGCGTGCGCATCGTCGCCGTGTCCCGCGACCGGGTGTTGCGGGTGCCGGTGAGCGCGGTGTTCCCGCGCCCTTCCGACGCCGTGGATGGGACCCCGGACGACGCCACGGCAGACGATGACGGGCGGATGGCGGTGTTCGCGATTGAAGGCGGCCGGGCGCGGCTGCGCGAGGTCGTGATCGGCGGGCGCAACGGCGAACAGGCATGGATCGTCTCCGGTCTGCGCGAAGGCGAGCGCGTCATTGTCTATCCCGGCGACGCCGTGCGCGACGGCGCACGGGTCGAAGCGCGCACGGTCGCGCGGACGCGATGACGGACACCACGCCGGCACCGGGCCTGAGCACGGCGGACGCCGCGGCGAGACTGCGGCGCGACGGCCCCAATCTGCTGCCGCAGCCGGACCGCCGACGCTGGCCGCGGATGCTGCTGGACGTGGTGCGCGAACCGATGCTGTTGCTGCTGGCGGCCGCGGCGGTGCTTTACCTGCTGCTCGGCGATGCCCGCGATGCCGCGATCCTGGGCGCCTCGGTGCTCGCGGTGGTGGCACTGACGCTGTACCAGGAGCTGCGTTCGGAACGCGCCCTGCAGGCCCTGCGCGATCTCGGCAGCCCGCGCGCGCGGGTGTTTCGCGACGGTGCGCTGCAGGTGCTGGCGGCGCACGAACTGGTGGTCGGCGACGCGATCTCGCTGGCCGAAGGCGATCGCGTGCCCGCCGACGCGCGGCTGTCGGCCGGACACACGCTCGAACTCGACGAATCGCTGCTCACCGGCGAATCGCTGCCCGTGCGACGCGATGGAGATGACGATGGAGATGACGATCGTGATCGCGATGCGGACACCGCGACGATCCGCGCCGGCACCCTCGTCGTGTCCGGACACGCGCGCGCCGACGTCGTCGCCACCGGCGCGCGCAGCGAGATGGGGCGGATCGGCGTCAGCCTGCGGACCCTGCACGCCGAACGCACGCCGCTGCAGCGCGAGATGCGACGCGTGGTCGCGCTGTTCGCCGGCGTGGGCATCGCGTCCTGCCTGCTGGTGTTCGCGCTGTACGGCCTGCTGCGCGGCGATTGGCTGCAGGCGCTGCTCGCCGGCATTACTTTGGCGATGTCCAACATTCCCGAGGAATTCCCGGTGGTGCTGACCGTGTTCCTCGCGCTCGGCGCATGGCGGATGGCGCGGCACCGCGTGCTGGTGCGCCGGCCGCCTGCGATCGAAGCCCTCGGCGCCGTGACGGTGCTGTGCACCGACAAGACCGGCACGCTGACCGAGAATCGCATGGCGCTGCTCGAAACCCGTCCCGACGACGACGACGGCAGCGACAATCGCGCCGCGACGCGGGCCCTGCAGGTCGTCGCGCGTCTCGCCAGCGCGGCCGACACCCACGACCCGATGGATCGCGCGATTCTGGAAGCCGGAGGCGGACCCGATGTCGACAATGCCGGCCTGCGCTGCATGCGTCGCTATCCGCTGTCGCCGGCGCTGACCGCCTACACCGTGGCGTGGCGGTCGGGCGACGCGGACGCGCTGCGCATCGCCTGCAAGGGCGCGCCCGAAACCGTCGCCGCGCTCTGCGCGCTGGCGCCGGAGGCGCGCGCCCGGGTCCTGGCCCAGGTCGCGACGATGGCGCAGCGCGGGCTGCGGGTGATCGCGGTCGCCGAGGCCGGATGGCCTTCCGACGCACCGCTGCCCGATGACCCGCATGGTTTCGACTTCCGCTGGCGCGGCCTGCTCGGTTTCGCCGATCCGTTGCGCGCGGCGGTGCCCGCTGCGGTGGCCGAAGCGCGCGCCGCCGGTGTCCGCGTGGTCATGTTGACCGGCGACCATCCCGAGACCGCGCGCAGCATCGCGGCGCAGGCCGGCCTGTCCGACCGGCCGCGGGTCGCGCTCGGCGACGACATCGGCGCGCTCGACGATGCGGCCTTCGCGGACGCCGCACGCGACATCGACGTGTTCGCACGGGTGCGGCCCGAGCACAAGCTGCGCCTGGTCGAAGCCCTGAAGGCGCGCGGCGCGGTGGTGGCGATGACCGGCGACGGCGTCAACGACGCCCCCGCGCTGATGGCCGCGCACGTCGGCGTGGCGATGGGCGCGCGCGGCACCGACGTGGCCCGGGAGGCTTCCGCGATCGTCCTGCTCGACGACGATTTCGCCTCCATCGTGCGCGCCGTGCGCATGGGCCGCTCGCTCTACGACAACATCCGCCGCGCCGCGCGCTACATCATCGCCGTGCATCTGCCGATCACCGGCCTCGCCCTGCTGCCGCTGCTGCTGGATGCACCGCTGATCCTGCTGCCGCTGCACATCGTGTTCCTGGAAATGATCGTCGACCCGGCGTGTTCGTTCGTGTTCGAACGCGAGCCCGCCGATGCCGACGTCATGCATCGCCCGCCGCGCGCGCCGCAGGCGCGGCTGATCGATGTCGGCGCGTTCACCGGCAGCATCGCCCGCGGCCTGGTCGCGTTCGCCGCGGTGCTCGCGACCTACCTGCTGGCCGGCCGTGCCGGACTCCCGGCCGCGCAGCAGGGTGCGCTGGCCTTCTCCGCGCTGGTGGCGGCCAATCTCGGCCTGATCGTGCTGCACCGCAGCGGCGACCGGCTGTGGCAGGCACTGCGCAGGCCGAACCCCGCGTTCACGCTGGTCGCGGCCGTCACCCTGGCGCTGCTCGCCGTCGTGGTCCTGTTGCCGGCACCGGCCGCGTGGTTCCGCTTCGAACCGCCACCGCCGGCGGCCGCGCTCGCCTCGATCGCGCTGCCGTGGCTGCTGCTCGCCGCCACCGACGGCCTGTTCAGGCGTCTCAGACCTGTCCAGAATCTCCGGCGCACCCATCGGTAGAGCGGCCTTCAGGCCGCTGCTCTTCGCGAAGGATGCAGCGGCCTGAAGGCCGCTCTACCGGCGGTATTGCAGGGTGCCGCGATTCCAAACAGGCGCCTCAGGCCTGCGCACCGGCGCGCCGGAACGCATCGCGGGATTGAGCCGCATCAAGCCAATCCGCGCGCGCGGTGCGATGATGGGAAACACCCTGCGCACAGGAGATCGCCATGCATCGCACCCAGGACAAGGTCTGCATCGTCACCGGCGCCGCGCTCGGCATCGGACGCGCCTGCGCGGAACGGCTGGGCGAAGAAGGCGCGAAGCTCGCGCTGTTCGACGTGCTCGACGCCGAAGGCGAAGCGCTCGCCGCCGAACTGAACGCGCTCGGCATCCCCGCGCGCTACTGGCACGTCGATGTGGCTTCCGAAGCGAACGTGAAGGCCGCGGTCGACGAAGCCGCCGCGCATTTCGGCGGCCTGCACGCGCTGGTGAACAACGCCGGGATTTCCGGTTCGACCAAACTCACGCACGAGATCACCGAGGAAGAATGGGATCGCGTGCAGGCGGTGAACGTCAAGGGCGTGCTGTTCTGCGCCAAGCATGCGATCCCGCACCTCAAGGCCGCGGGCGGCGGCAGCATCGTCAACCTGTCGTCGATCTACGGCCTGATCGGCGCCGCCGACGTTCCCGCCTATCACGCCTCCAAGGGCGCGGTGCGGCTGATGAGCAAGACCGACGCGATGACCTACGCCCCCGACCGCATCCGAGTGAACTCGGTGCACCCGGGTTACATCTGGACGCCGATGGTCGAACATCACCTGCTCGCCAGCGGCGCCACCGATCTCGATGCCGCGCGCCGCGACGTCGGCCTGCTGCATCCGCTCGGACACATGGGCGACGTCGACGACATCGCCTGGGGCGTGGTGTATCTGGTCTCCGACGAATCGAAATTCGTCACCGGCGCGGAACTCACGATCGACGGCGGCTACACGGCGCGATGAGCGCCGCCGTCACCGGTCCAGCGGACTGAGCACGCCGCCCGCGCCGCGGTTCAGGACGTGGGTGTAGATCTGCGTCGTCGCGATGTCCTTGTGCCCGAGCAATTCCTGGATGGTGCGGATGTCTGCGCCGGATTCCAGCAGATGCGTCGCGAAACTGTGCCGGAAGGTATGCGGCGTCACAGGCTTGTCGATGCCCGCCGCCTTCGCGGCCGACGACACCGCCCGCTGCAACTGCTTCTCGTCGATGTGATGCCGCCGCTCGCGACCGTCGCGCGGATCCTTCGATCGACGGGTCGCCGGGAACAGATACTGCCAGGCCAGCAGCTTCGCGGCGTTCGGGTACTTCTTCGCCAGCGCATGCGGCAACCAGACCTCGCCGAACCCCACGTCCAGATCGCGCGCATGCTGCACCCGCGCCGTTTCGATCTGCAGCCGCAGCGCTTCGCGCAGACTCGCCGGCAACACCGTCCGGCGATCCTTGGCGCCCTTGCCTTCGCGCACCGTGATCTCGTTGCGCTGCAGATCGACATCCTTGATCCGCAGGCGCACGCATTCCATCAGTCGCAGACCGCTGCCGTACAGCAGACTCGCCATCAACCAGTCGCGGCCGGCCAGATGGCGCAGCACCACCGCCACCTCGCCCTTCGACAACACCACCGGCAAGCGCCGCGTGCGCTTGGCGCGCACCACATCCTCCATCCACGGCAACTGCAGGCCCAGGACTTCCCGGTACAGGAACAACAGCGCGGCCAGCGCCTGGTTCTGCGTGCTCGGCGCGACGTTGTCCCGTGTCGCCAATCGCGACAGAAAGCGCTCCACCGCCACCCCGTCAAGTTCGCGCGGGTGGCGCCGCCCGTTGGCATGGATATAGCGGCGAATCCAGTAAAGATAAGCCTGCTCGGTGCGCAAACTGTAGTGCTTCAGCCGCAAACGACTGCGAACGGCCTCCAACAACCGCGGACGGCCTGCGACGTTCTCCGCCTGCCCATCGCCTTCGGATATCGGGGGCCTCATGCCGCGGTATGTCATATCAGGGGCTCCACGCCGTCTATTCCGACGACGATCCCCCCATCCACCCCACTCCTGGTATCAGATAACCCCGTGTTTTCCTGTCGGTTTTCCCTGATTGACAGCCCGCTCGCGACAGTGGCAGCGTATGCGCTACGCCCCGGGTTGGGGTCTATTAGTAGTTAGGGCTCACTATGAGAGAACCGGATATCTCCCTCTCTGCGGAAGAACAAGCTCTCTTCGAAGAGATTCGCTTTGACTGGCAGAACCACGAAGAACTACGGGGTTCGCTCGCGCCTATGGAACAGCTAGCCTCGAGCATCCTCGGACGCAACGTGGTGCCGGAAGTGCGGCTCGCCTACTTCTCAGAGCCCGAGTTCAATCCGACAGGTCGAGGAAAGTCGCGCCAGGACATCTTTGAGAAGAACGGCACATCTGGTGAGGAGATACTAAAACACCCGCACTTTCTGAAGCATCTTGAGTACTTCATCTGCGGCCCCGACCTGCCTAATGAGGCGATTGAGAAGTTCAGGAGCGAGGCTGGCTCCTCTCACCTCACTGGCAGTGACATTGTTGCTCTGGGCCCGTACGCTCGATCATGTGTGCGCCGATACCGCCTAGATCCACATCACGCCTCAGAGGAATTCTTCAAGCTGGCTGTTGAGTGTGGGGCCATGCCCGGCTTTGCGGACAATCTTCGCAAGTCGGTACGCGCCGTCAAGCTAACGTAGAGTGAGCCCTAACAATTCATTCAAGCCGACACCGCTTCGCGGCGCGGCTTAATTCAGGCGTTAGGCATCAGGGGAGAGAATCTTGTTCATTCCTTCAAGCAGAAATCCGCGCGTCGCTTCCTCGATCAACCCGTTTGTTGCAAGCTCGATAAATCCGCGGGTCGCGAGCAGCCTTAATCCGAGGGTTGCTTCAAGCAAGAATCCGTTTGTTGCTTCAAGCTTGAACCCTCGCGTTGCGAGCAGCCTCAACCCACGCGTAGCAAGCAGCCTCAACTATCGTGTGGCAAGTAGCATAAATCCGGCTGTAAATTCCAGCCTCAACCCCCGGGTAGCTTCGTCAATCAACCCCAATATCAGCTCAAACATCCCGGGCCTATTTACGTTCAACCTGGATCTTGACCCAACGGGCTTCACTGTTCAGGCAAACGATCGCGTGACCTTACTGTTTACTCCTGGATGCGAGTTCATGGGAGTGCTAGTTACAGCCAGGGAGGACTTTCGCAATGAATTCGATCTCTCAAACGAATGGGTGGGCTACTGGGTCCACGCGCGAGACGACATTTGGTTGCGTTATGACCTCAGCAACGAGTGGGTAGGCTTCACGAGCTGATGCCTAACAATTCATTCAAGCCGACGCCGCTTCGCGGCGCGGCTTAATTCAAGCGTTAGGCCTACAAGGACCTTCCTCGCGTGCCAAAGACAAAGAGAAACATCTGCGTGGTCTTGAGTGATCATGGCGCATCCGAGCTAGGAGGCGTGCTGAAGCTTTGGCTCAAGCAAAGCGAGCTTTTCGGTCCTTACGTGTACTGCAAGTCCGTGGACCCAAATGGTCCCTACTTCCACATGGTCATAGAGGTGCAGCACTCTGCATCCGAGACAATAGACTTTGAGGTGCAGATTCCACATGGCTACATCAAAGCCATTCTTTGTGCGGCAGATCTCAAGAAGCTTGGCTATGTGTAGGCCTAACAATTCGTTCAAGCCGACGCCGCTTCGTTCCGGCCACAGGCATGGCAGTGAGAGCTTGCCATGCCTGCAGCCTCCACTACGCAGCGCGGCTTAACTCAGGCGTTAGGCGGCAGAAATGGCCCAAGATGTAGTCAGGATAAATCTTACCTATGCCAAGAATGCACTTTTTGTGCGTCAAACAGTTGCTGTGGCTTTTGGTATACCTCTCGACCAAGAATTTACATGGCCAATTCTTTATAAAGTGGTTTCTACCTCAGAAAAACTCGCAGAGACAAGAAAAATTCTCATAGAAGGCATGCCAGCGACTACGATTTCAGGTGAGCTCAAGTTGCTCTCGGGTTTCTTCCGAGAGATCAATGTCATTCGACCTGATATAGAAATTGCGGTTACGATTTGCAACTAAACAGAAACGCCTGCCTCAGAGACCGCATCACACCTGCCGCCTAACAATTCGTTCAAGCCGACCCCGCATCGTGGCGTCGGACACGTGCCTGCGCTACGCTAGCACGTGTCCGCCACCCCGCTGCGGGGCGGCTTAACTCAGGCGTTAGGCCCCGGATGCAGATCCAAGCGCTCTTGTCCCCGAAAGCAGTCGAGTACTCCTGCCCGGCTCAGCGGGAAGTAGTCCGCTTAGTTTGTCTTTGGCACCTAGATACGGAACAAGGGGCCGAAGGCCAGCTGAGCCCTATGTGCACGCGGGTCACTTGCTCCCGCGCGGCCACCTGCAAAGTCCTCGCTGCCGGGCGTTGCCCTCTCACAACTGGCTATGGTGATGTGCTCAACTCATTGGGCATCCGCGTACTCCAAGGCCATCCCGTTTACATGTTCGGCCAGGCGCCTGGTTCTGTGGTGCCGGTCACTGGCCCTGCGGCGGCCGGCTACTTCATATGGTTCGGCCGTACTTCGGTACTAGCGGAGCACGAGCCGGGGCCTAACAATTCGTCCAAGCCGACGCCGCTTCGCGGCGCGGCTTAACTCAGGTGTTAGGCGCCAGGTCAGCTCAACTGGCGTCTTGGGGGAGTTCCATGAGACACATAGTTCTTGCTCTCGTGCTGTGCGCTTTTGCTGGATACTCTTTCGCACAAGAGAACGCCAAGATGCATACCGTCTATAGATGTACTGTAGATGGGGTTCTGCACTACATGGCTCGTCCAATCCAAAATGCAGATTGCCAAGCCGTGTCAGTGCAGCCGGCTCCGCAGCAACACTTGGTAGGCCCTCCAAGCATCCTTTCCCAATGCTTGGATGCACCGCAGGGGTCCATGCTGGTTGGCCCTTCTGCACGTGCGCGAGAGTGCACCAGGCAGTATTGCTCGCAGCCGAGGTACAAGGCCATCGTGTCGGCATATGCCATGAGCAGGCCGCAGTCCGACACAGACCAACGAGTTGCTTTGACTTGCATCACACGCGCAGAGCAGGATATGAAACGGTAGTGGCGTCATGCTGGCCACCGGCATGGCGCCTAACAATTCATTCAAGCCGAAGCCGCTTCGCGGCTCGGCTTAATTCAGGCGTTAGGCCCCATGAAATTTCTACACGAAGCCGTTTGCCTATCCTGCGGTACGACGGCAAATGACGATCATGGATTTTTGATGATTCAGCGTGTTGAATGCACTATTTGTGGATCAATTGACCGCCAGTACCCACGCCTAATGTTGTCTTATAACGGTCCTGTTGGCGGCACTATGATTATTGAGACAGAAGAGCGAAAAAAATCAAAACCTCTAGGCCGTGAGACATCTGGTTCTAGCTTCTCCATATCGCTCAACAAATGGGTTTGGCGCAATGTAGAAATAGATCGCAGACGTGACAAGTATCGAGAAATCGTCCTAGACCCAGAATCGGGAAAGATCATCCATTTCTGTGAAGAGCCTCTTTCCATGCATCGGGGTCATGGAACAGCAAAAACCAAACGCGGCAAGCCAGATGGGGCCTAACAATTCGTTCAAGCCGACCCCGCATCGTGGCGTCGGCCGCGTGCCTACGCTACGCTAGCACGCGTCCGCCACCTCGCTGCGGGGCGGCTTAACTCAGGCGTTAGGCCCCGAGCCATGGTTAAGGTCATCCCCCACAACCCCGATATGGATGCTTCGGAGATCCTGCGTCTGTACGCAGCGGGGACGCATCTATCATGTCGCTACTGCAAGGTCGAGCTCCGCAGCATTCCAGAGCAGCTTCTGCCTGGAGAGATGCCGATATCGCTCCAATGTCCCAACAACCCCAATCACATGACGCTCCTATGTGATCCAGCCAAGGGAATGCAGAGTGTTCGCAAATCTAAGGGCCAAGCTCCGGAGTGACCTCGCCGAGGCCTAACAATTCATTCAAGCCGAGCCCACATCAGGGCGGCGCCTAAGTGCACGCCTTCGGCAATATTCGCACTCAGTCGCCGCCCTGATGTGGGCCGGCTTAATTCAGGCGTTAGGCCGTTGAAGACAGTTATATCAATTCTGGTAGGCATAGCAGCCTTCATTTTTGGGTGCATTGCAACTCTATTCGCTATGCTTCGGATATTCGCGCCGCCCGTGAACTGCCCTTCGCCCTGCGACGCGCCGGGATATGCGGCCGTTGGAACTGCATTCTTCGTGGGGCCTCTCGTCGGTACACTTTGCACTTGGGGCGCAATGCATGCACTCCGTCGTTCGCGGTCTCGTCGCAATCGGTCAACGGCCTAACAATTCGTTCAAGCCAACCCCGCATCGTGGCGTCGGCCACGTGCCTGCGCTACGCTAGCACGCGTCCGCCGCCCCGCTACGGGGCGGCTTAACTCAGGCGTTAGGCCTTACGAATAGACACCCTAAATCCCCACCTGCAAGCACCGAGCAGACTTTCGATGCAACTTAAGGAAATCCCATGTCTACGTTATCTGGATTATTTACTAGAACTACAATTCTAACCGCGCTATTTCTTTGCTGTGGAGTAGCTACTGCAAAACCCGTCCTAGGGTCTGCTTGCAAAGCGAGCAATGGCACTATGTCAACTTGGACAAAGTGTCATGCTGCGGGTCTTCCTACTCTTTGCTGCAACAGAAGGGCCGCAGTCGAACTATCAGAAGAGCGCAAAAAAATTTCAGACACAGAGATTGAGGCACCAAAAGTCGAGAGTGCAGTTCAACCTGCGCCTAAAAAGAAGCCGTAGTTCATTAATTGCACGGTGAGGCCTAACAATTCGTTCAAGCCGACCCCATGTCGTGGCGTCGGCCACGTGCTTTGCGCTACGCTTGCACGTGTCCGCCGCCCCGCCACGGGGCGGCTTAACTCAGGCGTTAGGCGGTGAAAAGCTTTCTGCATTTTTGCCGCTCACAGCTGCAGCACTCCGGCTTCGGTCAGCTTGGCTCTTCGGATACGTTCTTGGCGCGTTGCCGCTTCGGTCAAGTTCGTCAGGCGCGCTCAAGCGTCACATGCGTTGCGGTCCGTGGCTTCGGACACACTGGCCGGCTGACGGTAGGCACGCTCGCCCTAGACGCGGTCGCTTCGGTGGGGCGGCCGGCGGACAGTTCGCCTGGCGCGCTCAGGCATCTGGTCTTCGGTCTTTCGTCCCGCTCGCCATGACTTCATCTTCGCCGGCTTCCTTCGCGCCTAACTCGTCGTTCAAGCCGACGCCGTCTCTCGGCTTCGTTGAAACTTGCCGGAGTGCGCGCAATACTGGCTCCCGTCTGCCGCGTTCGGCGCGGCTTAACTCAGGCGTTAGGCGGTGAAAAGCATTCTGTAGTTGTGTTGCTCGCAGCTACAGTTCTCGGGCTTCGGTCAGCATGGATCTTCGGATACTTTCTCCGCGCGTTGCCGCTTCGGTAAAGTCCGTCATGCGCGCTCAAGCGTCACACGCGTTTCGCTCTTCGGCTTCGGGAACGCCGGTCGGCTTGCGGTTGGCACGTTCGCCCCAGACCGGATTGCTTCGGTGACGACCGACGGACAGTTCGCCTAGCGCGCTACAGCATCTGGGCTTCGGTCTTTCGGCCCGTTCGCAATGACTTCATCCTCGCCGGCTTCCTTCGCGCCTAACTCGTCGTTCAAGCCGACGCCGTCTCTCGGCTTCGTTGAAACTTGCCGGAGTGCGAGCAATACTGGCTCCCGCCTGCCGCGTTCGGCGCGGCTTAACTCAGGCGTTAGCCGCTATGAAAACCAACGAAGTCTTTGAGATCATCAAGAACACCATCGGCACAACTCGAGAAGGTGGCGCCACTCAGGTGTCGCTTGACGATCTTCAAGCTTTTATCCAAGAGGTTGAAAAAACTGCTTCTCTTACCCCAGCAGATGTTTCTGCTGGAGAAGCGGCAATGGAAGCTTACAAAGCAGATTTGTCTGCCTGGGTTTCTTCAAGGCAGCAAGACCATGAGACAGACCTTGAAATGCTCAGGTCTGTCATCACTACTGGCCAATCTGCTCTGAAGAGTTCCTTGCTGATAAATGGTGGCGCTTCAGTAGCAATTCTCGGATTTATCGGTAGCGTTTGGTCTGACCCAAAAACAACCGTGATTTTGCCATCTCTTTCTATATCTCTTCTATTCTTTGTTTGGGGCGTTCTCTCAGCTGCCGTTGCCGCAGGCGCAACCTATGTTTCGCAAGCGGGTTATGGCCGGGAGTTTGGGCCAAAGAGCCAAGCTATTGGTCGGTTTGGCCATGTGCTGGCCGTTCTAGGGGTGGTCGGCGCATATACACTCTTTGGTTTAGGCGTTTGGCGCGCATATGTCGCGTTTAGCGGCTAACAATTCATTCAAGCCGACGCCGCTTCGCGGCGCGGCTTAATTCAGGCGTTAGGCGGTGAAAAGCATTCTGTAGTTGTGTTACTCGCAGCTAGAGTTCTCTGGCTTCGGTCAGCATGGCTCTTCGGATGCTTTCTCCGCGCGTTGCCGCTTCGGTAAAGTCCGTCATGCGCGCTCAAGCGTCACACGCGTTTCGCTCTTCGGCTTCGGAAACGTCGGTCGGCTTGCGGTTGGCACGTTCGCCCCAGACTGGATTGCTTCGGTGACGGCCGGCGGACAGTTCGCCTAGCGCGCTCCAGCATCTGGGCTTCGGTCTTTCGGATCGTTCGCAATGACTTCATCCTCGCCGGCTTCCTTCGCGCCTAACTCGTCGTTCAAGCCGACGCCGTATCTCGGCTTCGTTGAAACTTGCCGGAGTGCGAGCAATACTGGCCCCCGTCTGCCGCGTTCGGCGCGGCTTAACTCAGGCGTTAGGCGCCAATGATAGTGCGCATCAACTTGGAGCTACAGCATGAGTCAGTTTTTTGATGCGGGTCGCACTATTCGAGACCAAGCGAAGTCTCTTGTTCTTCGCTTCATGCAGTCAGCTCCTCTATGTCAGCCTGGATCTGAGGGCATGCGACTCGCTCGTATCTTCCGTGACTGCGGCCTGGATTGGGGCAATTACCCAAATTCTACTTCTTCCAATCAGCAGTATTGGGTCGTGGCTTTGGTGCGTGAACTTGAGTCAGAGGGCAAGGTAGAGCGCATTTCGGAGTCAGGCCCATGGCGTCTTCGCTAGCCATAGCAACGCTCAGGTTGGCGCCTAACAATTCGTTCAAGCCGACCCCGTGTCGTGGCATCGGCCGTGTGCTTTACGCTACGCTTGCACACGGCCGCCGCCCCGCCACGGGTCGGCTTAACTCAGGCGTTAGGCGGTGAAAGGCGTTCTGTAGTTGTACTGCTCGCAGCTGCAACGCTCCGGCTTCGGTCAGCATGGCTCTCCGGACACGTTCTTGGCTCGTTGCTGCTTCGGTCAAATTCGTCAGGCGCGCTCAATGATCACACGCGTTGCGCCCTTTGGCTTCGGAAGCACTGATCGGCTGACGGTCCGCACGTTCGCCCCAGATGCGGTCGCTTCGGTGGCGGCCGGCGGATAGTTCGCCTAGCGCGCTCCAGCATCTGGGCTTCGGTCTTTCGGACCGTTCGCAATGACTTCATCCTCGCCGGCTTCCTTCGCGCCTAACTCGTCGTTCAAGCCGACGCCGTCTCTCGGCTTCGTTGAAACTTGCCGGGGTGCGCGCAATACTGGCTCCCGTCTGCCGCGTTCGGCGCGGCTTAACTCAGGCGTTAGGCGGTGGAAAGCATTCTGTAGTTGTCTTGCTCGTGACTGTAGTTCTCTGGCTTCGCTCAGCATGGCTCTCCGGATGCTTTCCCGGCACGTAGCCGCTTCGGTCAATTTCGTCAGGCGCGCTCAAGCGTCACGTGCGTTGCGGCCATTGGCTTCGGAGACACTGGTCGGCTGACGGTCGGCATGTTCACCCCAGATGCGATCGCTTCGGTGGCGGCCGGCGGACAGTTCGCCTGGCGCGCTCATGTTTCCGGGCTTCGGTCTTTCGTCCCGTTCGCAATAACTTCGTCTTCGCCGGCTTCCCTCGCGCCTAACTCGTCGTTCAAGCCGACGCCGTATCTCGGCTTCGTTGAAACTTTACGGACTGCGAGCAATACTGGCTCCCGTCTGCCGCGTTCGGCGCGGCTTAACTCAGGCGTTAGGCCCCATGTGTAGCAATACGGTTTCCGCAGAGCAAAAGCTTGTTGACCTATTGGGCAGCGCTGCGTCTTATAACGACAAGGGCGTCGAGTGGTGTGGCCACACGCCCGAGAAGGTGGAAGTTATGCAGCTGGAGTTCCAGGCTGACCAACTCGCAATAGCAAACGAGATTGGGAGATCGCGCCTCGGAGATGCTTTACTGACGGCCATTGAAAGCGGCGCTGCCTCACGGGATTGGTCAGGTGAGTACGCGGCGCTTGCGGAGCAGGTGCTTGGGGTTCGCCGACGTGGGCCCTAACAGTTCATTCAAGCCGAAGACACTTCGTGTCTCGGCTTAATTCAAGTGTTAGGCCTCTGAAATGAAAATTTCGAAGCAACGATTAATCATAAGAACAATCGCCGCGATCGCTATCACTAATTTCATGGCTTTTTGCATAGTAGCCGAGGTCAACGGAGGCTCTGCTGGAAACGG
>WYBC01000025.1 GCA_011526085.1 Lysobacter sp. | reverse complement strand
TGGCAAGGTGCGCAACGCCGGATCGGGCCCGCAGACGGCCTTCCCTCCGGGTTGCGCCCCTGTGGCGCCGATCCTGCGGCCCGCGGCTTGCCTTGGCCACCAGCCAAGGCTGCGCCACGGAACCTTGTCTCGACGCCACAGGCTGCGCAACGCGGCATATGAAAAAGGGCCTAACACGCTCTGGCCGGAGTGCGGCGTCGGTCATCCCCGATGCGATAAGGTGACCGGCGCGGATCGGTTGGAGGTGGGTCGGACAGTGGCATCGCGTGCGACACGACAGGCATGGGGGGCGGGCGCGCTGGCGCTCGCGCTGCTGTGCGGCTGCGATCACGGTGCGGCCCCGGCGACGGACGATGCGCCCACGGGCGCGGGCACGCGCGCCGACGGCGAAGTGACGGTGAGCGGCGACGACGCCATCGCCGAGCGCCTGACCTGGCGCAGCCCGGAGATCGCGCTGATCGAGGCCGAGGTGCCCGCGACGCGCCAGCGCGCCGCGAAGGCGCTCGCTGCGGATCGGCTGTACGAGGATGCCGGATCGGCGATTCCGCTGTATCTCGCGCTGCTGAAGCGCGACCCGGCCGATGCGGCGGCGAAGGACGGCCTGCAGCGCGCGCTGGCGCGATTGCCGGCGGTGGGCGATGCCGCGCTGGCCGAGGCCGGCGAGGATGCCGACGCGCTGCGTCGCGCGCATGCGGTGGCCGCGGTGATGCGCAGCGTGAGTGGCGCGCGCGCGCCGGAGGATGCGGCCTATCTGGAACGACTGGATCGCGCCGACCGCGTGTGGGAACTGAACGAGGCGGCGGAGCAGGCGCTCGCCGACGGGCGTCTGGACGAGGGCGACGGCAATGCGCTGGCGCTGTTCCGGCAGGTCCTGACGCTGGCGCCCGGCCAGCCGCGGGCGAGCCAGGGCGTGGCCGCGGTGGAGAGCGCGATGATCCGCCGCGCCGAAGAGGCGGCGGTGCGTGCCGACTTCGTCCAGGCCGAGCGCTGGCTCGCGAGGGCGAAGCGCGTGCGCCCGGGGCTGGAAACCGCCGAGGCCGGCCGTGCGCTGGTCGAAGAGATCCGCCGGATCCATATCTCCCGACTGCGCGACGAAGGCTTGGCGCTGCTGTCGCAGCCGCAGCGGCCGAATCATCTGCCGTGGGCCCGCGAACGTCTGGCGGAGCTGTTGCGCATCGCGAAGCCGGGCGATCCCGCGGCCGCCGAACTGCGCACGCGGATCGATCTGGCCACGCATTACGGCCTGTTGCGGCCGGGCCAGCGCTTCACCGATGGCCTGCAGGGCGGCGGCCGCTCGCCGCAGATGGTGGTGGTGCCGCACGGCGGTTTCCGGATGGGCGCGCGCGATGCCGAGCCGGATGCCGGCAAGGCCGAGCGTCCCTCGCGCTACGTGCGTTTCGATCGCGGCTTCGCGATCGCGCGGACCGAGATCACGGTCGCCGAGTTCCGGCGTTTCGTCGAAGCCAGCGGTCATCGCCCGCGCGCGGTGCGTCGCGGCCATTCGCTGGTGTACGACGAGCGCGGCGGCAATTTCGTCCGTCGCAGCGGCGTGGACTGGCGGCACGACGCCTTCGGCCGGCTCGCCGCGGACGACATGCCGGTGGTGCATGTCAGCGCCAAGGATGCCGAGGCCTACGCGCGCTGGTTGTCGGAGCGTACCGGTCAGCGTTACCACCTGCCGAGCGAGGCCGAATTCGAATACGCGCTGCGCGGTGGTGCGCCGGGACGGTATCCCTGGGGCGACCATCCGCCGCGGCCGGGCACCGGCAACCTCACCGGCGGCGGCGACCGGTCGCCCGGCGGGCGCAGTTGGGGCAATGCGTTCGTCGGCTACAGCGACGGTTACTGGGGCCCTGCGCCGGTGGGACGCTTCCGCGCCAACGTGTTCGGCATCCACGATCTCGAAGGCAACGTCAGCGAGTGGGTGGCCGATTGCTGGCATGATGGTTATCGTCGCGCGCCGACCCACGGCGAGGCATGGGTGAATCCGGGCTGCCGCATCCGCGTGATCCGCGGCGGCGCCTGGTCGAACTCGCCCGCGCAGACGCGTGCGGCCTGGCGCAGTCAGGCCGAAGCGGACGCCACCAACGCGCTGACCGGTTTCCGGGTGGTGCGGGATCTTTGAAGCCGACATTGCGGGCGTCGGCGGCGACGTGGCACAGGAGGTGCCGCGCGCGGAGCGGTCATGCGAGTGACCGCTTCGGCGCGAACGCAGTCCGGCGCGCGCCGGATGCGTTCGCGGGCGACGAATCCTGGATGGACGTGCGGGTGTTTCCTCTCATTTTTCCTCCGGCGAGGCCACGACGATGCGACAGAACCCTTTCGGCGATCAGCGTTACCAGGGCAATGGTCGCCAGCGCCGCGGCGGCATCAATCCGCGTTTCATCATCCTGATCCTGTTCGCGCTGTACGGCGCGTACTACTGGTTCTCGAACCGCACCGAGGACCCGTACACCGGCGAGAAGGTGCTGATCGACAGCAGCATCTCGGTGAACGAGGAAGTCGCGATGGGCCTGCAGGCCTATCAGGACATCCTGTCGAAGGAACGGCCGATCGATCCGAATTCGCAGACCGCACGCCAGGTGCGCGAGATCGCGAAGCGCCTGATCGCCAAGGTGCCGGAAGTCGAAGCCGCGCTCGCCGCCGAGAACGGCAAGCAGCCGAACCAGGTGTGGCAGGAATTCGAATGGGACGTGCAGGTCATCCAGTCCGATCAGGCGAATGCGTTCTGCCTGCCGGGCGGCAAGATGGCGGTCTACACGGGACTGCTGCCGGTCGCCGGCAACGCCGACGCGGTGGCGGTGGTGATGGGGCATGAGATCGCCCATGCCCTGTTGCGCCACGGCGCGCAGCGGATGTCGCAGCAGAAGCTCGGGCAGATCGGCCAGATGGCCGGCGCGATGGGTGGGCTGGACCCGCAACAGCAGCAGATGATGCAGGCCGCGATGGGCTACGGTTACCTGCTGCCGTATGCGCGCAAACACGAAACCCAGGCCGACGCCGTGGGCCTGATGCTCGCCGCCGCCGCCTGCTTCGACCCGAACGAAGCGGTGCCGCTGTGGGAGCGCATGAGCCAGGCCAGCGGCGGGCAGGCGCCGCCGGAATTTTCGTCCACCCATCCCAATCCCGGCACCCGCATCCAGAACCTGCAGCAGTTGATGCCGAAGGCGATGGAATACCGGCAGAAGTTCTGCGACCCGGCGGCCGCGCGCTGAGCGCGTCGTGCGGCGCGGCCGGCAGTCTGCTTCGGCTCAGAGGCCCCTGAAGATCGTCGACAGCAGCAACAGCGCGAACGCGGTGGTCAGCAACCAGAACGCGTTCGGTGCGGCGATGGCGAAATAGCCGAGCTTGCCGGCGATGCCGGCGCCACCGAGCAGCAGGGAAATCAGGAAGGCGGGCGTGCTGGGCGGAGTGAGCTTGATCATGCGGGAGGCCGGACATCGCGAAAGAAGAAGACGCGCAATGGTAGCGTGGCCCCGCCGGAATGCACGGGCGCCGCGGGGTCTGCTGATCAGAAGCTCATGAACATGCCGCCGTTGACGGGAATGTTCGCGCCGGTGATGAAGCCGGCCTCGTCGTCGGTGAGGAAGGTGACGGTGCGCGCGATTTCCGACGGTTTGCCGAGACGGCCGACGGGTACCTTTTCGACGATGCCGGCGCGAATGTCGTCGGGGATCGCCATCACCAGCGCGGTTTCGCAGTAGCCGGGCGAGATCGAATTCACGGTCACGCCCTTGCGCGCGACCTCGCGGGCGAGGGCCATGGTGAAGCCGTGCATGCCGGCCTTCGCCGCGGAGTAATTGGTCTGCCCGAACTGGCCGGTCTGGCCGTTCACCGAACTGATGTTCACGACGCGGCCGAAGCCGCGCGTCATCATCCCGTCGATCGCATGGCGGCACATGTTGAAGACGCTGTCGAGGTTGACGTTCATCACCGCGTCCCACTGCACCTTGTCCATCTTGCGCAGGGTGCCGTCGCGGGTGATGCCGGCGGCGTTGACCAGGATGTCGAGCGCGCCGAGGTCGGCTTCGACCTTGCGCACCAGCGCGCCGCAGGCTTCGAAGTCGCCGGCGTCCAGCGCTTCGAAGCGGATGTCGAGGCCTTCGACATCGCGCGCGAACTGTTCGATGCGCTCGGCGCGCGCGCCGAGGTCCGCTGCGATCACGCTGCGCCCCGCGCGGGCCAGCGCCACGCAGATTTCCGTTCCCAGCCCGCCGATGCCGCCGGTGACGACAGCCACGCGTTTGCCCATGTTCCGCTTCCCCTGAAAGCCTTCTGGATGCCGGTGCGGCGCACAGGCATGCCCGGGCGCGGCGGTGCCGCGCCGGGATCGATCGATTGGATCAGTCCTCGTGCGCCTTGCCGGCGGCGGCCTTGTCCTTCGGTTTACCCGGCGATGCGCTGCGGCCCATCGCGCCGATGAGGTTGTGCTGGAATTCGCGCCACATTTCCAGATTGCGCTCGGTCAGCTGGTTCATCATCGTCCACGGCGTCTGGCCGATGAGCCCGCCCATCTGCTGGCGGAACTGCTGCTGCTGATCGAGGAAGATCTGCATCGAGCGTTCGAGATAGTTGCCCATGAAGCCCTGCAGCGAGTCGCCGTAGAACCGGATGATGTGGCTCAGCAACTGCGTGGAGAGCATCGGCTCGCCGTCCTGCTCGTGCTCGGCGATGATCTGCAGCAGCACCTGGCGGGTCAGGTCGTCGCCGGATTTCGCATCCCGGACTTCGAAGTCCTCGCCGTCCACGATCAGCTGGCGCACGTCCTCGATCGTGATGTAGCTCGAGATCTTGGTGTCGTAGAGACGGCGGTTCGGATACTTCTTGATGATCCGCGTGGAGGCCATGGAGCCTTTACTCTAAAGGAGTCGGTCCGCGAGCATGGCGCAGCCGGAGGCGGCTTGCAACTCGGCGGCCTGCCGCCGCCGTCGGCGAGACCGGGGGCGGCCGGAAAGGTGACGCAAATCACAAAGGGGCGGTTGCAGCCGCCCGGCCGTGACGCGCCGGGCGGGAGAACCGGCCCGGCGGCGACGGCTTCACCAGCCCATGTGGTGGCCGCCGTTGATGTCGAGGTTGGAGCCGGTGATCCATGCGGCCCGATCGTCGGCCAGGAAGGCCACGCCGTAGGCGATTTCGTCCGGGGTGCCGAGGCGGCCGGTCGGGATGTCGGCCACGATCTTGGCCCGGACTTCTTCCGGCACCGCCATCACCATGTCGGTGGCGATGTAGCCCGGCGAAATCGTGTTCACGGTGATGCCGAGTTTCGCGTTCTCGCGCGCCAGCGAGATGGTGAAGCCGTGCATGCCGGCCTTCGCGGCGGCGTAGTTGGCCTGGCCGTACTGGCCTTTCAGGCCGTTGATCGAACTGATCTGGATGACCCGGCCCCATTTGCGGTCGCGCATGCCTTCGATCACCGGGCGGGTGACGTTGAACACCGAGTTGAGGTTGGTGTTGATCACGTCCTGCCACTGCTGTGCGGTCATCTTGTGGAAGGTGCCGTCGCGGGTGATGCCGGCGTTGTTGACGAGGATGTCGACCGGCCCGAGCTGGCGTTCGACCTCGCGCACCATCGCTTCGGCCTCGTCGGCGGAGGTCACGTCGCCCCTGGCCAGCGCGATGTCGTAGCCCTCGGATTTCAGCTGCCCCTGCCAGGCCTTCGCTTTTTCTTCGTTGCGGTAGTTGGTGGCGACCTTGTGCCCCATGTCGGCAAGGCGCTTGCAGATCGCGGTGCCGATGCCGCCGGTGCCGCCGGTGACCAGTGCGACGCGTGCAGTCATGTCGTTCTCCCTTCCCTTCGTTTCGGTAAAAGTGGGTGTCGATCGCCGCAGGGTCTCGGCCCTGCTGGCGGTCCGGCTCGTCGCGATTCTATGCGGGGAGGCCGTGACCGCCATTGTGCAACGCGGCGAAGGCAATGGGGCCCTTCGGAATGCACCGGAAATCGAATTCGGCCGCGGCGCGCGCGAGCGCCTGCGCGATGCTGCCTGTCCCGTCGAACGCGGGGACGGATTGCCCCAGCGCCCGCCACGCCAGACGCAGCGCGGGCAGCGGATCATCGCCGTCCACGGGCAGCGCGGCCATCGATTTCGACAACTTGTGGCCGCCGTCGTCGACGACCAGCGGCAGGTGGGCATGGGCCGGCGTGGGCAGCCCCAGCGCCCGCTGCAGCAGGATCTGGCGCGGGGTGGAATCGAGCAGGTCGGCGCCGCGGACCACGTGGGTGATGCCCTGCGCCGCATCGTCCACCACGACCGCCAACTGGTAGGCCCAGTAACCGTCCGCGCGCAGCAGCACCACGTCGCCGACCTCGGCGGCCACGTCCTGCACGATGCGGCCGTGCACGGCGTCGTCGAACCCGACGGGGCCGCCATCGGCCACGCGCAGGCGCACCGCGGCCTGCGTCCGGGTCGCCTGCGGCCGGCAGGCGCGATGGATGCCGCCGGTCGCGGCGAGGTCGCTGCGGCTGCAGCGGCATTCGAAGGCGAGGCCGGCTGCCAGCAGCCGGTCCAGGGCCTCGCGATAGAGCGCGTGGCGCGCGCTCTGGCGCACCACGGGCGCGTCGGAGATCAGCCCGAAGCCGGCCAGGGTCCGCAGTTGCGCATCGGCGGCGCCCGGGACCTCGCGGGGCGGGTCGAGATCCTCGATCCGCACCCACCATTCGCCGCTGGCGTGCCGCGCCATCAGCCAACTGCCGAGCGCGGCGACCAGCGAGCCGAAGTGCAGCGGTCCTGTGGGCGAGGGCGCGAAACGTCCGCGATGGCCCTCGGTCGGGGGTGAGAGGATCGTCATGTAGGTGTCTGTCGACTGAATCGCGTTCCGGTCGGTGGCCCGTGGCCGCCGTGCGCGGCTTGATTCCGCGCGCGGCCGCCACAGCTTAACGACATCGACGCGCATCCCGCGCGAAGGATGTCGACCATGTTCAAACGCATCGCCCTGTTTCTCGCCACCAATCTCGCCGTGCTGCTGGTTTTCAGCGTGGTCATGGCGGTGTTCGGGATCGACCCGCGGACCAACGCCGGCCTGCTGGTGATGGCGGTCCTGTTCGGTTTCGGCGGTTCGCTTATTTCGCTTCTCAGCTCGAAGTGGATCGCGAAGATGACGACCCGCGCCCACGTCATCCAGGAGCCGCGCAACGAGGTCGAACGCTGGCTGGTGCAGACCGTCCGCCGCCAGGCGGAGGCGTCCGGCATTGGCATGCCCGAGGTCGCGATCTACGACGCGCCCGAAATCAACGCCTTCGCCACCGGCGCCAACCGCAACAACGCGCTGGTCGCGGTGTCGACCGGCCTGCTGCGGGCGATGGACCGCGACGAGGCCGAAGCGGTGCTGGCGCACGAAGTCAGCCATGTCGCGAACGGCGACATGATCACCATGGCGCTGTTGCAGGGCGTGCTGAACACCTTCGTGATCGTGCTGGCGCGGCTGGTCGGCCGGGTCGTCGACGGTTTCCTCGGCGGCCAGCGCGAGGACGGCAGCGTCGGCATCGGCTATTACCTCAGCGTGTTCGTGCTGGACATGGTCTTCGGCGTGCTCGCCAGCGTCATCGCGATGTGGTTCTCGCGCCATCGCGAATTCCGCGCCGATGCCGGCGGCGCGAAGCTGGCCGGCAGCCGCAAGATGATCGCCGCGCTGGAGCGCCTGTCGATGACCTACGGCACGAGCACCCTGCCCAAGCAGGTCCAGGCCTTCGGCATCTCCGGTGGCGTCGGCCACGGTCTGCGCCGCCTGTTCCTGAGCCATCCGCCGCTGGAGGAACGCATCGCCGCGCTGCGTCAGGCCTCCGAGTCCGGCGCCTTCAACCGGCCGAGCGTGGTGTCCTGATCATCGATCACAGGCGCTTCGGTAGAGCGGCTTCGGGCCGCTGGAGGCTTCCACCACCGATCGACGAACGCCCGCCGGAAGGCGGGCGTTTCGTTTCGGGCGACACGGCGGCCTGAAGGCCGCTCTACCGGGTCAGAAGGCGAGCCGGACGCCTCACTCGAAGTCGTAGTTCATCTCGGGGCCGGCGGCGGCCAGGAAGTGGCCTTCGACGTAATCGACGCCGGCCGAGAACAGGATCGACATGCTGGCCGCGTCCTGCACGAACTCGGCGATGGTGAGGATGTCGAGGTCGCGCGCCTTGCGCGCGATGTCGCGGACGCGCTGCTGGCTCTCGGCGTTCTTCGGCAGGTCTTCGATGAAGCTGCGGTCGATCTTCAGCAACTGCGGCTGCACGTGGGTGAGCAACTGGAACGAATCGAGGCCGGCGCCGAACTGTTCGAGGCCGAGACGGCAGCCATACTGGTTCACCGCCGCGGCGAACTGCTGCACCGCATGCAGGTGGGTGAACACCTTCGCTTCCTGCAACTGCAGCGCGAGGTATTCGCCCGACGCGCCGCGCATCGCCAGTTGTTCGCCCACGAACGTGGCCAGTGCGTCGTTCTGCAGCGAGGCCTGCGACACCTTGATCAGCAGCGTCACCGGCTTGCCGGCGTGTTCGCGCTGGGCGATCAGTTCGATCGCGCGTTCGACGACGTAGCGGTCGATCGCTTCCAGCATGCCGTGGTCCTCGGCGATCTGCAGGAAGGTGGTGGGCGAGATCAGTTCGCCGTCGCCGCTGTCGTACCGCAGGAAGGTGTCGTAGACCGGGTGGTTGTCGCCCTGCAGGTTGATCACCGGCTGGAAATGCAGGAGCAGGCGCTTGTGTTCGATCGCTTCCTGCAGGCGTTCGACCCAGGCCTGGATGCGTTCGGCTTCGGCGCGGTCCATCGCGTTCGGGTCGAACAGTTCGGTGCGATTGCCGCCGACGCCGGCTGCCGACTGCACGCCGGCCGCGGCCTTGGCGAGGATCTGGCTGACGCTGGCGTTCTTCTGGCTGATCTGCACGCCGCCGATGCTGGCGGTGATGACGCTGGAGCGCTGGCCGATGGCGAACACTTCCGCCGCGAAGGTGTTGCAGATGCGGGTGGCGAGGGTGGCTGTGGCGGTGTGGTCGCTGCCGCGCACGAGCACCGCGAGGCTGTTCTCGGAGAACCGCGCGGCCACGGCTTCGCCATCCAGTTCGCTGCGCAGGCGTTCCGCGATCGCGGCCATGATCGTGTCCGCCGAATCCAGGCCGATCTCGTGCAGCAGGCGCTGGTAGTGGTCGGGTTCGATCAGCAGCAGGCCGTGCTGGTTGCCGTGCTGGGCGGCGTCGGAGACGGCGTTTTCCAGCGCGATCAGGAACGTCGGGCGGTTGAGCAGGCCGGTGACCTGGTCGCGCTGGCGCAGTTCCTCGACCTTGCGCGCGAGTTCCGGGTCCACCGCCGGTTCCTGGCGGCGGAAGATCACCTGCTGGCAGGCCTCGCCTTCGTACTGGGCCAGGGTGAATTCCATCACCGCGGGGAAGGCGTTGCCCTCGATGTCGTGCGCTTCCAGTTCGTAGCGCGGCGGCGGCGCCTCGCCCTTGCTCATGTTCTTGAGCAGTTGCTTGAAGCCTTCGACATGCCGCGGCGCGACCAGATCGAGCAGCGACATGCCCTCGATGTCCTCGAAGGATTCGTAGCCGAACATTTCGAGATAGGCGGCGTTGGCGCGGATGTGCATGCCTTCGTGCACGTAGGCGATGGGTTCGCGCGAGGATTCGATCAGCGCGTCGCAGCGGCGCTCGGTCTCGCGCACCTGCGCTTCGAGCCGGCGCTGGGCGCGGCGGGCTTCGAGGTCGGCCCATTCGCGGCGTACGGTCGCCAGCAGTTGCGGCGGTTTGTGGCGCAGGGCGAGGGCGCGGACGCTGGTGCCCAGCAGTTCGGCGAAGGTCTCGGTGTCCACGTCCTCGACCACGGCGATCAGGGGGATGTCCTTGCCGCTGGTCGAGACCCGCTGCTGCACGTCGGCGAACGGCAGGCTGCGGCTGGAATGCGCGGCCAGCACCAGGTCCACCGGTTGCCCGACCACCATCGTGGTCAGTTCGTCGCCCGTGGTCGGGCGCAGGGGGCGCACGGCGATCCCGGCGTTGCGCAGGCCGCTGACGATGCCTTCGGCCTCTTCGACACTGTCATCCACCAGCATCAGACGCAGCGCGGGGTCCTGGCGTTTCGACATGCGGGGCTCTCCGTGGGGGTGGGGACACTCTATATGTTACGTGCTGCGCTTGCTGTGATTCGCGCCACCCCGGCGCACCTTCCGGGTGCGGCGGAAGGGGCCGGCCCCGCGACCGGCCCCGCGGCACACGGCCGGGAAGCATGACCAACGGCACACTCCGCATGAGGGCCGCGAATCGGCCCTAAACCATTGCCCCGCTTCCCGGGACAACACTCCGAATAGACCGGGCTTGGTCCGCCCGGATGCAGTGGACTTGACGGAGTGCTGGGGAATGGTCGCGATTTTCACGGGGAACGGGTTCGGTCTGTTCGATTCGCCTCAGGGCAACGGGGCGACCCGCCTCGGGCAGGGCAGGGACAGCTTCAGCATCAATGCCGCCACCGGCAATCTGGTGCTGCAGTCCTTCGATGAAAGCCTGCTGGTCCGCGGCCTCGGCGCGGCGGCCCTGCGCACCTACAACAGTCGCGGCCAGGTCGCCGACGTCGGCCAGGACGGCTGGATCACCGGCTACGAGCGCCGCGTCCAGTTCACCGGCACCCCGGGCGGCGCGGGCACGACCGCGACCCTCGTCCTCGGCGACGGCCAGCGCCGGACCTTCACGCTCGCCAGCGGCACCACCTACACCAGCACCGATGGCGAGGGGGCGCACGACACCCTGACCTGGGACGGCGCCACGTCGACCTGGCGCTACATCGAAGGCAGCAGCCGGCGCGAAGAGACCTACGCGAACCACGCCGACGCCGCCCAGCTCGGCCGCCTGATCCGCATCCGCGATCTGCGCAGCGACGGCGTCACCCCGGCCCAGTTCGATGTGCTGTACGACGCCCAGGGCCGGGTCTCGGAGATCCGCTCGATCGATGGTTCGGGCGCGGCCGCCGATGCCATCGTCTATGCCTACGTCGGCACGACCCTGCAACTGGCCTCGGTGAGCACCCGCGAGGGCGGCGCGCTCAAGGCCCAGGTGAGCTACGGCTACGACGCCTACGGCCGCCTGTCTTGGGTGCAGACCGACCTGACCCCGGACAACGCCGCCGACAACGTCTGGGATGCGGGCAACGCCGCCGCCAACGACGGCCGCCTGTTCCGGACCAGTTACGAATACGCGACGGCCAGCGCCGGCGATCTGCGCATCGCCCGCGTGACCGGCAGCGACGGCGCCACCGTCGCCTACACCTACGAGGCCGACGGCGCCGGTGGCTTCCGGGTCAAGACCGTCACCGAGGGCAGCGCCACCGACGGTTCCGCACGCACCCTGACCTTCACCTACGGCAGCGGCACGACCGACGTCAGCGATGCCGCCGGGCGCACCTGGACCTACCAGTACGACGCCAACAAGCAGCTGACCGCGGTGCTGGAACCGGCGGTCGGCGGCATGCGCGTGAAGACCGCGTACCAGTACGACGCCGCCGGCAATCTCGTGCGCATCACCGGCAATGCGATGACCGGCGTCACCGCCGGCGCGGCGCAGCTCGACGTGGTGTTCCGCTACGACGCCAACGGCAACCGCATCCTGCAGCGCGATCTGCTCGGCAACACCGTCGCCTGGACCTACGGCGCCAGCAACCAGGTGTTGTCCGAAACCCGTTACACCGCCGCCGATGCCGACGGGCTCGATCCCACCCACGCCGGCACCACCAATCTGCCGTCGGGCGCGCTGACCACCCAGTACGTCTACGATGCGCGCGATCGCCTGCGTTTCGTGGTCGACGCCACCGGCGCGGTGCGCGAACTGACCTACGCCGCCAACGGCAACGGCATCGGTGCGCTGGCGTCGGAACGGCGTTACTTCGGCGCGGCCTACAGCGGCGCCTTCACCGAGGCCGCGCTGTCGACCTGGGCCGCCGATGCCGCCGCGATGCGCCGCGCCAACAGCGCGCTCACGACCTACGCCTACGATGCCAAGGGCCGCCTGCAGCAGACCGTGGAATACGCCACCGTCGGCGCCGACGCCGCCGGCAACGGCGTGCTGGATGCCGGCGCGTCCATCACCCGTTTCGTCCACGATGCGCAGGGCCAGTTGTTGCAGAAAGTGGTCTCGCGCGGCGCCGGGCGCACCGACAGCTCGACGCTCGCCGGCAGCGAGGTCACCGAGTACGTCTACGACGGCATGGGGCGCCTGCTCAGCGTGCTCGGCCGCGACAGCGCCAGCGCCGCCGGCGACGATGCGCTCACCCTGCGCAGCACCTATGCCTACGTCGATTCCGCCAACCAGATCCGGGTCACCTTCGACACCGGGCTGATCCGCACCGAGGCCCGCAACCGCGCCGGCGATGTGCTGTCGATCAGCGAGGCCGGCACCGTCAACGGCGCCACCGTCACCCGCACCACCCGCCACTGGTACGACAACACCGGGCGTCTGGTCGCCAGCCAGGACGCCGCCGGCGGGCGCAACTACGCCTTCTACGACGCCGCCGGGCGCCTCAGCGCCGCGGTCGACGCCACCGGCGCGGTGCTGCATACGCTCTACGACGCGGTCGGCCGGGTGTCCAGCACCGTCCAGCGCGCCACCCGCGTCAACACCACGGCCTGGATCTCGGGCGATGCGGTGGTGGTGCGCGAGCTGGTGTTCGCCGCGACCGCGCCGGCCCTGACCGCCGGTCAGGTCTGGGTCGCCACGGATGCCGCCAACGACCGCGCTACCGCCCGCACTTACGACAGCGCCGGCCGGCTGGCCACGGTGACCGACGCCGCCGGCCGGGTGGTCACCCACCTCTACGACGCCGCCTCGCGCCTGGTCGGCCAGGTGTCGAACGATCCCGCCGACGCCAGCGCCAACGGCACCCGCACCACGCGCATGTTCTACGACGCCGCCGGCCGCCTGGTGGCCACGCTCGACGCCGAGGGTTACCTGGCCGAGCAGATCTACGACGCGGGCGGGCGCCTCGTCCGCACGGTGGGCTACGCCACGCGCACCAACAGCGCGTACTGGGCCAGCGGCACCCTCGCGCAACTGCGTCCCGTCACCCATGCCGACGACCAGACCACCCGCCAGTTCCACGACGCCCGCGGGCGGGTGATCGGCGAACTGGACGCCGAGGGTTACCTCACCGAATTCCTGTACGACGAAGCCGCCAACCAGCGCGCGGTGAAAGCCCATGCCAAGCGCCTGACCGGCCTCACCGGCAGCGAAACGCTGGCGGCGCTGCGCACCGCCGCCGCCAGCGGCGCGCCGGCCGAAGCCTTCCGGCTGACCCGCAACAGCTACAACGGTCTCGGCCAGCTGGTCACGTCGCTCAACCATGAAGGCACCGTCACCCGCTACACCTACGACGAAGCCGGGCGCCTGGTGCGCACCGAATCCGCGCAGGGCATGAGCGAGGTGCGCGACGGGCGCCTGCGTTACGACGTGTTCGGCAATCTCATCGGCGAACTGACCGGCGAGGGCGCGGTGCAGGTGCTCGCGGGCATGACCGAAGCCCAGCTCGACAGCGTGTACGCGCAGTACGGCGTGCGCCATGCCTACGATCTGGTCGGTCGCCGCATCGAGACCGTCGATGCCCCCGGCAACAAGACCTGGTACTTCTACGACGGCGCCGGCCGCCAGAGCTTCATCGTGCGCGGCGTCGAAGACGATGCCGGGCTGCGCAACGCCCGCGGCGAAGTGTCCGAAATCCGCTACAACGCGTTCGGCGAAGCCAGCGAAACCCTCGCCTACACCGGCCGCATCACGATCGCGGTGCCCGGCGACCGGGCCAGCGCGCAGAGCGCGATCGGCGCGCTCAGCTACGTCGCTGCACAGGACAGCCGCAACCAGTACGTCTACGACCGCATGGGCCGGCTGCTGCAGCATACCGACGCCGAGAACCACGTCGCGACCTACGGTTACAACCGCTTCGGCGACCTGACCAGCGTCGGCAAGACCCTCAACGGCGCCGCCAGCACCACGACCTACGCCTACGACCGCCGCGGTCTGCGCATTTCGCAGACCGAGACCGCCGGCAGCCTCACCCGCACCGCCACCAGCACCTACGATGCCTTCGGCCGGATCACGCGTCAGGTCGACGCGCGCGGCACGCTGTACGATTTCGCCTACGACCGCCGCGGCCGCCAGATCTCGTCCACGGTGCGCGCGGTCAGCGGACAGGATCTGGTCGATCAGGTGTCGTACGACGCCTTCGATCGCGTGCTCACCCGTCGCGACGCCAGCAACCGCATCACCACGTACCAGTACAGCGACACCGCGCGCAGCGTCACCGTGACCTCGCCGGAAGGCGTGAGCGTCACCACGATCCGGAACCGCTTCGGCGAGACGGTGGAAGTGCGCCAGCCGCAGCCCGGCGGCGGCACCGCGGTCACCACGTCGGTCTACGACCGCAACGGCAATCTCGTCCAGCAGACCGATCCGCTGGGCAACATCGCGCAGAACACGTACGACGTGCGCGGCCTGCTCGCCACCAGCACCGACGCCACCGGCCGTCAGGTCGCCTATACCTACGACGCCGCCGGACGCACGCTGACCCGGGTCGAGGATCCCGGCGCGGGCAAGCTCAACCTGACGACGCGCCACGTCTTCGACGGCCAGGGCCGCACCGTGCGCGTGACCGATCCTTCGGGCCGCGTCGTGGCGATGACCTACGACCGCAAGGGCAATCTCACCCAGACCGCGGTCGATCCCGCCGGGCTGAATCTGCGCACGACCTACACCTGGGACCGCGACGGTCGCCAGTTGTCGGTGATCGAAGGCGCGGGCACCAGCGCCGCGCGCCAGACGACCTACGTCTACGACGGTCTCGGCCGCCGCACCAGCGAAACCGTGGGCACGGGCGGCGCCGCCGTCACCACGAATTACGCCTACGACCTCAACGACAACGTCGTGCGCAGGACCGGCGCAGGCGGCACCGTGCAGTACGCCTACGATGTCGCGAACCGCCTGCGTTTCACCGTCGACGGCGCCAATGGTCTGGTCGAAACGCGCTACGACGGCGCCGGCCGCGTCACCGCGCAGCGCGCGTACGCCAAGACCGTGAACCTGTCGTCGCTGGCCGGCGCGATTCCGACCGAAGCGCAACTCTCCGGTTTCGTCACCAGCCAGTCGCTGCGCGACGACGCGCAGGATCAGCTGCAGTCGATGGTCTACGACGGCGATGGCCGCCTGCGCCTGAGCATCGACGGCGCCGGTGGCGTCGTCGAGAACGTGTACGACAGCGCCGGCCGCCGCATCGCCGAGAAGCGCTACGCCCAGGCCCTGCCGCTGACCGCCGCGCTGCGTGATTCGATCGCCGCCGGGACGGCCACCGTCGCCTCGCTGCTGGCGGCGACGCCGGCGAGCGCCAACGACAGCGTCGTCCGCTTCTTCTACGACGCCGCCGATCGTCTGGTCTACACGGTCGACGGCAACGGCGGCATGACCCGCATGTGGTACGACGCCGCCGGTCGCGTGGCCACCACCCGCCTGTTCGCCAAGGCCGCGAACGTCGCGACCCTGGCCACCGCCACGCTCGCCAGTCTCGATGCCCAGCTCGACTGGAGCATGGGCTTCGAGGGCGAATCCCGGGTCTACGACGGCGCAGGCCGCCTGCGTTTCCAGCTCGGTGCCGACGGCGTCCTGCGCGAAACCCGCTACGACGGTGCGGGCAACGTCGTCGCCAGCCTGCGTTACATGGTCGCGGCCACGTCGCTGCAGAACAGCCTCAACACGCCGCTGCACGCAGGCACTGCGCAGGCGTCCGATTTCGCTTCGTTCGTCGCCGCGAACGAAGCCGGTGCGGCCGCGCAGTACAGCGTGTACGACAACGCCGGCCGCGAACGCCTGGCCATCACCCGCACCTCCGCGAACCAGGCCGCGGTGGTCGAACGTCAGTACGATCAGGTCGGCCGCATCGTCGGCGCCTACGCCTACACGGCCGCGCTCGCGGTGGATGCGACCCTGTCCACCGCGCTGTCGCAGGGCACCGCCACCGAAGCGTCGCTGTCGTCGTGGATGGCCGCGAATCGCGGCACCGCCCAGGTGCAGCGCCTGGTCTACGACACCGCCGGGCGCGTCGCCTACAGCATCGATGGCGCCGGTGCGGTCACCAGCACGCGCTACAACGCGCTGGGCGCGATCGCGTCCGTGCGTCGCCATGCGCAGACGATCTCGGTCGGCCTGTCCGGCGGCAACATCGACGCCGCGCAGGTCGCCGCGCTCCTGGTCGAGACCGCGCAGGATCAGGTCGACTACAGCGTCTACGACGCCGCCGCGCGCCTGGCGTTCCGCGTGCGTGGCGATGGCTCGGTGCAGGAGATCCGTTACGACGGCGTCGGCCGCGTGCGCAGCACGCTCGCCTATGCCGCGACCGTCAGCGGCACGCTGATGACGCAGCTCGCCGCCGGTACCGCGACCCAGGCCGGTTTCGCCGGTCATGTCTCCGCCAACGAAGCCACCGCGCGCGTCGAAGGCCTGCATTACGACCAGGCCGGCCGCGTCCGTTATCAGGTCATGCGCAGCGGCAGCGGTCTCGGCCAGGTCACCGAAACGCAGTACGACGCCATCGGCCGGGTCGTCGCGAAGACCCGCTACGGCGTCAATATCGCCTACGCGCCCGGCGCGACCACCGCGACCGTCGCCGGCGCGGTGTCGGCGGCGCTCAGCACCGATCCCGCGATCCGCGCGACCCAGAGCCGCACCCTCCGCTACTTCCACGATGCCGGCAACCGCGAGCGCTTCGCGCTGGATGCGCTCGGCACCCTCAGCGAGCAGCGCTACGACGCCATCGGTCGCGTGGTGCAGACGCTGGTCTACGCCAACCTGCCGTCGAACACCACCGACACCGCCGCGCTCGCCGCCTGGGTCGCGACCCAGCCGGCCTCGGCCTATCGCGCGATCGCGATGGCTTACGACAGCGCCGGCCAGGTGACGACCCGCACCGATGCGCTGGGCCAGACCGAGTCCTACCAGTACGACGCCGCCGGCAACATCACCCGCCACACCGACCGCACCGGCGCGGCGTGGAACTACGAATACGACCGCGCCGGTCGCCGTACCGCCGAGATCAGTCCCGCGGTCGCGGTCAGGACCGGCGGCTCCACGACCACGCGTTCGATCGTCGCGCGGATGGAGTACGACGGCGCCGGCAACATCCTGCGGCGGATCGAGAACGCGGACACCGCGCAGGCGCGGATCACCCGCTACGAGTACGACAACCGCGGCAATACCGTGCGCATCGTGCTGCCCGACGCGATCACCGGCGGCACCCCGGCCAGCGGCAATGCCGACACCATCGAAATCCTCTACGACGCGCTCGGCAATGCGGTCTCGCAGAAGGACCCGCTCGGCAATCGCAGTTACAAGGTCTACGACAATCTCGGTCGGGTCGTCTACGACATCGACGAGGAAAAGAACGTCACCGCGCACGTCTACAACGCCTTCGGCGAAGAGACGCGGACCGTCCGCCATGCGAACGCGCTCGTCACCACCGGCAGCGCCTTCGTCGCGGCGGGCTGGCAGCCCGACAAGGCGCTGACCCAGGCGCTGGTGCAGTCCGGCCTGACCCTCAACGCCACGCAGGACCGCGGCGTCGACAGCAGCTACAACATGCTGGGCCAGAAGGTGCAGGTGCAGCAGGACGCGGTGTCCTACCTCAAGGCCAACGGCACCGTCGCCACCGGTCGCCCGACGGTGCGCAGCCAGTTCAACGCCTACGGCGAGGTGGTGAAGACCTCGATCCTGCTGGAAGGCACGCCCGATACCGCCGACGCGGTCTGGGCCGACACCTGGCGCTACTACGACAAACTGGGGCGCGAGACGGTCAGCGTCGACGCCGAGGGCTACGTCAGTTCGCAGGTCTGGACCGCCCATGGCGAAATCCAGAGCAAGACCGAACATGCGCGCAGGCTGTCGACGGCGACGATCGCCGCGCTCGGCACCGTGCTGCCGCCGGCGCTGCCGGCCGCGGGCGATGCCGCCACCGGCTACGATCGCCGCATCGAATTCACCTACGACGCGCTGGGACGCGTCGCCTCGCAGGCCACGCACCAGTTCATCCAGACCTCCGGTGCCGCTGCGGGCCAGTGGTCGATGGTGTCGACGCAGTTCGGCTACGACGGCGAAGGTCGCATCACCTCGGTGGTCGACGCTCAGGGCACCACGCTCACGCGTTACGACGCCATGGGCCGGATGATCTCGGTGCAGCAGCCGTCGCGCGCGGTGCTGGTCGCGAACAGCGATACGCTGCTCGCCCAGTCCCAGAACAACACGCTGTCCTCCGCCGCCCTGTACGAACAGCGCTCGCCTTACACGGAGCTGGCCTACGACGCATTCGGCAACGCGGTGCGCGTGGTGCGCTTCGCGAACGGCAAGATCGGCGCCGCGGCGGCGGTGGCCAGCGCCAACGACAGCATCAACGAAACCGACTACGATCTGCGCGGCCGGGTCACGGCCGAGCGCGATCTCGCCGCCAATACCGCGACCTACCGCAGCTACGATGCGGGCGACCGCGTCGTCCAGGTGCGCACCACGCTGCGCGGCGGCGGCGCCATCGACGGCAGCAGCACCACGATCGAATCCGATCTCTTCGTCAACTACACCTACGACCGCACCGGCCGCCAGGTCAGCGCCGCGACCCTGCGCGAACGCTACGACGTCGTCGGCGGCGTGCGCACGCTCAAGGGCACGTCCACGGACCAGTCCGAGATCGTGCAGTACAACGCCTTCGGCGAAGTCGTGAAGAAGGACGACCGCATCGCCGATGCGTTCACCGGCAGCAACTTCATTTCCTACGAGTACGACAAGGCCGGTCGCGCCGTCCGCGACAACAGCCAGGGCGGTGCCTGGCGCGATCTTGCCTACGATCTCGCCGGCCGCACGCTGCGCATGACCCGCAAGAGCTTCACCGTCAGCGCGCAGGGCGCCCAGAGCGTGGTGTCCGCGGTCACCGATCTGGTCTACGACAAGCTCGGCCGCGCGGTGCTGGAACGCCTGCCGTCGAATTCGGACGATCTGGCGCAGCGCCCGGAAGTGCTCAGCGAATACGACCGCTGGGGCAATGTGGTGCGTCGCGTCGACGCCCGCGGTTACGAAACGCTGTACCGCTACAACAGCTTCAACAAGGTGGTCCAGGAGACGCGCCCCGAGGTCAAGATCGTCGCCGCCAACGGCACCGAGACCCGCGCGCGCCCGGTGCTGAACTGGTACTACGATGGTCTGGGCCGGATCACCGAAAGCCGCGACGCCAACGGCAACGTGCAGCGCGTGGTCTACGACAGCGTCGGCCGCGCCGTCGAGAGCATCGACGCGCTCGGAAAATCGACGAAGGTCGCCTACGACCTGTTCGATCGCGAACGCTACGCCCAGAACCCGCTGGGTTACATCACCTGGAAGGCATACGACCGCGCCGGCCGGGTGTCGGCGCACGGCGATTTCACCAACGGCCAGGGCACCCGGCAGAAGAACACGCTCGAAACCTACGGCCTGCAGGGCAGCGCCGACCGCTGGAGCGTGACCAACGCGCTCGGCCAGGCCTCGCGTTACGACTACGACAGCCGCAGTCTGCTGCTCGGCAGCCGCAGCGCCGCCGGCGTGGTCAAGACCTACGCCAACGACCTGCAGGGCCGCAAGATCCGCGAAACCAACGGCGATGCGGACCGCTGGCGCTATCTGCTCTCGGTCGGCGACGTCAACGGCACGATCACCGGTTACGGTACCGGCACCTGGTACTACGACGACTACGGCTACGGTTACGGCGGCGGTTACTACTACGTGCCGGAGTACTACACCGGCCCGGCGATCCGCAAGGACCGCGAAGGCGAGTACGTCTTCATCGACGAGCAGACCTGGGATTACGACGTCTTCGGCCGCATCGTCGATCACAACGATCTCGGCGGCGCCGACTACGATTACATCTACCACGCCGAAACCGGTCAGCTGCTCAAGACCACCCGCGCCACCTCCACCAACATGTATGTGGTGCTCAGCGACGGCTATTCGGGACCCGATCCCAACGCGCCGGCGCCGGACGGCACCGACGGCAATGCCGCGCTCGCGACCCAGCTCGGCCTGACCGGCCTGGGCGCGAGCGATCGCGCGCAGTACTACTACGCCAGCGGTCTGATCAAGGAGATCCGCGAAGGCAACAACTGGACGCGCTATGCCTACGATGCGGCCGGCAACCGCACCATGGAGGAGACCTACACCAGCTACACCAAGGGCACCACGGTCACCGTGGTCCATCTGCGGACCATTTCGACCTACGATTCCAACGGCCGGATCAGCATGGTCCGCCAGATCGACGTGGCCACCGGCTCGGAGGTCATGACCACGCGTTACAGCTACGACGCCGCCGGCAATCGCCGCCGCGTCACCGTCGGCAATTCCGGCAGCGGTTCCACCTATCCGTGGAGTCTGTCCGGTTATGCCGGCGAAGCGATCAGCAACAACTACACCTACATGGTGGCGCAGCTCGCGCCCGAGACCACGTTCACCACGGCCATGACCATGGCCGACGGCAGCGCGCTGCCGTCGTGGCTGACGTACGATCCGGCCACCGGCACGCTCACCGGCACGCCGCCGGCCGGCGCCACGTTCACCCTGCGCCTGACCGCACGCAGCATCGACGACCAGTTCACGGTCGTGCGCGACATCAACGTCAACATCCTCCCGAGCCGACCGCCGGTCTTCACCTATCCGGCTTACTGGCCGTACCCGGCCTATCTGACGGTCGGGCAGTACTGGGAGTTCGACGTCAGCAGCGGCTTCAGCGATCCCGAAGGATCGGCGCTGACCTACCACCTGGAGTCCTACGGCAGTCTGCCTGCCGGCATGTCGTTCAACAGCGCCACCGGTCTGCTGTCCGGCGTGCCCACGCAGGCGGGCAATTACCAGTACGTGTATGTCTACGCCAAGGACGTGCACGGCCAGCGCTCGTACACCGAATCGATCCGTCTCGATATCGCGTCGGATTACGTGCCGGATCCGCACGACCCGCACGATCCGCTCGACCCGCTCGACCCCTACATCGCGATGCAGAGTCCGCAGGATCCCAGCCTCTCCGCGACCGCGTTGCGGACCGCCGATGGCGGCACAAGCACCAGTCGTGTCGCCCCCGAGCAGACCATGCTGCTCGTGCCGATCGAGGATCCGATCGACGATGGCGGTGGTGGTGGAGGCGGCGGTGGTGGGGGCGGCGGCGGCGGCGGTGGTGGAACCTACACGCCGAGCACGCCGGGCGATTCCTATGTCTATGCCAGTTCCAGCTGGAAATCGTTCTGGTACGACTACGACGCGATGAACCGCGTCACCGTCGCCAACGCCAAGCTCGTGGGCGGGCAGATCGTGCTCGGCAAGATCGATGGCGCGACCGCGGACGTCAGTTACGCGCTCGACTACGACGATGCGGGGCGGGCGATCCGCCGTCGTTTCCTCGAAGCGGGCACGACGAAGTACGAGAACACCACGTACAACGAACGCGGGCAGCGGACCTACGTCTACAAACCGGCCGCACTCGGCGTGAATCCGCAGGTCGCCGAAATCCTGAGCTACGACGCGGCGGGGCGGTTGACCTCGCGTGTCGTTCCGCACGAGACCGGCACCGAATTCGCGGGCCAGGTGAAGGAACGCTACGTCTACACCTACGATGCCGACGGCCGCCAGCTGACCCAGCGGTTCGCGGAGGGCGTCCGTACCCGCAACGGCAACATTTTCACCGGCTACACCTACACCAACAACATCACCGATCGCAACGAGACCCGGAACTACTACGACCTCGCCCGCGACGGACGGATGTACCAGAGCCAGTACCAGCGGTTCTCGAACACCAGCAAGGAAACCGACAACATCGGCGCCTTCACCTGGTACTACGGCTACACCTACGACGCACGCGAGGCCTATCTCGAAACCAAGGTGCAGGGCAGCAGCAGCAACAGCAATTTCCAGCCGGCCACCACGTCCAGCGTCTACGATGGCTGGGGACGCCGGGTCGCGGTGAAGGACAGCAAGGACCGGCTGTTCGCCTACGACGCCGCCGGCAACATCCTGCAACGGTTCGACGACACCAACGACAACTACAGCTTCAAGACCACGCGCTACGCGATCGTCGCGGGTCAGCAGGTCGCGGCCAGCAACGCGGGTTACGTCGACGCCATCAGCAACCTCACCGCCTACCGCAACAGCGAAGCCGGCAGCAGCACGGTCACGGTGATGGCTGGCGACACCCTGCGCAGCATCGCCCAGCGCGTCTACGGCAACGACAGCCTGTGGTACGTGCTGGCGTCCGCCAACGCGCTGACCGGCGGCGAAACCCTCGCCGCGGGCACCACGCTCAAGGTCCCGGAAGTCCAGGTCAACAAGAACGACGCCACCACCTTCAAGCCGTACAACCCGGCCGAAGTGATCGGCAGCACGTCGCCGTCGCTGGACTACGTGCCGCCGCCGCCGAAGAAGAGCTGCAACGTCCTGTCGGTCATCCTCACCATCATCGTGGTGGTGATCGTGGCGGTGGTGACCGTCTATACCGCCGGCGCCGCGGCACCGCTGCTCGGTGCTTCGGTGGCGGGTGTCAGCGGCACCATGGCGACAGGTGCTGCCGTACTGGGTGGCGCCGCCGGTTTCACATGGGGCGCGGTGGCGGCCGTGGCCGTCGCCGGCGCGGTCGGTTCCGCGGTCGGCCAGTTGGCGTCGATGGCCTTCGGTCTGACCGACAAATTCGATTGGGGTGCCGTCGCTGTCGGTGCATTGAGCAGTGTCGCCACGATGGGCGTGGGTTCGGCATTGTCGGGCGGCGCCAGTACCGCGACGACGGGGGCCACCGCCGCGAAGGATGTGGCATCGGGAACGCAGCAGGCGGCGGCCAACGTCTTCAACTTTGGTTCCAATTGGGCGAAGGGAGCTGCTCAGGCGGTGGCGGGCAATCTCGCCAACTACGGTTCCAACTGGCTGGTCAATCGCATCGATCCCTCCCGCGATCGCAGCAACGAGAAATTCAGCTGGGCCAACCTCGCCGCGAGCGCGGTGAGCGGCGCGGTCACCGCCGAGCTCGGCGCATGGCTGGGCAGCAAGAGCGGCAGTGCGGCCTGGTTCGCCAGGACGCCGGTCCTGAAGAATTCGTTCGCCCAGACCGTCCTCAATGGAACGGTCACCGGCTTCGTCGGCAGCGCGACCCAGCATCACGTCGCGCGTTTGCTGGGCGAGGAGGGCGATGCCGATTACGGCCAGATGCTGGTCGACGCGTTCGGCAATGGTCTTGCCGAGGCGACGAAGAAGTCGCTGACGGATCTGGAGGCCGCAAGGATTGCCCGGAAGGAACGCGAAAAAGCCCTGCTCGCCATGAGCGAGGAGCTTTCGAAACAAGGCATCGATCTGCGTCGGGATGAGAGAGGCAGGCTCTACGCCGAGGTTTATGTCCAAGCCGGCGAGGAAGGAACGGTCCGCAAGATCGACTCCTATGCCGTGGTGGACATGCTCGGCGGCATGTCGGATCGCGCCGATCAGCTGGTGGCGACCGGCGAACTCTCGCCGCAGGAGAAGCGGCAGAAGATCCTCGAGGTCGTCAACGACCCGCTGATGCAGCAGGCCATGGCGAGCGCGGCGGAGGCCGAATACGCCGCCAAGACCCAGCGGCCGCTGCGCAAGCCTTCGGTCGCGGCGTCGCAGCCGGCCACCACCACGGAGTCGCCGAAGGAAGTCATCGTCGACGGCGGCACGCTCAAGGAAGTCGTGGTTATCGGCTACCTCGACGGCGGCTTTTCCGATGTCATCGACATGGTGACGTCCGGTGTCGAGGCGGTTGCCAATTTCGCGGATCGCCACCCGATCCTGGCCAAGATCGGCGTCGCCGGCATCCAGGCGGTGATCACGGGCGGGCCCATCAAATCGATCCTGAGGAACTTCGCCAAGAACATCATTGGCGAAGTCATCGACAGCGTCACCGATGCCGTGCAGCAGCGCATCGAAACCGCCACCAGCAGCTTCCTCAGGGACCGCGGCTGGAGCGAAGCGTCGAGCACGCTCGCCGGCCAGCTGCTGGGCTTCGGCTTCGTCCTGCTCGCGGGCGGCGCCCAGGATGTGATCGATGCCGCGAAGAACCTTCGCGGCAGTCTCAAGAAACTGCGCGCGAGCGGCGACGACATCAGGCAGGACGGCGTTGGACTCATCGCTTCGGCGAACCGCAAGTTCCGCAAGGTGATCAGCAACGGCTACACCTATGAACTCGACGATCTGGGCCGCCCCACGAGCGTCACCGGCAATCTGAGGTTGAACCGCGCGCAGGGCCGGAACGCGAAGGCGCAGCTGGGAGCGGGCGGTTCCGATCGGCTTTCCACCGACGAGGGCGGACACTTCATCGGCCGGCGTTTCGATGGCCCTACCGACGACTTCAACCACTTCGCGCAGGACATGAATCTCAATCGTTCCGCATATAAGACGATGGAGAACGAGTGGCAGACCGCACTGTCCCAAGGCAAGAAGGTGAATGTTAGTATCACGCCGACATACCCGGGGCAATCGCTGCGGCCGAGCGAGCTCACGATCAATTACACGATCGACGGCCAGCCTTACCAGAAGCGATTCAAGAATCAGAGAGGCGGATGACGCGCATGATCCCGAACGTCGACGATTTCTATCAGCGCATCGGCGAGGCCGCGTTCGACGCGGCCCCGGACGCCGCGGGCAGGCTGGCGCTCTATGCGGAAATCGAAGACGGCGCGATTTCGGCCGATCTGTTCTACGTGGACAGGCCCGGTAACGTGCGTTTCCGGTTCTGTCCCCGGGAACTGTCGGATCTCATCGATCGTTTCTGGGACGCATGGCGCCAGGCGTCCGGCGCATCGGAATGGCGAACGATGTGTTTCGTGGTCGATGAGGACGGAACGTTTTCGGTCGATCTGAAATATCCCGATCAGATCGACGCTCGCGAAGGTCTCTCCGATCGCCGTCCGCGCATCGTCGCGTCGCTGTTTCCCGGGATGGCGGTGGACTACAGCCGGCCCTGAACCGCGCGCGGAACCGAAGCCTCACAACCCCCGCTTCGCCCCATCCCCCTGCACCTCGCGCACGAGTTTCGGCACGAGGTAGCCGGGGAGGCGGTCGATCAACGCGCGATGCAGCGCGCGGGCCTCGTCGTCGCCCACTTCGAAATGCGCGGCGCCCTGCACCCGGTCCAGCTGGTGCAGGTAATAGGGCAGGGCGCCGCCGGCGTAGCCGCGTTCGCACAGGGCGGCCAGGGCGTCGACCGAATCGTTGACGCCGCGCAGCAGCACGGCTTGGTTGAGCACGGTTGCGCCCGCGTCGCGCAGGCGCGCCAGAGCGGCGTCGACGTCCGCATCGAATTCATTGGCATGGTTGGCGTGGATCACCACCGCCACCGGCCAGGGCAGGGCGCGCAGCCAGGCGTCGAATTCGGCGTCCACCCGCTCGGGCAGCACCACCGGCAGACGGGTGTGGATGCGCAGCCGGCGGACGTGCGAGATGCCGGCCAGTTGCGCGGTCAGCTCGGCCAGCTTGGCCGTGCTCAGCGACAGCGGATCGCCGCCGGAGAGGATGACCTCGTCGAGACTGGCATCGGCGCGGATCGCCTCGACCGCCTCGCGCCACTGCGCGGCGGCCGCGGTCTCGTCGGCATACGGGAAATGGCGGCGGAAACAGTAGCGGCAGTGCACCGCGCAGCTGCCGGTGGCGATCAGCAGGGCCCGGCCGCGGTACTTGTGGATCACCCCGGTGGCCGCCTTCGCCGCGCCGTCGCCCACGGCGTCCAGGCCGAAGCCGGGCATCGGCCGCAGTTCGTCGTCGAGCGGCAGCACCTGGCGCAGCAGGGGGTCGTGCGGATCGCCGGGCCGCATCCGGGCCACGAAGCCCCGCGGCACCCGCAGCGGGAACTGTGCGGCGGCCCCGGCCGACAGCCCCGGTACCTGGCCGTCCAACCCCAGCAGGGCCAGCAGTTCGGCCGGATCGCGCACGGCGTCGCGCCAGAGGCGCTTCCAGTCCGGCCCGGCCGACGGGACGGGCTGCGTTGGGAGGGGGGCAGCAGGTATCATAGGGAGTTCGGTCGGGCCGTTCGTCGGGACGCGCCGGCATCCCGGGCCCGGTCCGCGTGACTTGGCCCTCCATTCTAAGCCGCCCGCGGGTTCCACGGCCCGGAGCGGTCCAGCAGACGAATCCATCAGGAGCACCCCATGGCCAGCCTGGGCATGAACGACGTCAAGACCGGACAGAAGATCCTGGTCAACAACGACCCCTGCGTCATCACCGAAACCGAATACGTCAAGCCGGGCAAGGGCCAGGCCTTCACCCGCATCAAGTACCGCAACATCAAGTCGGGCCGCGTGGTCGAAATGACCATGAAGGCCACCGACTCGGTGGAAGTCGCGGACGTGGTCGACACCGACATGCAGTTCCTCTACGGCGACGGCGAATACTGGCACTTCATGAACCAGGAGTCGTTCGAGCAGGTGCAGGCCGATAAGGCCGGCATGGGCGGCGCGGAGAAGTGGCTCAAGGGCGAGGAGGCCTGCGTGGTGACCCTGTGGAACGGCAACCCGATCAACGTCCAGCCGCCGAACTTCGTGGAACTGAAGATCGTCGAGACCGATCCGGGCGTGAAGGGCGACACCGCCGGTACCGGCGGCAAGCCGGCCACCCTCGAAACCGGCGCCGTGGTCCGCGTGCCGCTGTTCGTGGCGCAGGAAGAGATCATCAAGGTCGACACCCGCTCCGGCGAATACGTCAGCCGCGTGAAGTGATCGATTCGCAGCGAGCCGGCCATCGGCCGGCTGCGTCGCGAATCAATCATCCCGAGCCGAAGGCGAGGGATCTGTTGTCAGAGGAAGCCCGCTCCCCAGGCGGGCTTCCGCGTTTCCGACGGCCTGCAGTCGGCCCTGCGACGTGCCGGAACCGGGGTGACGGCACCGCGGCACGCGCCGCGGTCGTCCCGGTAGAGCGGCCTTCAGGCCGCTGTTTTTTCAGAGAATGGAGCAGCGGCCTGAAGGCCGCTCTACCAACACCCCGAGGATTTGCCTCCACCAGCCGCAGGCGCGGCATGAATATCGTCGCGCTCGGGACCGGCCTGAAGGCCGCTCTACCGGTCGCCGTGGAATGCGACAATGCCGCCATGACCTATCAGCCCGTGTCCGAAGCGCTTGTCCCGGAATCCTGCGATCTCCTGATCGAAGCCCGCCATGTGGTCCCGATCGCGCCCCGCGGCGCGGTGCTCGAACACCACGCGGTCGCGGTGCGCGACGGCATCATCCTCGCCGTGCTGCCCATCGCCGAGGCCCGCGCCCGGTTCGAGGCGAAGGAGACGGTCTCGCGGCCGGAGGGCGCGCTGATCCCCGGCCTCGTCAACGCCCACGTCCACAACCCGATGACGCTGATGCGCGGGGTCGCCGACGACCTGCCGCTGAAGCAGTGGCTGCAGGAACACATCTGGCCGATCGAAGGCGCGATCATGGGTCCGGACTACGTGGCCGACGGTATCGTCCTGGCGATCGCCGAGATGCTGCGCGGCGGCACCACCTGCTGCAACGAGAACTACTTCTTCCCCGACGTGCAGGCCGCGACCTACAAGCGCCACGGCTTCCGCGCCCGCGTCGGCCTGCCGGTCATCGATTTCCCGACCGCGTGGGCGAAGAGCGACGACGAATATTTCGATCGCGCCGGCGAAGTCCACGACCAGTGGCGTCACGATGCGCTGATCGCGACCGCGTTCGCGCCGCACGCGCCGTACACGGTCTCCGACGACAATTTCGAACGCATCCGCATGCTCGCCGACCAGCTCGACGTGCCGGTGCACCTGCACACGCACGAGACCGCGCAGGAAGTGCAGCAGTCGCAGGAAAAACACGGGCAGCGGCCGATCGCGCGGCTCGACCGTCTCGGCCTCATCAACGACCGCCTGATCGCGGTGCACATGACCCAGCTCACCGACGCCGAAATCGCGCTGTGCGCCGCGCGCGGCGTCAGCGTGGTGCATTGCCCCGAATCCAATCTCAAGCTCGCCTCCGGCTTCTGCCCGGTCGCGAAGCTGCTGAAGGCCGGCGTGAACGTGGCGATCGGCACCGACGGCTGCGCCAGCAACAACGATCTGGACATGTTCGGCGAGACCCGCACCGCCGCGCTGCTGGCCAAGGCCGTGGCCGACGATGCCGCCGCCTTCGACGCAGCCAGCGCGCTGCATGCGGCCACGCTGGGCAGCGCGAAGGCGATGGGCTTCGATCATCTGATCGGTTCGATCGAACCGGGCAAGCAGGCGGACCTGGCCTGCGTCGATCTGTCGGCGCTGGAAACCCAGCCGCTGCATCACGTGCTCTCGCAACTGGTCTACGCCACCGGTCGGCATCAGGTGTCGGACGTGTGGATCGCCGGCCGCGCGAAACTGCGCGACCGCATCCTGGTCGACATGGATCTCGATGGCATCCTCGCCAACGCGCGGCAGTGGCAGGAGCGGATCGGCGCGGTGAAGGTCGGTTGAGAGGATTGGACGAGACGATGAGCGCAGAACATCACGACAACTTCAGCCAGGTCGAACTCGACAAGTTCAATGCATTGGCGAACCGGTGGTGGGATCCCAACGGCCCCCAGAAACCCCTGCACGCGCTGAATCCCGCGCGGCTCGGTTACGTGCGCGAGCGCACGACGCTGCGCGGCGCGCGCGTGCTCGACGTGGGCTGCGGCGCCGGGCTGTTCAGCGAGGCGCTGACGCGCGAAGGCGCGGAGGTCACCGCCATCGATCTGGCGCCGGATCTGATCAAGGTCGCGAAACTGCATCGCCTGGAGTCCGGCGTGCAGGTCGATTACCGGCTCAGCGCGGTCGAAGCGCTGGCGGAAGAGATGCCGGCGCATTTCGATGCCATCGCGTGCATGGAAATGCTGGAACACGTGCCCGATCCCGGCGCGGTCATCGCCGCCTGCGCCACGCTGCTCAAGCCCGGTGGCCGGTTGTTCCTGTCCACGCTGAATCGCACGCCGGCCGCGTTCGCGCTGGCGATCGTGGGCGCCGAGTACATCGCGCGGATGCTGCCCAAGGGCACGCACCAGTACCGCGATTTCATCAAGCCGTCCGAACTGGCGGCCTGGCTGCGCGCGGCGGACCTGTCGCTGGAGGACGTGAGCGGACTGATCTACGACCCGCTGCGCCACACCGCGCGCGTCGGCAGCCGCACCGACGTGAACTACATCGCATGCGCAACGAAACCGTAGGCGCGGCTTCGGCTCCGATGCCGTTCTTGCCGACAACGCGGAATCGGCCCTGAAGGCCCGCCTGCGACATTCACCTCATTGCAGTGGAGCGTCCGTTGTCCCCGATCCGATTCCCCCGCGGCGTACTCTTCGACCTCGACGGCACGCTGCTCGACAGCGCGCCCGACATGGTCGAGGCGATCAACATCCTGCGCCGCGCGCGCGGCGAGACGGAGGTTCCGCATGAGGTGCTGCGACCGCATGTCTCCAAGGGCGCGCGGGCGATGATCGGCTGCGCGTTCGGCCATCTCGACGCCGACGCGCGCGAAGCGCTGGTCAAACCCTTCCTCGACGCCTACGAAGGCATCCTCGGCCGCTATTGCGTGCTGTTCGACGGCATCGCGGCGATGCTGGATGCGCTCGATGCCGACGGCGTGCGCTGGGGCATCGTCACCAACAAGCCGGAATACCTCGCGCGTCCGCTGATCCCGATGCTGGGATGGGCCGATCGCTGCGGCGTGCTGATCGGCGGCGATTCGCTGCCCGAACGCAAGCCGCATCCGCTGCCGCTGCTGCATTCGGCGGCGGTGCTCGGCATCGATCCGCGCGACTGCGTGTACGTCGGCGACGACGAGCGCGACATCGTCGCCGCGCGCGCCGCCGGCATGCCGTCGATCGTGGCGCTGTGGGGGTATCGTCTGCCCGGCGACGATCCGCAGGCCTGGGGCGGCGACGTGATGATCGAGCAGCCGCATGCGCTGCTGGATGCGGCGGTGTGGCCGACCGCGGGCGCGATCGCGACACCGTGAACGACGCCGTCATGCCCGATTCGGGTCCCGCCGCCGATCTCGACGATTTCCTCGACAAGTGGCGCGGGCGCTGGCCGGAATGGCGCATCGCCCAGGTGTTCCTGCCCGAGCCGCAGCGCCTGCCGGCCGAGGCCTGGTTCGCGCTGATGCAGGAATGGACCGACGCCGCCTGGGCCGGCGACGATCCGACGCCCGGGTTCGCGAAACTCGCCTGGTGGCAGGACGAACTGCGGGGCTGGGCGAAAGGCGCGCGACGCCATCCGCTCGGCCGCGTCCTCCTGAAGCAGGCGGCGCCATGGACGACACTGGCGGCCCACCTGTCCGCGCTGCAGGCCGTGCGCGAGCCGCTGCGGCGCGGAGATGCGCCCGAGCGCCTGCGGCCGGCCCTGCAGACGCTCGCCGATGCGATGCACGACTGCGAGCGTGCGCTGTTCGCGGAGTCGACTGCGGCCGCGCCCGGTGCGTCGAACACGGATGCCTTCGGACTGCTCGCCCTGCACGCGCTCTGGCATCGCGAGGGTGCCGGCGATGCGGCGCAGGTTCGGATCTGGGCCGGGCAATTGCTCGCCACGTCGTCGCTGCGGGCGGCGACGCGTCCGCGACGGATCCACGACGCGCTGTGTCGCGGCCGTCTGCAGCGCGTTTCCGCCGGCGCAGAGGCCGTGCCGTTGTCGCCGCCGGCCGCGCTCTGGCGCAGCTGGCGCGCGGCCCGGAGCTGAGACAACGCTCCGTTCCGGCCCGGTTCCCGAAGCCGGCGACCCGGCTGGGTACAATGACCGCCCCTCCGCTGTCCGGCCCCCACCCGTGACCCTGCGACCGACCTCCCTTTCGATGCCCGACGTGGCCGGCGATGCCGCCGCCGCGGCGCGTGCGCTCGACTGGGTCGGCATGCGCAACATCGCGCTGCCGCTGCGGGTCCGCGGCGACGACGGCGGCAACCTGCAGGTGCCGGCCTCGGTCGATGTCTTCGTCGATCTGCGCGATCCCGGCGCCCGCGGCATCCACATGTCCCGCCTCTATCTGCGCCTGCAGGACACGCTGGTCGAAGACGTGCTGACGCCCGCGCGGCTGCGTCGCGTGCTGCAGGAATGCGTGGACTCGCAGGGCGCGCTGTCGTCCTCCGCGCGCCTGACCCTGCGCTTCGACCAGATGCTGAAACGTCGCGCGCTGGCCAGCGACAACAGTGGCTGGAAGCGCTATCCGCTCGAAATCGACGCGCTGCTGGTCGACGGCCATCTGTCGCTCACGGTCGCGTATGCGGTCGAATACTCCAGCACCTGTCCGGCCTCCGCGGCGCTGTCGCGGCAGCTCAACGCCGAACGCTTCGCGGAGGACTTCGCCGCGGCGCATCCGCTGTCCACCCACGTGGTACGCGACTGGCTGGCGTCGGAGCGCGGTCTCGCCGCCACGCCGCACGCGCAGCGCAGCCGCGCCGAGATCCGGGTCGAACTGCAGCCCGCGTTCGACGAACTGCCGGTGGCGGATCTGATCGACCGCGCCGAAGCCGCGCTCGGCACGCCGGTGCAGACCGCGGTGAAGCGCGAGGACGAACAGGCCTTCGCGAAACTCAATGCCGACAATCTGATGTTCTGCGAAGACGCCGCGCGTCGCGTCGCCGCCGCGCTCGCCGACGACGCCCGCGTGCAGCGCTTCGACGTGCGCGTGTCGCATTACGAAAGCCTGCATCCGCACGACGCGGTGGCGCAGGTGTCGGGCAAGGGCCGCGCTGCCGGTTGACCGCAGGTCCGGTCGGCCTCGTCGATCGTCGGCATGCGCTGCCACGCGTCGCGCGCGGAGCGCCGCGTCGATTGTGGACCGATACCGGAGTCCGTATGCTCGCCTCGCGTACGCGTCTTTCAGGAAGCGCGGCCGCGGTTCCTGTCTGCGGGATGCGGAGCGAGGAAGTGGGGCGCGAAGCGGTCCCGTCCATCATCGAACGACACCGGAGGTCTCATGAAGATGCGATTGCTCGCGCTGCTGCCCGCAGCGTTCTTGCTGGCGTCCTGCAACAAGGAAACGCCCCCGCCCGCCGTCAGCGAAAAGCCCGCCGATACCGCGCCGGCGCCGACGGCTTCGGCCGTCAAGCCCGTCGATGTCCCGGCCGGTTACGGTTATCCCGGCAACCGCGCCGAATTCCAGGCATGGGCCGACACCTGGCAGATCGACAACATCACCACGGCCGCCTGGAATCTGTGGGCCGGCATGACCAGCGATTCCGGCCAGATGTGGGAAGGCGCCAATCTGCCGGTGTGGGAAACCTGGTGCGGCATCAGCGAGACCTTCAGCAAGGAAGGCTGCGTGGCCGGGATGACGCGGCCATCGCGCGCCTTCCAGGCCGCGAGCCAGATCGCGCACGGCGCGCGCAAAGCCGGCCTGCAACTGCCCGCCGACACCAACGTGGTGTCGTTCAACAAATTCAATCCATCGATGGCGGCTTATCTGGCCGCGCAGCATCCGGGCCCGGGCGGCGTGCAGTACAGCTATACCTCGATGCAGAGCCAGGTCGACCTCAACGCCGCGTGGCCGCAGGGCACTGCGGTCGCGGATCGCAAGGTCGTCGATGCGCCCTATCAGCCCGACAACGGCGACGCCATCGGTTTCGCCGGCATGGAAACCAAACCGGTGATCTTCCTGGTCAAGGCGACCGGCCTGACGCCGATGCCGCTGTGGCAGGGCACGCAACAGTCGACGACGCCGGTCAACGCGACGCCGGAAACCTGGCTGACCTGCGTGTTGCTGGATCCGACCAACAAGGGCGGTCCCGATACGGCGCCGGTCGCGGCGACGCCGGAGCAGATCAAGCAGGCCGTGCCCAGTCCGTCGCTGGCGTGCCAGAGCTATCTGTACGCGCCGCTGTCGACGATCTACAACTTCAGGATGGATCAGGCCGACGCCGACAACTGGAACAGGAACCTCGCCAACAACGGCGACCAGGGGCAGGGGCTGAAGGCCGCCGCCGGCGATTTCGGTGTGCTGGCGGGCATGCACGTCAACAGCAAGACGATCGTGAACTGGACTTGGGAAACCTTCTGGTGGCAGCCCGGTCCGGACGCGCCGAACAACTTCCCCGGCAGCAAGCAGGGCATGACCGCCAACGTGAAGGGCGCCTGGCGCAACTACGCGATGTGCACGGCGTGGAACCAGACCAAGGGCAATGCATCGAGCGAGATGGTGGTCTGCTTCAATCCGTTCCTGGAAACCTCCAGCGGCATTCCCGCCGGCCAGACCAGCAACTGCATGAGCTGCCATGGCGTGGCGACCTTCGGCGCCGCCGCGGTCTCGGGCACGCCGCCGGTCAACGCCGCGACGACGATGAACTATCCGGCCAGCTACACCGCGCCGATCGACTTCAGCTCGAACGCGTGCACGCAGTCGACGCAGCCGGGCAGCCAGACCTGCTTCGCCGATTTCACGAAGACCGACTTCTCGTGGGCGATGCCGGGCAATGCGCGCAACGATCTGCCGCAGCCGTCGGCACCGCCGGTGCCACCGGCCGCTGACGCCGGAAAATAATCGATCTCCTGCACGACGCAACGGCCCGGCACTGCCGGGCCGTTGTCTTTGCGGACACCGGACGACGCGTGCCGTCTCAGTGCGCGAGTCTGCGCAGGAACGCCACGAAATCCATGTCCTCGCCGATCGCATCCAGGATCGGCAGCACGCCCTGCGGGCCGTTGCTGCTGTTGGTGAAGAGGATCGTGCCGTTGCCGGTGTCGGGCGAGAAATAGCCGAGCGTGAAGGTGCCCGCATCCATGCCGGTATGCATCAGATAGCGGTGCTTGCCGATCCGGAACATCTCCCAGCCCAGCCCCATGCCGGCCTCGTCCGCGCAACCCGCGTCGTCAGGCGGCGGGCACAGCTCGCTTCTGCGGTCGGTCTGCACGCGCGCGCGTTCATCGGCGAGCGACGCGTCCATGCCCTGTCGTTTCATCAGCGAGATCATGAACCGCGCGTAGTCGCGCGGCGTCGAGAAGGCGTCGTCGGAGGCGATGGCGCGGGTCGCGATCTGCGGCGGCAGCGGCCGGCCCTCGCCGTCGTGCGGCACCGCGATGCGACCTTCGAACCACGGGCGGCGCGTGTAGGCGGTCTCGCGCATGCCGGCCGGCACGAACACGAGGCGCCGGGCCAGCGTTTCGAACGGAGTGCCGGTCTTCTTCTCGACGAAGCGCGCCATGTACTCGAAACCCTCGCCGGAATATCCGAACGCGGTGCCCGGGGTGCGCTCGAAGCGCAGTACGCCGTCGCGCCAGTTCGGAAACCCGGTGCGATGGCTCAGCGACAGGCGCGGCGTGAGCAGGTCGCGGCGCGGATCCGCGGCGAGATCGGGGTCGACCCAGTACTTCGCCATCGGCTCGTCCAGCGAGACCCGGTCGCGCGCCACCAGGCGCAGCACGACTTCGGCGGAAATCGGTTTGGTCATCGACGCGATGTTGTAGAGCGTGGCGGGTGTCGCCGTCACGCCGGGACGCGCTTCGCCGTAGGCGGCGACGAACGCGAGCCGGCCGTGTTCGATCCGTGCGATCGATACGCTGGCGATGCGTTTTTCCGCGAGCAGCGCCGGGACGGTCTGGTCGAGCCGATGGCGCAGCCCGGTAGCGCCGATGGGAAGCGCGATCAGGCAGGACAGGAAGACGCACAGCGCCTGACGATAGTGCGAGACGACGGACATGGGATACCTCGGGCCAACGGTGGGCGATCCGGCGACGTCGCGCGTCACCGGGGAAAGGGAACATCGGGGGTGATGATCGGCGCCGGGCCGGACTCAGCGCACGGCCATGTGCTCGTAGGACAGGATGCGCGCGACCACCCACGCGTCGTTCTCGCGACGCCAGAGATGGGTGTAGCGGGCGATGCCGGTCAGCGTTTCGCCGCCGTTCGCGGCGGGCACGTAGAAGCGGTGCACGCCGGTTTCCAGCGCGCCGTCCTCTCCGATCGGAAACACCCGCTGCGTACCGGCCGCGAGTTCCCGCCGGGAGCCGGATTCTTCGCCCGACGCGCGCCGTCGGCATTGATCGCGCAGGTGGTCGACGAAAACGTTGCGCGAATCCGCGATGGTGCCCCAGCGATCGTGGTGGAATTCGAAGTCGGCGGCGATCGTCGCGGCCACCGCATCGGGATCGCAATCGACGAAGATCGCGTCGAACAGGATTGCGCTGCGCGCGGCGATCGCCTGTTCCAGCGCCGGTGGCGTCGGCGCTTCGCGCTCGGCGATGGCGCCGGGCGGCAGCGACCGGCGCAGATCGTCGTCGGCGACCACCGTCGCGGACAGCAACGACAGCATCGCCGCGCAGAGAAGCTGGAAACGGCGAGGGGTGGCGGCCGTGCGATGTGGCGTTGTGGCGGGGCGGGCGTTCATGCGCTCAACTCCGCCCGCGGGTGAGGAAGTAGTACACCAGTTGGCTCAGCCCGGTCGCGGCGAGCAGGATCGCGATCGCGCCCGGCGTGACCTCGTCGGTCCCCATCGCGTCGATGATCGCGAATCCGATCGCCAGCGCCGTGGCCAGAAGGCCCCAGCGCAGCGAGGCCAGCCGGCGTTCGGCCTGTTCGCCCTGCAGGATCGAGCGCAACAGGTCTTCGGTGCCCGGCTCGCGCAGCATGCGGTAGCGCATGATCGCATCGACCAGCACCCGGAAGGCGTAGGTGATGCAGATGAACAGCGCCAGCGGGACGATGATGTTCTTGAGTTCCACGGCAGACTCCAGGTCCGGGCGGATGGCCCGTTCGCGAGACAGGACACGCGAGGGCGCCGGTCGGTTGCATCGACGATGCATCGTGGGTTTGCAACCGACGCGGCCGGTCGCGTATCTAGGGTCGGACATTCCCGTCGGATTCCCATGACCGCAGACCGCGCCCTCGTCGATGACGTCCTCGCCGCACGCCCGGGCGCGTTCGAGCGACTGGTCGCGGAGTATCAGGGGCTGTGCTGGCACATCGTGTTCCGTCTGGTGCGCGATCCCGAGGATGCCCGCGATCTGTGCCAGGACACCTTCCTGCGCGTGTACCGGAACCTGCACCAGTACCGTCACGATTGCCCGCTCAAGCACTGGGTCGGACGGGTGGCGTATTCGATCGCTCTCCGCCACCTGGAGCGCAGGAAGATCGCGCTCGGCGCCGAACTGCGCAGCGACGAAGCACTGCTGACGCCGGAGGACGAGACCGATGTCTTCGATTACGCGGCCGCCTGCGACGATGCCGCCGCCGCCCGGCGGCTGCATGCGGCGATCGAGACGCTGGCGCCCCTGCCGCGCATGTTGTTGACGCTGTACCACCTCGACGACATGCCGATCCCGGAGATCGCCCGCATCACCGAACTGCCGGCCGGCACGATCAAGAGCCACCTGTTCCGCGCGCGACTGAAGCTGCGCGAACGACTCGAAACGGGAGATGCCCGATGACGACGCGACCAGAGAACGACCATGGAGACGCCAACGCCATGGGCGATCCGCACGAACACGAATGGCGTCTCCAGGAGGCGGCGCGTCTCGCACGCCGCGCCGGCGATCCGCCCGCGGGCGGTGCGCGCGACCTGCGCTACCGGTTCATCGCCGATGCGCTCGATGCACCGCCGGAGGCGATGCTGCCCAGCAATTTCGCCCATGTGCAGGCGCAGCGCATCGAAGCCATCGTGGCCGAACGCCGACGCGCCGACGCGCGCTTCGTGCGTCGTCTGAAGCTGGGTTTCGCGCTGGGCTATGGCGGTTGTGTCGCCACCGCCGCGTACGTCTATAGCGATGCCCTGATGGTGGTGTTGGAGACGCCGGGCGTGCGGGCGGTGGTCGAGGCACCCTGGTGGCCGCTGCTCATCGGCTGCGTGGCGTGGGGCGCGATCACGCATGCGCGGCCGTGGCGCCGGCGCGCGCGCTAGCGGAATAGTGGTCTCGCGTTGCGACGGCGAACTACGGCGACTGCGTCGCCGTGTCACGCTCCAGCACCAGCAAAGGATCGACGCGGATCTCGAACCAGTTCATCCCCCAATGCAGATGCGGTCCCGTCGATCTCCCGGTCGAACCCACCGCGGCGAAGACCTGGCCCTGCTCGACGCGATCGCCCACCTGCACGTCGATGCGCGACAGATGCAGGAAATTCGAGCTGACGCCGGCACCGTGGTCGATCAGCACGGTGCCGCCGGTGAGGTACAGATCCGGCGCGGCGAAGGTGACGATGCCCGCTGCCGGCGCCTTCACCGGCGTGCCCTGCGCGGCGGCGATGTCCATGCCCGAGTGCGGCGCTTTCGCCTCTCCGTTGTAGACCCGCTGATTGCCGAAGCGGCCACTGATGCGGCCTTCCACCGGCCAGATGAAACGCTGCGCGAAATCCTCGCGGGCATCGTCGCGGGTGCGCGCGGCGGCGACCTGCGCCTGCTCGCGGGCGATGCGCTCGGCGATGTCGGGCGGCGGATTCACCGTCGCCGGCGGGACGCCGTCGATGCGTTCGATCGGCCAATCCCTCGGCGTCACCTCGATGCGATGCGCGATCGTGCCGGTCGCGGGCGATCGGACATTCACCGCCAACGGGCCGACGGCATCGCGACCGACGCCGAAGGCGAAGCGCCCGGACGGCGACACCCGCACCGTGCGTCCGGCGTATTCGACGATGGCGCCGGGGTCGGTGCTGCCGATGACCAGCGTGCCCTGCTGCACCGATGCGGGCAGTACTGTCGCGTGCACGGGGACCGCGCCGCCAGGGGTGGGCGGTGACGATGGCTCGCGAACGACGGTCGTGCCGCCGCAGGCCGACAACGCCATCGTCAGCATTGCGATGACGACGGCACGCACTGTCGCCGTGCGTTTCAACGGTCGAATTCCAGGCGCTGGCCGCGCGGGCCGCCGACCAGTGCGCGTCCGTCCCAGACGAGATGACCGTTGACCCAGGTCGACGCGACGCGCGAACGGAAGGTCGTGCCCTCGAACGGCGACCAGCCGCATTTCGACAGCACCTGCGAACGCTCGACCGTGAACGGCGTGTCGTCGATCAGCACGAGGTCGGCGCGATAGCCCTCGCGCAGGAAGCCGCGCTCCCTGACGTCGAACAACTGCGCCGGCGCGTGCGCGAACTTCTGCACGACCTGCGCGGTGGTCAGCCGGCCTTCGTGCACGCATTCCAGCGCCGCCGGCAGCGCGAACTGCACCAGCGGCAGGCCGCTGGGTGCGCGCAGATAGCCGTTCTGCTTTTCTTCCAGCGTGTGCGGCGCGTGGTCGGTCGCGAGCACGTCGATGACATCGCCGGCCAGCGCGGCGATCAGCGCCTCGCGGTCGTCGCTGTCCTTGATCGCCGGATTGCATTTGATGAAGTTGCCGCGGGTGGCGTAGTCGCGGCTGTCGAAGCGCAGGAAATGCACGCAGGTCTCGGCGGTGATGCGCTTGCGGCTGCCGTCGGCGCGGATCAGCGGCCCGCGTTCGAACAGGGCCAGTTCGTCGGCGGTGGAGATGTGCAGCACGTGCAGGCGGGCATCGTGGCGGCGGGCGAGTTCGATCGCGAGCCGCGTCGATTTGATGCAGGCCTCGCGCGAGCGGATCTCGCCGTGGTATTCCACCGGAATCGCGTCGCCGTACTTCTCGCGGTACTTCGCCAGTTCGGCGTCGATGGTCGGCGTGTCCTCGCAGTGGGTGATGATCGGCGTCGGCGCGTCGCGGAACACCGCGTCCAGCACCTCCGGATCGTCCACCAGCATGTTGCCGGTGGAGGCGCCCATGAACACCTTCACGCCTGGCGCGGTCTTCGGGTCCAGCGCGCGGATCGCCTCGATGTTGCCGGTGCTGGTGCCGAGGTAGAAGGCGTAATTGCTCCAGGCGCGGCCCGCGGCGCGGTGGTATTTGTCTTCCAGCGCCATGCTGTCCAGGGTCGGGGGGCTGGTGTTGGGCATCTCCATGAAGCTGGTGAGACCGCCGGCCGCCGCCGCCGCCGATTCGGTGGCGATGTCGCCCTTGTACTCCAGTCCGGGCTCGCGGAAATGCACTTGGTCGTCGATCATCCCGGGCAGCAGCCGGCGGCCGCCGGCGTCGATCACGGTCTCGCCGGGGCGGGCGGCCAGGCCGCCGCCGATGGCCTCGATGCGGCCACCGGCCATGCGCAGGTCGGCGTCGAACTCGCGGCCCTCGTTGACCAGGCGGGCGTTGACGATCAGGGTCGGCAGGGGGGCGGAGTCGTTCATTCGGGAGGCCTCGTTCGGTCGGTGGCGGGCGGAACCGGGTCGTGGCCGCCCGGGCAGAACGGGTGGCAGCGGGCCAGCCGACGGGCGGTCAGCCAGCTGCCGCGGACCGCGCCGAAGCGCTGGATGGCCTCCATCGAGTACTCCGAGCAGGTCGGCACGAAGCGGCAGCGCTGGCCCAGCATGGGGCTCACCCAGCGTTTGTAGAAGCGGAGTGCGGCGATCAGCAGGCGGTCGATCAAGGAGGAGGTCCTGCGGGGGATTGCAGCGTACGGGACCCGCTGAAATGCGAGGTTGCCGCTGCAGTCTTTGCAGGGTATAACAGCCCGCTTTCCCGCCTCAAGGGAAGATACGAGGATTCTCGGACGTGGCAGTAAAGAAACCCGCAAAGAAGGCCGCGAAGCCGGCCGCCAAGCAACCCGCGAAAGCGGCCGCCAAGAAGCCTGCGGCCAAGTCGGCCGCCAAACCCGCCGCGAAGCCGGTCGCCAAGAAGGCCCCCGCCAAACCTGTCGCCAAGAAGGCGGTCGCGAAGCCGGCCGCCAAGCCCGTGGCCAAGAAGCCGGCCGCCAAGCCGGTCGCGAAGACGCCGGTCGCCAAGCAGGCCGCGAAGCCCGCCGCCAGGTCGACGCCGGTCGCCAAGCCCGCTCCGAAGGCGGACATCAAGGCTGCGCCGGCCAAGGCGCCGGCTGCGAAGGCGCCTGCCGCGAAGGCCCCCGCGCCCAAGCCGCCGGCCAAGGTCGAGCCCAAGGCCGCCGCGAAGCCGGCCCCGGCCCCGGCCCCGACGCCCAACCCGACGCCCAACCCGACGCCCGCGCCGCCGCCGACCCCGCAGCCGACGCCCAAGCCGCCGAAGCCGCCCAAGCCCCTGGTGCCCGGCCCGCTGCCGAACCCGAACGATCCGCCGAAGGCCGCCGCCAAGCCGGTTGCGGTCGCCCCGCGCCCGGCCGCCGGCAAGGTCGCGGTCGCCGTGACCTCGCGTCCCGCCGCGCCGGCGCCCAAGGCCCAGATCAAGGTCGTGCCCTACAAGACCGACGAAGCCACCGGCCGCCCGATCCTGCCCGACGGCTACAAGCCCAGCGTCGACGAGGAGTACATGAGCACCCTGCAGCTCGAGTACTTCCGCCAGCGCCTGCTGCAGTGGCGCGCGGACCTGATCGAAGAGTCGAAGCAGACCATCGAGAACCTCAAGGACGAAGTGCGCGACGTCGGCGACGATGCCGAACGCGCCACCCGCGAAACGGAGAACTCGCTGGAACTGCGCACCCGCGACCGCTACCGCAAGCTGATCGGCAAGATCGACAGCACGCTCAAGCGCCTGGAAGCCGGCGAATACGGCTACAGCGTGGATTCCGGCGAAGAGATCGGCCTGCATCGCCTCGAAGCCCGCCTCACCGCGGAGCGCACGATCGACGAGCAGGAACGCTGGGAGCACCTGCAGAAGCAGCAGGGCGATTGAGCCCGGCCGTCGTTGCGGATCCCGACGAAAAGCCCCGCTTCGGCGGGGCTTTTCTGTTTTCGCTATCTGACTTTCCCGCCGACTTTCAGGAAATACAGCCAGCTGGCGATCGCCGTGAAAAGAGCGATGACGGCCGCCGCCAAGCATGGCCCGAAAAACGTCGATGTGCGACCCGCATGAAGAGACGCGACGCAAATCACAGCTGGCACGATCTGCAGGACCAGAACCCCCAGCGTCGGTCTCGCGATGCCTCCTCGGAGGCTGTATTCGCCGAAATTTTCGCCTTGCCGTTGCGTGATTTCGTAAAGGCGCGGAAGGATTTGGGCGTATTTGTAATCGGCGAACGAAATCATCTGCATCCAGGTCACGTTGAACACGATCAGGATGAGGCCGGACACCCCGGAAAGCAGTGCATAAGCGTCCTGTTCTTTGCTGATCCAATTGCCTTCGGAAACGACGACGAACAACCCCGTCAATGCCGGGAATACATATCCGACCAGTTTGTTCATCTCATCCAGACAGCGTTGGATGTTCTCGTGCATCTGGCTGCTTTCGTGGATGAGCAGCTCGAACCGCTTGTCCTCGCCCAACATTCAGGTGCCCTCCGCCTCGAACCCCGCCTTGCGGTGCGAACCGTCGCAGTACGGCTTGTTTCCCGACTGCCCGCAGCGGCACAGCCAGGTCTGGGTGCAGCGGTCGACGGTGTGGCCGGTGCCGGTGACGATTTCGAGATTGCCGACGACCTTCAGCGGGCCGTCCTTCTGCGGTTCGATCGCCAGTGCGCCGTCGCGGGCCGCGAGCGGCTGCGATTCTTTCGGCGCGGTTTCGCCGCTGGCGATGAAGCCGCCTTCGGCATGGCTGTTGTCGCAATAGGGTTTGCGCTTGGACAGGCCGCAGCGGCACAGCGTCGCGCGGTAGCCGATGGCTTCGCCGGCGACGGTCAGCGGCGCGTTGAGCGCGAGCGGCCCGTTCTCGCGGAGGCGTACGGTATTGACCACCGGCGCGGGCTCTCCACGCTGGCCGTCGAGGCGCTCGTACTGGATCGCGCCCGACGGACATTGCCGCGCCGTCAGCGCGACTTCCTCGGCGGAGACCGCGTCCGGATGGATCCATTCGCCGTCCACGTTCGGCACGAAGACATCCGGATGCCCGAGTACGCAGTTGCGGGCGTGGATGCAGCGTTGTCCGTCGAAGTGGATCACGACGTCCCTGCCGCTTACGGTTTCCTTGCCCATGATCCGCTCCCGGTGCGCGCCCGCCCAGTCGGGCACGTCGAGTCTACGCCGATGGCCGCGTCTTTCGTCGCCTCGGGTCGCTCGGCCGGCGATCGAAAATCATCCGCTCAGTGGAGATCGCGCAGATCCAGGCGCCGCACCGTCGGCGACTTCAGCGCCGTGAACGCGACCACCGCCAGGGTGACGCAGCCGCCGAGGACCACCGCGTGGGCCAGACCGAGCAGGCGCGCCATCGAACCGGCGTAGAACGCGCCGAGTTCGTTCGACGAACTGATGAAGATGCTGTTGATCGACGACACCCGGCCGCGCATGTGGTCGGGCGTGGCCAGCTGCAGGATGGTCGAGCGCAGCACCACCGAGATGCCGTCGAAGGCGCCGGACAGGAACATGAAGGCCACCGACAGCCACAGCGTCTCCGACAGCCCGAAGCCGATGATGCAGGCGCCGAAACCCGCGACCGCGCCGAGCAGGAAACGTCCCGCATGGCGCTGGATCGGGTGGCGGGCCAGCCACAGGCCGACCAGCACCGCGCCGACCGCGGGCGCGCTGCGCAGCAGGCCCAGCGCTTCCGGGCCGGCATGCAGCACGTCCTTGATGAAGGCCGGCGCCAGCGACACCGCGCCGCCGAACAGCACCGCGAACATGTCCAGCGCCATCGCGCCCAGCATCACCGGCGTGCGCAAGACGAAGCGCAGGCCCTCGCCGATGCTGGCGAAGATCGGCTGGCGTTCGTGCGACAGCGCGGGTTCGGTGGTGCGCAGGACCGCGAGCGCGAGCGCGGCGCCCAGCGCGCACACCACGCCGAGCGCATAGGCCGGCCCGGCCGGCACCGTCGCGCCCTCGGGGAAATCGCCGAGGCGCGCCACCAGGCCGATCAGGCCGCCGCCGATCGCCGGGCCGAGCACCAGCGCGGACTGGAACACCACGCTGCCGATGCCCGAGGCGCGGGTGAATTGTTCGCGCGGCAGGATGCACGCGAACAGCGTGTTGTGGACCGGACCGAGGAACGATCGCACGCCGCCGGTGAACATGATCGCGGCATACATCAGCCACAGTTTCGCGCCGCCTTCGCCGGGCGCGGCGAACACCCCGCCCATGGCGACCGCGATCAGGATCAGCGGCGTCAGCGCGAGTCCGATGCAGGCGACGATGCCGAGGCGACGCTTGGGGAGGTGATCGACCAGATAGCCCGCGAACGGCGCCACGCAGAAGAACGGAATCACTTCGGCGAGTCCGAGCAGCCCCAGTTTCCAGGGGTCGCCGGTGAGTTCGTACACATGCCAGCCCGCGGCGACCGCCACGATCTGGTACGAGAGGATCGTGAGCAGCCGGTAACTCATCAGCGCGACGAAGCTGCGGTTGCGCAGCGGCGCCACCGATGCGGCCGCGTCGACGTCGTTCGCGCTCACGTCCGGGCGTCGACCGCGCGCTGCGCGGTGGCGCGGATGAAGGCCAGCAGCGCCGCCAGGCCGTTGTTGCGGGTGGGCGACAGATGCTTCGCCAGGCCGATGTCGGCGATGTAGCGCGTTTCGGTGGCGAGGATCTCGTCGGCGCTGCGCCCGGAATAGACCCGCAGCGCGAGCTGGATCAGCCCGGAGACGATGGCCGAGTCGCTGGCGGCGGCGAAATCGAGCCGGTCGGCGTCGCCCGAGGCCACGATCCAGACCATCGATTGGCAGCCGAGCAGACGGTTCGCCTCGGTCTTCAGCGCATCGTCCATCGGCGGCAGTTTGCGGCCCAGATCGATCAGGTACTGATAGCGCTCGGACCAGTCGCCGAAGAACGCGAATTCATCGCGGATCGCATCCTGGGCTTCGGCGGCGGTGGGTTCGAGCGGGAAGCTGGACATCTGTCGTTTCTTTGAATTAAAGTCGCAAAGGATTCCGGAAAGCGCGTCTGCAGCTCACAGGGCGATTCATGCATGGCATTCGGAAATGACATGCCCTCGCTGCCGTCCTTGGCGCAACATCGCAGGCTTGCGGAACGCCCGGCCCGGCCATCCGCGGCCGGGCGTTCGGAGGCGCAGCCGATGCCGACAGGGCATCGGCTAGACGCGCTTCCTCACCCAGCGCACGCCCTGCGGCGTGTCTTCCAGCAGGATGCCTTCGTCCGCGAGTTGCTTGCGGATGGCGTCGGCGCGGCCGAAGTCCCTGGCCTGCTTCGCCGCGTTGCGCTCGTCGACCAGCGACTGGATGCGCGCATCGTCGTCGCCCGACACGCCGCGCGCGAACCAGCTCGCGGAGGCCTGTCGCAGCAGACCCAATGCGACGCCCGCGCCGAGCAGTTCGGATTTCAGGCGCGCGCGTTCTTCGTGATTGTCGCTGCGGCGCGCTTCGCCGGCGATGCGCGACAGTTCGGCCAGTGCCTGCGGCGTGTTGACGTCGTCCAGCAGCGCCGCTTCGACGCTGGCGGGAATCCGCGGCAGCGCGTCGATGTCGGCCAGATCGCGCAGCGTGCCGTAGAGGCGGTCGAGGGTGCGCACGGACTGGTCGATCAGCGCGTCCGACCACTCCAGCGGCTGGCGGTAATGCGCGGACAGCAGAGCATAGCGCAGGGCTTCCGGCGGATGCTCGGCCAGTTCCTCGCGCACGAGGCGCAGGCGGCCCTCGGATTTCGACATCTTGCCGCCGTTGAGCGTGAGCATGCCGTTGTGCACCCACCAGCGCGAGAACAGCCGGTGGCTGCCGTCGGCGTGCTTGTGGCTGCATTCGCTCTGCGCGACTTCGTTCTCGTGATGCGGGAACTGCAGATCGCCGCCGCCGGCATGGATGTCGATGGTCTCGCCCAGGTGGGTTTCGGCCATCGCCGAGCATTCGATGTGCCAGCCCGGACGGCCCACGCCCCACGGCGACTCCCAGCCCGGCAGATCGTCGGTGGACGGCTTCCACAGCACGAAATCGCCCGGGTTGCGCTTGTAGGGCGCGACTTCGACGCGCGCGCCGGCCAGCATTTCGTCGGGATCGCGGCCGGAGAGCTTGCCGTACTCCGCGAACGTGTCCACCGCGAACAGCACGTGGCCTTCGGCGGCGTAGGCGTGGCCCAGGTCGATGAGGCGCTGGATCATCGCGATCATCTGCGGGATGTGCGCGGTCGCGGCCGGCTCGATGTCCGGCGCGAAATCGCCGGAGACGCCCAGCGCGGCCATGTCCTCGCGGTAGGCCGCGGCGTATTTGTCTGTGATCGTCGAGATCGGCACGCCCAGCGCCTTGGCTGCGGCGTTGATCTTGTCGTCGACGTCGGTGATGTTGCGCGCATAACGCAGCTTGCCGTAGCGGCGGCGCAGCAATGCGGCCAGCACGCCGAAGACCACCGGGCCGCGCGCGTTGCCCATGTGCACATAGTTGTAGACGGTGGGCCCGCAGACGTACATCGTCGGTCCAGCGATGGCGTCGAGCGGCTCGAAGGCCTCGACCTTGCGGGTCAGGCTGTTGTAGAGATGAAGGTCCATGTTTCATCGATATGGGGGAATGACCCGATTCTAGCCGTCTCGCCATCCTTACGACAGCGTGGGTTCAGCCAGCTTTCGTCGGGGGCACCTACACTGGCCGGCCGATGCCCGCACCCAACGCCTTCCGCCGACGCGCCATCTGCCTGCCGCTCTTCGCGGCGGTCCTGTGCATGACGACGATTTCATCGGTGCGGGCCCAGAACGCCAGCGGACAGACCCCGAACGTGCGCACCGAATATGCGCAGGTGCTGCGGGTGGAGCCGGTCTACCAGACCCTGCGGGCCCAGGCGGTGGAACAGCGCTGCGACCATCCCGCCGAAGCGACGGGCGTCGCTCCGACCAATCGCGATTGCCGCCCGGTGCGGGTGGAGCGGCAGTTCCAGCGTCCGGTGGCCTATGACGTCGATTACATCCACGGGGGCGTGAAATACCGCTCGCGGCTGCCCATGGACCCCGGCAAACGCCTGCGGGTGCGGATCACGGTGACGCCGGATATGCCGCCCGGGGAAAGGCGCTAGCCGCTTGCGCCGGCCGGGTCCGCATGCGAGCATGCCGACCTCATGACGACCCCGCAGCCCCTGTCGATGTCCAGTGCCCGGATGGCCTCCGGCATGACCTCGCGCGCGCGCCGACCGGAACCCCACACGCCAGCTGGGTGATCCGGACCGTCGTCGTTTCGCAACGACACAGACTCCAAGATCAGGCCCGGCTCCCGCCGGGCCTTTTCTTTTCCGCGCATCCCCTTCCGACCCCACCTCCCCAACGAGACCCGCCATGAAGCATTTCCTGAATACCCAGGACTGGAGCCGCACCGAGCTGGATGCCGTTCTTGCGCAAGCCAGGCACATGAAGCTCGACCAGAAGAACCGCCTGGGAGAACTGCTCAAGGGGCGGCCGTTCGAGGGGCGCTCCATCGCCCTGGTGTTCTTCAACCCGTCGATGCGCACCCGCACCAGCTTCGAGCTCGGCGCTTTCCAGCTCGGCGGCCATGCCGTGGTGCTGGCCCCGGGGAAGGACGCCTGGCCGATCGAGTTCGACCTCGGCACGGTCATGGACGGCGACACCGAAGAGCACATCGCCGAAGTCGCGCAGGTGCTGAGCCGCTATGTCGACCTGATCGGCGTGCGCGCGTTCCCGAAGTTCGTCGACTGGGCGAGCGACCGCGAAGACAAGGTCCTCAAGGGATTCGCGAAGTACGCGACCGTGCCGGTGATCAACATGGAAACGATCACCCATCCCTGCCAGGAGCTGGCGCACGCGCTGGCGCTGCAGGAACATTTCGGCACCACCGATCTGCGCGGGAAGAAATACGTGCTGACCTGGACTTACCACCCGAAGGCGCTGAACACCGCGGTCGCGAACTCGGCGCTGACCATCGCCACGCGCATGGGCATGGACGTGACCCTGCTGTGCCCGACGGCCGATTACATCCTCGATGAGCGCTACATGGGCTGGGCGGCGCAGAACGTCGCCGAAAACGGCGGTTCGCTGCAGGTCAGCCACGACATCGACAGCGCCTACGCCGGCGCCGACGTGGTCTACGCGAAGAGCTGGGGCGCGCTGCCGTTTTTCGGCAACTGGGAGCCCGAAAAACCCATCCGCGACCAGTACAGGCACTTCATCGTCGACGAACGGAAGATGGCGCTGACCAACAACGGCGTGTTCTCGCATTGCCTGCCGCTGCGCCGGAACATCAAGGCCACCGACGCGGTGATGGACGCGCCGTACTGCATCGCCGTGAACGAGGCCGAGAACCGCCTGCACGTGCAGAAGGCGGTGATGGCCACGCTGGCCAACCAGTGATTTTTCCTGCTTCTCCCGCAGCGCGGGAGAAGGTCGGGAGGGCGGCGAACGCCGTCCCGATGCCCCCACCCAGTCCTCCCCCGCAAGCGGGGGAGGGAGTCAATCAAGAGAACACCCCATGAACCAGTCCAAAGACATCGTCCTCGCCTTTTCCGGCGGCCTCGATACCAGTTTCTGCGTGCCCTATCTGAAGGAGTGCGGCTGGAACGTGCATACCGTCTTCGCCGACACCGGCGGCGTCGATGCCGAAGAGCGCGCCTTCATCGAAGCACGCGCCGGGGAACTGGGCGTCGCTTCCCATCTCACCATCGACGGCGGCCCGGCGCTGTGGGACGGTTTCGTGAAGCCGTTCGTGCGCGCCGGCGAGGCCTATCAGGGCCAGTATCCGCTGCTGGTTTCCGACCGCTATCTGATCGTCGACGCCTCGCTGGCGCGCGCCCGGGCGCTGGGCACCAACGCCATCGCCCACGGCTGCACCGGCATGGGCAACGATCAGGTCCGTTTCGATCTGGCGGTGAAGGCCAGCGGCGATTACCGCATCGTCGCGCCGATCCGCGAGATCCAGAAGGAACACACCCAGACCCGCGCCTACGAGCAGGCGTATCTGGAAGAACGCGGCTTCGGCGTGCGTGCCAAGCAGAAGGCCTACACCATCAACGAAAACCTGCTCGGACTGACGATGTCTGGCGGCGAGATCGACAAGTGGGAAGCCCCGGGCGAAGGCGCGCGCGGCTGGTGCGCGCCGCGCGGCGAATGGCCGGAGGCGCCGCTGCGCACGACGCTGCGCTTCGTGAACGGCGAGGCGGTCGCGCTCGACGGCACCGACCTGCCCGGCGCGCAGCTGCTGGCGAAACTCAACGCGCTGTTCGCGCCCTACGGCGTGGGTCGCGGCATGTACACCGGCGATACCACCATCGGCCTGAAGGGTCGCATCGTGTACGAAGCGCCGGGCCTGACCGCGCTGCTCGCCGCGCATCGCGCGCTGGAGGAAGCGGTGCTGACCAAGCAGCAGAACCGCTTCAAGCCGGAGGTGGCGCGCAAGTGGGTGGAGCTGGTCTACGAGGGCTTCTGGCACGACCCGCTGAAGACCGATCTCGAAGCCTTCCTCGCGTCGTCGCAGGCGATGGTCAACGGCGAGGTCGTCCTGGAAACCCGCGGCGGTCGCGTCGATGCCGTCGCCGTGCGTTCGCCGCACCTGCTCAACGCCAAGGGCGCGACCTATGCGCAGTCCGCCGACTGGGGCGTGGAGGAGGCCGAAGGCTTCATCAAGCTGTTCGGCATGAGCAGTACGCTGTGGGCCGAAGTGAACGCGTCGAAATGAACCGGGCCCGCTGATCGTCATGCTCAACGACATCCTCCAACATCTCGAAGCGCTGGTGGCCTTCGACACCCGCAACCCGCCGCGGGCGATCCCGCCGGTCGGCGGCATCTTCGATTATCTGCGCGCGCAGTTGCCCGGCTTCGTCTGCACGGTCACCGATCACGGCGACGGCGCGGTCTCGCTGCTCGCCGTGCGTGGCCGGCCCACGCGCGTGTTCAACGTGCATCTCGACACCGTGCCCTCGTCGGAAGCCTGGAGCGCCGATCCGCTGATCCTGCGCGTGGCCGACGGCCGCGCGATCGGGCTCGGCGCCTGCGACATCAAGGGCGCCGCCGCGGGCTTGATCGTCGCCGCTCGGCGCACCACCGGCGATGCCGCGTTCCTGTTCACCACCGACGAGGAAGCCAACGATGCGCGCTGCATCGCCGCGTTCCTCGCGTCCGATCATGGTTTCCGCGAGGCCATCGTCGCCGAGCCGACGCAGTGCGAGGCGGTGCTCGCGCATCGCGGCATCAGCTCGGTGCTGCTGAAGTTCCGCGGCGCTGCCGGTCACGCCTCCGGCGCCAACGCGATGCACTGCAACGCACTGCATCACGCGATGCGCTGGGGCGCGAAGGCGCTGGATCTGGTCGAGGGCGAATCGCATCGTCGTTTCGGCGGGCTCACCGGCCTGCGCTTCAACATCGGCAAGGTCGAGGGCGGGATCAAGGCCAACGTGATCGCGCCCAGCGCCGAAGTGCGCTTCGGTTTCCGGCCGCTGCCGTCGCACGACATCGACGAACTGCATGCGCGTTTCGGCACCTGCGCCGCGGCCGGCAGTCTGGAGCGTTACCAGGAGACTTTCCGCGGCCCGCCGCTGCCCGCGGGCGATGTCGCCGATGCCGAAAACCGCCGTCTGGCCGCGCGCGATCTCGCCGACGGACTCGGCCTGCCGATCGGCAACGCCGTGGATTTCTGGACCGAGGCCTCGCTGTTTTCCGCGGGCGGCCTCGATGCCATCGTCTACGGGCCCGGCGACATCGCCCAGGCCCACACCGCCGACGAATGGGTCGCGCTCGACCAGCTCGAACGCTACGCCGCGTCGATCGTCCGCATGCTCGACGGGACACCGCCGCAATGACGCCCATCCTCAAGCACGCCGGTCTCGACCACAAGGTCCACGACCCGCAGACCCGCCAGACCATCGTCCGCCTGTTGTCCGGCATGAGCGGCGCGAAGGAAATCTCGCAATATCTGAAGCGGTTCTCGCAGCTCGACGCCGCGCGTTTCGCCGTGGTCAAGGTCGGTGGCGCGGTGCTGCGCGACGATCTCGACGCGCTGACCTCGTCGCTGGCGTTCCTGCAGGACGTGGGTCTCACGCCGATCGTGATCCATGGTGCCGGTCCGCAGCTCGACGAGGAACTGTCGGCCGCGGGCATCGTCAAGCAGACCGTCAACGGCCTGCGCGTGACCACGCCCGAAGCCCTCGCCATCGTCCGCCGCGTGTTCCATGCGCAGAACCTCAAGCTGGTCGAAGCGCTGCAGGCGCAGGACGCGCGCGCGACCTCCATCGTCAGCGGCGTGTTCGAGGCCGAGTATCTCGATCGCGACACCTACGGCCTGGTCGGCGAAGTGCGGCGGGTCGATCTCGCGCCGATCCACGCCAGCCTGCAGGCCGGCTCGATCCCGGTCATCGCCAGTCTCGGCGAGACCGTCGGCGGCCAGATCCTCAACGTCAATGCGGACTTCGCCGCCAACGAACTGGTGCAGGTGCTGCAACCGTACAAGATCGTGTTCCTCACCGGCACCGGCGGCCTGCTCGACGGCGACGGCAAGGTGATCGACTCGATCAACCTGTCCACCGAGTACGACGCGCTGATGGCGCAGCCGTGGATCAACGGCGGCATGCGCGTGAAGATCGAGCAGATCAAGCAACTGCTCGATCATCTGCCGCTGTCGTCGTCGGTGTCGATCACGCGTCCCGACGAGCTGGCGAAGGAGCTGTTCACCCACAAGGGCTCCGGCACGCTTGTGCGCCGCGGCGAGCGCGTGCTGCAGGCGGCGCGCTGGGACGAGATCGACACCGAGCGCCTGCGCGGGCTGATCGAATCCGCCTTCGGCCGCACGCTGGTCGCGGATTACTTCGAGCGCACCGCGCTGCATCGCGCCTGGGTCAGCGAGAACTACCGCGCCGCGGTGATCCTCACCGAAGAGGGCGGCGTGCCTTACCTCGACAAGTTCGCGGTGCTCGACGACGCCCAGGGCGAAGGTCTGGGGCGCGCGGTGTGGCAACTGATGCGCGAGGCCGAGCCGCGGCTGTTCTGGCGTTCGCGGCACGGCAATCCGGTCAACGCGTTCTACGACGCCGAGGCCGACGGCAGCGTGAAACAGGCGCGCTGGCGTAGTTACTGGTACGGGCTGGGCGATCTCGACGGCGACGGTGCGGCGACGATCAAGGCCTGTCTCGAACACTGCCGGCAGCGCCCGGCGACGCTGATGGACTGACCATGCGCGATATCTGGACCACGCCGACGCTGACCGGCCGCCACGTGCGGCTGGCGCCGCTGCAGGCCGCGCAGGTCGATGCGCTGCGCGGCGCCGCGGCCGACGGCGAACTGTGGACGCTGCGTTACACCAGCGTGCCCGGCCCGCAGCCGGGCGACGCCGAAGCCTACATCGATGCCGCGCTGGCGCAGCGCGATGCCGGTACGGCGCTACCGTTCGCGGTGTTCGATGCCGATGGCGACCTCGTCGGCAGCACGCGCTTCTACGACATCGACCGCAGCGTGCCGCGGGTCAAGCTCGGTTATACCTGGTACGCGCGCCGCGCGCAGCGCACCGGCCTGAACACCGAAGCGAAACTGCTGCTGATCGGCCATGCCTTCGAGCGTTGGGAGTGCGCGTCGGTGACGCTCGAAACCAGTCACGAGAACCTGCGCTCGCAGGCGGCGATCCTGCGCCTGGGCGCTAAGCGCGACGGCGTGCTGCGCGCGCACATGCGCCATCGCGACGGCACCCTGCGCGATACCCACGTGTTCTCGATCCTCCGCGACGAATGGCCGGCGATCGCCGATGCGCTGCGCCGCAAGCTGGACAGCAAGCCGGACATCCCAGACCATGCATGAATCCACTCCGATCCGCGTCGGCATCGTCGGCGCCCGCGGCCACGTCGGCGCGGAACTCGTCCGCCTGATCGCCGCGCACCCGCGCTTCGCGCTGGCCTACGTCGGCTCGCGCGAGCTCGATGGCCAGCGCCTCGCCGATCACATCGACACTTATCGCGGCGAACTGCGCTATTCGTCGCCGGCGAACGAGACGCTGCCGGCGCTCGGCGCCGATGCGGTGGTGCTGGCGTTGCCGAACGGCAAGGCCGCGGCCTGCGTCGCCGCGTTCGATGCCGCGAACGCGGATCACGCTTCCGCACAGCCCGGTTTCGTACAGCCCGTCATCGTCGATCTGTCCGCCGACTATCGCTTCGACGATGGCTGGTATTACGGCCTGCCCGAATTGACCCGCACCGCGTACGCCGGCCAGCGCCGGATCAGCAATCCCGGCTGCTACGCCACCGCGATGCAGCTCGCGGTCGCGCCGATGCGCGGTCTGCTCGCCGGGCCGGTGCAGTGTTTCGGCGTGTCCGGTTATTCCGGCGCGGGCACATCGCCGTCGGACAAGAACGATCCGGAGAAGCTGCGCGACAATCTGATGCCGTACGCGCTCACCGGGCACATCCACGAGCGCGAAGTGACTCGCCAGCTCGGCCATCCGGTCGAGTTCATGCCGCACGTCGCGCCGCATTTCCGCGGGCTCACGATCACCGCCAACCTGCATCTGGCCGAAGCGACCACGCTCGACGCCGTGCGTGCGCGCTATCGCGAGGCCTACGCCGCCGAGCCGCTGGTACGGGTGTTCGACGAGGCGCCGTGGGTCAGCCGCATCGCCGGCAGGCATCACGTCGAGATCGGCGGTTTCGCGCTGTCGGAGGACGGCCGCCGCCTCGTCGTGGTGTCGACGGAGGACAATCTGCTGAAGGGCGCGGCGACGCAGGCGCTGCAGAACCTGAATCTCGCGTTCGGTCTGCCGGAAACCGCCGGTATTCCGCTCGACGCCCGACCCATCGCCGCCTGACCCACGGAGTCCGTCATGTCCGATCTGCTCTGGCAAAAACCCGGCGTCAAGGTCGATGCGCGCATCCAGCGCTTCCTCGCCGGCGAAGACGTGATCCTCGATCGCGAATTCTTTCCGTTCGACATCGCGGCCAGTCTCGCGCACGCCGAAGGCCTGCTGCGGATCGGCATCCTCGCCGCCGACGAGTTCGCGGGCATCAAGATCGAGCTGGCGAATCTCGCCGAGGATTTCGGCAACGGCGATTTCGTCCTCGACGAACGTTTCGAAGACGGCCATTCGGCGATCGAGGCGCGGCTGATCGAACGCCTCGGCGATGCCGGACGCAGGATCCACACCGGGCGCAGCCGCAACGACCAGATCCTGGTCGCGACCCGGCTGTGGCTGAAGGACCGGCTCACGCGGCTGCACGCGCTGTGCATCGAAAGCGCCGAGGTCGCGCTGGCGCGCGCCAACGCCGAAGCGTCGGTGCCGCTGCCGGGCTACACCCACCTGCAGCGCGCGGTGGTGTCGTCGCTGGGCATGTGGTGGGCGGCCTGGGCCGAAGGTTTCATCGACGACGCGCAGCGCGCGCGCGACACGCTGGCGTGGGTGGACGCCAATCCGCTGGGCAGCGCCGCCGGGTATGGCGTGAACCTGCCGCTGGATCGCGATCACGTCACCCGCGCGCTCGGTTTCGACCGGCTGCAGGTGTCCGCGGCCTATGCGCAGCTGTCGCGCGGCAAGTTCGAGATGGCGGCGATCGAGGCGCTGTGCTCGGCGCTGCTCGATCTGCGCCGCCTCGCCTGGGACCTGAGCCTGTTCACGAGCGCCGAGTTCGGCTTCGTCGCGCTGCCGGCGCAGTACACCACCGGCAGTTCGATCATGCCGAACAAGCGCAATCCCGACGTGGTCGAACTGATGCGTGCGAGTTACGCCAGCGCCGCCGCCGCGCGCACCGAAATCGAACAACTGCTGTCGCTGCCGTCGGGGTACCACCGGGATCTGCAGTTCAGCAAGGGCGCGATCTTCCACGCCTTCGGCCGCGGCCTCGGCGCGCTGGAACTGTTGCCCGATTTGCTGTGCAACCTCGAATGGAAGGCCGACGCGATGCGCGCCGCGCTCGATCCATCGATGTACGCGACCGATCTCGCGGTCGATCTCGCGCGCCAGGGCCTCCCGTTCCGCGAGGCCTACAAACAGGCCGCCGATCCGGCGCGCTGGGCGCAGGGCGATCCCGAGGCCAGCCTGCAGGCGCGCGTGTCGCCCGGTGCGGCGTCGGATCTGCGTCTGGATGCCCTCGCGGCACGCCTGCAGGCCGCACGACTGCATGCCGTGCGACTGCATGAGACCTGAGACCGCCATGACCGCCCGCATCGCGTTCGCCGAACAGACGATGCCCGCGTGGAAGCGCGCGGTGCTCAAGATCGGCAGCAGTCTGCTCGCCGGCGATGGCGGTCTGTCGCCGCGGCATGCGGTGCATCTCGCGGCGTTCGTGCACGCCTGTCGCGCGCAGGGGCGCGAGGTGGTGATCGTGTCCTCCGGCGCGGTCGCCGCGGGACGCGGGATTCTGCAGGCCGTCCTGCACGCGACGCCGCGGCCGGGCGCGGCGATGGCCGAGCGCCAGGCGCTGGCGGCGCTGGGACAGGCGAAGCTGATGGCGTTCTGGCAGGGCCTGTTCGCGCAGCCGGTGGCGCAGGTGCTGCTGACCCACGACGACGTGCGCAACCGCCGCCGCTATCTCAACGCGCGCGCAACCCTGCAGGAGCTGTTGCGCTGCGGTGCGCTGCCGATCGTGAACGAGAACGACACCGTCTCGGTCGACGAACTCAAGCTCGGCGACAACGACACCCTCGGCGCGACCGTCGCCGCGCTGATCGATGCCGACGTGCTGTTCATCGCCACCGACATCGATGGCCTGTACGACCGCGATCCGCGGGCCCACGTCGATGCGCGGCCGATGCAGACGGTGATCGCGCCCGGCGACGACATCCTCGCCATGGCCGGCGGCGCAGGCAGCGCGGTCGGTACCGGCGGCATGCGCACCAAGATCCTGGCGGCGCAGCGCGCAGGCGCGGCCGGCATCGACACCGTGCTGTTCAACGGCACCCGCGCCGCGGTCGCGCACGCGCTCGGCGAGGACCGGCTCACCGGCACGCGGCTGGTCGCCGGGCGCAGCCGGATCGCCGCGCGCAAACACTGGCTGCGCCATGCGCCGGTCGAGCCCGGCGCGGCGATCGTGATCGATGCCGGCGCCGCCGCGGCGCTGACCGGCAAGGGCGCGTCGCTGCTGCCGATCGGGGTCGCCGATGCGCGCGGCGAATTCCGCCGTGGCGATCTGGTCGAGATCGTCCGCGCCGACGATGCGGACGCCGCACCGGTCGCGCGCGGCGTCACCCAGTATTCCGCCGCCGACATCCGCCGCATCGCCCGCCGCCGCTCGCAGGACATCGAAAGCGTGCTCGGCTACAACTACGGCGATACGATCGTCCATCGCGACGATCTCTCGCTGCACGCCGCGAACGCGCAGGAGTCGCAGGATGTCTGACGCCACGCACCATTCCTCGCACGATCCCACCCGGGACGCCTCGGCCATCCGCGCGCTCGCGCTCGCCTGCCGCGACGCCGCGCAGGCGGTCGCCGCACTGTCGACCGGCGCCAAACACGCATTGCTGCACGCGATGGCCGACGCGCTCGGTGCCGATGCCGACGCGATCCTGGCCGCGAACGCCGAGGACCTGCGCGCGGCGGAAGCGAAGGGCACCGGCGGCGCGATGCTCGACCGGCTGAGGCTCGACCCCGCGCGGCTCGCGGGGATCGCGAACGCGCTGCGCGAAGTCGCGGCCTTGCCCGATCCGGTCGGCATGGTCACGCGCCGCGAGACGCGGCCGAACGGCATCGCCATCGAACGCGTGCGCGTGCCGCTGGGCGTGATCGCGATGATCTACGAAGCGCGGCCGAACGTGACCGCGGACGCCGCGGCGCTGTGCCTGAAGGCCGGCAACGGCGTGATCCTGCGCGGCGGGTCGGAGGCGATCCGTTCGAACGTGGCGATCGCCGGCGCGTTGCAGCGCGCCCTGCAGGCGCACGGCATTCCGCCGGCCGCGCTGACCCTGGTGGAGGATCTGCGCCGCGAGACCATGGTCGAACTGCTGCGACTCAACGATATCGTCGACCTCGCGATCCCGCGCGGCGGCGAAGGCCTGATCCGCTTCGTCGCCGAGCATGCGCGGGTGCCGGTGATCAAGCATTACAAGGGCGTCTGCCATCTGTACGTGGACGCGTCCGCCGATCCCGATCTCGCGCTCGATCTGCTGCTCGACGGCAAGGTCGCGCGGCCCAGCGCCTGCAACGCGCTGGAAACGCTGCTGGTGCACGCCGAAATGGCCGCGGACTTCCTGCCGCGCGCCGCGGCGATGCTGCGCGAACGCGGCGTGCAGCTGCGCGCCGATCCGCGCGCGCTCGCGCACATGCCCGGCGCGGCGCCGGCGACCGACGACGACTGGGACGCCGAATTCCTCGATCTGGTGATCGCCGTGCGCGTGGTCGATTCGCTGGATGCCGCCATCGACCACATCCGCCGCCACGGCTCCGATCACACCGAAGTCATCGCCACCCGCGACGAAGCCGCCGCCGCGCGCTTCGTCCACGCCCTGCGCAGCGCGGTGGTGATGGTCAACGCGTCCTCGCGCTTCTCCGACGGCGGCGAACTCGGCCTCGGCGCCGAAATCGGCATTTCCACCACCCGCCTGCACGCCTACGGCCCGATGGGCGCGGAATCGCTGACCATCGAGCGCTTCGTGGTGCGCGGGGCAGGGCAGACGCGGAATCTGAAGCACGCACCGGTTTCATAGGGTGCGCCCCGGCGCACCGATCGACCGATGCGCGATGAAAGCCGGTGCGCCGGGGCGCACCCTATTGGCGTGCAAACAAAAAACGCCGGCCTTGCGGCCAGCGTTTTCGATGCATCGATTGGTCGGGGAGACAGGATTCGAACCTGCGACCTCTACGTCCCGAACGTAGCGCTCTACCAGACTGAGCTACACCCCGACATGCGAGCCGCGTATTCTAAGGACCCGACACCCTGTTCGGCAAGCCCGGGCGCCAAACGGCCGCCCCGGCCGGCATGGCCGGGGGTGGGGGCGTCCCGGCCCGGTCCGCGGGGCCGGCCAGCCGCTAAACTTGCGCCCTCAGCTGCATGCCCCGGAGTTCCCCTTGATCAAGCCGCGTACCCCGCCCGGCGTCCTCGAACTGCTGCCGCGCGACCAGATCGCGTTCCAGCGGATGCTGGACACCATCCGTCGTACCTTCGAGCGCTACGGGTTCCTGCCGGTGGAGACGCCGGTGATGGAGCTGTCCGAGGTGCTGTTGACCAAGACCGGCGGCGAAACCGAGCGCCAAGTGTATTTCGTGCAGTCGACCGGCAGCCTCGAAAAGGGCGGAGACGGCTTGCCCGAGATGGCGCTGCGCTTCGACCTCACCGTGCCGCTGGCCCGCTACGTGGCCGAGCACGAGCACGATCTCGCGTTCCCGTTCCGTCGCTACCAGATGCAGCGCGTGTACCGCGGCGAGCGCGCGCAGCGCGGCCGCTTCCGCGAGTTCTACCAGTGCGATATCGACGTGATCGGCAAGGATGCGTTGAGCACGCGCCACGACGCCGAGATCCCGGCGGTGATCGCCTCGGTGTTCGAGGCGCTGGCGATCGGTGAGTTCACCATCCAGTTCAACCACCGCAAGCTGCTGCGCGGCTTCTTCGAGGGCCAGGGCATCGGCGAGGGCGAACGCCAGGTCGCGGTGCTGCGCGAGATCGACAAGCTCGACAAGCGCGGCGAAGACGCGGTGCGCGCGACCCTGGTGGGCGAGGGCTTCGGCCTCGCGGCCGTGGTCGCCGACACCCTGCTCGCGTTCTCGCGCGTGCGCGCCGTCGGTCACGACGCGGCGCAGGCCGCGCTCGACGCGCTGGGCGCGGGCACGCCGCTGTTCGAAGAAGGCCGGGCCGAGCTGCGCGAGGTGCTGCGCCAGCTGCGCGCGCTGGGCGTCGCCGACGACCGCTTCGCGCTGAATCTTTCGATCGCCCGCGGCCTCGACTACTACACCGGCATCGTCTACGAGACCACACTGAACGCGCATCCGGAGATCGGTTCGATCTGCTCCGGCGGCCGCTACGAGAATCTCGCCAGCCACTACACGAAGTCGAAGCTGCCGGGTGTCGGCATTTCCATCGGGCTGACGCGTCTGTTCTGGCAGTTGCGCGAGGCCGGGCTGGTGAAGACCGCCGACAGTTCGGTCGACGTGCTGGTGTCGCTGATGGACGACGCCGGCCTCGAAGCCGCGCTCTCGCTGTCGCAGAAGCTGCGCGCCGCCGGACTGAACGTCGAAACCCAGCTTGAGCCGCGCAAGCTCGCGAAGCAGATGCAGTACGCCGACCGCGCCGGCATCCGCTTCGTGGTGATCCGCGGCGACGACGAGGCGGCGAAGGGCGTGGTCGCGGTGAAGGACCTGCGTCGCGGCGAGCAGTTCGAGGTCGCCGAGGGCGACCTTGCGCGCACCCTGCTGGTCGAGCGCGAACAACTGCGCGCGTTGCCTGTGCAGGGCGGTTGACGACAGGCGATGAAATCCGCTCTGCTGAGGCGAGTGCTGAGGTCGATTCTTTTCGATTTCGTGCTGGCGTGGATACGCGCGGCCGCCTTCATCGTCGTTCTGATCGTGATCTGCGGATGGATCGGCGAGTTTTTCGGTTTCGGGATGTTTCTCGGCGTCGTCTTCGGTTGGCTGTCGCTCTGGGCGCTGTACCTGTACATGCTGGTGCTGCGTCGCGAGATCGCAGAAAGCAAGGCAAGACGTGAAGAAGCGGATCGCCGGTTGGGTATCGCCGACGATCATGGCCATTGAGATAGTGGAGAGTCGATCGTGAAACCCATCCGTCTCGACGGACGTTCCCTGACCCGCGCCAAGCTGGTCGAAGTCGCCTACGGCGCGCAGGTGATGCTCGATGAGGCCGCGCTGCGCAACGTCGCGCACGCCGCGGCCTTTCTCGCCGAGCAGGTGCGCCGCGAGGAACCCATTTACGGCGTTTCCACCGGTTTCGGCAGCAATGCCGACAAGCTGCTGGGCGCCCACCCGCTGCGCGACGAGCTGCCGGGCGCATCGCCGTCGGGGCGTTCGCTGCACGAGGAACTGCAGCGCAATCTGATCATTTCGCATGCGGTCTGCGTCGGCGAACCGTTCGCCGCCGATGTCGTGCGCGCGATGCTGTGCATCCGCATCAACACGCTGCTTCGTGGACATTCCGGCGTGCGCGTGGAGACGCTGCAGGCGTTGACCGCGATGCTCAACGCCGGCGTGGTACCGGTGGTGCCGCAGCTCGGCTCGGTCGGCGCGTCGGGCGATCTCGCGCCGCTGTCGCATCTGGCGATCGTGTTGCTCGGCGGCGGCGAAGCGTTTCACGAGGGCGAACGCCTGCGCGGCGACGAGGCCCTGAAGCGCGCCGGTCTCGCGCCGGTCTCGCTGTCGTACAAGGAAGGCCTCGCGCTGAACAACGGCACCGCGCAGATGCTCGCCACCGGCGTGCTCGCGCTGCATCGTCTGGAGGAGATGCTCGACACCGCCGATCTCGCCGCGGCGATGACCCTCGACGCCTTCGCCGGACGCCTCGGTGCCTTCGCCGAGGAAGTGCACGCCCTGCGCCCGCATCCGGGCCAGGTCGACAGCGCCGCGAATCTGCGCGATCTGCTGAAGGGCTCGACCCTGGCGGACATTCCCTATCACCTGGTGCCGAAATTCCGGCCGTGGCTGCCGAAGAGCTGGGACACCACCGAAGCACAGGCGCTGAGTTTCGACATCGGTTGGGACTGGGTGCCGTCCGATCAGCGCCATGGCCGCGAGAAGTTCTATCGCCGCTTCAAGCCGTTCCGCGGCGGCAAGAAACATCAGCCGCAGGACAGCTATTCGCTGCGCTGCATCCCGCAGGTGCACGGCGCGGTGCGCGACGCCGCGGCGCAGGCGCGGCGCGTGCTCGACATCGAATTGAATGCGGTCACCGACAATCCGCTGGTGTTCCCGGACGCGCGCGCCGAGCACGTCGAGCAGCAGGTGATTTCCGCCGGCCACTTCCACGGCATGCCGCTGGCGCTGGCGATGAGCTACGTGAAGGCGGCGATCCCGGTGCTGGCGTCGATCAGCGAGCGTCGGCTCAACAAGCTCGTCGATCCCGCGACCAGCGACGGCCTGCCGCCGTTCCTGATCGGCAACGAGGACGCGACCGAATCCGGCTTCATGATCGTGCAGTACACCGCGGCCGCGATCGTCAACGATCTCGCCAGCCGCGCGCATCCGGCATCGGTGTATTCGATTCCGACCAGTGCGAACGCCGAGGACCATGTGTCGATGGGCGCGAACGAAGCGCGCCACGTGCTGGCGATGGTCGAGGACCTGGGCAAGGTGCTGGCGCTGGAGCTGATGACCGCCGCGCAGGCGCTGGACCTGCGTCGCGACATGATCAACGCCGCGCGCGATCTGGCCGATCGCGCCGATGCCGCCGGGCTCGCCGCGAAGGTGCAGGGCGGCCCGCTGCCGGGCACGCCGGGGCACGATGCCTTCCTGGCGGAGGTCGAAGCGCTGCGCGCCGAGCTGTCCGCCGCCGAACCATTCCATCCGGGCGTCGCGGTCGCCGCGGCGCATGCCGCGATCCGCGAGCGCGTGCCGTTCCTCGAGCGCGACCGCGCGCTGGACATCGATCTCGCCGCGATGCTCGCGGTCGTGCGCGAGGGCGGGGTGCTCGCGGCGGTCCGGCAGGCGCGCTGAGTCCGGGCGCCGCGCGATGTCGGGACAGGACGTCATTCCCGCGGCCGCCGCGCAGATGCCGCAGGGCATTGCCGGGCACGCCCTCGCGCAGCAGGACCTCGCCGATCTCGAGCGCGCGGTCGCGCTGCTGACCACGCCGTCGCTGACCGTGCGCATCGCCGCGCTGGTCGGCACGCCGGTCGAGAAGCTGCTCGCGAAACTGCCGAAGGGCGCGTCGCGGCGCATCCACGGGGCGGTCGAGGCCGCGCTGGAAAAATCGGCGCAGGTCGCGCTGTGGAAGATGGACGACGCCCCCGAGCGCAAGGCATCGACGCGCATGCACAAGGCGGTCGCTGCCGCCACCGGCGCCGCCGGCGGTTTCTTCGGCTGGACCGGGTTGCTGGTGGAGATTCCGGCTTCGACCACGGTGATGCTGCGGGCGATCGCCGACGTCGCGCGCAGCGAAGGATTTTCGCTGTCCGATCCGCGCGTGCAGCAGGACTGCATCGCGGTGTTCTCGCTCGGCGGCACCGGTGCTGCGGACGATGCGGCGGAGACCGGCTACTACGCGACCCGCGCGATGATCGAGGCCGCGACCGAAGGCGCCGCGCCGACGCTGATCGCGCATGCGGCGAAGCGTTCGGTCGCCGCCAGCGAGGCCGGCGCCTTGCTGACCAAGGTGGTCAAGGCGGTGGCCGCGCGCCTGGGCGTGGTGTTCACCGAAAAGGCGGCGGCGCAGATGGTCCCGATCGTCGGCGCGGCCGGCGGGGCGACCATCAACGCCCTGTTCACCGATCATTTCCAGAACATGGCCCGCGGCCATTTCATCGTCCGCCGGCTCGAAGCGCGCCATGGCGCGGCGGCCATCGAAGCCGAATTCCGCCGCCTCGCGCGCGCCCGTCGCGCCCCGCCGACACCGGCGCTGCCCAAGCCGGCGCCCTGATCGTCTCGCAATGCCCGCGGTCCGGCGCTGGCCGGCTTGACCTGGCATGTCCGGGCGCGCTAACGTATTAGCACGTTAATACATGAGTACCGCCGGTCGCTTTCGTCATGAAACACCGCCCCCAGCCCGTTCCGGATCGCGACGCCGAGGCCGACCTCGACGCGCTGTCGCGCGCGCTGGCGGGGCTGACGACGCCGGCGCACGTGCGCGCCTTCCTCGAAGACCTGTGCACGCCGGCCGAGCTGGAAGCCATGGCCGACCGCTGGAAGGTGGTGCCGCTGCTGATCGAGGGCGTGCCCTACCGCGAAATCCACGACCGCACCCTGGTCAGCGTGACCACCATCGGTCGGGTCGCGCGCACGCTCGAACGCGGCAGCGGCGGCTACGCCCTTGCCATCGAACATCTGCCGCGGCCCAAGCCCCGCGGCGCCTGAGGACAACACCATGCAACGAACCACCGCGCCGACCGAGCGCGATCGCCTGCGCATCGCGATCCAGAAGAGCGGACGCCTGAGCGAGCCCGCGCTGGCGCTGCTGGCCGCCGCCGGCCTGAGCTGGCAGGAGAGCCGCGACAAGCAGTTCTACTATGGCGAATCGCTGCCGATCGATCTGCTGCTGGTTCGCGACGACGACATCCCGGGGCTGATCGCCGACGGCGTCTGCGACCTCGGCATGGTCGGCCGCAACGTCCTGATCGAACAGCAGTACGAGCGCGAAAGCCGCGGGCAGCCGCGGCCGTTCCGCGAACTGCGCGGCCTCGGTTTCGGCCGCTGCCGGCTGATGTTCGGCATTCCCGAGGCCTGGGACTGGCAGCCGGAGGTCCAGTTGCCCGGCAAGCGCATCGCCACCAGCTATCCCGCGCTGCTCGGCCGCTGGCTGCAGCAGCGCGGCATCGATGCGACCGTGGTGCTGATGTCCGGCTCGGTCGAGCTGGCCCCCCGGCTGGGGCAGGCCGATCTGGTCTGCGACCTGGTCTCCAGCGGCGGTACCCTGTCCGCGAACCAGCTCAAGCCGGTCGAAGTGGTGCTCGACAGCGAGGCGGTGCTGGCCGGCCCGACCGACAGCTTCGCCGACGTGCGCGCCGGAATCGCCGAACTGCTGCTGCGGCGTCTCGACGGTGTGATGAAGATTCGCGACAGCAAGCTGCTGATGCTGCAAGCTCCGCGCGCGGTCCTCCCGCACCTGATGCAACTGCTGCCCGATGCCGAGCCGCCGACGGTCACCCCGCTCGACGGCCAGCCCGGCGGCGATGTCGCGGTGCAGGCGCTGTGCCATGGCGCGATGACCTGGCAGCGGCTCGAGGATCTGAAACGCGCCGGTGCGCGCGGCCTGATGGTATTGCCCGTGGAGAGGATGTTGGCATGACGACGTCGAAGAGCGCTGCGCTCGCGAACCGGATCGATCTCAATCTGTTGACCTGGGCCAGCCTGGACGCGGACGGACAGCGCGCGGCGCTGCGCCGCCCGACCCAGGATTCCGCCGCGGCCGTGCGCTTGGGCGTGGGCAAGATCGTCGCCCGCGTCCGCGCCGACGGCGACGCCGCGCTGCGTAAATTCACCCGCCTGCTCGATCACGCCGTGATCGAGGATTTCGAAGTCTCCGCCGCGGAATTCGAGGCGGCCGAGGCCGCGCTGGATCCGTCGCTGAAGGCGGCGATCGTCGATGCCGCCGAGCGCATCGACGCCTTCCACCGCGAGAGCGGCGCCCGTGAATATGCCGTCGACACCGCCGAAGGCGTGCATTGCGCGCGGATCGTGCGACCGATCGCCCGGGTGGGTCTGTACATCCCCGCGGGCAGCGCGCCGCTGCCGTCGACGATGCTGATGCTGGGCGTGCCCGCGCGCATCGCCGGCTGCGACGAAGTCGTGGTCTGCACGCCACCGCGCCCGGACGGCAGCGCGGATCCGACCGTGCTGTTCGCCGCGCGCCACTGCGGCGCCAGCCGGGTGTTCAAGCTCGGTGGCGCCCAGGCCATCGCCGCGATGGCGATCGGCACCGAAACGGTGCCGGCCTGCGACAAACTCTTCGGCCCCGGCAATGCCTGGGTGACCGAGGCCAAGCGCCAGGTGTCGACGGTCGAAGGCGGTCCCGCCATCGACATGCCGGCCGGGCCGTCGGAATTGCTGGTGATCGCCGACGGCGGCGCCACCCCGGCCTTCGTCGCCGCTGATCTGCTGTCGCAGGCCGAGCACGGCCCGGACTCGCAGGTCATCCTGCTGTGCGATTCGGGCCCGCTGATGGCGCGCGTCGCCGCCGAACTCGCCGGACAGCTCGCGCGCCTGCCCCGCGCCGACATCGCGCGCAGGGCGCTTGCGCAGTCGCGGCTGATCCTGGTGCCGTCGATCGAAATCGCGTTCGAGGTCAGCAACCGTTACGCCCCCGAGCACCTGATCCTCGCGCTGCGCGCGCCGGAGGCGTGGTTGAGCCGGGTGCGCGCCGCGGGCTCGGTGTTCCTCGGCGATTACGCCGCGGAAGCGCTGGGCGATTACTGCAGCGGCACCAATCACGTGCTGCCCACCGGCGGCGCGGCGCGCGCGTGGAGCGGGCTGTCGGTCACCAGCTTCCAGACCGCGATCAGCGTGCAGAGCGTGACCGCCGAAGGCCTGCGCCGGATCGGACCGAGCGCGGTGCGGATCGCCGAGGCCGAAGGCCTGCAGGCGCACGCCAGTGCGGTGTCGATCCGCATCGCGGCGCTGGACAACCCACGATGAGCACGCCGTCGCCGACGCATCCGAAGCCGGGTGTGCTCGACCTGGTGCGCGAGGATCTGCGCGCGTTCGCGGGGTACTCCTCGGCGCGCAGCCACAAGGTCGAGGGCACGGTCTGGCTCAACGCCAACGAATCGCCGTGGACCAACGCGGCCGATGGCGCCGGTGCGCTGCGGCGCTATCCGCAGCCGCAGCCGGACGCGCTGCGCGCGCGGCTGGCCGAGGTCTATGGTGTGCGTCCGGAACAACTGCTGATCGGCCGCGGCAGCGACGAGGCCATCGATCTGCTGGTGCGCGCGCTGTGCCGCGCCGAGCGCGATCCGGTGGTGATCGCGCCGCCGGTGTTCGGCATGTACGCGGTGTGCGCGCGGCTGCAGGGCGCGCCGATCATCGAAGCGCCATTGCGCGATTACGCCGACGGCTGGATCGCCGATCTCGCCGCGATGCGCGACCTCGCCACCGCGCGTCGCGCCAAGATCGTGTTCCTGTGCTCGCCGGGCAATCCCACCGGCGAACTCATCCCGCTCGCGGCGATCCGCGCGATGGCGCAGATGCTCGTGGGTCGCGCGCTGGTGGTGGTCGACGAGGCCTACATCGAATACGCGGATGCGCCCTCGGCGGCGTCGCTGATCGACGAATATTCCAACATCGCCGTGCTGCGCACGCTGTCGAAGCTGCATGCGCTCGCCGGCGCGCGGATCGGTTGCCTGCTCGCCGATCCGGCGCTGATCGAGGTGCTGCGCCGCTGCCAGGCGCCGTATCCGGTGCCCGAGCCCTGCGCCGCGCTGGCGCTGCAGGCGCTGTCGCCCGAAGCGTTGGCGCAGGCGTCCGAACGCGCCGCGCGGATCCGCGCCGAGCGCGGCCGCATGTTCGCCGCGCTGCAGTCGCTGGCCGGTGTGCGCCGGGTGTATCCCAGCGCCGGCAATTTCCTGCTCGTGCGCTTCGACGATGCCGAGACCGCGTATCGCCGCCTGCTGGCCGCGGGCGTGGTGGTGCGCGACATGCGCGCCTCGCCGGGACTGGGCGACGCGCTGCGCATCACCATCGGCTCGCCGGACGAGAACGACGTGGTGTTCGCGGCGCTGCGGCCGGTCGAGGCCGCGGCATGAGCGCGACGAAACCCGTTCTGTTCGTCGACCGCGACGGCACCCTGATCCGCGAACCCGCGGACTTCCAGATCGACGCCTACGACAAGCTGGCCCTCGTCGACGGCGTGATTCCGGCGATGCTGCGGCTGCGCGACGCCGGCTACGAGTTCGTGATGGTGACCAACCAGGACGGGCTTGGCACCGACGCCTTTCCGCAGGCGAATTTCGACGGCCCGCACGCGCTGATGGTGCAGATCTTCGAGAGCCAGGGCATCCGCTTCCGCGACACGCTCATCGACCGCAGCTTTCCGCACGAGAACGCGCCCACGCGCAAGCCGCGGCTGGGACTCGTGCAGCCGCTGCTGCGCGACCGCGGCATCGACTGGGCGCGCTCGGCGATGGTCGGCGACCGCGAGACCGACATCGAATTCGCTGCCAATCTCGGCATCCGCGGTTTCAAGCTGAAGTCGCCGCAGTTCGGCGACGGCGTGGACTGGGCGCAGATCGCGCATGCGCTGGTCGACGTGCCGCGCACCGCGAAGGTGGTGCGCGCGACCAAGGAAACGAAAATCGAAGTCGAGGTCGATCTCGACCGCGAGGCCGATCCCGAGGTGAAGACCGGCCTCGGCTTTTACGACCACATGCTGGAGCAGTTGGGCAAGCACGGCGGTTTCGCCCTGCGCCTGCACTGCGACGGCGACCTGCACATCGACGAACACCACACGGTCGAGGATTCCGCGCTCGCGCTCGGCCAGGCCCTGCGCCAGGCGCTGGGCGACAAGAAGGGCATCGGGCGTTACGGCTTCACCCTGCCGATGGACGAAGCGCAGGCGTCCGCCACGCTCGATTGGTCGGGTCGCCCGTATTTCGTGTTCGATGGCGAATTCCGGCGCGAGAAGGTCGGCGACCTCGCCACCGAACTGGTGCCGCACGTGTTCCGTTCGCTGTGCGAAACCGCGGGCCTGAACCTGCATCTGTCGGTGAGGGGCGACAACGATCATCACAAGATCGAAGCCTGCTTCAAGGCGGTGGCGCGCGCGCTGCGGCAGTCGATCCGTCGCGAAGGCGACGCGCTGCCGAGCACCAAGGGGACGCTGTGAACGCACGCCCGGGTGCCGGCCGTCCGAACGGCGGCGATCTCGCGCTGATCGATGCCGGCGGCGCGAATCTCGGCTCGGTCCGCTATGCGCTGGAGCGCATCGGTGCGGCGCCGCGGCTGGTCCGCGACGCCGATGCGTTCGGCGAACCCGAACGGATCATCCTCCCGGGCGTCGGCGCCGCGGCGCCGTCGATGGCATTGCTGCGCGCGCGCGGACTCGACGCGGCGCTGCGGGCGAGCACCGCGCCGCTGCTGGGCGTCTGCGTCGGCATGCAGTTGCTGTTCGAGCGCTCGGAAGAGGGCGATGTCGCGTGCCTCGGCCTGCTGCCAGGCCGCGTGCGCAAACTCGCTGGCGGCCCCGGGCTGCGCGTGCCGCACATGGGCTGGAACCGGCTGCGCAAGCGTGTCGATGCGGAGGGGCGGACCACGCCGCTGCTCGACGGCATCGACGACGGCGCGCATGCGTACTTCGTGCACAGCTATGCGGTGTTCGCGGATGAGCAAAGCGATGCCTGCGTGCTCGCCGACACCGACCATGGCCAGCGCTTCGCCGCGGTGGTGGGGCAGGTGCGGCGCTACGGCGCGCAGTTCCATCCCGAGCGCTCGTCCGCGGCCGGACTGAAACTGCTCGACAATTTCCTGAAGCTTCCCGCATGAACGACGCCGCCTTCACCGCCTATCCCGCGATCGATGTGCGCGACGGTCGCGTCGTGCGCCTGCTGCAGGGCGACTACGCGCGCGAGACGCGCTACGCCGACGATCCGTTCGCGGTCGCGATGCGCTACGCCGATGCCGGCGCGCGCTGGCTGCATCTGGTCGATCTCGACGCCGCGCGGGCCGGCGGCTACACGCTCGCGCCGCTGCTGCGCCGGATCGCCGACGACGGTCGCCTGCGCGTGCAGACCGGCGGCGGCGTGCGCGACGAAGCCGCGATCGTGGATCTGTTCGACGCGGGCGCGTCGCGGGTGGTCGTCGGCTCGCTGGCGGTGCGCGAACCGGCGCGCGTCGAAGACTGGCTGAGGCGGCATGGCGCCGAGCGCATCACCATCGCGCTGGACACGCGCCAGGACGACGCGGGTGTGTGGCAACTGCCGATCCACGGCTGGACCGAGCGCGCGCCGCTCGATCTCGACGCCTGCCTGTCGTTTTACCGCGACGCCGGCGCGAAGCATCTGCTGTGCACCGACATCGCCCGCGACGGAATGATGCTCGGGCCGAATCTCGATCTGTACCGTCGCGTGATCGCGCGCGGCGACGGTTTCGCGCTGCAGGCCAGCGGCGGCGTGCGCGATGTCGCCGATGTGATCGCGGCGCGCGACGCGGGCTGCGCCGGCGCGGTGCTGGGCAAGGCGCTGCTGGAAGGCCGGCTCACGGTCGAGGAGGCGCTGGCATGCTGAGCGTGCGCATCGTGCCGTGCCTCGACGTGCGCGGCGGCCGTGTGGTCAAGGGCGTGCGCTTCCGCGATCACGTCGACATGGGCGACATCGTCGAACTCGCCTGCCGCTATCGCGATCAGGGCGCCGACGAACTGGTGTTCTACGACATCGGCGCGAGTCCGGACGGGCGCGCGGTCGACGTCGACTGGGTCGAGCGTGTGGCCTCGGTCATCGATATCCCGTTCTGCGTCGCCGGCGGCATCCGCAGTGTCGAGACCGCGCGCCGCGTGCTGTTCGCCGGCGCCGACAAGGTCTCGATCAACACGCCGGCGCTGGAGCGGCCGCAGTTGATCGCCGAGATCGCCGAGGCCTACGGCAACCAGTGCGTGGTGGTCGGCATCGATTCGATCCGCGACGCCGACGGGGTGTGGCGGGTGCGCAGTTACACCGGCGATCCCGAGCGCACGCGGGCGCCGGGCAAGGCCACGCTGGACTGGGTGCGCGAAGCGCAGGCGCTGGGCGCCGGCGAGATCGTGCTCAACTGCATGGACAGCGATGGCGTGCGCAGGGGCTACGATCTCGAACAGTTGAAGGCGGTGCGCGCGATCTGCGAGGTACCGCTGGTGGCCAGCGGCGGCGCCGGTGCGGTCGAACATTTCGTCGACGCGTTCCGCGAGGCCGATGTCGACGCCGCGCTGGCGGCCAGCGTCTTCCACTCCGGCGCGATCGCGATTCCGGAACTCAAGCGCGCTCTGCGCGCGCAGGGCATCGAGGTGCGGCTGTGAACGAAACGACGGCAACGAACCCGATTGCGCTCGACATCGACACCCTGGCCTGGGACAAGCAGGACGGCCTGCTGCCGGCGGTGGTGCAGGATGCCGATACCCTGCGCGTGCTGATGGTCGGCTACATGTCGCGCGAGGCGCTGGCGAAGACGCTGGACACCGGCCAGGTGACGTTCTTCAGCCGCAGCAAGGGCCGGCTGTGGACCAAGGGCGAAAGCAGCGGCCACGTGCTCGCGCTGGTGCGGCTCGACACCGACTGCGACCGCGACACCCTGCTGGTGCAGGCGCGTCCGCACGGCCCGACCTGCCATCTCGGCAGCGTCAGCTGTTTTCCGGATGCGCCCGGCGACACGCTCGGCGCGCTGCAGGCCCTGATCCGCACGCGCCACGCCGAGCGGCCGGCCGGCAGCTACACCACGAAGCTGTTCGACGCCGGCATCAAGCGCATCGCGCAGAAGGTCGGCGAGGAAGGCCTCGAAACCGCGCTGGCCGCGGTGGTGGAAGAGGATGCGCCGCTGCTCGGCGAAGCCGCCGATCTGCTCTATCACCTGATCGTGCTGCTGCAGGCGCGCGGGCTGTCGCTCGACGATGTCCGCGCGGTACTGGACACCCGCCGCGGGTGACCGCGCGGGGCGCGCGAACGCCGCCAGATGCGGGCGCGATGCGGCGACTCCATAGGCCATCGGTCATGGCATCGCGCGCCGCGTCTTTTTGCTAGATTTCGCGCGACCGTCGCCGTCCCGGCGGCGGGCCATCCCCCAAGGAGATCCGCGTGTTCAAGAAGTTCGCCGCAGAAGCCCTCGGCATCAGCGACATCGGCGTCATCGTGTCCCCGGCCGACTACGACAAGGTCGACGCCGACGATTATCTCTTCCACGAAGACGGCGAGAAAATCTTCTTCCTGATCAAGTCGAAGAAGGACGAATACTGCTTCACCAACCTCGCCCTGATCCACGTCGACGGCGATTCCGCGGTGTCGAGCAAGCGCATGATCAAGCGCTACGAGTACGCGAACTATCGCGTCGGCTACGTCGCCATCGAAACCGCCGGCACCATCGACATGGACGTTGAGCTGAAGTTCTCGCTCGGCGAGACCGGCTTCAGCATCGACATCCGCAAGAATTTCATCGAGCAGCTGAAGGACATCTACAAGGCGCTGATCGCGATCGGGCGCCAGCAGGTCCGCGACAACATCTCGCGCGAGAACGCGGTGCGCACGCTCGACGCGATGGGCGGCATGCTGAAGCTCAACAATCTCGGCGGCGAAGCCGGGGTGGTCTCGCACTACAACGCGGTGCTGGACAATCTCAACGCCGCGGTGCTGGACCGCCACACCACTCGCGATTACACCCGGGTGTTCGAGCGGTACATCCACAACATCACCAGCACGTCTGCGCCGCCGCCGATTCCGGGCGGTTGATCCCGATCCTGTCGGTTCGAACGACGAAAGGGCCCGCATCGCGGGCCCTTTTTCTGTTTCGCGAAATCGGTTGGATCGGATTCCGCTCGATCAGGCAGTCGTTGCGGATTGAAATGTCGAAGCGTTCTCTGTTCGTGACTTCTTCGGTAAAGCCCGGAATCTTTTCCGCGCTGGAGCGCGGGTGACTTTCTTTGGCGCAAAGAAAGTCACCAAAGAAAACACTCAGGTCCAATTCAAATTTGCCGCCTGCAGCATGACTGGAATTTTTCTACGAGACATCCGTGTCTCGTAGAAAAACGGCGCACCTCCTGTGCGCCGCCCTCCGGGTCTATGGACAATAGAGCGTGCGTCGTTGTTGTGCGATCGCTGGGACGATATGCCGCCGACATGAGTGTGGCTCGGCGCTGATTTTATGCTTCGCCATCCAGAATCAGTTTCTTCCTTATGGGCAACCACTCCAGAAGACTCCTTCGTCCCATCGATGCCCCCGCCGAGGCGCAGCCACTCCTGAGCAGGAGACCCGGAGGGCGATGCACAGGAGGTGCATCGTTTTTCGATGAGACAGGGATGTCTCATCGAAAAATCTCGACCAAAGTTCAAATGGCAGATTTGAATTGGACCTGAGTGTTTTCTTTGGTGACTTTGCGCCAAAGAAAGTCACTCGCGCTCCAGCGCGAAAAAGATTCCAGGCCTTACCGAAGGCATCATGAGCCGCCGCGGAAAGTGTTGTGGCGTTTCAAGCGGCAACGAAAGTCCGAGCGTTGGAACAACGAGCGAACCTCCGGCCTCACGCCGCCGTGATCGACGTCCGCACGCAATCGCGGCCGTTCGCCTTCGCCGCGTACAGCGCCTGATCGGCGACCGACAGCGCCGCGTCGGAATCGGTCTCGCTGCCGGCATCGACCGTATGCACCCCGATGCTCGCCGACACCCGCAGGCGATGCGGCCCGCTGACGCAGGGCTCCTCGACCAGTCGGCGACGCAGGCTCTCGGCCACGTTCACCGCGCTGTGCAGATCGTGGCCGGGCAGCACCACGACGAATTCCTCGCCGCCGAAACGCGCCAGCACCGAGGTTTCGTGCGCGCGCAGCGCCTGGCCGATGCGCTGCGCCGCCCAGCGCAGGCAGTCGTCGCCGACCAGATGGCCGTAGCGGTCGTTGATCGACTTGAAGTGATCGAGATCGATCATCAGCAGCGACACCGGTCGCGCCTGATCGCGGCCTTCCTTCAGCAGCGACTCGAAGCTCTCGTGGAAATGGGTGCGGTTGTAGAGCCCGGTGAGGCCGTCGCGCCGGCTGGAATCGCGCAGGCGGCGATGCGCGTCCTCCAGCTGCATCAGCGCGCTGCGGACTTCCTGGGTGCGCTGCGCCACCTTGCGTTCCAGCTGCTGGTTCGCTTCCGCGGCGATCCGTTCGTTCTCGTTGCGCAGCGAGGCGTAGCGATAGCTCAGCGCGATCGACAGCAGCAGCATTTCCAGCGCAGAACCGATCTGCACGCCGTACTCGGTGATGATGTTCTTCGGCAGCAGGCCGAAGGCGAGGGCGGCGATCATCGCGGTGCCGGCCAGGAACAGCGCCCACGCCACCAGGAACAGCCGCGCCGGCATGTAGCCGCGGCGCAGCACCACGATCGCGGCGGTCACCGTCCACAGCACGCTGACGATCACCGCGCGGGTGGCCCAGGGCGTGGAGGCGCTGTAGGGCAGCCACAGCGACGCGACGCCCAGCGCGATGCAGAAACCGATGAAGCCGAAACTGACGATGTTGCCGCGCGGAAAGCGTTTCGGCAGCTCCAGGAAGGTGCGCGCGAACTGCTGCATGCCGATGATGGCGAAGCAGATCGACAGCGGTACCGCCACGTTCGCCAGCCACGGATTGCGCGGCCACAGATACTCGAAGCTGAAGCCGTTGAGCGTGAACAGCACCAGGCCGAACGCGGAGATGTGGAACAGATACCAGAAATAGCTCGCGTCGCGGAGCGTCAACCACAGCACGAGGTTGTAGACGAACAGCGCCAGCAGGATGCCGTAGTACACGCCCATCACGAACTGGGCGTCGCGCGAGAGCGAGGTGAACGCGGCCGGTGTGTAGAGGTCCAGCGGCACCTGCATCGAGCTTTCGCTCTGGGTGCGCACCAGCACGTCGACGGTCTCGCCCGGCGGCAGGTCGATGCGGAAGTTCGGATGGCGATAGGAAATGCTGCGCGCCGAGAACGGCAGATGGTCGCCGCTGGCCTGGTGCACGGTGCGTCCGTCCGGGTAGCGCACGTAGATGTCGATGCGATCGATCAGCGCGAACCGTTGCACCAGCATCCAGTGCGGCTCGGCGGGATTGCGGTTGACCAGGCGCGCATGGAACCAGTACGCACCGCGCTGGAAACCGAACGCGGTCTTGCCGTCGGGAACGGGTTCGAAATCGCCGCGCGCCAGCCGTTGCCAGGCGTTGTCGGGCGAATCGCCGGCGCTCTTGTCGTGGAAATGGCTGAGGTACGGCGTCAGCGACATCGACTCGGTGCCCGGGTCCAGCGCCGCCGGCGGCGGCGCGGCGTGGCAGCACATCGCGAACAGCAGCAGGGCCGCGGCCACGATGGCGTGCAGCCAGACGCGTCGAAACGGCATGCCTCCCCCCTCGCCCTCGGTACAAGCGCCGATCTTACTGCACCTGAACCTCGCCGGCGGTCTCGGCGCGGGTGCCGGGCGCGGGCATAATCCTGTACCGGTCCGGCCAGAAATAGAGGTGGCGATGCGATTCCGCGCAGTCATTGTGTTGTTGTCGTGCTGTTGCGCCATCGGGCAGGCGGTCGCCGCCGACGCGCCGCGCACGCTCGCCGGCATCGTGTTCGACGACCGCGACGGCGATGGTCGCCGCGATCGCGACGAACCGGGCATTCCCGGCGTGGCGGTCTCCAACGGCCGCGCGCTGGCCGTCAGCGATGCCGCAGGGCGCTATCGGCTGGCCGTGGCGCCCGGGCAGACGGTGTTCGCGATCAAGCCGGCCGGCTGGCGGCTGCCCGGCGACGATCCGGCCCGCGCCGGCCTCTGGCGACATGTGCCGGCCGCCGACGCGCCCGCCGTGAAGCATGGCGGCATCGTCGCCGACGCGCCGCCGGCGCGCTTCGACATCGCCCTGCGCCGGATGCCGCCGGGCGACGGCCGGCTGGACGTGCGGATCTTCGCCGACTCGCAGGTCGCGACCCGCAAGGAGATCGGCTACTACGCCCGCGACATCGTCGACAGCGTGCTCGCCGAAGCGCGCGACGACACGCTGGGCGCGCCCGAGCTGGGCCTGACCCTGGGCGATGTCGTCGACGATGCGCTGGATCTGTATCCGGCGCTCAACGCCGAGACCCGCCGCATCGGCGTGCCATGGCTGCACATCGCCGGCAATCACGATCTCGATTTCGATGTCGCCCGCGACGAGGATTCGCTGCTCACCTATCGCAACACGTTCGGCCCCGATACGTTCGCCTGGGAAGAAGACGAGGCGGTGTTCGTCGGCCTCGACGACGTGATCTACCTGCCGGCAAGTGGGCCGGCGCGTTCGCCCGGCCAGCGGCCCGGGTACATCGGCGGCTTCCGCGAAGACCAGTTCGCGTTTCTCGAAGCCTATCTGCCGCGCGTGCCGAAGGATCGCCTGCTGGTGCTGGGCCTGCATATTCCGCTGTTCGAGATCGAGGGCCGCGAGACCTTTCGCGATGCCGATCGCGAGCGCCTGTTCGCGCTGGTGAAGGACTTTCCGCACGTGCTGGTGCTCAGCGGCCACAGCCATACGCAGCAGCACTGGACGCACGATGCGCGCAGCGGCTGGCACGGCGCGGCGCCGCTGCACGAATACAACGTCGGCGCCGCCTGCGGCGCGTTCTGGACCGGCGCGAAGGACGCGGCGGGCATTCCCGACACCACCATGGCCGACGGCACGCCGAACGGCTACGCCAGCCTGCGCATCGCGCGCGACGGTACCTATGCGCTGCGCTGGCACGTCGCCCGCGCAGCGGGCGATCCGGCGATCGGCCTGCATGCGCCGAAAGTCCTGCGGCGCGATGCGTATCCGGCCTACGGCGTGTACGCGAACGTCTACATGGGGCGGCGCGACGATCGCGTCGAGTTCCGCATCGACGGCGGCGACTGGATGCCGATGCGCCGCGTGCTCGCGCCCGACCCGAATCTGTTGCGCGAGAATCTGCGCGACGCCGATGCGGAGACGCTGCGCGGTTACGATCGATCGCCGGAAGCGACGACCTCGTCGCATCTCTGGCGCGGCACGCTGCCGACCGACCTGGCGGCGGGCGAACATCGCATCGAGGTGCGCGCGTTCGATGCCTGGCGCGGTGAACTGCGCGCCGAAACCAAGTATCGTCTCGACGACGCGGAGGAATGAGCATGGCCGACACACCCACGCCCGTATCGCTGCCCGACGATCTGCCGGTGCTGGCGTTCGCCGACGACGCGGCGTTCGAGGCCTGGGTCTGCGCGAACGCGGCCTCGAAAGGGCTGTGGCTGAAGATCGCCAAGAAGGATTCCGGCATCGCCACCGTCACCTACGCCGGCGCGCTGGACGTGGCGCTGTGCCACGGCTGGATCGACGGCCAGAAGCGCGGTTTCGACGCTGCGTATTTCCTGCAGCGGTTCACGCCGCGGCGGCCGAAGGGCCTGTGGTCGAAGATCAACATCGGTCACGCCGAACGCCTGATCGCCGCGGGCCGCATGCGCGACGGCGGGCTGCGCGAAATCGAGGCCGCGAAGGCCGACGGCCGCTGGGAGGCCGCCTACGACGGCGCGCGCAACATGGAGACGCCGCCCGAACTGGTCGCGGCGCTGGCGAAGAACCGGAAAGCGCGCGCGTTTTTCGAAACGCTCGACAGGACCAACCGTTACGCCGTGTGCTGGCGCGTGCAGACCGCGAAGAAGCCGGACACGAAGGCGAAACGCGTGGAAACGCTGGTGGCGATGCTGGCGCGCGGCGAGAAGCTGCACTGACGCCGGCGCATCACTTCTTCGAGTCCGCCGTCTTGCCGCTTTTCTCGGTGGTGTCCTGCGCCGGTGTCCGCTCCGGTACGGGATAGTCGTAAGGCACCGCAGGCCCCGGCACGAGCTGATCGCGCCATGCCTGCAGACGCGGCAGGATGGCCTCGCCGATCTCGATCTGCGGCTTCGAGGGGCGGAAGCCTTCGGCGCGTTCGCGCGCGTCGATGCGCGACTTCGCGGATTCGAAGGCGGCGACGAAATCGGTGGTCTCGTTCAGGCCCTCGATCATCCACGCGCGGCCGAAGTAGGTGGCGTCGGAATCCGGACCGCAGCCGAACGAGGTGCGGTTGCGGTGCGCCGCGGCGAGGATCAGCGTGTGTTCGTCCTTCAACGCCGGCACGAAACCGCCGGAAAAACAGGCCGACAGCGCCAGCACGCGGTTGCGGATGCCGGCATCGTCGAGCGCCTTGCGCAGTTCTTCCGGGCTGATCAGATCGAGATAGGCCGGCGCCATCCGCACGAACAACCGGTGATCGGGCGTGCCGTGCAGGGTCATGAACAGCAGCAGCACGTCCTGCTCGGGATCCATGACCTTGCCGATGCCGGCGAGCGCGCCGCGCAGGTTCTCCAGGGTCGCCAGCGGGCGCGGCGTGCGCACCAGGCTGTCGTTGTGGTTGATCAGCGCGATCACCCGGCCCTGGGTGCGGAACCGCTGCGACATCAGTTTTTCGAGGTATTCCGTTTCGTTGCGGAACACGTCCTCGCTGCTGTCACCGCCGAAGCCGACCACGTACAGATCGGGCTTGCCCGGGCGCTGCGGCACCAGCGCGTTCACCGCGGCCGCGACCCGCGCGCGCTCGCGCTCGTACAGGCCGGGATCGGCCATGCCCTTGGTTTTTTCGGCCGCCAGCGCGCTGCCGACGTGCGACAGGCCCAGCGCGAGCGTCAACACGAACGGCAGCAGGCGGGCGTTCATGGCGTCAGGCAGGTTCCGTATCGATCGCGTCGAAACGCTCGACGCGGGCGTGGCCGTGCGCCGCGTCGCCGAGGCGCGGCTGCGGATAATCCTCGCGGCGGTCGATCAGCGCGGTGCGCATCCCGGCCTCGCGCGCGGCGTCGAGTTCCTCGACCACGTCGGACAGGAACAGGATGTCGCCGGCGGGGCGGTCGAGGCGGCGCGCGATTTCGCGATAGCTGCCGGCGTCGCGCTTGTGGCCGACCTCGGTGTCGAACCAGCCCTCGAACAGCGCGGTGAGGTCGCCGGCGCCGGTATGGCCGAAGAACAGCTTCTGCGCCGGCACCGAGCCGGAGGAATACACCGCCAGCGGAATGCCGGCGGCGTGCCAGTCGCGCAACTGCGCCGCGGCGTCGGGATAGATGTGGGCGCTGAAGTCGGCGTTGTCGTAGCCGTCGCTCCAGATCATGCCCTGCAGCGCCTTGAGCGCGGTGTGTTTGCGGTCCTCGTCGATCATCCCCTGCAGGATCTCGACGATGACCTCGTCGCTGCAGATCGCGCCATGCTCGGTCGCCACGGCGTCCAGCCAGCGCCGCACCTCGGGTTCCTGCCCGCGCGCGCGCACGAATGCCGGCAGCGCGCGCCGCGCGTACGGGAACAGCACGTCCTTCACGAACGAAATGGAGGAGGTGGTGCCTTCGATGTCGGTGAGGATCAGCATGAATGCGTTGCTTTCCGAAGTTCGTGTTGGCCGATGCCGGTCATGGATCCGATGTCATCCCGAGCGCAGCGAGGGACCCGATTGTGTTGTAGACGATGACGAACAGCAGATCCCTCGCTCCGCTCGGGATGACATCGCCCAGAGCCCGTAGGCTGGGTCATCGACCCAGCATTTGCATGGATTGGGCTGGGTCGATGACCCAGCCTACGCGGATGGAGGTTGGAACCATCACGCCGCCTGACCCACTTCATACCGAGGAAACCGCTGCGCGATATCGGTGCCGGTGAAGTGTCCGACCCAGCCGTCCGCCTTCTGGAAGAAGCGGATGGCGACGAAGCTCGGTTCCGGCCCCATGTCGAACCAGTGCGTGGTCTTGTCCGGCACCGAGATCAGGTCGCCGGCCTCGCACAGCACTTCGTAGACCTTGCCGTCGACGTGCAGGCTGAAGAGCCCGCTGCCGGCGACGAAGAAGCGGACCTCGTCTTCGACGTGATAATGCTCGTCGAGGAATTTCGCGCGCATCGCGTCGCGGTTGGGATTGTCCGGGGCGATGCTGACGACATCGATGGTGGTGAAGCCGCGCTCGGCGCTGATCCGGTCGATGTCGCTCCGGTAGGCGGCGATGATCGTGTCCGACGCGTCGCCCGGCGCGATCGACTGCGTGGTGGTCCACTGCTCGAAATCGACCCCGAGCTTCGCCAGTTCGGCGGCCATCGTGGCGTGGTCGCGGGTCTCCGACAGCGGGACGTCGGGGCGGTCGTCGGCGAAGATGCGCAGGCGGCTCATGGCGGTGTTTCCGGACGGTGACGTGGGTCGCGCCATGATGGGGCCGGGCCCGGGGGCGATCAATCTCCGCGATGGAATGCCGCGATGCGCGGGCGTCCGCAGGAACGGGTTTCGCTTCAGCCCCGGAGCTTTGCGGAGAGACAGGAGGCCTCGCAGGAGGGGCGTCAGCCCCGAGCTTTGCTGAGGGAAGAGATCGGGGCTGAAGCCCCTCCTACAGGGCGTGCGTATCAGCGGCGAAGCCGCAGCAGGTCCAGCTCGCAGCCGATCAGAAACTCGAACGCATCCAGATGCCGCCGCGCTTCGGCCATGGTCCGACCCCAGGCGTACAGGCCGTGGCCGTCGATCAGATAGCCCCAGAGCGGACCGGCGTCGAGCAGACCCTCGACCTGCGCGGCGAGCGCCGGCATGTCCTGGGTATTCGGCAGCACCGGCAGATCGAGTTCGGTCTCGTGGGTCTGGTTGCCGGCGAAGGCCTTGAGCAGTTCGTAGCCGGCCAGGTGCACCTTGCCGGCGTCGCCGTACAGCCGCGAGGCCACGGTCTGGTTGTGCGAATGGGTGTGCAGCACGCAGCCGACTTCGGGGAACCGCCGGTAGAGCTGGGTGTGGAGCAGGGTTTCGGCCGACGGGCGGTGATCGCTGCCGACCGCCTTGCCGTCGAAGTCGACGACCATGATGTCGTCGCGGGTCAGCCGGCCCTTGTCGCGGCCGGAGACGGTGATCGCGGCGTGGCGGTCGTCCAGGCGCTGGGAGAAATTGCTGCTGGTGGCGGGCGTCCAGCCGGCGAGGGCCAGCTCGCGGACGTTGGCGATGATGTCGTCGGCCAGCACCTGCAGGCGGGCGGTGTCGAAGGGGGCGGCGTGAGCGTTCATGGCCGCAAGTTTAGCGGAACCCGGTCCTGCGCCAGACGGGGATGCGAACAATTCGCGTTTCGCCCTGTTTTTCCGACGATTGCTAGCATGCGGCGCATCCGGCGCCCTGCGCCAGCCGCATCCCGCTGGCGCGCTTGATCCAGCGCAAGGACGATGCGCGCACCGGGTCCGATACTCCTCCCATCACCCCACGCACGGAACTCCGCCATGTCACACGATGCTTCCCGCCGCCGTTTCCTGACCATCGCCGTCGTCGCCGCGGCGTCCGCGCCGCTGGCGCTGCGCTCGCTCGACGCCAATGCCGCCGCCCCGGCGCCGGCCGCCGCCAAGCCGCTGCCGAAGCTCGCCGCCACCGATCCCACCGCGAAGGCGCTCGCCTACGCCGAGGACGCGACCAAGGTGAAGCACGCCGCGTTCAAGGCCGGCAGCAGCTGCGCCAACTGCAATTTCTTCAAGGGCGCGAAAGGCGCCGCGACCGGCCCCTGCACCCTGTTCCCGAAGAACAGCGTCGTGTCCAAGGGGTGGTGCAGCGCCTGGGCCAAGAAACCCTGAGGCAGGCTGCCGACGCCCCGTTCCGGCGGGCGAAAAAAAACGGCGCGGGAAACCGCGCCGTTTTCGTTTGCCGGGGCGATGGCCCCGGCATGCAGGGGCCAGGGATCAGGGGCCGGTGTTCGGGCCTTCCTGGACCAGCGGGTCGGCCGGCAGCTTCTCGCCGCCGCCGTGCAGCAGGGCTTCGTTGCCGGGCGCCAGATGGCTGCGCTTGCGGGCGAACAGGAAGTACACGATCAGGCCGATGACCGCCCAGAAGCAGAAGAACTTGATGGTGGGGTTCCAGCCCAGGCTGAAGAACAGCAGCACGCAGCCGCCCATGGCCAGCGGACCGACCATCCAGATCAGCGGGGTGCGGAACGGACGGGCGCGGCCCGGCTCGGTCTTGCGCAGGATCATCACGCCCGCGGCCACCATGAAGAACGCGAACAGGGTGCCGGCGTTCGAGATGTCGGCCAGGATGTCCACGGGGAACAGGGCGGCGAAGAAGGCCACGAACAGGCCGGTGGTCCACGTCACCACGTGCGGGGTGTGGTACTTCGGATGCACCTGCGAGAATTTCTCCGGCATCAGGCCGTCGCGCGACATGGTGAAGAGGATGCGGGTCTGGCCGAACATCATCATCAGCACCACCGACGGCAGCGCGAGGATGGCTGCGCCGGCGACCAGATCGCCGACCTTGGGCCAGCCGATCTCGCGCAGGATGAAGGCCAGCGGCTCCTTGCTCTGCGACAGCAGGCCGCCGGGCTGCGCACCCATCGCGCCGACCGCCGCATAGGCGACGAGCAGATAGAACACGGTGCAGATGCCCAGCGAGCCGATCAGGCCGATCGGGATGTTGCGGTTCGGGTTCTTGGTTTCCTCCGCGGCGGTCGAGACCGCATCGAAACCGACGTAGGCGAAGAAGATCGAGGCGGCGGCACCGAGGACGCCCACGCCCGAGAGCGGCGTGCCCCAGCCGTTGGGCAGCATCGGCGAGAAGTTGGCGCTTTCGACGGCCGGGAAGGCCAGCGCGATGAAGGCCGCGAGCGCGATGATCTTGATCATCACCAGCACCGCGGTGACCTTGGCGGACTTCGAGGTGCCCATCACCAGCAGCCAGGTGACCAGCAGCGCCAGCAGGAATGCGATGAGGTTGAAGCCGCCCTTGTGGGTGACGCCGTCGACCATGTGCACGGACGTGTTGCCGTCGACGTGCTGGGTATAGAACGGACCCGCGGTCAGGAAGTCGGGTAGTCCGACACCGTGATGCGCGAGGAAGCCGTTGGCGTAACCGGACCATCCGACCGAGACCGCGCCGGCGGCGACCGCGTATTCGAGGATCAGCGCCCAGCCGACCATCCAGGCGACCAGTTCGCCCAGCACCGCATAAGAGTAGGTGTAGGCGGAGCCGGAGACCGGCACCATCGCCGCGATTTCGGAGTAGATCAGCGCGGTCAGCGCGCAGACCACGCCGGCGATGATGAAGGAATACATCATGCCCGGGCCGGCCTTGTTGGCCGCCACCGCGGTGAGCACGAAGATGCCGGTACCGATGACGGCACCGATGCCCAGCATGGTGAGGTCGAAGGCGCCGAGCTGGCGTTTGAGCGAGCGTTTTTCGGCGGTGGCGAGAATCAGGTCGAGCGGCTTCTTGCGCTGGAACAGCATCGGGAACTCTCCGGGTGGTCACGACGGTCGCCGGCGGGACCGCCCGGCGAGACAACCCGGCGAACATACCGGGCCCTCCTCCGTGGCACAAGCCGCGGACGAGGCGGTTGGCCGGGCATCGCACGGCGACTCCGGCGATAATCCGCCCCCGCCTTCCGCTGGTGCAGCGCAGCATGACTCTCCCAGACGCCACCGTATCGTCCCTGCTCGCCGCCTTCGCACGTCATGCGCAGGTCTGGCCCGACGAAGCGGAGGCCGCGGTCGAATTCGCCGCGCTGCTCGCCGATGTCGAACGGTCCGGCAGCGAAGACCCCTTCCGCCGCGAACGACTCGCCGGGCACTTCACCGCCTCGGCCTGGCTGGTCGAGGCTGCGGGTCGTCGCTTGCTGATGACCCATCACCGCAAACTCGATCGCTGGCTGCAACTGGGCGGGCATGCCGACGGTGACCGCGATCTGGCCGCGGTCGCGCTGCGCGAAGCGGAGGAGGAGTCGGGACTGGCCGGGCTGGTGGTGGAGCCGGAGATCTTCGATCTCGATCGGCACTGGATTCCCGAACGCGGCGACGTGCCCGGGCACTGGCATTACGACGTGCGCTACATCGTGCGCGCGACCGGCAGCGAAGACTTCGCGGTCAGCGACGAATCGCACGCGTTGGGGTGGCGGGAGATCGAGGCGCTGCCGGCCGAGCCCGGCATCGATCCGTCGATCGTGCGCATGGCGAGGAAATGGGTGAGCAGGCACGCTTAGCCGATGCCTGATCGGCATCGGTCGTGATAGCGAACGAATCGCGCAGCGCTTATTCGATATCGCTTTCGAACGCTTCCAGCGCCGCGCCGACGGACGCATCCTCGCGATAGCGCGTACGCAGCCGCGCCAGCTCCGCATCCGTACCGGTGCACAGCTCGCGCAGCGCGGTCTCGATCTGGCGGCGGCGCGTGCCGCCGGGATCGTCGGCGGCGTCCGGCACCGGCTCGCCGCGGAAGTGGTCGCAGCCTTCGCGTCGTTCGAGGAAGGCACGGACTTCGTGCGGGACATCGCACCAGCCCGGCTGCGTTTCCGGCGGCTCGCACTGCGAACGCTCGCGCAGGCTCATCCGGCCCTCGGGGCGCGGATCCTCGAACGCCGCGAACGGCCGGGCGGCGCAGCCGCCCAGCAGGCACAGCGCGCAGAGTGCGGCGAGCGCGCGCATCGACACGCTTATTCCGCGCGACCGCCGAATTCCCCAGTGACCGTGTTCACCCAGACCTTCTCGCCGTTGGCGATGTATTCGGGCACCTGGATTTCGATGCCGGTATTCAGGCGCGCGGGTTTCGGGCGCTTGGTCGCGGTGCCGCCCTTCAGTTCCGGCGGCGTTTCCACGACTTCCAGCACCACGCTCTGCGGCAGTTGCAGCGCGACCGGCGCGTCGTCGATCACCTGCACGTAGCAGCCGGCGAGGCCGTCGGTGATGTAACCCGCGCCATCGCCGACCACGTCGGCGTCGAGCATGTACGGGGTGTAGTCCTCATCGTCGAGGAATACGAAGGCGTCGCCGTCCTTGTACGAGAACGTGGCCTGGCGCCGCGCGAGTTCCACCTCCTTCAGATCGTCCTCGGCGCCGACGCTGAGGTCGTACTTGTTGCCGCCGGGCACGCTGTACATGGTGAAGCGGTACTTCACGTTGCCGCCGCGACCCTGCGGCGAGCTGCGCTCGATGTCGCGCACCTGGTACACGGTACCGTTGTGTTCGACGACGTTGCCTTTCTTGATGTCGTAAGCCTTCATGGGGAATCCGGGCTGCGGTTGGGAATGGGTGGTAGGGTTTTCTCGGTGCCGCGAGTGGGTCGTGGATCGTGCGCGTGCAGGATGCGGCCGATGATCCACCGGCCCGCCAACGCGAGCAGGGCGGCGGCGGGCACACACACGATGGCAGACGAACCGAAATCCGGACGGGTGTCGTTGGCGGCCGCGCGCATGAGATCGGCACCGAACGTCAATGGAAGGCCGAAAAAGATCGCACCTTTTAGTGCGACCAGCAGCGGGTTGACGTGGGCTCCCTTCCGCAAGCGGTCGAGGAGGTAGGACTCCACGGCGGAAGTGGGTCTTGTCATTTCGGCGCCAGCCGCGTCGCGCCGTCGAGGCGGATGGTCTCGCCGTTGAGATAGGGGTTGCCGAGGATATAGGCGACGAGATCGGCGAATTCCTCCGGCCTGCCCAGTCGCGACGGGAACGGGATCGAGGCCGACAGCGACTGCTGCACCGACTCCGGCATGCCGTCGACCATCGGCGTCCAGAAGATGCCCGGGGCGACGGTCATCACGCGGATGCCGAAGCGGGCGAGTTCGCGCGCCATCGGCAGGGTCATGCCGACCACGCCGCCCTTGCTGGCCGAATACGCGGCCTGGCCGATCTGGCCTTCGTAGGCCGCGACCGAGGCGGTGTTGACGATCACGCCGCGTTCGCCGTCGACGCCGGCCTCGTTGTGCTGCATGAGGTCCGCGGCGGCCTTGGCGACGTTGAAGCTGCCGACGAGATTCACCATCACCGTGGTCTGGAACTGCGACAGGGCCATCGGGCCGTCCTTGCCCAGCACGCGGCCGGCGCCGAGGATGCCGGCGCAGTTGATCGCGGCGTTCAGGCCGCCGAGGAAATCCTTCGCCGCGGCGACGTTGGCGGCGACGCCGGCTTCGTCGCTGACGTCGGTGCGGAAATAGCAGGCGTTGGCCGCGCCGAGTTCGGCGACGGCGGCAACGCCCTTGTCGTCGTTGAGATCGAACAGCGCGACCTTGCCGCCGTGGGCGACGAGGTGCCTGGCGACGGCGAAGCCGAGGCCGGAGACGCCACCGGTGACGATGGCGCGGGCGTTGGAGAGTTGCATGCGGGCGATCCCTGGGCGCGAAAAGATCGATTTTACCGCAGGGACCCGCGACCGCCCGTCGGATGGGATGCGCAGGCGGGTCGATCGCGGGCGATGGCGATGACACCGGGAGGCATCGGCGGCGACCTGCGGGAGCGGTCTTGCGAATCAAGCGTCTGAGGCGCATTCCTGCGGTCGCGGCGACCGAAATCACCGGTGCGGTGCCGGATCCGCGGTCCGGGGAAGGCCCGCGACATTTCCGCGGAGGTCGTGCTATACAGGCGCCGAACGCGCCACACAGGTTCACGGATTCCGCGTCACCGCAGCACCTACAACCCAATTCACCCAGTCGTATCCAACGAGGAAGCTGTCATGGCTGATACGAGACTGCAGGCAGTGGCCACTGCCGAACATCGCCCGGGGCGTCCGTCCCCGGGCATCCGGAACACCGGGACGGCGGATGCCGCACCTGTGTCCCCAGGCCTTCACGGCTCGAGCTCGCGTGGCTCGGCCGCGCCGCCCGTGATGGGCGGCCCAGCCGGCGCGCAGGCGCCGGCCCACGTTTTCGCCCACCCCTCCCAGCCCTCGCACCCGGTTTCCGTCCGGGTCGGTCCAGCGCTGCGCTCCGGCGTCCCCCGCCCGCGCCGGCCATCGCGGACCGGGCGCTTCCGCGCACGCCATGCCCGTTGTCTTGGGGATGCGTGGCCGTGCGTGTCGCGGGAGATCGCCGCAGCCCTGCGGGACAGGGGTTCGATGGGCGCGGACCGCGATTCTTCCGTCGTCGCGCACTGAGGTCGCGACGGTCGCGGACCGACGGTCAGCGGTCGTGCGCTCGATGCGCCGCGCTGCCGACAGCCACCGCGATCGTTCCGTCTTCCGTGCCGACGCGGTGCGGTCCGTCCGCCTCGCGAAACGGATTCCCCCCGTGTCGCCAGCGTCGTCCGTCCCGCCCGAATCGCGCGTCCGTATTTTCCAAACCGTTCCGCTCCATCGTCCGAAGCATTCGTGTCCGCAGGCGCGATCCGGTCCTCCGGTTCGCACCGTCATCTTCCCTGGATAGAGAACGTCATGCCGAATTACGTCATCACCGAAAGCGTCGGCAACCGCGTCGAGCGGGTCAACAGCTATCGCGATCTGGAAAAGCATCACCCCAGCAGCGGCCGCGAAGCGGGGCGCGAATACCGCACCATCGACGGTGAGCTGGAAGAGGTGCGTACCCGCAACCGCACCGAGCCGCACGTCAAGAAGGATTTCATCATCGACCCGCCGACCATTCCGGCGCCGGCGTCGGGCACCATCCGCGTGCTCAACGACGACTGGAACACGGTGCAGATCGTCGACGACAACGGCCGGGTGCTGGCGCAGTCGCTGCACATGGCGCGCGGTAGCCAGCCGGCGAACGGCAGCCGGATCGAGTACGGACAGCCGATGGGACGCATGGGCGATGTCGGCAGCCCGGGCTCGGTGCATGCGCACGTCGAAGCGCCCGCGGCCGTGTTCGAGCGCTACATCAACGACATCACCAGCGGCCGCATCCAGTCCAACGGCGCCGTGCGTCCGGGAACGGGCGCGGTCAATGCCGATCCGATGGCCGACGGCGTGCTGAAGCACGGCGAGCGCGGCGATGCGGTGACGCGTCTGCAGACCGCGCTCAACAGCGCCGGCATCCGCGACGAGAACGGCCAGCCGCTGCCGACCACGGGTTACTTCGGCGACAAGACCGAAGCGGCGGTACGGAAGTACCAGGAGCAGAGGGGCCTCGAGGTCGACGGCAAGGCCGGCAACGACACCCTGACCGCGCTCGGTTTGAAACAGGGCACGCAGCCGCCGCGTCCGCAGAGCGCCGATCCGCAGCCGCAACAGACGCCCCAGCCGCAGACCCCGCAAGCACAGACGCCGCAGCCGCAGACGCCGGCCAACCCGGACGCGAAGGCGAACTTCGCCGCCAGCGAATTCCTCAAGTCGCAGTCGCCGGAAGTGCGCGCGTATCTCGATCTCGTGGCCTGGAAGGAAGTGCATCAGTCGCTCAACGCCGACGGTTCGCCCGCCGGCTATCGCGAGCGCAACGGCGTGGCCGGCAGTCGCGGCCTGATGCCCGAATCCGCGATCGCCGACAACGGCACCCTGCCGCGCGACGAACTGCGCTACAACGTCGGCCGCTATCAGATGAAGCAGGTCGATGTCGACGACATGCGCAAGCGCTACGACGGGAAAATCGACGATTTCTCGCCCGAGAGCCAGGATCGCATCGCGGTCGCGAAGATGAACTATCGCGGCGTGATGGCGCCGCTGCAGAACGGCGACATCCGCACCGCGATCGAACGCGGCGGCAAGGAATGGGCGTCGTTGCCGGGTTCGCCCTACGGCCAGGTGCAGGCCGGTTACACCGTCGACAAGGCCGTGGATTATTACAACGAACGGCTGGCGTTCCATCGCGCGCTCGACCGCGGCCAGACGCCGCCGGCGCGCACGGAAAACGGGGCGACCCCGGGGCAGAGCGGCGGGATCGGCGACACGCTGTTGTTGAAGGAAGAACGCGGCGAAGGTGTGCGCCGACTGCAGGACGCGCTGAACAAGGCCGGCATCCGCGACGAGAACGGCCAGCCGCTGCCGACCACGGGCTATTTCGGCGACAAGACCGAAGCGGCGGTGCGCAGGTATCAGGAGCAGAAGGGGCTGGAAGTCGACGGCAAGGCGGGCGAGAACACGCTGAAGGCGCTGGGCATCTTCCCGGGCCAGCAACAGACGCCGACGCAGCCGAAGGCCGACACGCCGACGCCTGCGCAACCCGAGCAGGTCACGCCGCAGCCGACGCAACCGCGCGCCGACACCCCGACCCAGCCCCAGCCGACGCAACCGCAGCCGACGCAGCCGCAGCCGAATGCGCCGCAGCAGCCCGACGCGACGATTCCCGCGAACGTGGCGGCGAGCGAAGGCATCCTGCAGCAGGGGTCGACCGGCCCCGAAGTGGCGAAGCTGCAGACGATGTTGAACAACCAGGGCTTCCGCGGCCCGGATGGGCAGCCGATTCCGACCCACGGGACCTTCGATGCGGCGACGACGCACGCGCTGAAGGCGTTCGAGAAAGACAACGGCATGGACCCGAACGGGATCGCCGGTCCGAAGACGCTGGAAGCGCTGTCGAAGGCGGAACAGTCGCCGAAGCTGTCGAGCCCGAACCACCCGGACAACGGGCTGTACCAGCAGGCGATGAAGGGCCTGGAACAGATGCCCGCGGGGACGTTCAAGAACGCGCAGGAGCGCGAGAACGCGGCGGCGACGATCGCGTTCGAGGCGAAAGTGTCGGGCCTGAGCCAGATCGATCACGTGAAGGCCGGGGGCAACAACGCCGGTTTCTTCGCGGTGCAGGGCGGTCTGGAAGATCCGACGAACAAGCGCGTGTACGTGGATCGCGAACAGGCGGTGCAGCAGACGGTGCAGCAGAGCACGCAGCTGATGCAGCAGAACACCCAGAACCAGCCGCAGGCGCCGGCGCAGGACACGACGCAGCAGCGCGAAAACACGCAGCGGGGCGCGTTGCTCGCATGAAGTCGAATGCGATGACGGAATGCGCGATGACGGTTCGGAAACGCCGGAGTATGGTGCCAGGGACGGCTTCTCCGTGTCCGCGGATTGTGGACGGGCGAGGCGTTTTCCACCGGACAGGCCATGCCAACGAGGACCCGATGACACCGCGAACGACGCCGATTCCGACTTCCTTTCCGGCCGCGCGCCGCATCGATGCATCGCGCGCCGCGATCCTCGCGCTGTCGCTGTGCGCGACGCTCGTCGCATGCGACCGCCGCGCCGCGCCGCCGACGGCCGCGTCGCCCGCGGCGACGGTCGACGCACCCGCGGCGGCGCCTGTCGCCGATGCATCGGTCGCGTGGATGCCCGGCGTGGACACCACCGTTCCGCCGCCTGCGGCAGAGGCGGTGCTCGCCGCCGCCTACGGCGCGAAGGCCGACGCGGCGTTGCCCGATGGACGACAGGCCGCCTTCTGGCGCGGATATGCGTATCGCGCCGGCGGGCAGGCGCGTTACACCGCCTTCGTCGATACGGTCGCTCCCGGCGAGAACGGCATGCCGCAGCCGGAAGATCAGGCGGAACTCGCGCAGATCACCTACACCCTGCGCGACGGCGCCTGGCAAGCGGGCACGCCGCAGATCGGCATCGGTCGTTTCGGCGGCATGGGCCGCGCGCCCGAAGCCGATGCCGGACGCGTCGAACTCACCTACACCGTCGCGCCGGACAAGGCGCTGCTCGCGTTGCCCAGTGCGATGGTCGCGACCGGCGGCGTGCGCGTCAGCGCCTATGAGATCTTCCTGTACGCCGGCGCGGACGGCGCATGGCGCCATGTCGGCACCGTGCAGTCCGGCGTGGACTACAGCGCCAGTTGCCGCCAGGGACCGTCCACGCCCGACACCGAATGCGTGCGCAACAGCGGCAGTCTGCGTTTCGACGCGCCCGCCGCCGGCGCCATGCCCGACATCACCGTGAATTTCACCGGCAGTACCCGCGGCGACGACGGCGCGATCCGTCCCGCCGGTTCCGCGGATACCCGAACCTACCGTTACGACGCGGCTACCGAGACGTACGCCGACAGCACCGCCCGGTAACCCGCACACCCACGCTTCCAGACCACGCAGACCGAGACAGGAGATCCCATGCGCGATTATTCCAAGCAGGAAGTGCTCGACATCGTCGACAACGCAGCACGCACCCACAACATTTCGCGCGAGGATTTCCTGCGCTTCACCGCGATCGAAACCGGCTTCACCTACAACGAAGCCGCGATCAACCGCAGCAGCGGTGCGAAGGGGCTGTTCCAGTTCATGCCCGACACGGCGCGGCAGTACGGCATCGCCGGGCGCGAGCTCGATCCGATCGCGAACGCCGATGCCGGCGCGCGGCTGTACATCGACAACCGCAACGACATCATCGCCAGCCACGGCCGTTCCGGCCGGGATTATCTGTCCGGCGAAGCGCAGCCCAACGGCTTCGATCTGTACATGGCCCACCAGCAGGGCGCCTACGGCTATCGTTCGATCCAGGCCGCGCTGGATCCGAATTTCAACCGGTTCTTCAACGACACCGACACCCGCGGCAACATCCTCGCCAACATCGGCGACGACGTCGAACGGTTGACGGGCGTGCGCAGGAACCAGCTCTCGGGCCTGTCGGACCGCGATCTCGCGCAGACCTTCGTCAATTACTGGGAAACCAAATACAACCGCATCGCGATCCCGGAAAAGGGCATCGAACCGATCGATGCCAGCCAGCCGAACCGCACCACGCCCGGTGCGACGCCGGCGTCGCCGGACAGCGGTACCGTGCGCGACACGCTGCTGTTGAAGGAAGAACGCGGCGAAGGCGTGCGCCGACTGCAGGAAGCGCTCAACAATGCCGGCATCCGCGACGACCAGGGCCAGCCGCTGCCGACCACGGGTTATTTCGGCGACAAGACTGAAGCGGCGGTGCGCAGGTATCAGGAACAGAAGGGGCTGGAAGTCGACGGCAAGGCCGGCGAGAACACGCTGAAGGCGCTGGGCATCTTCCCGGGCCAGACGCAGGCCCAGCCCACGCCGCAGCAACCGGCCCCGCAGCAGCCGCAGCCACAGCAGCCCGCACCGCAGCAGCCGGCGCAGACCGGCGGCAACACATGGCCGGCGCCCGGCAACTTCACCGTCAACCGCGCCGACAAGCCCGGCGAGGGCGAAGGCGAATTCGGCACGCAGCGCAGCGGCGGCCGAAATCATGCGGGCATCGACATCAGCGGCCGCGTCGGTGATCCGATCGAATCCTTCGGCCCGGGCCGCGTGATCTTCAGCGGCACGATGCGCGGTTACGGCAACACCGTCGTGATCCAGCACGACAACGGCCTGCAGACCCTCTACGGACATCTGGATTCGCGCAGCGTGGACGTGGGCGCGCGCGTGACCGAGAACACGCGCATCGGCACGATGGGGCGCAGCGGCAACACCCCGAGCGGCGGCGACACCCATCTGCACTTCGAGACCCGCGAGAACTCGAACGGCGTGGTGCTCGGCGGTACCGCGGTTGATCCGCGCAAATACCTCGAATTCCCGCCGCGCACGCTGCTGGTGCATGACGATCAGGGTCCCGACGTGAAGCGCCTGCAGGAAGCGTTGAACAAGGCCGGCATCCGCGACGACCAGGGCCAGCCGTTGCCGACCACCGGTTTCTACGGCGACAAGACCGAAGCCGCGGTGCGCAGGTACCAGGAACAGAAGGGTCTGGAAGTCGACGGCAAGGCCGGCGAGAACACGCTGAAGTCGCTGGGCATCTTCCCGGGCCAGGAACAGACGCAGACGCCGGCGCAGCCGCGGGTGGACACGCCCACGCAGCCGCGCGCGGACACGCCGGCGCAACCCCAACCGACCCAGCCGCAGCCGAACACGCCCACGCCGACGCCTGCGCAACCCGAGCAGGTCACGCCGCAGCCGACGCAACCGCGCGCCGATACCCCGACCCAGCCCCAGCCGACGCAACCGCAGCCCACGCAGCCGCAGCCGAATGCGCCGCAGCAGCCCAACGCGACGATTCCCGCGAACGTGGCGGCGAGCGAAGGCATCCTGCAGCAGGGTTCGACCGGCCCCGAAGTGGCGAAGCTGCAGACGATGTTGAACAACCAGGGCTTCCGCGGCCCGGATGGGCAGCCGATTCCGACCAACGGAACCTTCGATGCGGCGACGACGCACGCGCTGAAGGCGTTCGAGAAAGAAAACGGCATGGATCAGAACGGGATCGCCGGTCCGAAGACGCTGGAGGCGCTGTCGAAGGCGGAGCAGTCGCCGAAGCTGTCGAATCCGAACCATCCGGACAATGCGCTGTACCAGCAGGCGATGGAGGGCCTGGAACAGATGCCCGCGGGGACGTTCAAGAACGCGCAGGAGCGCGAGAACGCGGCGGCGACGATCGCGTTCGAGGCGAAGGTGTCGGGCCTGAGCCAGATCGATCACGTGAAGGCCGGGGGCAACAACGCCGGTTTCTTCGCGGTGCAGGGCGGACTGGAAGATCCGACGAACAAGCGCGTGTACGTGGATCGCGAGCAGGCGGTGCAGCAGACGGTGCAGCAGAGCACGCAGCTGATGCAGCAGAACACCCAGAACCAGCCGCAGGCGCCGGCGCAGGACACGACGCAGCAGCGCGAGAATCCGTCCCGAGGCACCTTGGTCGCGTAAGCGACGACCATGGCGGGGAGGACGAAGGGCCGTCGAGAGACGGCCCTTCTTTTTGGCTGCGGAGCCGTCGAGAGGCTGTTCTTCTCTTGTCCCCGCTATCCGCGCCGAGCGTGCGCGATCAGCGCAGCAGTTCGTCGATCATCGTCGCGTGGCGCTGCGCCTGGGCGTCGCGACGCAGGCGGCTGGCGGTGAAGATCGCGCACATCTCGTCCACCGCGGTGTCGAAGACTTCGTTGACGATCACATACTCGAATTCGCCGTAGTGCGACATTTCCTCGCGCGCGGCGGCGAGGCGGCGCGCGATGGTCTCCTCGCTGTCCTGCCCGCGCTTGCGCATGCGTTCTTCCAGCGCCTGGCGCGATGGCGGCAGGATGAAGATGCCGACGGCATCCGGCACGTGCCGCCGCACCTGCTGCGCGCCCTGCCAGTCGATCTCCAGCAGCACGTCGCGACCCGCGGCCAACTGCGGTTCCACCGATTGCCGCGCGGTGCCTTTCAGGTCTCCGTGGACGTTGGCCCACTCGAAGAAATCGCCGGCATCGATCATGCGCTGGAATTCTTCGACGCTGACGAAGTGATAGTGCTGCGCGTGGCGCTCGCCCGGGCGCATGCCGCGCGAGGTGAACGAGATCGACAGGGCGATGTCCGCGAAGCGCGCCAGGCAGGCGTTGACGATGCTGGATTTGCCGGCGCCGGACGGCGCCGCGACGATGAACAGGGTTCCACGCATGGCTGGCTTCGCTGCTCCGGGTTCGCTGCTTCGGATGGTGTGGGGCGGTCGCTCGGGGGGAGGGGAGTGTAACCCGCCCGCGGCGCATTCGACCCGCGGTTCACTCGATGTTCTGGGCCTGCTCGCGGATCTGGTCGATCAGCACCTTCAGCTCCACCGCCAGCGCCGAGGTGCGCGCATCGACCGACTTGGAACCGAAAGTGTTGGCCTCGCGGTTGAATTCCTGGAGCAGGAAATCGAGGCGGCGGCCCGCCGATTCCTTCTGCTTCAGCACCCGGCGCAGTTCGGCGATGTGGCTGTCGAGCCGATCCAGCTCCTCGTCCACGTCGAGTTTCTGCAGCGCCAGCACCAGTTCCTGTTCGAAGCGACCGGGATCGAGCGGCTGCGGCAGATCGGCGAGCCGCTTCTCGAGTTTCTGTTTCTGTCCCGCGCGGATCGCCGGCATCAGCGTGCGCGCGTCCGCGGCGTGTTTCGCGATCGCATCGACCCGCTCCAGGATCACCGCGGCCAGCTTGCCGCCCTCGCGTTCGCGCGCTTCGACGAACTGGGTCAGCACCTCGTCCAGCAGCGACAGCGCTTCGGCGTGCAGCGCCGCCGGATCTTCCGCGTTCGATTGCAGCACGCCCGGGAATTTCAGCAGTTCCGTCATCTCCACGCGCATCGCCGGGAAGTGCTCCTGCAGGTTGCGGCCGAGCGCGGCCAACTGCGCCACCCGCGCGGCGTTGAGCTGCAGCGCGTCGTCGCGATCGTCGCCGCGCAGGCGGAAGCCCAGTTCGAGCTTGCCGCGCGAGAGTCGCGCCGAGACGCGCTCGCGCAGCGCGGGTTCGGCCGCGCGCAGGTCGTCGGGCAGGCGCACGCCGAGTTCGAGGAAACGGTGGTTCACGGCGCGCAGTTCGCAGCCGAGCGTGCCCCAGGGCGTCTGGCGTTCGCCGGCGGCGAAGGCGGTCATGCTGCGGATCATGTGGCGGGTCCTCGAACGATCGGGTCCGCCGGTGCCGGCGGGGGCGCCATTGTCCGCTATCGGCGTGGCCTTGTGCGCCGTGCCCGTCGCCGCGCCCGACCGCGCCCGGTTGCGTCCTCCGGGACGCGTTCGGGGCGGATGCTAGACTGCCCGGCTTTCCCGAAGGTTTCCCGCGCATGAGCATCGCCCGTCCCAGTGGCCGCACCCCCGAGCAACTGCGCGAGGTCCGGATCCAGCGCGGTTACACCCGTCATGCCGAGGGTTCGGTGCTGGTGTCCTTCGGCGAGACCCGGGTGCTGTGTACCGCCAGCGTCGACAACAAGGTGCCCGGATTCCTGCGCGGCAAGGGCGAGGGCTGGGTGACCGCCGAATACGGCATGCTGCCGCGCGCCACCCATTCGCGCAGCGACCGCGAAGCCGCCCGCGGCAAGCAGGGCGGGCGCACGCTGGAGATCCAGCGCCTGATCGGCCGCGCCCTGCGCGCCTGCGTCGATCGCAACGCGCTGGGCGAACGCACCATCACCCTCGACTGCGACGTGCTGCAGGCCGACGGCGGCACTCGCACCGCGGCGATCACCGGCGCCTACGTCGCGCTGGTCGATGCGGTGCGCTGGCTGCAGAAGCGCAGGGACATCGCGCGCGATCCGATCCACGGCGCGGTCGCCGCGGTCTCGGTCGGCGTGTATCGCGGCGTGCCGGTGCTCGATCTCGATTACGCCGAAGACAGCGACTGCGACACCGACATGAACGTGGTGATGAACGACGGCGGCGGCTTCATCGAAGTGCAGGGCACGGCCGAAGGCCATGCCTTCCGCCGCGACGAACTCAATGCCCTGTTGAACCTGGCGGAATCCGGCATCGCCGAACTGTTCGCCGCGCAGCGTGCGGCGCTGGCCGGTTGATCCGGACGACGGCGCGCGACGCATGAACCGGCGACACCTCGGCTGCATCGCGATCGTGGTCGACGACTACGATCGCGCCATCGATTTCTACACCGGCGCCCTCGGTTTCGAACTGCGCGAAGATTCGCCGCGCGGCGACGGCAAGCGTTGGGTGCTGGTGGCGCCGTACGGCGCGGAGACCGCGCTGCTGCTGGCGCAGGCCGCGAACGACGTCCAGCGTGCGCGCATCGGCGACCAGACCGGCGGGCGCGTCGGTTTCTTCCTGCACACCGACGACTTCCGCCGCGACCACGCCGCGATGTCGGCGAAGGGCGTGCGCTTCCTCGAAACGCCACGCGAGGAGGCATACGGCACCGTCGCGGTGTTCGAGGATCCCTACGGCAACAAGTGGGACCTGCTGGAGCTGCGCGCATGAAGCTGGTGCTGGCCAGCAGCAACGCGGGCAAGCTGGCGGAGCTGCGCGACCTGCTCGGCGATGCGCGGATTGAACTGCACGCGCAGTCCGAATTCGGCGTGGCCGATGTCGAGGAAACCGGCCTCACCTTCGTCGAGAACGCGCTGCTGAAGGCACGCCACGCCGCGCGCGCCACCGGCCTGCCCGCGCTGGGCGATGATTCCGGCCTCTGCGTCGACGCGCTCGACGGCGCGCCGGGCCTGTACAGCGCCCGCTATGCCGGCGGCCACGGCGACAGCGCGGCGAACATCGCGAAACTGCTCGCCGCGCTGCGCGACGTGCCGGAGGCGGCGCGCACCGCGCGCTTCGTCTGCGTGCTCGCGGTGCTGCGCCACGCCGAGGATCCACAGCCGCTGATCGCCGAGGGCGTCTGGGAAGGCCGCATCCTCGATGCGCCGCGCGGCAGCGGCGGGTTCGGTTACGACCCGGTCTTCTTCGATCCCGCGCGGGCCATGGGCGCGGCCGAACTCGACGCCGCGCTGAAGAACCGCATCAGCCATCGCGGCATCGCGCTGGCGCGGCTGCGCGACGCGCTGCTCGCGGCGGTCCGGCGGTTCTGATGCTGGGTCTGTTGCCGCTGTCGCTGTACGTGCATCTGCCGTGGTGCGTGCGCAAGTGTCCGTACTGCGATTTCAATTCGCATGAATACCGCGACGGCCGCGGCGGTCCGCCGTTCGAGCTCTACGTCGACGCGCTGCTGGCCGATCTCGATGTCGACCTGCCGCTGGTGTGGGGCCGCAGCGTGCACAGCGTGTTCTTCGGCGGCGGCACGCCCAGCCTGTTTCCGGCGGCGGCGATCGACCGCTTCCTGCAGGGCGCGAGCGCGCGCCTGCGCTTCGTGCCGGGCTGCGAGATCACGCTCGAAACCAATCCCGGTACCGCCGAACACGGGCGGTTCGAGGATTACCGGCGCGCCGGCGTCAATCGCATTTCCTTCGGCATCCAGAGTTTCGACGACGGCTGCCTGCAGCGCCTCGGCCGCATCCACGACAGCGGCCAGGCCGACGCCGCGGTGAAGCTGGCGCAGGACGCCGGTTTCGACAATCTCAATCTCGACCTGATGTACGCGCTGCCCGGGCAGACGCTGGCGATGGCCGAACGCGATCTGGAACGCGCGTTCGCGCTGCAGCCGGCCCACATCAGTCACTATCAGCTGACGCTGGAACCGAACACCCTGTTCGCCGCGCGGCCCCCGGAAGGGTTGCCCGACGAGGATGCGGCCTGGGACATCCAGGAACACTGCCAGGCGCGGCTCGCCGCGGCGGGATTCGCGCAGTACGAGATCAGCGCGTACGCGCGCCCGGGCCGGCAGTGCGCCCACAACCTGAACTACTGGCGCTTCGGCGACTACCTCGGGATCGGCGCCGGCGCCCACGGCAAGCTCACCCTGCCGGCCGCGGAAGGCGAGGGCGAGGGCCGGATCCTGCGGCGCTGGAAGCACAAGCATCCCGCGGTCTATCTGGCCCAGGCCGGGACCGTGGCGGCGATCGGCGGCGACAGCGAGATCCCGCCGGCGCAGCGGCCGTTCGAGTTCATGCTGAACGCCCTGCGCCTGCGCGAGGGCTTCGCCCTGACCGCCTTCGAGACCCGCACCGGCGTGCCGCGGTCGGCCATCGCCGCGCCGCTGGCCCGCGCGGTCGACGCCGGCTGGCTGGTCGTGGCCGGGGATCGCGTCGCGCCGACCGAGGCCGGCCTGCGCTTCGCCAACGATGCGATTTCGCTGTTCCTGACCGGGGAAGATGCCGACGGGACGGTGTCTGCATGAGCCTGCCGGGCGCGCGGGATCGAAGCGTGTTGCGCCGCAGCAATTGGCTCGCGGGTGCCGGACATGTTAAGAAATGCGGTTATCGTCGCACTTCGACAGGCTGAGATGGCTGCGCCCACCGACTCCCAGGACCCCGCGCCAAGGACTTTGGCCTCTGCCGGATTGCCGCGACGGGTGCGGCGCACGCTGGAGCGCGCGCTGACCTTGTTCAGCGAGGAGCTGGAGAAGAATCTCGTTTCGGCCGTCACCGAGTTCGAGGAAGAGCTGTTCCGTCTCGCCGACCGCGGCGGCACCACCGGCGGCGGCGCCAAGACCGATTACATGCACACGCTGCGCGTGGTGCGGCTCAATCGCCACGATCTGGTGCCGCGTTTCATGCAGTTGATCGAGGCCGGCCTCGCCGGCCTGCGCAAACCGTCGTTCCTGTCGATTCCCGCGCGTCCGGTGCCGGTACCTTCGGCGTCGGTGAATTTCCGCAACCTCAGTCTCGTCGACGAATCGATGATGGACGAAGGCGCGGTACTGCACGAAATCGCTTCCCGCCAGGAGTCGCGCGCCAATCTGGTGCTGCACCTGCTCGGCCAGCGTTTCGCGGTGCTGGCGGCGGCGCCGGCGTTCGACAGCGAGCGCATCCCGCTCGGTCCGCAGGCGCTGTGCCGCGCGGTGCGCCACGCCACCGAGACCATGCAGCTCGATCACGGTGCGCGGCTGCTGTTCTATCGGATCTTCGATCGCCGGGTGATGACGCTGTACGCGCCGCTGTGCGAGAAGCTCGATGCGCTGCTGCTGGAAGAAGGCGTGCTGCCGGGCCTGAGCTACGTGCCCATGCGCACCCGTGCCTCCGGCGGCGCCGAGGAAGGCAACGATGCCGGTTCGCCGGGTCGACTGGGCGAGCGCGAACAGGATCCGTCGGCGCGGTCTGCGCCGTCAGGCGGCCAGTCGGGCGGTTCGGGGCGCATGAGCGTGGCAGGCGGTGCGGGCGCCCGCGCGTCGGGGCCGACCGGCGGTGGGCCGGGCCCGTCCGGCGCATCCGGCGGCGGCGGTCCGTTCGGCCCCTCCGGGCAGAACGATCAGTCCGGACACGAGGCGTCCGGCTTCGATGGCGGCCAGAGCGGCGGCCAGGGCCATGCCGGCGGCGGTTACCGCAGCGGTGGTCATGGTGGCGGCAGCAACTACGGCGGCGGCACTGGGCAAGGCGGCAGCGGCTCGGGTGGCCGCGCCGGCGAGTCCCTTCCTTACGACGCCAACCGTCCGCATACCGTGTGGATGGGGCAGCCGCTGCCCGCCGCGGCGGTGGACGAACAGAAGGCCTTCCACGATCTGCAGCAGTTGCTGACCCAGCGGCGCGCGCAGACCGAGCGCCTGAATCCGATTCCGCCCGGGCAGCGGCCCGAAATCTCGATCGCCACCCGCGACCTGCTGCAGACCCTCGGCCGGATGGATGCCGAGCCGACCCTGCCGGGCGGCAACACCCCCAGCATCGCCGACATCAAGCAATCGCTGCTGGCGCAGGCGCGGCAGCAGCACGGCAAGCCGGTGGCGCTGGCGCCCAGCGACAGCGATACCTTCGATCTGGTCGGGCTGCTCTACAACCACCTGCAGCGCGAGATCCGCGACGACGCGCCTGCCGCGGCGCTGGTCAAGCGCATGCAGCTCACCCTGCTGCGCGTCGCGCTGCAGGACCGCAGCTTCTTCGTCCGTCCGAACCATCCCGCGCGGCAACTGCTCAGCACGGTCTCGGAAACCGCGGCGAAATGGCTGGCCGAGGACGATATCGATCCGGCCCTGCTGGCGCCGCTGCAGCAGGCGGTGACCCACGCGGTCAAGAACTACGACGGCGGCCTCGAGGTCTTCGAGCAGAGCAACAAACAGCTGCAGGCGCACATCGACACCCAGGTGCGCCGCGCCGAAACCCTCGAAAAACGCCATGTCGAAGCCGCCCGCGGCAAGGAAAAGCTCGAAGCCGCGAAACTGCGCGCCGAACAGGTGCTCAGCGAAACCATCGGCGAAGCGCCGCTGCCGAAATTCACCCGCGCGCTGTTGACCCAGGCCTGGGCCGATGTGCTCACGCTCACCTTCCTGCGCCACGGCGAAGGTTCCGAAGAGTGGAACCGGCAGATCGACGCGACCCGGCAGGTCGTGGCCGCCTGCACCCATCGCGACGGCGATGCGGAACATCCGGCGCTGAAGTCGCACGTCGAGGCCGCGCTCAAGCAGGTCGGTTATCACGACGCGGAAGCCGACGTCATCGCCCGGCGCCTGTCGAGCAGCCTGCGCGACGACGAGGACGGTGAATCCCGCACCGAGCTGACCATGAAGCTCAAGGCGCGCGTGCGCCTGGGCGAGGAAAGCCAGAAGGCGCGCAAGCCCGACCTGCCGTCGCGTTCGCCGCACGAACAGGAATGCTACGAACAACTGCGCCTGCTGCCGTTCGGCACCTGGATCGAATTCGTCACCAACCAGCAGGGCGACGTGGTCCGCCGCCGCATGTCGTGGTTCAGCCCGGTCACCGGCAATGCGCTGTTCGTCAATCAGCGCGGCCAGCGCGTCGGCGAACATTCGCTCGACAGCCTCGCGCGGATGATGGCCAAGGACCAGGTGCGCATCGTCACCGCCCAGCGCGCCGGCCTGGTCGACCGCGCCTGGCACGCCGCGCTCAACGCGCTGCGCAGCCTCACCGGCCGTCGCGACGATCATGAGGGCGACGATGAGAATGTCGATGTCGCGGTGCGCTCCATGCCCGCCGAGCCGCTGGAGGATTTCGCGATGGACGCCGCCGACGCGCGCTCCGCGCCCAGCGTGCCCGCATCCGGCATGTCCGTGCCCGGCATGTCCGCGGCCGAACCCTATCCCGGCCTGATCGGCGACGAATCCGCGCCGCTGCCGCCGCGAGGTAACGCCTGATGAGCAGCAAGGAACACCGGCGCTCGCCGCGACGCAAGGTCGCCGAGACCGTGATCGTCGCCGACACCATGACCGAAGAGATCGTCGGCCGCATCGGCAATCTGTCCGAAGGCGGGATGCTGCTGATGGCGAGCGTGCCGCTGACCGAAGACGCGCTCTACCAGTTCCGCTTCCGCCTGCCGGGCGTGGACGGCGCCGACATCGAAGCCGGCGCGCACCTGCTGTGGAGCGATCGCGCCAGTTCGCCGGGGCAATCCTGGGCGGGCTTCCGCTTCATCGCGATGACCGACGTCCACCGCGAGGCCCTTCATGCCTGGGTCGAAGCGCCCGGCGCACACTACGACTGAGCCGCCGCGACGGCGCGCCGCCCGGCAGGTGCGGCGACGGCGCGGAATGGCGATTTCCCCCACTCTTCGCAGCGAATCTTGCCCATGTCCGCAGATCTGTCCCGCCTCTACGCCGAACATCTCGCCACCCTGCGCGCCCGCGCCGACATCGCGCTGGAGCGCGGCGGCTTCGCGCACCTGGTCGCGCCCAGCGGCACCTCGCACTACCAGGTCTTCGACGACCGCGATTATCCGTATGCGGTGAATCCGCACTTCAAGGCGTGGCTGCCGATCACCCAGGCGCCCGGCAGTTGGCTGGTCTACACCCCCGGCGAACGTCCGCAGCTGATCTTCCTGCAGCCGCACGATTACTGGCACGTGGTGCCGGAAGCGCCGAGCGGCGAATGGGTCGAGCATTTCGACATCCGCATCATCCGCAACGCCGAAGACGCCAAGCAGCATCTGCCCAAGAACGCCGCGCGCTGCGCCATCCTCGGCGAGGCGCAGAGCGCGCTCGGCCAGTACGGCGCGTTCGCGCCGAACAATCCGCAGCCGGTCCTCGACTACCTGCACTACCATCGCGCGTTCAAGACGCCGTACGAAATCGCGATGATGCGCGAGGCCACCCGCGTCGGCGTGCGCGGCCATCGCGCCGCCGAGCGCGCGTTCCGCAGCGGCGCCAGCGAGTTCGGCATCCATCTCGCGTATTGCCAGGCCGCGCGCCAGGACGCCAACGACCTGCCGTACAACAACATCATCGCGCTCAACGAACACGGCGCGGTGCTGCACTACACCGACCGCGACCGCATGGCTCCGCGCCAGGCGCGCAGTTTCCTGATCGACGCCGGCGGCAGCCATCGCGGCTACGCCTGCGACATCACCCGCACCTACGCGGCGGACCCGGGCGGCGAATTCCAGGCGATGATCGACGCGGTCGACGCCGCGCAGCTCGGGATGTGCGCGCAGGTCCGCGCCGGCACCGACTACAAGCGCATCCACCTCGACGCGCACCTCGCGCTCGCGCGCATCCTCCGCGATTTCGAGCTGATCCACGTCGCGCCCGACGTCGCGGTCGAAACCGGCGTCAGCAGCGCCTTCTTCCCGCACGGCATCGGCCACGGCATCGGACTGCAGGTGCACGATGTCGCCGGCTTCGCCGCCTCCGACACCGGCGGCAGCATCGCCAAACCCGACGGCCATCCTTACCTGCGTCTCACCCGCGTCCTCGAACCCGGCATGGTCGTCACCATCGAGCCCGGCATCTACTTCATCGACATGCTGCTCGAAGAGCTGAAGAACAAAGGCCTCGGCCCGAGCGTGAACTGGGACCGCGTCGCGCAGTTCAAACCCTACGGCGGCATCCGCATCGAAGACGATGTGGTGTGCACGGAAGGCGATTCGGTGAATCTGACGCGGGAAGGGTTCGCGGTGGCGTGATCCATCGGGTGTGCCCGGTGGCACCGGAGGCATGCGACAACGGCGCCCTGAGGCGCCGTTGTCGTTTCGGGCAGGCTTCAACGATTTCTTGCGTTTGCCTGTCGGCATGGTAGCGACTGAAGAGCGTCGCGACTTGCGTCGCTCCTACGAAAATCCTGGCGCATGCGTTCGGCGCGAATGCCAAACGCGCTTTGCGCTCGACTTCGGACAGCATGAATCGCAGGCCGCGGATACCTGCGCGGTTTCGCCCGTGTCCGGGCGACAGAAATTTTTTTCCGACCGAAGTCCGGATCGTTCCCGCGATCCCGTTCGGGGTGGCGATGTGTTCTGCGGGCGCCGTTCCGCCGTCGGTTCGACGACGGGCAGCGGCCTGGACGTATCCATGCGACCCGATGCCGTCATCGGGCCACGCCATCCGAATCGGACTCACTCAACGGAAGGAATTTCCATGCACCTGCGTGTCCTCACCTACAACGTCCAATGCCGCCCGATCTTCGACAACGTCGACAATGAACAGCGCGCCGAAGAGATCGCGAAGCGCATCGACACCTCGCCTCGCGACTTCGATATCGTCTGCCTGAACGAGGTCTTCGACGAAGACGCCCGCGAGAAATTCGTCGCCGGGCTCAAGACGAAATATCCGCATTACGTCGAGCGCATCGGCGGCGACCGCGGCTTCGCGTCGTCGCTGGCGTCCACCGACAATGCAGGCTACGTCGCGCTCGCCATCGGCTTCCAGGCGCTCACGCTGGGCCTGCTCGAAGTCTTCGGCAAATCGCAGGACAGCGGATTGATGCTGTTCAGCCGGTTTCCGTTCGACACCCAGCCCAGCCCGGACGATGCCGCGGCGACGGTGCCGGCCCTCAACTGGAAGCCCTATTCGGAGCGCACCGACGACGATGCCACGTCCGAAAAGGGTGCGTTGGCGGTCCGGCTGCTGCTGCCCAGCGGCGACAAGTACGTGGTCAGCCTCACCCACATGCAGGCCAGTCCCAGGGACGACGAGGAGTACGCCGATGTCCGGCTGTCCCAATTCACCGAAGCGTGGGACAACCTGAAGCCGCTGATTTCCGAAGGCAATCGCGAATACGATTTCGTCCACTGCGGCGACGTGAACGTGAACGGCGCGATGACGCTGCCGGATGCGGGCGACGCCGGAAACGAGTGGAAAGCGCGGTTTTCGCAGCCGATGAGTGGCCCCACGGATTACTGGGATGCGATCGCGTTCGAGCAGAGTCCGCATCTGTGGGAGGCGACCAGCGCGACGCTGGTCCATCCGAAGGACCCCGGCATCACCGCGCCCACCGCCAACGGCGATCGTCGTTACGACTACTTCCTCACCCGGCCCGGCACCGGCAATCGCACGCTGCAGCACGCCTTCATCGACCATGCGCTGTGCGTGCCGGTGAAGAACCCGCCCTTCATCAGCGACCATTGGCCGGTGGTCGCCGACATGCTGCCCGATCATCGCGGGCCGGGCACCAGCGCCGCGCGCGGCATCCCTGTGATCTGCGACGAGACGTCGCCGACCTTCGGCACCAGCGACCGGCTCCGCGACGGCGAAATCGACTGGTTCTGCGTGCTCAGGCCGGGCACCTACGAATTCGCGACCTTCGGCGCCGATCTCGAACTGTACGGCGAGGACAACCTCAGCCGGCCGCTGGCGGTGTACCAGACCCTGGATCGCGGCGCCGAACGCAGCGTCAAGTACCTGCTGCCCGATGCGCCGATCTTCGTGAAGATGCAGTCGGCCGATCGCCATGCGAGGGCGGATTACGCGTTGAACGTCCGCCGCTATCTCGGCACCAGCCTGCGCGATGCGATCGGGCTGGTGCGGCGCAGGGAGGCAACGTCGAGTCACCGCGTCGGTGCGCCGAACAGCGCCTACGAATGCCGTCTGGGCGATGGCGAAACGATCGCGGACGCGCGCTACTTCGAGTTCGACGTGCTGCCCACGACGAGCGGAAAGCCGCAGCGGATCCGGCTGAGCGGCGCATCCAGCAGCGGCGGTGCGCCGATGCGCCTGATCGTCGGGCAGGAGGTCGCGCCCGACGTGCTCGATGTCGCGGCCAACACCGCCTTCGGCACCGGCGCGTTCTCGCTCTCCGCCGAGTTGAAGCCGGGCCATTATTTCGTGGTCGTACAACGTCAGCCGGGTGGCGGTTTTGCCGGTTCCGACTTCTCGCTGTCCTGGGATTCGGACGTATCGATCCTCTACATGCCGGCCGCATACGAGCGTGCGCCCGGCCCCGACGAGTTCAATCCGCTGGCCGGACTGCCGCCGCCGGACGGCATCAAGTTGTCGTGCATCGAGGAAACGGACAGCCCCTTCGACGCCGGCGCGGACGACATCGCCCTGGAACTGTTCGCCGATGGCGTCAGCGTGGCGGTCATTCCGAACCGCGAGATCGGCAATTTCGATACCGGCGATATCCGCTGGCTGGATCCGTGGCTGTCGTCGCCGGTGACGTTCGTCGATCGTCTGGAACTGAAGTTCTTCGAGGAAGATACGTTCGTCGACGATCTCGGCAGCCTCGAATTCCCGGTCGCGGCGAAATATCGCGGCGGCGGGCGCCCGATCGTCAGGGCGCTCGATGGCGGTGCGGTCGTCGTTGCCGAACGCGTGGATTTCAGCGGCGGCACCTACGAGGTGAAGTTGACGCTGGGTTGACCTCACGGCCCATGCGGCGCGAGCCGTAGCCCTATGCGCCGGGCTGCGGTTTGCGCGATTTTTCGCGGGCTTCGCGGTGTGCGGTTTCGGCGAGGACCTTGAACTGGCGTTCGCGCTTGAGCCACAGCTCGTTGCCCGCATCTTCCTCGGCTTCGGTATCCGGAATCTGGCCGAAGGCGATGCGCATCGGCGCGGCCTGCTGCGACAGCGCGTTCTGCATCGCGCCGAAGTAGAGCGCGTTGTTGCCGTAGCGCTGGTTGATCTTGTCGAGCACGGCGCTCATGTCGCGGCTGCGGCGGCGTTCGGTCATCAGTTCGCCGCTGACGCTGCCGCGCGGCTCCAGGCCCACCAGGGTGACCGACACCGACAGCGGCGGATACCGCCGCTCTTTCCAGCGGCCGTTGGCGAGCGCGCGCTCCAGCGCTTCGAGCTCGCGGCCGAGCAGCCTGAGCAGGGTGGGCGTATCGTCGATCGGGGCGAACGACAGATCGCGTTCGAAGCGCTTGTCCATGCCCACGAAGCGGATGCGGATCGCGAGACCGCCGGCGAGGAATTCCTCGCGGCGCAGGCGCATCGCGGCCTTCGCCAGCAGTTTGAACAGCACCGATCGCGCACCTTCGTAGCTGCGCAGCTCCGGCCCGAGCACGTGGGAATGCCCGACCGAGCCGCGCTCGGTTTTCCGCTCCGGCAGTTCGAAACCGCGCAGTTGCAGCCAATAGCGATCGCCCTCGATGCTGCCCCAGGCGGCGCGCAGATGTTCGCGGTTCGCGGCGCAGAGCTGTTCGACCGTGCGGATGCCGGCGCGATGCAGGCGCTTCTCCATCGACGGCCCGATGCCGCAGAAATCGCGCAATTCCAGCGCGTGCAGCCGATGCGGCAGATCCGCCAGTTCCAGCACGGTCAACCCGTCCGGCTTCTGCATGTCGGAGGCGGTCTTGGCCAGGAATTTGTTCGGGGCGATGCCGATGGAACAGCCGATGGCGTCGAAGCCGCGGTCGAGGAAGCTGCGCTTGATGTTCCGCGCGATCGCGACCGCGTTGTCGCGCCGGCGTTCGCGACCGATCAGCCAGCACGGCACTTCGTCGATGGACTCGGGCTTGCCGTGCGGAATGCAGTCCTGGATCGCGTCCATCATCCGGTGATGCACTTCGACGTAGCGCGCCGGCCGCGCTTCGATGATCTGGATGCCCGGGCACTTCTGCCGCGCTTCCCACACCGGCGTGCCGGTCTTCACGCCGAAGGCCTTGGCCTCGTAGCTGGCGGCGATGCAGCAGGTGGTCTCGGCCATCACCGGCACCACGCCCACGGGGCGGCCGCGCAGGCGCGGGTCGTCCTGCTGTTCGACCGAGGCGAAGTAGGAATTGAAGTCGACGAAGAGGCAGCGCAGGGTCATGGGCGGGTCGCAGAGAGTCGAAGCGGGGTCTGCGGCACGTCCGCCCCAACGGCGCGTGCGGGTGATGCGGCGCCCGGTCGCCGGATCGGGCAAGGCGATTATGGCACCGACCGCAGGCCTCCGGCGGCGGCGATCGGATCCGAGGATGAACGGCGCCCGGGCCGCCGCCGCCGCCGGCTGGAGTGCGGCGGAGGGATGTGCCCATACTCGGCCCGAATCCACGAGAGGGGACGTGCCATGGGGTCCAGAGGCGTGCTTGCGGTCGTGTTGACGGTGCAACTGATGGCGGCGGGCGTCGCCGCGGCGAGCGGTGTCAATGGAATCAACGGTGGAATGCCTAACCGCATTTCCATGAACGTCACGGTATCGAAGCCGACCCAGAGCGCCACCTTCGGCGAGAAGGTCAACGCCGGGCTGCACGCCGCCGGCAGCGCCGTGGCCCAGGGCGCCAGTCTGACGGTGGTCTGCAGCGGCACGATCTGCGCGGTGGCGCTGCCGGACGGCAGCGGTTATCGGGCGAATCTCGATGACATGACGCTGACGCCGCAGGCGAAGGGGCAGGCCACCGCTTCGATGCCGGGCAGCGCGGTTCCCGGTGCGGGCATCGTCTCGGCCGCCGTGTCCTCGGTCGGCACACGCAGCGCCGGAAGCGGTGCGGCCGCGGCCTCCTACGCCGCGACCGGACGTCAGGCCGCCCCCGCGCCGCTCGCCAGCCGTCGCCGCGATGCCGGCAACATCGACGTCACCGAGCCGCTGGTCGACGGCGAGTACGTGCTGACCCTGGTGGTGGAGAAGGCGACCAGTGGCCTGAAGGACACGCTGAAAACCCAGGTCCGCACGGTCGCGCCGCCGCGGGTCCGCATCGACATGGTCTTCAGCGTGGAGGGTGGCGTGCTGAAGGTGAGGCATGACACCGCGAAGAACGCGATCGGCAACATCCGGTGACCGCGCTGGTCTGCTGACCGCGATGGACTGCGGGGTTACAGCACCACCGGCGGCTCGCCGCCGACGATCACCACGTCGGCCGGGCGACGGGCGAACAGTCCGACGCTGACCACGCCGGGGATCTGGTTCAGATCGCGCTCCATGCCCACCGGGTCGACGATGGCGAGGCCGTGCACGTCGAGGATCCAGTTGCCGTTGTCGGTGACCACGCCGTCGCGCCAGACCGGCTGGCCGGCGGTGAGGCGGACGATCTCGCGCGCGACCAGACTGCGCGCCATCGGCACGACTTCCACCGGCAGCGGAAAACGGCCGAGCACGCCGACCTGCTTGCTCGGGTCGACGATGCAGACGAACTTCGCGCTGGCTTCGGCGATGATCTTCTCGCGGGTGAGCGCGGCGCCGCCGCCCTTGATCAGGCGCTTGTGCGGATCGCATTCGTCGGCGCCGTCCACGTACAGCGCCAGCGGGCCGGTGGCGTTGAGGTCGAGCACGTCGATGCCGTGGCCGCGCAGGCGCGCGGTGCTCTGGTCGGAGCTGGACACCGCGCCCTGGATGCGGTGCTTGAAGCGGGCCAGGCCGTCGATGAAGTAGGCGACGGTGGAGCCGGTGCCGACGCCGACGATCATGCCGTCTTCGACGTATTCGAGGGCTTTTTCGGCGGCGAGGCGCTTCGCTTCGGACATGGCGGGAATCACTCGAGGGACAGGATGGTTTTCCACTGCGCGGCGGTGACCGGCAGCACGGAGAGGCGGTTGCCCTTGCGGATCAGCGCGAAATCCTCGCCGAGCTTTTCGGCCTGCCCGCGGATGTCGTCGAGCGTGATCGCGCGCTTGAGCTTGCGCACGTAGCGCACGTCCACCAGATCCCAGCGCGGCTGTTCGCGGGTCGACTTCTCGTCGAAGTATTTCGACTTGCGGTCGAACTGGGACGGATCGGGGTAGGCCGCGCTGGCGACTTCGGCGAGGCCGTAGACGCCGGGCACCTCGGCGTTGGAGTGATAGAACAGCACGCCGTCGCCGAGCTGCATCGCGCGCATGAAATTGCGCGCCTGGTAGTTGCGCACGCCGGTCCAGGGTTCGACCTTCACGCGGGCGAGATCGTCGATCGAGAAGTCCTCGGGTTCGGACTTCATCAGCCAGTAGCGGGTGCGGGTGCTCATGCGGCGTGGCGGCTCGGTGTGAACGTGTCGGTTTCGGTGCAGACCGCGTCCAGCGGCACATCCCAGGCTTCGGCCGGCAGCGCGTCGCAGCGCTGGACCGAGAAGCCCGCGCCGACCAGCCAGGGCGGCGCCGCGAGGTCGCGGCGGAAGGCGAGGGTGCGATCGTACCAGCCGCCGCCCATGCCCAGCCGGTGCCCGGCGGGGTCGAACCCGACCAGCGGGGTCACGATCAGGGCCATGGCCGCGGCCGGCAACGGTTCGGCGGATGCGGGCTCGGGAATGCCGTAGCGGTTGGCGACTAGGTCTTCGCCCGGCCCCCATGGCGCGAACCGGAGCACGCCGTCGTCGCCCAGCACCGGCAGGCAGTAGCGCACCTCGGGCGGCAGCCGCAATTGCCAGACGTGGAGCGCGATCTCGCCGTCCATCGCCCAGTAGCCGGCGACATGGCCGGTGGTGGGCGCGAACGGCAGCGCCGACAGGCGCGCGGCGAGGGCTTCGGCGCCGGCGATGCGGGTCGCGGGCGGCAACTGTCGGCGGCGCTCGCGCAGTTCGCGGCGCAGCGCGTCGCGCGCCGTGGCGGTGGCTTCGGTCATCGGTGCGCCGCGTGGGGAGGAATACGGATCGGGCGCACATTGTGCGGCATGCGCGGCAGCGGTTCCAGAAAACGCGGGCCGCGATCTTCGCCGCACGGGTCGCGAAGCGGAGATGGCATGACGCGAAACGCAAAAACCCGCGCCGGTGAGCGCGGGTCTCGCGAAAAAAATGCATCCTCCGCCATGACGATGCGTGCTAAACGACCTTGAACCCGGGGTTCAAGTGGGAACGCTCTGGCTCCATCGGGCTTCCCGCAGCAAGGCGGACATGCACTCCCGGATTCCGTTGCATTCCCGTGGTCGTATTTAAGGGCCAAGGTGAATGTTTGGCACGCTGTCGACCAGGGCAGAGGACGCAGGCGAAGTATAGGCGCACGACGCCGCAGTGCAAGCGCCATCGGTCGATGTTCCGTTCAGCGTGCGCGATGCTCGCGCGGCGATGCATCTCGCATGCGTTTGCATCCGCATCCGCCATGCGGCGAGGCGTGTCCATCCTGATGCGGGGGCATGCGCCGCGTGGCGCGATGCGGTTCAGTCCGAGGACGGCAGCGCGTCGAGTTTGCGGTTCAGTTCGGCGAGCGTGCGCGTCAGTTCGCGATCGCGCGAGCGCTGTTCGTTGCGCAGTTGTTCGAGTTCGTGCGCGAGATTCAGCGCGGCGAGCACGGCGACGCGATCGACCGCGGCCATGCGGTTGCTGCCGCGCACTTCGCGCATCTTCGTTTCGAGCAGGCGCGCGGCCGCGAGCAGGCTCTCGCGCTCGTCGGGATCGACCCCGACGGTGTATTCGCGGTCGAGAATGCGGATGTTGACCGCTTCGCTCATGGACGACGGCTCACGTGTGCTGTTCCAGCGACTTCAGGCGGGCGATCATCGCCTCCACGCGCGATCGCGCCTGTTCGTTCTTCGCCAGCAACTGCGACCGGTCGTTGGCCAGTTGTTCCTGCTGCAGGCGCAGGCTGCGGTTCTCCTCGCCGAGGCGCTGCACGCGCTGGGCGAGGGCATCGACCTTGGCGGCCAGGGCGCGCAGTTCGGCGAGGGTATCGGCGGGATCCATGTCGGGCACGATAGGCAGGCGTCTGTCGGGGGTCAAGCGCGGTCGTCGCGGGCGGGCGCCGGCGTCCGCGCCTGGGCGTCGGGCATGCCGCCGGTGGCGCCGCGGCCGATCATGCCGTGACCGATGGCGGCCGGGCTCCACTCGCGGATGAACCGCAGGCAGCTTTCGGGATCGACCGGCCGCGACAGCCAGTGGCCCTGGATCTCGTCGCAGCGGAAATGGTCGAGGAACCGCAACTGGGTTTCGCTTTCCACGCCTTCGGCGACCACGGTCAGGCCCAGCGAGTGGGCCATGGTGATCACGGTGGTGGTGATCGCGGTGTCGTCCGGGTCCCGGTTCAGGTCGGTGATGAAGGTCTTGTCGATCTTCAGCGTGGTGATCGGCAGGCGCTTGAGGTAGGCCAGCGACGAATAGCCGGTGCCGAAGTCGTCGATCGCCAGGGAGACGCCCATCTCGCGCAGCGCCTGCAGCTTGGCGGCGGTCTGTTCGGCGTTGGCCATCAGCACGCTTTCGGTGAGCTCCAGCTCCAGCGCATGCGGCGGCAGCCCGGTTTCGGCCAGGACCTTGCGCACGCTCTCGGAGAAATCGCCGCGCAGCAGCTGCAGCACGGACACGTTCACGGCTACGGTGAGGTCGGTCATCCCGGCCTGGTGCCAGCGCTGCAGGGTGCGGCAGGCGTCGAGCAGCACCCATTCGCCGATGTCCAGGATCAGCCCGCTTTCCTCGGCCAGCGGGATGAACTGGATCGGCGGGATTTCGCCGTACTCCTCGCTGGTCCAGCGCAGCAGCGCCTCCACGCCGGTGATGCGGCGGGTGGTCAGCGACAGCCGCGGCTGGAACACCAGCCGCAGTTCGCCGCGGTCCAGCACCTTGTGCAGCGCGCTGGAGAGCTGCGCGCGCCGGCGGTTGGCGATCTCCATGCTGTCGTCGTAGCGCACGAAGGTGCGGCGTCCGGCGGCCTTGGCCTGGTACATCGCGGTGTCGGCCTGTTTCAGCAGTTCGGTCGGCACCTGGCCGTGGTCGGGATACAGGCTGATGCCGATCGAGGGCGAGATCACCACTTCCTGGCGGTCGTCCAGCACCAGCGGCGCCTCGAAGGCCATGATGATCTCGCGCGCGATCTTGTCGGCGTCGGCCGGCTGATCGAGATTCTCCAGGACCACGGTGAACTCGTCGCCGCCGAGGCGGGCGACGGTCTGGTGTTCGCCGACGGTTTCCTGCAGGCGCATCGCCGCCGCGCGCAGGATGCGGTCGCCGGCGGTGTGGCCCAGCGAGTCGTTGATGTCCTTGAAGCGGTCGAGATCGAGGAACAGCACCGCGATCCGGTGGTTCTGCCGGCGCGCCCGCACGATCGCCCGCGACAACCGCTCCGACAGCATCGCCCGGTTCGGCAGATTGGTCAGCGTGTCGAAATTGGCGAGATAGCGCAGCTCCTGCTCGGCGCGCTTCTGCTGGGTGATGTCGGTGATGACGGCGATGTACAGCCGGTGTTCGCCGTAGATGCCCTCGGTGGCGCTGGATTCGATCGAGCAGAGGAATTCCTGGCCGTTCTTGCGCCGCTGCCACATCTCGCCGGCCCAGTGGCTTTCGGTCACCAGCTTCTGGCGGACGCGGTTGTAGAAGGCGACATCGTGCTGGGTGCTGTCCAGCAGGCTGGCGCTCTGGCCGATGACCTCCCGCTCGCTGTAGCCGGTGGTGCGGGTGAAGGCGGGATTGATCGAGATGAAGTTGAAATCGCGATCGAGCACCGCGACCGCTTCGTTCATGCTGCGCAGCACCGCGATGGCGATCCGGCGCTCGCGTTCGGCCTGGCGGACCTGGGTGATGTCGCGGGCGGTCCCGGCGATGCGCCGGACCTTGCCGTCGACCCCGTTCTCCACCGCGCGGCCGCGCGCGCGCACCCACAGCCACTCGCCGCGCGGATCGAGGATGCGGTGTTCGGAGATGAACATTTCCGCCTCGCCGCGAAGATGGGCGCGGAGCTTGGCTTCGACCTGCGGCAGGTCGTCGGGGTGGATGCGATGGTCGCTTTCGGTCGTCGACATCACCTGCAGGTCGGACCGATTGCTGCGCGAGTCCACCCAGATGCGGCGCATGTGCCGGGTTTTCAGATCGTAGTCCCAGTACTGCTCGGAGGAGGCCCACAGCGCCAGCTTGAGCCGATCCTCGCGTTCGCGCAGTTGGGCGGTATGGCGTTTGTCGCCGCGCACGCGGCGGCTCCAGACGAACAACAACACCGCGCCCAGCACGCCGGCCAGTGCCAGCGAGGCGAAGAGCTGCAGTTCCACCGAATCCGACACGAGGCCCCCCGGGTACCTCTGACGAAGCCGCCAGTGTACGGGCTGTGACGGGTGTTGAAAAACGATCTTTGCCCGGCTCCGGCCGGGGCGGTGACAGATCGCTGTTCGGGCCCTCGACCCGCTTCGGGTCGAGCCGGCGACGACGCGGTGCCGTTGTACACTGCCCGCCTGTCGCAGAGGCGACCGCGCCACGGAATCCGACCGCATGAACCCGACCGCATGGTGTCCGACCGAATGATGTCCGCCCAGTCCAGCCCGGTCCTGCCCGACGTCGACGACATCGAGGAGGCGGTGCGTGCCCAGGGCCTGGGCGTGGGCGCCTGCGAACTGCACGGCGCGCTCTGCGGCTGGCTGGCCGGCGGCGGCGTCGATTCCCCGCGATGGCTGGCCCAGGTACTGGCCGACGACAGTCTGCCCGCGCCGAGCGCCGGCAGCCCGCTGGACCGCCTGCGCACGGTGAGCGTGGCCCAGATGGAAGACCGCGAGTTCGACTTCGGCCTGCTGATGCCCGATGCCGACGCCTCGCTGGAGGTGCGCAGCAGCGGCCTGTTCGACTGGTGCCGCGGTTTCCTCGGCGGATTCGGCCTGGCGGCCGGCGCCAAACCGCCGCTGTCCGAGGAAAGTCTCGAAGCGCTGATCGATCTGGCCAAACTCGCTGCCGCCAGCCCGCAGGAGGACGGCGACGAGGACGACGAAGCCGCGCTGGCGGAGATCGAGGAGTTCGTGCGCGTCGCCGCGCTGCTGCTGCATGGCGATTGCGCCATGGCGGCCCGCCATCGCCGCCAACTGCATTGAGCCGACTTCGCACGCAGGCATGACCCACACCGGCATCTCCGCACAGGCCTACGCCCGTCGCCGCCGCCAACTGATGCGGATGGCCGGCGACGACGCCATCGTCGTCATCCCGTCGGCCCCGGAACGCATCCGCAGCCGCGATACCCACTACCCGTACCGGCAGGATTCCGATCTCTGGTATCTCAGCGGTTTCGCCGAGCCCGAAGCGGTGCTGGTGCTGATTCCCGGGCGTCGCCACGGCGAGGCCCTGCTGTTCTGCCGTGAGCGCGATCCCGAGCGCGAGGGCTGGGACGGCCCGCGCGTCGGTCCGGAAGGCGCGGTGGACGCGCTCGGCATGGACGATGCCTATCCGATCGACGATCTCGACGAGATCCTGCCCGGCCTGCTCGAAGGCCGCACCCGCGTCTACTATCACTTCGGCCGCGACACCGATTTCGATCTCAAGCTGATCGGCTGGCTCAACCGGGTGCGCGCGCAGGTGCGCATGGGTGCGCAGCCGCCGCACGAATTCCTCGAACTCGGCCATCTGCTCGACGAGATGCGCCTGTTCAAGGATCGCGAGGAACTGAAGTTGATGCAGCGCGCCGCCGACATCAGCATCGAGGCGCATCGCGTCGCGATGCGCGCGGCCCGGCCCGGCATCCACGAATACGAACTGCAGGCCGAAATCGAACGCGTGTTCCGCCGTCACGATGCCGAGCCGGCCTACGGCAGCATCGTCGGCGCCGGCCTGAATGGCTGCGTGCTGCATTACCGCGCCAACAACGCGCAGGCGAAGGACGGCGCGCTGGTGCTGATCGACGCGGGCGCCGAGTATCGCGGCTATGCCGCGGACATCACCCGCACCTTCCCGGTCAACGGTCGTTTCACGAAGGAACAGCGCGTGCTGCACGATCTGGTCGGCGAAGCGCAGCGCGCGGCGCTGGCGCAGGCGCGGCCCGGCGTGCCGTACGAAGCCGGCCACAGCGCGGCGGTGGAAACCCTGACCGAAGGCCTGCTGAAGCTCGGGCTGCTCAAGGGCGGGCTGGAGAAGAACATCGCCGAGGGCCACTACAAACGCTTCTACCGGCACAAGACCGGCCACTGGCTGGGCCTCGACGTGCACGACGTCGGCGAGTACCGCCTCGACGGCGAATCGCGCCTGCTCGAACCGGGCATGGTGTTCACGATCGAGCCCGGTCTGTACATCTCCGCCGACGACAAGGGCGTGCACGAGAAGTGGCGCGGCATCGGCATCCGCACCGAGGACGATGTCCTGGTCACGAAGGACGGCCACAAGGTGCTGACCGAAGGGCTTGCCCGCAGCGCGGACGAGATCGAAGCGTTCATGGCGGAGCGCTGAGCGTCTCCGGTATCGGCTTCACGCTGGAACAGCCTTCATTCCGATTTTTCGCCGGAATCGCGCGGCTTTTTGTAGGAGCGCCGGAAGGCGCGACAGGCCGCGGGAGATCTTTCCTTGGCCTGTCGCGCCTTCCGGCGCTCCTACAAAAGGCGGAGCTGAAGCAGTTCCGGCAGGCTCAATCGGCTTTCGACCCATCCGGATTGTGCTCGATCATCCACAGGCCGCCCCAGAGTTTGAGATCGAGCTCGTAGCCTTCGCGCTGCTTCTGCATCAGCCAGGCGGGGGCCTGCGCGCGCGGCACGGTGTGCACGACGATGTCTTCGTTGTCGACGCCGCCGCCGTCGCCGACCTTCTCCAGGTCGCGGGCGCGGACGAAGGCGATGCGTTCGTTGCTCATGCCCGAGGAGGTCGGTCCGATCAGCAGCACCTCGACCCGGCGCGGATGCCAGCCCGTCTCTTCGACCAGTTCGCGCCGTGCGGCGTCTTCCAGGGTGTCGTGGGCGTGGTCGTCGCCGACCAGACCGGCGGGCATCTCGATGGTGCGCGCGCCCAGCGGCACCCGGTACTGCTCGACGAACAGCACCTCGTCCCGCGGCGTCACCGCGACGATGATCACCGCCATGCCGCCGGCGCCGTGGCTGCGTTCGCAGTATTCCCAGGTACCGCGGCGCTTCATGCGCAGCCACTTGCCGTCGTACAGCGTTTCGTCGTGATCGGTCATTCGGGCCTCGGAATCGTCGTCTGGGTAGAGCGGGCTGACCAGCCATTCGACTGTTGAAAACCAGCCCGCTGCTTCGGCATGGAAAATCAGCGGCCTGAAGGCCGCTCTACCGGTTCAATGCATCATGTTCAATGGATCATGGATCGCCGCTCTGCGGCGCATGCGCGGAAAAATCCAGCCCGCCCGCGGCGTACGCGCGGCGTCGGGTCATCGGCCCGAAGCGCAGCGTGTCGCAGAGTGCGCCCAGCGCCGCCGGCTCCGCGTTCCCGCGATGGAAGCGCGGTGCGCTGTCGCCCACCGGCGCATCGCAGTCGATGATGGTGAGCTGGCGGAACAACCGGGCGTTGTCGCGGTGCTCGCGCAGTTTCGCCGCCGCCTGCGCGGCGCCGCGGAAGCGCAGGAACTGCACTTCGTCGATCCGCGTCAGCAGGCTGTCGAGATCGCCGAAGTGCGCCAGCAGCACCGCCGCGGTCTTGGCGCCGATGCCGGGCACGCCGGGAATGTTGTCGACCGCGTCGCCGCTGAGCGCGAGGTAATCGGCGATCTGGTGCGCCTCCACGCCGTGCCGCGCCTTCACCCCGTGCACGCCCCAGCGCTGGTTGCGGGCGTAATCCCACTGTTCGTCGCCGATGTGCAGCAGCTGCGACAGATCCTTGTCGGCGGACAGGATGATGCCGCGATGCCCGGCATCGCGCGCATGACGCAGGGCGCTGCCGATCAGGTCGTCGGCTTCGTAATCCTGATGGCCCAGCACGGTCAGCCCGAGCGCCGCGCACAGCGCCTTGCAATGCGCGAACTGCCGTTTCAGCTCGTCCGGTGCGGGGTCGCGGTTCGCCTTGTAGGCCGGATACAGCCGATTGCGGAAGCAGGAGTCCAGGGCTTCGTCGAACGCGACCGCGATGTGCTGCGGACGCTCGCGTTCGAGCACGTCGAGCAGGAACCGCGCGAAACCCTGCACCGCATTCGTCGGCCAACCGTCGGTGTCGCGGAACTCGTCCGGCATCGTGTGCCAGGCGCGGAAGACGTAGATGCTGGCGTCGATCAGATAGACCGGCGGCGGTTCCGCGGTATGCCGCGCCTGCGGCGAGAGGTCGCGGTCGAGGATGTCGTCGTCTTCGTCGTTGTCGCGCGTGCCGGCACTCATCCGTCGGTCCAGTCGGTGAGCAGCGCGGCGGCATCCGGACGCTCGCGTTCCGGGGCTTCGCCCTGCTGGATCGTGCCGATGTGGATGAAGCCGACGATGACTTCGTCTTCGCCGATCCCCAGCCGTGTGCGGATCTCCGGGTCGTACGCGGCCCAACCGGTCAGCCACTGCGCGCCGAAGCCCATCGCCTGCGCGGCCTGGAGCAGCGCGAAACAGACGCACCCGGCGGAGAGCAAGCGCTCCTGGACGGGAATTTTCGGGTCCGGACCGAGTTTTGCGATGACGGTCACGATCGTCGGCGCGAAGGAGAACCGCAGGCGGTCTTTCTCGATCACGCTGTCCGAAGCGTCCGGGTCGCGGGCCCGGCTGCGGGCGGCGAGCAGGGCGCCAAGACTGTGACGGAATTCGCCTTCGATCCTGAGAAACCGGAACGGTGTTCTTTTTCCGTGGTCGGGCACCCGCACCGCGGACTGCAACATCCGCAACAGAGTGGGGTGATCGGGGCCCGGCGCCCCAAGTTGTCGGCTTGCGACCGAGCGTCGCGCATCCAGTATTTGCAACATTCCGGGTGGATGATTTGAGATTGAGTTCACAGACTGACCGGTATGGTTTAAAAGATCGTAGCGCATCGGGACAAGGGCGCATTGTCCCCGAAATTTCCCCCAAAACTTCCCCCGACACCAATCACCATGGACGATAACAGCCGGTTCTTCCCGGGCCGCTCGCCATTGGCCCCCCAGACTGCCGAGAAGGTCTTCGAGTCCGTGCGGCGCGACGCCGTGACGGCGCTGTCCGGCGTGCTCGCGGGCTTCTGGGGCGACATCGAGGAACAGGTCCGGCTCGCCGCGATCGCCAGCCACGACAGTCGCGCCATCTACGACGATCGCCTCGCGATCCGGCTGCTGAACCAGCGCGCGCTGGAGCTGGCGAGCCGCTACCGCGAATCCCTGGAAGGCGCCTTCGACCTGTGGCGCAATCCGCGCCCGCGCGGCGTCGACAACAAGAGCCTGAGCCTGATGTCCGAAGGCCAGCTCGAAGTCCATCTCGCCGGCCAGCAGATCGTGGAGTTGCTGGAACACCAGCTGATGCATCCGCTGCACATGCTGCACGAGCGGCTCGATGCGCTGGCCACCGCGCTCGGCCTGCCGCGGCAGGCGCCGGAAAGCAATCCGCTGCGTCCGGACGTGCCGGTGCAGGCCTTCGTCAAACTGTTCAGCGAGGACGACCTCACCCCGGAACTGCGCCGGCTGATCTTCCTGCAGCTGGAGAAGCGGCTCTCGAAGTCGCTCGTCGATCTCTACACGAAGGTCAACAGCGCGCTGGAGCACGATTTCGCGCCGCGCGAGATGCCGATCCCGCCGCAGGCGGCCGCGCCGCAGCCGTCGAATGCCGGTTGGGTGCCCGACGGTGGACTGGTCGAGAGCAATCTTCCGCAGCAGGGTGGCCATGCGAATCCGGCCCAGCCGACGGCGGCCCCGTGGGGCTACCAGGGCGGCCAGCCCATGGGTGGTCCCGCGATGGGTGCCCACCCGATCGGTGGCCAGTCCATGGCGGGCGGCGATCAGGGCGTGGGCGGCATGCTGTCCGACGGCAGCCGTCCGCTGCGCTATCGCGAGACCGTGCACCAGCAGTTGCGCGCATGGCGCCAGAGCGTCCTGCGCCGCGGTTCGATGCCGCCGCCGTCCTCGGCGCTGGTCGGCGTCCGCGTGCTGGCGCCGCAGGAGCTGCTGGGCATCGCGTCGATGCTGCAGGGCGACGATCCCGCGCCCTACGTCCGTGCGCTGACCGGCGACGACAGCCGTCCGCTGTCGGCCGTCATCCGCGACCAGATCGTCACCGGCTCGCGTCAGCTCGGTCTCGATCCCACCCAGACCCGCTTCAATGAAATCGACGAGGATGCGATCGATCTCGTCGGCATCCTGCTGCAGACCCTGGCCCACAGCCACGCCGCGCTGGGCCGCTCGCGCGCGCTGTACGGCCGGCTGGTGGCGCCGTACCTCAAGCTCGCCCTCAGCGACGACAGCCTGTTCGAACAGCGCGCCCATCCGGGCCGCAAACTGCTGGAAGCGCTGAGCGAAGCCTGCGACGGCAATACCGGCGAATCGCCGCAGGATCAGCAGACCCTGACCCACGCCGAACTGGCGGTGGATCGCGTGGTCGAGGACTATCGCGACGACAAGGCGATCTTCGAAATGGCCGCCTCTGAACTGCGCGACCATCTGGATCAGCAGAAGAAGATCCGCGACATCGCCGAGCAGCGCGCCGCCGAAGCCGTCGGCGGCCGCGAGCGCCTGCAGCACGCGCGCCGCGCGGTCGACGAACTGCTGGTCTCGCGCCTCGGCCAGCGTTCGCTCACCACCGGCATCGCCGAGTTCCTCACCGGCCACTGGCGCCACCATCTGGTGCAGACGTGGCTGCGCGAAGGCCCGAGTTCGGCCCAGTACCTCTCGGCGCTGTCGATCGGCGACGGCCTGATGCAGGCCGATGCCGATGCGGCCCGCTGCGAAGGCGGTCGCGTCGCCGACAAGATCCTCGAATTGCAGGCGCCGCTGGGGCGCTGCTATGCGAGCTGCGGGCTCGACGCTTCGGCCGCACGCGATTCGCTGGCGAAGATCGTCACTTCGCTGGCGTTCCCCGATCAGCCGCGCATGGTGCATCCGGTGACGGTGGAAGAGCCGGTGGTCGAAGCCAGCGATGCGGCCAACTGGGGCGGGCTGCGCCTGGTCGGCGGCAACGACGGGGGCGACTACGACCTGTCGATGGCCGCACGCATGCGTCGCCTGCGCGTCGGCCAGAGCCTGCGCCTGATCGAAGAGGACGGCCGCGAAAGCACCGCCCGCATCGCCTGGGTCAGCCCGCTGACGTCGCGCTTCCTCATCGTCAATCGCCGCGGCATGCGCAAGCTCGTGGTCTCACCCGAAGAGTTGGCCGCGCTGGTCGCCAAGGGTCGGGTCGCGCTGCGCTCGTCCGAGGCGCCGTTCGACGAAGCCATGCGCGACATGTGGCAGCAGCTCGGACAGAGCCGCGTCGCGGTGTCCTGACCGGCGCCGGATCGTCGGTATTGCGCTCAAGGGCCGCACGACCCCGCGTCTGCGGCCCTTTTCGTTGGCGTGTCCACAGTGTCGTCATCGCCCGCCCGCGCACCTGCTAGGATGCGGGCAACCGGTTTGAGGCGATTGGAAGGCGGATCATGACGGACACTGCGGAACAGGCGGCACAGGCGACGGCTGCGAAAGTGATCATCGGTGCGGTACGCGAAACCGCCGCGGGCGAGCGCCGCGTCGCGTTGACGCCGGAAACCTGCAGGAAACTCGTCGCCGCAGGCGCCACGGTCCGCATCGAGCGCGGCCTCGGCAGCGGCGCGCACGCCGCGGATGCCGCCTACGCCGATGCCGGTGCCGAAGTCCACGACAGCGCCGACGCGGTGCTCGGCAGCGCCGACATCGTGGTCTGCGTGCAACCGCCGCCGGCGGCGGCCATCGCCACGATGAAATCCGGGGCGGTGCTCGTCGGCATGCTGCAGCCGCAGGGCGACGCCGCCCGCGGCGAAGCCATCCAGACCCGCGGCATCGTCGCCTTCCCGCTGGAACGCCTGCCGCGCACCACCCGCGCCCAGGCCATGGACATCCTCAGCTCGCAGGCCGGCATGGCCGGTTACAAGGCGATGCTGATCGCGGCGCAGCTGGCGCCGAAATTCTTCCCGATGCTCACCACAGCCGCCGGTACCATCCGTCCGTCGAAGGTGCTGGTGATCGGCGCCGGTGTCGCCGGACTGCAGGCGATCGCCACCGCCAAGCGCCTCGGCGCGCAGGTCGAAGGCTTCGACGTGCGCCCGGAAACGCGCGAACAGATCGAATCGCTGGGCGGCAAGTTCCTCGACCTCGGCGTCAGCGCCGCGGGCGAGGGCGGTTACGCCCGCCAGCTCACCGACGAAGAGCGCGCGTTGCAGCAGCAGCGTCTCGCCGACCATCTGAAGAACGTCGACGTGATCGTCGCCACCGCGGCCGTGCCCGGTCGCCCGGCGCCGAAGATCGTCAGCGCCGCGATGGTCGCCGGCATGAAGCCCGGTAGCGTGATCGTGGACCTCGCCGCCGAGACCGGCGGCAACTGCGAGCTCACCCGCCCCGGCGAGATCGTCATGCACGACGGCGTCACCGTCTCCGGCCCGCTGAACCTGGCCAGCAGCGGCGCCATGCACGCCAGCGACATGTTCGCCCGCAACGTCTTCAACTTCGTCTCGCTGCTGCTCGACAAGCAGGGGGCGCTGCGGTTCGACTGGAACGACGAACTGCTGGCGAAGACGGTCTGGCCGGAGCGCGCCGCGGGCTGAGTCGCTTCCGCCCGGTCTGGTCTTCCGGGCCTGGTCCGACCAGGCCCATGCACGGGCCCGGATTCCGCAGTATGCTCGGTCCGCAGGTCGCGGCGCGGCAGGGGCGTCCGACCGCTCACGCAGGAGAACGACGATGAGCGAACGCTTTGCGGGACAACAAGCCGGCGCGCCGGGGCAGGAAGACGGCCCGCGCAACCTCGGCGCGCACGCCGTGGCCGCACCCGATCTGGACCGATCCGGCCCGATGCTGCAGGCCCCGCAGAAACAGAAAGAACTCGAGATGAATCCGGCCGAGCGCCAGTTGTTCGAGCGCGCGATGACGCTGGTGCAGAACAAGACCGGCATGACCGAGGACGACGCGAAAAAGGTCGCCACCGACGTGGTGCTGACCGCGCGGCACACGCCCGGCATTTCCGAGAAGCCCGAATACATGGACGTGCGCAACGGCCACGTGATGATCGCCGAGCGCGTGGGCAAGGAACCGATCTTCAACGGTTACGTGAACGTCGAACAGTCGCGCAACCAGAGCCCCGAGCAGATCAACGACAAGCTCGCGGCCCAGAACCAGCAGCGCGAGCAGCAGCAGGCGCAGGAAGTGCGCGCACAGCGCGAAGCCGAATCGCGCAACGCGTTCCAGGTCGGCGAGGACACGCTCGCCTGGAAGGCATCCGCGCACCGCACGCTCTGAGGTCTGCGGCCGCGACCCGAGCGCACGGCCTTCCGCGAACGAAAACGGCGCCTTCCGGCGCCGTTTTCGCGTTCCGCGATGCGAACCGCGGCCTTACTTCGCCGCGGCCGCGGCCGGTGCGCCCGGCGCCGGCGGCGGATTCGCCTTCATCATCGTTTCGCGCGCGGCGCGGAACGGATTGCCGGCGTACCAGTTCGGCCAGCCCTCGCCGTTGGCGAGCACCGCGCCGACCTCGTACACCGCGGTGAGATCTTCCATCGTGCCGTCGAGCTTCCATGCCGCCGGGTCGTACTGGTCGCCGGGCTTGTGATAGCGGTGCTCGTTGTAATCCTTGCCGGCCGCGTCGCCGCCGGCCTTGCCGCCGTCGACCAGATCGTTGCCGCCGTCGGTGTAGAGCGCGGGCACGCCGGCCTTGGCGAAATTGAAGTGATCGGAACGGAAGTAGTAGCCGCCGGCCGGATTGGATTCCGCCACCAGCGTGCGGCCCTGTTTCTCCGCGATCGGCTTGAGGATGTCTTCCAGTTCGGAATTGCCCATGCCGACCACGGTCAGGTCGCGCGCGCGACCGGCCACGCTCATCGCGTCGAGATTGATCACGCCGACGGTGCGGTCCAGCGGCACGGTCGGATGCGCGACGTAGTACTTCGAACCGAGCAGCCCGGATTCCTCCAGCGTCACCGCGGCGAACAGCACCGACCGCTTCGGCTTGCCGATCTTCGCGAACTGTTCGGCCAGTTCCAGGATGCCGGCGACGCCGGTCGCGTTGTCGATCGCGCCGTTGTAGATGTTGTCGCCGGTTTCGTCCGGATGCTTGCCGAGATGGTCCCAGTGCGCCATGTAGACCACGGTCTCGTCCGGGCGCTCGGTGCCGGGCAGCAGCGCCAGCACGTTGCGCGATTCCTTCTCGGCGATGGTGCTCTTCAGCGTCGTGCTCATCTTCGCCGGCAGCGTCACCGGCTTGAAGCCGCGCTTGCCGGCGGCGGTGCGCATCGCGTCGAGATCCAGGCCGGCGTCCGCGAACAGCGCCTTCGCCTGCTCGCCGGTGATCCAGCCCTGCAGCGGCACCCGCGGCGCCGGATCGTCGGCCGCACGCAGATCGTACTGCGCGCCGGACCACGAGTTCTTCACCACGTCCCAGCCGTACGACGCGCCTTCGGTGTCGTGGATGATCAGCGCGGCCGCCGCGCCCTTGCGCCCGGCTTCCTCGAACTTGTAGGTCCAGCGCCCGTAATAGGTCATGCGGTTGCCGTCGAACAGGCTCGCGTCCTTCGCATGGAAGCCCGGATCGTTGACGAACATCACCACGGTCTTGCCCTTCACGTCGACGCCGGCGTAATCGTTCCACTTCTGCTCCGGCGCGTCGACGCCGTAACCGACGAACACCAGCTCGCTGGCATCGATCTTCACTTCGCTTTGACCAGTACGCGTGCCGATCACCATGTCGGTGCCGAATTTCAGCGTGCGCGGCGTGCCCTTCACGTCGATGGTCATCGCCGTGGCTTCGTCGGCGGTGGTTTCCATCATCGGCACGACCTGGAACCAGCTGTCGCCGTTGCCGGGCTTCAGTCCCATGCGCTCGAACTGCGCCTTCAGATATTCGACGGTCTTCTCTTCGCCGGGCGTGCCCGGCGCGCGGCCCTCGAATTCATCGGAGGCCAGCACGCGCACGTGCTCGCCGAAATCGGCGGCATCGATCGCGTCCTTGAACGCGAACGCCGCGGGCTTCGGCGCCTCGGCGGCGGGTTTCGGTGCCTCGGCCGTCTCGGCGCCGCGCTGGCAGGCGGCGAGCGCGGCGGTGGCGGCGAGGGTCAGGAGCAGGGTTTTGGGCAGGATCGTCGGCAGTGAACGTGACATCGGAGGCTTCCACACGAACGGAAGCCCCGAGTGTAAGCCCTCGCGGCGTTCGGGCAGACCTGCCGGAAGTCGTCCGCCGGGCAGGCCGCCATCAATCCTTCGGCGCCGTCGCCCCGTCGTAGCGCACGGCGGTGGCGCCGGTGACCTGGCCGATGCGTGCGGTCTTGTGGACGTAGAGGTTGACTTCGCGCTTGAACACCAACGGGCCTTCGACGACGGCGTTGGGGCCGATGACGATGCGCGGTTTGCGCTGTTTGGTCGCGACCGGCATCCAGTTGCCGCTGGGCTTCTCGATGGTGATGCCGCCGCGGACGTGCGAGCCGATGCCGACGGTGATGTCGCCGTTGACGGTGCTGATGCTGCCGCTGACGTCGGTGTCGACGATGCCGATGGCGCCGTTCACGGTTTCGATGTCCTTGCTCACCGCGCCGCCGCGGCCGACGAAGATGCTGCCGTTGACGGTTTCGATGCTGGTGGCGTGGCCCTGTTCGTCGAGGCGGATGCTGCCGTTCACGGTTTCCAGCGATCCGGCGGTCACCCGGCCTTCGGCCTTGATGCTGCCGTTGACGGTTTCGGCGTCGCCGATGTGGGCGCCTTCGGCCAGGCGGACGCTGCCGTTGACGGTGGAGATGTCCTGGGTCTTGGCGCCGGCTTCGACGCGCACGCTGCCGTTCACGCTCGACAGATCGCCGTAATCCTCGCCGGCGTGGGCGGTGATGCTGCCCATGACCTTGTCGATGTCCTTGCCGGCGTGGGCGACGGGCGCGAGCAGGACGAGCGCGAGGGCGGACGCGATGGCGACGCCGAGAGCGGATTTCGTGGCATGCATGGGATGACCTCTTCTGAACACGTGAGACCCGGGGGAGGGCCGGCAGGAGCAGGATGCGGCCGCTTCGCTACAATCGCATCTGTCCTAAGTCACTGCCCCGAAGGTCACATGTCCGCTGCCTCCCGTCCGAAGCCCGTGGTGCTGATGATCCTGGACGGCTGGGGCCATCGCGAAGACCCGACCGACAACGCGCTGGCGCTCGCCGATCTGCCGAACTGGCGCCGGCTGTGGGCGCAGCGGCCGCACACGCTGATCCACACCGAGGGCCGCCATGTCGGCCTGCCGGACGGGCAGATGGGCAATTCCGAGGTCGGGCACATGAATCTCGGCGCCGGTCGCATCGTGTACCAGGATCTGACCCGCATCGACGCCGCGATCGAGGACGGCAGCTTCTTCGCCAACGCCGAACTGCGCGCCGCCTGCGACGCGGCGAAGACCGCCGGCGGCACCTTGCACGTGATGGGCCTGCTGTCGCCCGGCGGCGTGCACAGCCATGAACTGCACATCTTCGCGATGCTCGATCTGGCCGCGCGCGCAGGCGTGCCGCAGGTCGCGGTGCATGCGTTCCTCGACGGTCGCGACATGCCGCCGAAATCGGCCGAACCCAGCCTGCGCGCGCTGCAGGCGAAGTGCGACGCGCTGGGCAATGCGCGGATCGCGTCGGTGAGCGGGCGTTATTTCGCGATGGATCGCGACCAGCGCTGGGACCGCGTGCGCCGCGCCTGGGACGCGATGGTCGAAGCGCATGCGGACCATCGCGCGTTCGATGCCCTGGCGGCGCTGCGCGATGCGTACGCCCGCGGTGAGAACGACGAATTCGTGGCGCCCACGGTGATCGAGGGCGCGCAGCCCATGCGCGACGGCGACGCGATGGTGTTCATGAATTTCCGCGCGGACCGCGCGCGCCAGATCACCGCGGCCTTCGTCTCGCCCGCCTTCGACGGCTTCGATGCGGGCGTGCGGCGCCCGGCGCTGTCGCGCTTCGTCTGCCTGACCGAATACGACGCGAAACTGCCGGCGCCGGTGGCCTTCGGCCCCGACGATCTGCGCAACACCCTGGGCGAGGTGCTGGCCGCGCACGGCAAGACCCAACTGCGGATCGCCGAGACCGAGAAATACGCGCACGTCACCTTCTTTTTCAGCGGCGGCCGCGAGGACCTGTATCCGGGCGAAGAGCGCATCCTGGTGCCCAGCCCGAAGGTCGCGACCTACGATCTGCAGCCGGAAATGAGCTGTCCCGAAGTCACCGCGAAGCTGGTCGCCGCGATCGCGGGCGGTCGCTTCGACGTGGTGGTGTGCAACATCGCGAATCCGGACATGGTCGGCCACACCGGCGATCTGCAGGCGGCGATCCTGGCGGCGCAGGCGGTGGACGTGGCCATCGGCGCGGTCGAGGCCGCGGTGCGCGCGGCCGGCGGCGCGCTGCTGATCACCGCCGATCACGGCAATCTCGAAATGATGCGCGACCCCGCGACCGGGCAGCCGCATACCGCGCACACCGTCGGCCCGGTGCCGTTCGTGCTCGTATGCGATACGCCCATCGGCGATCGCGCCGATGGGCAGCTGCGCGCCGGCGGCGCGCTGCGCGACGTGGCGCCGACGATCCTCGATCTGCTCGGTCTGCCGCAGCCGGCCGAGATGTCCGGCCGCAGTCTGCTGGCCGCCGGATGACGCCTGCGCGCATGCGCCATGCCTTGCGCCCGCTGTGCGCGCTCGCGCTGCTGGCGCTGCTTCTCCTGCCGCAGGCCGGCGCGCAGTCGGGCGGCAAGCCCGCGGCGAGCCCGGACGCGCAGCGTCGGCTGGAGAAGGTACAGCGCGAACTGAAGGACGTCGCCGCCGAACGCCGTCGCCTCGAAGGCCAGCGCGGTGCCGCCAGTCGCGAACTGCGCGCGGTGGACGAGCGCGTCGCCAGTTCCAGCCGTGCGCTGTACGAAGCCGAGCGCCAGTTGGCGCGCGAACAGACCGCGCTGGCCGAACTAGGCGCGCGCCGCGAATATCTGCTGCGCCAGCAGGCCGGACAGCGCCGCGAACTGGCCGCGCTGCTGCGCGCCGCGCATGCCCAGGGCGATCAGGCGCCGTTGAAGCTGATGCTGGCGCAGGATCGCGTCGCCGACGCCCAGCGCCAACTGGTGTACTACCGCTATCTGCAGCGCCAGCGCCTGCAGCGCACCGCCGCGCTCAGCGCCGAACTCGCCGAACTGGAACGCGTGGAAGCGCAGATCGCCGCCAAACGCACGGCGCTCGACGCCGCGCGCGAACGCCAACAGGCGCAGTTGGCCGCGCTGGCCCGCGACCGCCGCAGTCGCGCCGCGACCCTCGGCGAACTGGAACAGCGCTATCGCGACCGCCAGGCCCGCGAGCAGGCGCTGGGCAGCGACGCCAAGGCCCTGCAGCAGCTGGTCGCGCGGCTGCGCGCGGCGGCCGCCAGGGCCGCCGCGGAACGGGCCGCCGCCCAGCGCGACGCCCGCAATGCCGCGGCCCGCGCCGCCAAGTCCACGGCGCCGCGGCCGGGCGAGCGCGCGACGCCGCGACCGCCGCGGCAGGCCGCCAGCGCGGCGCCGGTGCGGGTGGGCGGCTTCGGCTGGCCGCTGTCGGGGAGTCTCCTCGCCGGCTACGGTGGGCGCATGCCCGATGGTCGCGCCAGTCATGGCCTGCTGATCGCGGCGAGCCTCGGCACGCCGGTGCGCGCGGTCGCGGACGGCAACGTGGTCTTCGCCGAATGGATGACCGGCTATGGTCTGATCGTGATCGTGGACCACGGCAACGGCTATCTCAGCCTGTACGCGCACAACGAATCCCTGCTGAGGGATGTCGGCGCCGCGGTGAAGCGCGGCGATGCCGTCGCCCGCGTCGGCAACTCCGGCGGGCTGGCGCAGCCGGCGCTGTATTTCGAACTGCGCCGCAACGGCCAGCCTGTCGATCCGGGCAGTTGGCTCCGGCGGCAATAGAGCGTGTTATGCACTTTTTCATATGCCGCGAAGACCGTCTGCGGGCCTGAGCCAAGGCGCGCGCCGCGGCCAAGTGGTGGCCTTGGCAAGGTGCGCAACGCCGGATCGGGCTCGCAGACGGCCTTCCCTCCGGGTTGCGCCCCTGTGGCGCCGATCCTGCGGCCCGTGGCTTGCCTTGGCCACCAGCCAAGGCTGCGCCACGGAACCTTGTCTCGACGCCACAGGCTGCGCAACGCGGGATATGAAAAAGTGCATAACACGCTCTGAACGGGTACGGTGAACGGCAGCCGCACGGCGCGTGAACCAGTCGCGTCCGCCGCGGTCCGACCGAGCAGTCCTTTCCGGAGTCGTCGATGTCCCGTCCGTTGTCCGCGTCCTTTCCCTTCCGCGTCCATGGCCTGGCCGGCCTGCTCGCGTTCGCGGCCTGCGCCGCCGTGCCGGCGATGGCCCAGGACGCGAAGCCCGCGGCGCCCGCCGCGAAAGCGTCCGCCGATGCCGACGCCGGCAAGGTGCCGCTGGAAGAGATCCGGCGTTACGTCAACGTGTTCAACGCGGTCAAGCACGCCTACGTCGAGCCGGTGGAGGACCGCAAACTGATGCAATCCGCGATCCGCGGCCTGCTGTTCGATCTCGACCCGCACAGCACCTACCTCGTGCGCAGCGACGCGCAGGCCTTCGACGAGGACGCGAACGGCGCCTACGACGGCATCGGCGTCGAAGTGCAGCAGCAGCCCGACGGCAGCATCCTCGTGATCGCGCCGATCGATGACACGCCCGCGGCGCGCGCCGGCATCAAGCCCGGCGACGTGATCGTCGCCGTCGACGGCAAACCGCTCACGCCCGAACAGGCCGACAGCAATCCGCTGCGCGGCGAACCGGGCAGCAGGACCGTGCTCACCGTGCAGCGCGAAGGCGCGAAGAAACCGCTGGAGATCGCCGTCCAGCGCGACACCATCCGGGTCAGCAGCGTGCGCAGCCGGATGCTTGAACCCGGCTACGCCTACCTGCGCATCAGCGCGTTCCAGGCCGATACCGCGAACGATTTCGAAGCCCACGTCGACAAGCTGCAGGCGCAGGCCGGTGGCGCCGCGGGCCTGCGCGGGCTGGTGCTCGATCTGCGCAGCAATCCGGGCGGTCTGCTGACCTCCGCGGTGCAGGTCGCCGACGATCTGCTGGAGAAGGGCGGCATCGTCAGTACCCGCGGCCGCAATCCGGTCGCCGACACCGCCTTCAGCGCGACCCCGGGCGACCGCATGCGCGGCGCGCCGGTGGTAGTGCTGGTGGATGCCGGTTCCGCCAGCGCCTCGGAAGTGCTGGCCGCCGCGTTGCGCGACAACCAGCGCGCCCAGGTCGTCGGCAGCCGCACCTTCGGCAAGGGCTCGGTGCAGACCGTGCTGCCGCTGGACAACGGCGACGCGGTGAAGCTCACCACTGCGCGCTACTACACGCCGAGCGGGCGTTCGATCCAGGCCCGGGGCATCGATCCGGACGTGGTGCTGAAACCCGACGGCGCCGCCGCCAGGCCGGGCGAGATCTCCGAAGCGGCATTGCCGGGCCATCTCCGCGGCGACCAGGAAACCGACGGCGTCGGCATCGGCGACGTGCTCGAAGGCGACGCCCCGATCACCGCCGCGCTCGCGGTGCTCAAGAAGCAGGTCGCCGCACTGCCTGCCGCCGATCGGCGCTGAGACCGCGTTTCCTCCGGGCAATACGCATGACTTCCGGCCTTGGGCCGGAAGTCATGAGGGCTGATGGCCCGTCTGCGCGCTCGTGCCGCTCCCCTAGGATGATGCGATCCGTCCGCAGTCGCGGACCCGTCTCCGGGGACCCTCCATGCTCGCGATCCGCGATCTCAGCAAGACCTACGCCAACGGCGTGCGTGCGCTTGACAACGTGACCCTCGACATCCCGCGCGGCATGTTCGGTCTGCTTGGCCCGAACGGCGCCGGGAAGTCGTCGCTGATGCGCACGCTCGCGACCCTGCAGGAGGCGGACAGCGGCACCGCGACCCTCGACGACGGCAAGGGCGGACGCATCGACATCCTTCGCGACAAGGACGCGGTGCGCCGCCAGCTCGGTTATCTGCCGCAGGATTTCGGCGTGTATCCCAAGGTCAGCGCGCTCGATCTGCTCGAACACTTCGCGGTGCTGAAGGGGCTGGTCGATCGCAGGCAGCGGCGCGAGGTCGTCGACGGTCTGTTGCAGCAGGTGAATCTCTGGGACGTGCGCAAGCGCAAGCTCGGCGGTTTCTCCGGCGGCATGCGTCAGCGCTTCGGCATCGCCCAGGCGCTGCTGGGCGATCCGCGCCTGGTCATCGTCGACGAGCCCACCGCCGGTCTCGACCCCGAGGAGCGCAACCGCTTCCTCAACCTGCTCGCCGAAATCGGCGAGAACGTCGCGGTGATCCTGTCGACCCACATCGTCGAGGACGTGACCAATCTGTGCCCCTCCATGGCGATCATGAACAAGGGCAAGGTGTTGCTCACCGGTCGCCCGGCCGACGCCATCGGCGCACTGGAGCAGCAGGTGTGGCGCAAGCAGGTGGAGAAGGCCGATCTCGAGCGCTGCCTGCGCGAATTCACCGTGCTGTCGACGCGTCTGGTCGGTGGCCTGCCGGTGATCCACGTGTTCAGCGCCGAACGTCCCGAAGACGGTTTCGAGCAGGTCGCTCCCGATCTCGAGGACGTGTATTTCCAGCGTCTGCGCCAGCACGCCAAAGCCGCCTGAGGGGCCCGCCATGTTCGAGTTCCTCCGCTTCGAGCTGCGCCAGCAGCTGCGGTCCCCGCTGTTGTGGCTGATGGCGCTGCTGTTCGCGCTGTCGGGCGCCGCCGCGGTGTCGAGCGATGCCGTCCAGATCGGTGGCGGCATCGGCAACATCCATCGCAATGCGCCGGTGGTGATCGTCCAGTTCATGGGCGTGTTCACGCTGCTGGGCATGCTGTTCGTGGCGATGTCGATCAACGGCGCGCTGCTGCGCGATTTCGAACAGGGCACCGCCGAACTGATTTTCGCCAGCCCCATCAAACGCCGCGACTACGTCGCCGGGCGGGTCGGTGCCGCGGTGATCTGCTGCCTGCTGCTGTACGCGGTGATCGCGTTCGGTCTGTTCGTCGCCCAGTTCATGCCGTGGATCGAACCCGAGCGATTGGGCCCGGTCACGCCCGTGCCCTACCTGTGGGCGATGGGTGTGATCGTGCTGCCGAATCTGCTGTTCATGGCGGCGCTGCTGTCGCTGCTGGCCATCGCGACCCGCAGCGTGCTGTGGGTGTACGTCGGCGTGCTCGGGTTCATCGTGCTCTACATCATGAGCGGCGTGCTGCTGAGCGATCTCGACAACGTCTGGATCGCGTCGCTGAGCGAGCCGCTCGGTATCCGCGCCTTCGGGCGCACGATCCGTTACTGGGCCGCGGAACAGCGCAATACCGAACTGCCGGCGATCGGAGGCTACATCCTCGCCAACCGCGCGCTCTGGACGGGCATCGGGCTGGTGCTGTTCGCCGCGGGCTTCGCATGGTTCAAGCCGCAGCGCGCCGGCACCGGTCGCAGCCGTTTCCGCAAGGCCCGGGTGGCCGTCGACGCGCCGGTGGTCGATGCCGTCCCGGCGGCGTTGCGGATTCCCAGGGTCGCGATCGCGCAAACGCCGGCAACCGCATTCGCCCAGTTCCTCCGCCAGCTGCGCTTCGATACCGCAGGCGTGCTTCGCGGCATCCCGTTCATCGTGATGCTGTTGTTCGCGATGGCGAATTTCGTGCCGAGCGCGATCCTGGCGCAGACGCTTTACGAAACGCCGATCCATCCGGTGACGTCGCAGATGCTGCAGGCATTGCAGGGGTCCTACAACTTCGTGCTGGTCATCATCGTGCTGTTCTACGCCGGCGAACTGGTCGGCAAGGAGCGTGCCGCGAAGATCCATGAAGTCACCGATGCCATGCCGGTGCCCAACTGGGTGCCGCTGGCGGCGAAGTTCGGCGCACTGGTCGCGGTGATCCTGTGTTTCCAGATGTTCGGCGGCATCGCCGCGATGCTGGTCCAGCTCGCCAAGGGCCACACCCAGCTCGAACTCGCGGTCTACGCCAAGACCCTGCTGCTGGACAGCATCTGGTTCGTGCTGATGGGCGGTCTGGCGCTGTGCCTGCAGGTCTTCACCAACAACAAATTCGCCGGCTACGGCCTGATGCTCCTGGTGCTGGTCGCGCAGGGCGTGCTGGCCGCGCTCGATTTCACCCACAATCTCTACATCTACGCGGGCTCGCCCGGCGCGCCGTATTCCGACATGAACGGATTCGGCCATTTCCTGGGCGCCAAACTGTGGTTCCAGGGCTATTGGGGGCTGTTCCTGCTCGTGCTGCTGCTGTTGTCGGCGGCGCTGTGGGTGCGTGGCGTCAGCGGCGGCGTGCGCGAGCGCATGCGTCTGGCCCGCCGCCGCATGCGTGGCCCGCTGGGCGCGGCGACCGCGTTCGCGCTGCTGGCTTTCGCCGGCACGGGCGCGTATCTGTTCTGGAACACCAACATCCGCAACGACTTCCTGTCGCCGGACGACAATCTGGACCTGCAGGCCCGCTACGAGCGCGAGTACAAGCGCTACGCCTCGCTGCCGCAGCCGCGGATCCTCGCGACCGAGGTCGAGATCGATCTTCGCCCCGAGACCCGGACCATGCGCGCCAAGGGCGTCTACCGCGTGCGCAATCCGCATGCGACGGCGATCTCCGAGGTGCATGTGCAGATGTTCGACGACGAATCGCTGGTCGCGATCGACCTCGGCGGCGCCGAACTCGTGAAGCACGACGAGGACATGGGATATCGCATTTATCGCTTGCGTGCTCCGATGGCCCCGGGCGAAGAGCGCGAGATCCGCTTCGAGGTGTCGCAGGCGCCGAACGGCATCACTAACGAGACCGCCCAGACGTCGATCGTCGACAACGGCAGCTTCTTCAACAGCAGCGTCTTTCCGTCGTTCGGTTACAACGACAATGCCGAGATCCAGGACCGCAACGAGCGCCGCAAGCGCGACCTCGGCGAGCCGCGGCGGATGCCGAAACTGGAGGACGAGGCGGCGCGGGCCAATACGTACCTCGGCGACGATGCCGACTGGATCGACTTCAGGACGACCATCTGCACCGCGCCGGATCAGATCGCGCTGTCGCCGGGATATCTGCAGAAGGAATTCATGCGCGACGGGCGGCGCTGCTTCAGCTATGCGATGGACCGGCCGATGCTGAATTTCTACGCCTATCTTTCCGCGCGCTGGCAGGTGAAGAAAGGCCGGTACAAGGACATTCCGATCGAGATCTACCACGACGGCAAGCACCCCTACAACGTCGATCGCATGATCGAGGCGGTGCAGAAGTCGCTGGCGTACTACGAGGCCCACTTCACGCCCTATCAGCATCGCCAGGTGAGGATCATCGAGTTCCCGGGGTATGCCCGATTCGCCCAGGCGTTCGCCAATACCATTCCCTACTCGGAAGCGATCGGCTTCATCGCCGATGTCGGCGACGAGGATGCCGTCGACTATGTCTTCTACGTGACCGCGCACGAGATGGCGCACCAGTGGTGGGCGCATCAGGTGATCGGCGCCAATGTGCAGGGCGCGACGGTGCTGTCCGAGTCGCTGTCGCAATACTCGGCATTGATGGTGATGGAGAAGGAATACGGACGCGACAAGATGCGCCGATTCCTGAAGTACGAGCTGGACAGCTATCTGTCCGGCCGTGGCGGCGAACTGATCGACGAGTTGCCGCTGTACCGCGTGGAAAACCAGCCGTACATCCACTATCGCAAGGCGTCGCTGGTGCTCTATCGGCTGCGCGACGAGATCGGCGAGGCGGCCCTGAACCGCGCGCTGAAGAAATTCCTCCAGGACAAGGGCTATCAGCAACCGCCGTACACCACGTCGAAGGAATTGCTGGATTACATCCGCGCCGAGGCGGGGCCGGCGCACGAGCAGTTGATCGTCGACCTGTTCGAGAAGATCAGCTTCTACGACAACCGCGTCGAGACGGCGGTCGCGAAGAAGCGCGCCGACGGCAAATACGAGGTGACCCTGGATCTGCGCGCGGCGAAGCGCTATGTCGACGGCAAGGGCAGGGAAAGCGCCGGCACGATGGACGACTGGGTGGAAGTCGGCGTGTTCGAGCGCGGCGCGTCGGGCGAGGAAAAGGACGAGAAGCCGCTGTACCTCAAGCGTCATCGCATCACCACGGCGGATCCGAAAATCACCGTGGTGGTGGACGCCCAACCCTACGAAGCCGGGTTCGACCCCTACAACAAGCTGATCGACCGGGTGTCCGCGGACAACCGCAAGCGGGTGAGTCTGTGAATTTCGGGAAGGATGCGGTGGCGCGCGGGATACGCGCCGCCGCATCCGTTTTTCCGCGGTCGCGCGTCTAGAGCGTGTTATGCACTTTTTGGCAGGTCGCGTTGCGCAGCCTGTGGCGCCGAGACAAGGTTCCGTGACGCAGCCTTGGCCGCGGCGCGCGCCTTGGCCCAGGCCCGCAGACGACCTTCGCGGCCTATCAAAAAGTGCATAACGCGCTCTAGCGCGGTTTCACCGGCAGCGGGAACGGGGTGACCACGGTTTCGCCGCTCGCCGCGTCGCGGATCGCGGACTGGCCTTTCTTCTCGACTTCCTCGATCCGCACGATGCTCTGCATCGGCAGGTGCAGCACCCTGGTGCCGCCGAATTCGTCGCGCAGTCGTTCCTCGGTGGGATCGACCACCAGCCCGTCGTGCACATCGAACGCCAGCCCGGCCACTTCGACGAAACCCCACAGACTGCCGCTGGTCACGCGCTCCGCGTAGAGCTCGTAGATCTTGCCGTGGTTGTGGAAGGTGATCTTGTAGAGCGTCTTGGCCATGGTGGAGGGAAGGCGAGGGGCGACATGGGGCAGATGCGGCCGGTTGCCTGCGGATGCAAGAGCCGGTTCGCGAAGAGGGCAGGGCAATGCCGGAGGATTCAATAGCCCTGGCTGTGGCGCAGGCGTCGGGCGATGCCTGCGCGGGCGGACAGCGCGAACACCACGCCGAACAGGAAGCCGGCGATATGCGCGCTCCAGGCCACCGCACCGAAGGCCGGACCGATGTAGGCGAACACCACCTGCAGGATCGCCCAGACCCCGATCAGCAGCGAGGCCGGCGCCCGGATGAATTCCAGGAACAGCCCCAGCGGCACCACCACGCCGAGCTTGGCGCGCGGGAACAGCGCGAGATAGGCGCCGATCACCGCCGAGACCGCGCCGCTGGCGCCGATGACCAGCCGTTCCGGCGTGCCGATCATGAACACCGCGGCCAGATTGGCGAGCGTGCCGCCGAGCAGAAACAGCGCCAGGAAGCGCCACGGCCCCATGGCGCGCTCGGCGGGCAGCCCGAAGATCAGCAGGAACACCAGATTGCCCAGCAGATGCGCCCAGTCGGCATGCAGGAACATCGCGGTGAACAGCCGCAGCCAGCGCTCGTTGGCCCACAGCGCCAGCCAAGTGTCGGTCGCGGCCGGACCGCCGGTCAGCGCGCCCCAGTCCTGCAGCAGGCCGCGCTGGATCGCTTCCGGCCGGGTGCTCGCCCACAGGTAGGCCAGCCACAGCGTCGCGAAGACCAGCGGCGTGGCCCAGCGCAGGCCGGATGTCCGGCGGGTGGGAAGCTGAACGAACATCGCGCGAGTATGCCGAAATTCCCATGAATCCATGGGCCGCGCCGCGACAAGCGGTTGTTAGCTTCAGGTTAACTTGCGCGGTATAGTACATACGGCGTCGTACGTCGGGAGGGGGTTTCCGGCAGGCGCGGCACGGGCGAGGAAATACGCCCGGCCGCACGGCGCAGACCCAAAATCCTGTCCACGGAGACGCAAGCACAATGCATACCCACAACCGCTTCATCCAGATGTCCGCGCTCGCGCTCGGCATCGCCGGCGCGCTGGCCTTCGGCCAAGCCCAGGCCTCGGGCTTCCAGCTGAAAGAAAACAGCGTCAAGGCCATGGGCCGCGCCTTCGCCGGTTCCGGCGTCGCCAAGGGCGACGCATCCGTCGTCGTGAACAATCCGGCGACCATGACTTCGTTCGAGGGCACCACGATCCAGTCCGACGTGACCGTGATCGACCTCAACGCCAGCTTCGATGGCGGCGGCTATGCCGGCGTCGGCTTCGGTCCGGTCTCCGGTCCGCTCACCGGCAGCGACGGCGGCAACGCCGGCGATGTCACCCCGGTCCCGGCCATGTCGCTGATCCACAAGTTCGACAACGGCCTGACCGTCGGCGCCATGGTCAGCGCGCCCTTCGGCCTGAAGACCGAATACGACACCGGTTGGGTCGGTCGTTACCACGGCCTCACCTCGGATCTGAAGACCGTCGACCTCACCCTGTCCGCCGCCTACGAAATCGTGCCCGACCGCTTCTCCATCGGCGCCGGCCTGATCTACGAGCGCGCCGAGGCCGAGCTGTCCAAGGCCGTGGACTTCGGTTCCGCGCTGTTCGCCAATCCGGCGACCCGTCCGCTGCCCTTCGCCCGCCCGCAGGCGCGCGACGGTGAAGCCGTGGTCACCGGCGACGATACCGGCATCGGCTGGATCGTCGGCCTGAACTTCCGTCCGACCGACAGCCTGACCGTCGGCCTGTCGCACCGCTCCGAGATCGACCACGATCTGCAGGGCAAGGTCGACTGGACCGTCCCGACCGACGTCGCCACGATCTTCGCTTCCAGCCCGACCACCTCGCCGCTGTTCCGCGACGGCAAGGCCAGCGCCAAGCTGACCACCCCGAGCATCACCACGCTCAGCGTCGCCTACCAGCTCAACGACAACCTCGCGCTGATGGCCGACTACACCGAGACCGACTGGCACTCGCTGAAGGAGATCCGCATCGACTTCGCCAATCCGGATCCGGATTCGGTCGAGGACTTCAGCTGGGGCGATACCCGCTTCTGGTCGATCGGCGCCGAGTACAAGCTGTCCGAGGCCTTCACGCTCCGCGGCGGTTACGCCTACGACGAGACCCCGACCACGTTCGCGACGCGTACCCCGCGTCTGCCCGACGAAGACCGTCGCTGGTATTCGCTCGGTCTGACCTGGAACATGAGCGAGCACGTCGAGATCACCGCCGCCTACACCCGCATCGAGCCGGATTCCCCGAAGATCGGCATTCTCGACTCGCAGGGCCACGCCCTGTTCGGCGAGTACAGCAGCGACGTGAATCTGTTCGGCATCGCCGGCCAGTACAAGTTCTGATTCCCGATACCCTCGGCTTCAGACAGGAAACCCCGCTCCGGCGGGGTTTTTTGTTGGGTATGTCGAAGCGTCGCGCCGATGCGCTCAGCGGCACCACTGGGTTTCGCAGGGCACGCCGTCGTGGTCGCCGTCCATCGCGGTATTCGGGCAATTGCGCAGGACCCACTTCGCATCCGCGCAGGAGCGCATCTGACTGCAGTGCGTGCGTCCGTCGCAGCTTGCCGCCGTTGACGCGGACAGCGGGGATGCCGTTTGCGATGGCGTCGCCGGTGGCGGTACGTAAGTGGTGGTGCGGAACGCCTCGATGAGCTGATGGCCGCCGAGCAGCACGATGCAGACGAACACGGCGGCGCCGATCAGCCCGGAGACGCCGCGCTCGCGGCGTGCGTGTTCGGGACGGCGCGGGCGTGCGTGCGTTTCGCGCGGTGCGCGCGGCGGCGGTGAAGGCTGCGGCTTCGATGCACGCCTGTCGATCGGTGCGAGCGTGAAATCGACGCGATCGGTCGCCGGAACCTCGAAGACGATGGCGCAGGCGCGCTTGCGGCCGTCGTCGCCGCTCACGATCTCGAACGACAGCAGGTCGCCGATCTGCGGTCGTCGCCCGCCGCGCGGGAACTCGGAGACGTGCGCGAAAACGTCCATGCCGGTGTCGCGGGTCTTCGCGAATCCGAAGCCGCGGTCGTCGTTCCATTTGATCAATGTGCCCTGCGTGCGCATCCGTATCGCTCTCCGGCAGGTCTCAGTCCGTCGCCAGTTCGCGCAGATAGAACGTGTTGCAGCCGCCGTGTCCGGTCGCGCCCAACGCACGATCGATGCGCCGGAAGCCGCTGCGCGCGTAGAGGCGCATCGCCGCGTCCATGCCGGTGAGCGTTTCGAGATAGCAGCGCGCGAAGCCGAAGCCGCGCGCGGCGTCGAGGCAGCGCGCCATCAGCGCTTCGCCGGCGCCGAGGCCGCGCAGGCCCGGCAGGAAATACATCTTGCGCAGTTCGCAGGTGTCGGCGTCGCCGCCGGTCAGCGGCGCGATGCCGCCACCCCCTTCGACCGCGCCGTCGCCGTGCGCGTCGATGCGCTCGACGACGAAATAGGCCGAACGCGGCGCGGAATACGCGCGATGCATCCAGTCCACTTCCGGGTCGTTGATCGCGAAGCCGCTGCCGCAGGCGCCGAACTCGGGCATGACGCGGCGGATGATCGCGGCGATCGCGGCATCGTCGCGGGCTTCGATCGGGCGGATGCGGAAGGAGGGTGCGGCGTGGGAGCTCATGGTCGCGATGGCGTCAGTGCGTGGAGGGATGCAGGCCGCCCTGTTCGAGCCGGCGCGCGAACTCGTCCGGTTTCAGGCCGGGCGCGAACAGGAAGCCCTGCGCGATCGGCACGCCGAGCCGCAGCAGGAACTGGCGCTGCGCTTCGGATTCCACGCCTTCGGCGACGAGGCCGAGGCCGAGGCTGCGGGCGATGCCCACGACCGCCTGGCACACGGCCACGTCGGAGTGGTTGGTCGGTACGCCTTCGACGAACAACTGGCTGAGCTTCAGGCCGTGGATCGGCAGCCGGCGCAGATAGTTCAGCGCGCTGTAGCCCTCGCCGAAATCGTCGATGGTCAGCACCACGCCCATTTCGCGCAGGTCGGCGAAGGTGCGCAGCGTGTCGGGCGCGTCCTCGATCAGCACGCGCTCGGTGAATTCGAGCTCCAGCGCGGCGCCGGGCAGATGGAATTCGTCGAGGATGCGCTGCACCGCCTCGGCGAGGTCCTCGCCGACGAACTGGCGATAGGAGACGTTCACCGCGACCCGCACGATGCCGAGCCCCGCGTCGCGCCATGCGGCGACCTGGCGGCAGGCCTCGCGCAGCACCCAACTGCCGATGCGCACGATGTCGCCGGTGGTTTCGGCGTGGCTGATGAAGCGGTCCGGCCGCAGTTCGCCGAGCAGATGGTTCTGCCAGCGGATCAGCGCTTCGGCCGCGACCACGCGACCGCTGAGCAGATCGACCTGCGGCTGGTACACGAGGTGGAACTCGCCGTTGTCGGCGGCGCGGCGCAGATGCGTTTCCATCCACAGCCGGTCGGCCTGGGTCTGCGCCAGCGCGGGCGTGAATGCCTGCCAGGCGTTGCGCGAACGGCGCTTGCTGTCGTACATCGCGGCGTCGGCGTTCTGGATCAGCGACTGCGGGCGTTCGCCGTCGCCGGGCGCGCGGGCGATGCCGATGCTGGCGGTGATCGTGAATTCCTCGTTGTCGAAGCGGAAACTGTCGTTGAGCGCGTGCAGGATCGCGCCGGCGATGCGCTCGGGGCGCTGCGCGTCGTCGGCGAGGTTGCACATGACCAGGAATTCGTCGCCGCCGAAGCGCGCGACCAGGCCTTCGCCGGCGACCGCGGTGGAAATGCGCTGCGCGGCCGAGGCCAGCAGTTCGTCGCCGGCGGCGTGGCCGAGCACATCGTTGATGACCTTGAAGCGATCGAGGTCGATGTAGAGCACGGCGACCGCGGCATGCGCCGGATCCTGCATGCGCATGTCGAGTTCGACCAGGATCGCGTCGCGGTTCAGCAGGCCGGTGAGCGGATCGGTACGCGCCTGCACGCGCAGCGTTTCCTCGGCGTGCTTGCGTTCGGTGATGTCCTGCAGCGTGCCGACGATGCGCGAAGTGCCCGGATCGGCGGTGTCGGCTTCGCCGATCACGCGCACCCAGCAGGCGTGGTGGTCGCTGCGCAGATACTGCAATTCCAGATCGAAGCTGCCGCCGGTCTCGATCAGCCGGTCGACGGCGGTGCGCAGGCGCATGCGGTCGCCGGGCGCCACGCCGGCGATCATGTCCTCGATGGTCTGCGGCTGCGGGCTGCGGCCGAGGATGCGCTGCGCTTCATGGGTGAGATACAGCCGCTGGCGGCCGCGGTCCCACTCCCAGCCGCCGATGTGGGCGAGGCCCTGGGCGCGATCGAACAGCACGTTGTCGCGCTTGAGCGTGGTGACGTCGCTGAACATCGCGAAGACGTATTCCGGCGCGGTGCCTTCGGCCTCGAACACCGGCACGCTGGTCACCGAGATCCACGACATGCGCTGGCTCGGCAGGTAATACAGGCCGACGACCGTGTTGCTGATGACCTGCGCGCGCTCCAGCGCCTGGGTGGTGGGCCATTCGCGGAACGTCAGCGGCCGGCCGCGGGCGTCGACGATCTTCCAGTTCTCCGGGCGCAGCAGCGTGTTCACGGTCTGGCCGGGGCCCGCGCCGATGGCGCGGTGCGCGGCCGGGTTGGCGGTGACCACGCGCATGTCGCGGTCGAACAGGATCACGCCGACGTCGATCGATTCCAGCAGCAGGCGGTAGCGGTTTTCCGCGGTCCAGCGGTTGCTGAGGTCGCGCGCCACCGCGACCATGCGCCGCTTGCCCTTGTAGTCGAACCCGGCGGTGTGCACTTCCACCGGAAAGCGGTGGCCGTCGCCGCGCATGTTGGCGACTTCGACGACATAGGTCTCGCCGCGGCTGAGCGCTTCCCACACCGGCACCATGTGGTCCTTGGGCAGGTCGGGATTGAGCACTTCGATCGGCTGGCCGACGATCTGTTCGCGCGGACGGCGATACGCGGCGAGGCCGGCCTTGTTGAGGTCGAGCACGGTGCCGTCCCAGTCCAGGATGCTGACCGGGTCGGGTACGGCGTCGAACAGCGCGGTGTAACGCAGACGTTCGGATTCGGTTTCGGCCTGGGCCGCCAGCAGCGCGGCGTGCGCGCGCTCGAACAGGCGCTGCGCGTCGGCCGGGGCGATGTCCGGGTTGCGCCGCGCGCGATCCAGTGCGTCGAGGGTCTCCGTCGGATCGACGGGCGGCGGCGGCACGGCATCGTCGCGGGCGTCGGTCATGCGGCGGCGCTCCCCGAAGCGTCGCCGCGCGCCCGCGTCACCTTGCTGCCGGTGTCGCGCCCGAGCAGCCGCGACAGCCAGCGACCGGTGTCGCTGAGCGCGTCGAGATCGATGCCGGTGTCGAAGCCCATGCCCTGCAGCATATACGCCACATCCTCGGTCGCGACATTGCCGCTGGCGCCTTTCGCGTACGGGCAGCCCCCGGTGCCGGAGACGGCGGCGTCGACCACCCGCACGCCGGCGTCGAGGCAGGCCAGCAGGTTCGCCAGCGCCTGGCCGTAGGTGTCGTGGAAATGCACCGCCAGCGCGGCCATCGGCACTTCGCCCGCCACCGCGCGCAGCATCGCCGCCGCTTTCGATGGCGTGCCGATGCCGATGGTGTCGCCCAGCGAGATTTCGTAGCAGCCCATCGCGTGCAGCGCCTTCGCCACGCGCACCACGTCCGCGAGCGGCACGTCGCCCTGGTAGGGGCAGCCGAGCACCGTGGACACGTAGCCGCGCACGGCGACGCCGTCGGCCTGCGCGCGTTCGATCACCGGCGCGAAGCGCTGCAGCGACGCTTCGATCGAGGCGTTGATGTTGCGCAGGTTGAAGGCTTCGGAGGCGGCGGTGAACACCGCGATCTCGTCGACGCCGACGGCGCGCGCGCGCTCGTAACCCTGTTCGTTCGGCACCAGCACCGGGTAGCGCACGCCGGGGCGTTTGGCGATGCCGACATACACTTCGGCGGCGTCGGCGAGCTGCGGCACCCAGCGCGGGCTGACGAAGCTGGTGGCCTCGACGCTGCGCAGGCCCGTGGCCGAGAGACGATCGATCAGTTCGATCTTCGCCGCCGCGGGCACCAGGGTCTTTTCGTTCTGCAGGCCGTCGCGGGGACCGACTTCGACGATGCGGACCGCGTCGGTCATGGCGTGGTCTCCGGTGCGATGCGCTGCAGCGTCAGTGCGCCGCGGCCGTTCGCGTCGATGTCGAACAGGGTTTCGCCGCGCGCGCGCAGCAGCGCCGCGATGGCCTTGCGGCTGCCTTCGACGTGGACGTTCGATGCGTCGAGGCGACGGCCTCTCGCCAGGCCCTTGGCCGCAGGGCGCATCGCTTCGTCCGCATCCGCCAGCCAGACCGTGGCGCGATCGCCATCGATGCGGTAACGGACCATGAAGACGCTGCCTGCCGGCGCGTTCCGCAGCATGTCGCCACCGGCACCCATCAGCCGGTCGGCGATGGCCGGCGCGAACACGAGATAACGGGATTCGCCCAGAGCGAAGCCTTCGAGCGTCGTGGTGTAGGTGCCGCCGTCGTCTTCCGGCCAGCGCACGGTGCAGTCCGCGGCGACCTCGATGACGCGGTCCTGTGGACCGTCCTTGATCGGTCGCCACTGCCCGGCCAGCGCGGGATCGCAGGCGAGCGTCGCGACCGGCGCGCGCTCGAAGGTGACGCAGGCGGAGAGGGCCAGCAATGCGAAGGCGAGCGCCGCGTCGCGCAGGCTCATGGCGTCAACACCACCAGCGCGATATCGGCCTCGACGAAGTCGCCGGCCGCGACGCGGATCTCGGCGACGATGCCGGCGCACGGCGCCTTGAGCGTCAGTTCCATCTTCATCGCCTCCATCACCAGCAGTTCCTGGCCTTGTTCGACACGATCCCCCACCTGTGTTCGGATCAGGACGATGCGCCCGGGCATCGGCGCCAGCGCGCGGTCGCCGGCGGCGCCGGTCTGTTCGCTCGCGGGCTGATAGGCCGGCACCCGCGCGAACCGCCAGCGACGTTCGCCGTCGTGCACGTCCAGTCGCGAGGATGCGCCGGAAGCGGGGCCTGCGTCCAGACGCAGGCGATGGCCCGCGCCGTCGAACCGCGCGGACAGGACATCGTCTTCCAGGCGCGCGCCGCGGACCTCGACGCTGCCGGCGTCGCCGTCGATGCCGAGGGTCTCGATCCGGTAATCGCCGCCGCTGCCGTGGGCGGCGAGGGTGTGGCGCGCGCTGCCGTCGTCCAGCACCAGCCGGCGTTGTCCGCCATGTCCCAGGCGCCAGCCGTCGGCGACGGCCCAGGGCGAGGTCGGGTCCGCGCTGGCGGCGGCCTGCGCGCGGGTCTGCGCTTCTTCGCGCAGCAGGGCGGCGGTCGCGGCGGCGGTGCGCGCCAGGCGCAGTTGCGCAGCGGTCGGCGGCGCCGGCATGAATTCGTCGAGCGCGCGGTCCAGCGTGCCGGTGTCGATGGTCGCGCCGACGATGTCCGGATGGCGGATCAGGCGTTCGAGAAAGGCGATGTTCGACTTCGGTCCATCGATCGCGCACTGCGCCAGCGCATCGCGCAGACGGGCGAGGGCGCGCGGCCGATCCTCGTCCCAGACGATGAGTTTCGCGATCATCGGGTCGTAGAAGATGGTGACGACATCGCCTTCGATCACGCCGCCGTCGATGCGCGTATGCGCGTCGGGCGCGGGCAGACGCAGGCGCGTGAGCTTGCCGGACCCCGGCAGGAAGCCGGCTTCGGGATCTTCCGCGTACAGTCGCACCTCGATGGCGTGGCCGCGCTGCGCGATCTCGTGCTGCGCCTTCGGCAGGGCTTCGCCCGCGGCGACGCGCAATTGCCATTCGACCAGATCGAGGCCGGTGACGTATTCGGTGACCGGATGCTCGACCTGCAGCCGGGTGTTGATCTCCATGAAGTAGAAACCACCGTCCTGGCCGACGATGAATTCGACCGTGCCGGCGTTCTGGTAATCGATCGCGTGCCCGGCCTGCACCGCGGCCGCGCCCATCGCTTCGCGCAGTGCGGGCGTGAGGAAAGGCGATGGCGATTCTTCCAGCACCTTCTGGTAGCGGCGCTGCGCCGAACATTCGCGTTCGTTGAGGTGGATGACGTTGCCGAAGCCGTCGCCGAAGATCTGGATCTCGATGTGCCGCGGCTTCTCGACGTAGCGTTCCAGCAGCACGCGGTCGCGGCCGAAGGCGTTGCGCGCCTCGCGCTGGCAGCTTTCGAGGTTCGGCAGGAATTCCGCGGACGCGCGCACGATGCGCATGCCCTTGCCGCCGCCGCCGTGCGCGGCCTTGATCATCAGCGGATAGCCGATCGCGTCGGCCTCGCGCTGCAGCAGATCCGGCGACTGGTCCTCGCCGGTGTAGCCGGGCACCACCGGCACGCCCGCGGCCTGCATCAGCTGCTTGGCGCCGGCCTTGCTGCCCATCTTGCGCATCGACGCCGCCTTGGGGCCGATGAACACGATGCCCGCGGCCTCGACCGCGTCGGCGAAGTCCGCGTTCTCGCTGAGGAAGCCGTAGCCCGGGTGGATGGCGTCCGCGCCGCTGCGTTTCGCGACATCGAGGATGACCTCGCCGAGCAGATAACTCTCCTGCGGCCGCGCGCCGCCGATGCGGTGCGCTTCATCGGCCAGCCGCACGTGCTGCGCATCGGCGTCGGCGTCGGAATACACCGCGACGGTGCGGATGCCGAGCCTGCGGCAGGTGCGGATCACGCGGCACGCGATCTCGCCGCGGTTGGCGATGAGGACTTTGGAGAACATCATCGTGGAGAGCATGGCCGTTGCGCGCATGGGCTATTCGGAATCCCAGTAATCGAGCGCTTCGCCGCGCCTGCCGATGGTGAAGAAATCGTCGGCGGCGAAGCCGGTGCGGACGAGGAACTTGTTCGAATCCGGATACTCGCAGACGTCGGGATATTCCATCGTGCTCACGGCGAGGAATTTCAGCGGCGCGTCGCCGGTGTTGACGAACTGGTGCGCGGTTTCGGGGCCGCCGGGCGGACAGGCGATCACGTCGCCCGCGCGCACCGCATGCACCGCGTCGCCGAGCCGCAGTTCGCCGCTGCCTTCGACGATGAAGAACAGTTCCTCGTTGACGCGATGGCTGTGCTGCGGAAACGCGGCCTTGCCCGGAGGAATCACGGTGAGATTGCAGCCCAGCTTCCTGGCCCCGATCTTCTCGCCGATCGGGCCGAGCTGCGCGTCGAAGCGCGCCGGCGGTTCGCTCTGTCCGCGCGCCCGCGCGCGTTCGCGCAGGCCGACGAATTCGAGCGCGTCGAGATTGATGATCCCGGCGCCGGGGACGGGCGCGCGTGCGGTGTCGCTCATGCGCCCTGTTCCGGCGCGTGGCAGACGGCTTCGATGTTGTGGCCGTCGGGATCGATGACGAACGCGCCGTAGTAGTTGGCGTGGTACTGCGGACGCAGGCCGGGCGCGCCGTTGTCGGTGCCGCCGGCGGCGAGCGCTGCGGCGTGGAAGGCGTCGACCTCGGCGCGGGTGCCGGCGCTGAAGGCGATGTGCATGCCGTGCCCGGGTGCGCCGGTGCCGGTGCCGATCCAGAACTGCGGACGCCCCGGCGGGCCGAAGCCGCAGCCTTCGTAGCCGCCGCTCATCTCGCGGCTCACGTCCATGACCACGTCGAAGCCCAGCGGCGCGAGCGCCTTGCGGTAGAAGGCGCGGCTGCGCGGGTAATCGACGACGGTGAAGCCGAGATGGTCCAGCATGCGATCGCTCCTGTCGGGGAGAGGGGAGGCGGGCTCAGGGCGCCCAGCCGGCCTTGCGCTTTTCGAGGAACGCGGCCAGGCCTTCCTGGCCTTCGGGGGACACCCGCAGGCGCGCGATGAGGTCGGCGTTGTCGCGGTCGACGCGGCTGCGGTCGTGACTGGCGGCGACGCGGCGCACCAGCGACTTGGCATGGCTGGCCGCGAACGGCCCGGCCTTCAGCAGCAGATCGATCTGGCGGTTCACCGCGGCATCGAGCGCATCCGCGGAAACCACCGCATGCAGCAGGCCGATCCGCTGCGCCTCGGCCGCGTCGAAGATTTCCGCCGACGCGAACCAGCGCCGGGCCTGGCGCGCGCCGATCGCATCGACGACATACGGCGAGATCACCGCGGGCAGCAGGCCGAGCTTGCTTTCGGTCAGGCCGAATTTCGCTTCCGGCACGCCGATGGCCATGTCGCAGCAGGCGATGAGCCCGACGCCGCCGCCGAAGGCCGCGCCGTGGACCCGGGCGATCGTGGGATGCGGCAGTTCGTCGAGGATCCGCATCAGCCGTGCGAGGGCCAGGGCGTCGGTCCGGTTCTCGTCCTCGGTGGCGGTGGCCATGCCGCGCATCCAGTTCAGGTCCGCGCCGGCGGAGAAGCTGGGGCCCGCGCCTTCGAGGACGACCACCCGCACCGTGCGGTCTTCGCCGACCGCGATCAACGCGGCGGTCAGGGTGCCGATCAGGTCGGCGTCGAAGGCGTTGTGCAGGTCGGGCCGGTGCAGGCGCAGCCGCACGATGGGCCCATTGCGATGGTGCTGCAGCGCGTCTGACATGCGCGGATCCCCTGTTCTGGTCCATGATTGCGGAGTGCCGAATGATATCCGTTCGCCTGCAGTGGCGATGCCGGTCGCCGTTCCGGTCGCGAATTTGATCCGGATCGGTTCCGCGCTCCGCCGGCTGGTATAGAATGAGAACAATTCTTATTTGGAGCGGTCTGTGAAGCTGAACGAGCTGCCGCCACGCACCCGCGCCGTCGTCGACGAGGTGCTGGACCAGGACCCGCACGACAACATCGCGCGGCGACTGCGCGAGTTGGGATTCGTCTCCGGCGAGCCGGTGGAAATCGTGGCCGCCGGGCCGTTCGGCGCCGAGCCGCTGCTGGTCCAGATCGGTTACACGCGCTTCGCCCTGCGCCACAACGAGGCCGCACGGGTGCGACTGCGCGAAGAGGCGGCGGCGTGAGCGCAGGCTCGGCACAGGCGCCGCGGCTGGCGCTGGTCGGCAATCCCAACTGCGGCAAGACCGCCTTGTTCAACCTGCTCACCGGCAGCCGCCAGAAGGTCGCGAATTACGCGGGGGTGACCGTCGAGCGCAAGGAAGGCCGGTTGCAGACCCCGGCCGGCCGGCCATGGGTGCTGCTGGATCTGCCCGGCGCCTACAGCCTGCACGCGGCGAGTCTGGACGAAGCGGTGACCCGCGACATCTGCCGCGGCTTCTATCCGGGCGAGCCGGCGCCCGATCTGCTGGTCTGTGTGGTCGACGCCACCAACCTGCGCCTGCACCTGCGCTTCGCGCTGGAAGTCCGCGCTCTTGGCAAGCCGATGGTGCTGGCGGTGAACATGATGGACGCCGCGAAACGTCGCGGCATCGAGATCGACCTGCCGGCGCTGCAGCGCGAGCTCGGCGTTCCCGTGGTGGAGACCGTGGCCGTGCGCCGCGACGGTGGCCAGGCGCTGCTCGCGCAGCTCGACGCCATGGCCGGCAGCCTGCATCCGCCCGCGCACGGCATGGCCGAAGGGGCGGATCTGCATGCCGAGACCCGGCGCCTGATCGATCTGGCGGTGCGGATGCCCACGCGCACCGCGCGGGTGGACGATGCGCTCGACCGCTGGCTGCTGCATCCGGCGATCGGTCTGGTCACCCTGGCGCTGGTGATGTTCCTGATCTTCCAGGCGGTGTACGCCTGGGCCACGCCGCTGATGGACGCGATCGACCTCGCGACCGTCTGGCTGGGCGAGCGCGTCGGCGCGGCGATGCCCGAAGGGCCGCTGAAAAGCCTGATCGTCGACGGTGTGATCGCCGGTCTCGGCGGCGTCGTCATCTTCCTGCCGCAGATCCTCATCCTGTTCGCCTTCATCCTCGCGCTGGAGGAGTCCGGCTATCTGCCGCGCGCGGCGTTCCTGCTCGACCGGATGATGCACAAGGCCGGGCTCTCCGGTCGCAGCTTCATTCCGCTGCTGTCGAGCTTCGCCTGCGCGGTGCCCGGTATCATGGCCACCCGCAGCATCCAGGACCCGCGCGATCGCCTCGCGACGATCCTGGTCGCGCCGCTGATGACCTGCTCCGCGCGGTTGCCGGTGTACGCGCTGCTGATCGGCGCCTTCATTCCCCGCCGCGAAGTCGCCGGCGTGTTCAATCTGCAGGGGTTGGTGCTGTTCGGCCTGTACGCGGCCGCGATCGTCAGCGCGCTGCTGGTGGCGACGGTGATGAAACGCTGGCGCCGGGACAAGGGCGAGCACGCGCTGCTGCTGGAACTGCCGTCGTACCGCATCCCCAATCCGCGCGACCTGCTGATCGGCCTGTGGGAGCGCATGATGATCTTCCTCAAGCGCGTGGGCGGCATCATCCTCGCGCTGACCATTCTGCTGTGGTTCCTGCTGTCGTTCCCGGGTGCGCCCGCGGACGCCGTCGGCCCGGCCATCAATTACAGCTTCGCCGGCCGCATCGGCCAGGCGATGACGGTCGTGTTCGCGCCCCTGGGTTTCGACTGGCGGATCTGCATCGCGCTGATTCCGGGCCTCGCCGCGCGCGAAGTGGCGGTGTCGTCTCTGGCGACCGTGTACGCGGTGTCCGCGGCCAACGACGACATCGCCGCGCAGGCGCTGTCGCCGCTGATCGCGCAGGACTGGTCGCTGGCCACCGCGCTGTCGCTGCTGGTCTGGTACATCTACGCGCCGATGTGCATTTCCACGCTGGCGACGATCAAGCGCGAGACCAACTCCGCGCAGAAAATGATCGTCGCGATCGTCTACCTGTTCGGTCTGGCCTATGCGGCTTCGTTCGTCACCTATCAGCTCGCGGTCGCGCTGGGGGCGGGCTGAGGTGTCGCCGCAGGCCTCGCTGACGCTGCAGTACCTGATCGTGGCCCTGGCGGTCGCGGTCAGCGCGTGGGTGGTGTTCCGCAAGCAGGCGCCGGCCGCCGCGCGGCGCCTGCGCATCGCGCTCGCGCTGCCGCTGGTGCGCGAAGGGCGTCCGGCATGGCTGCGCGCATGCGGGCGCCGGATCGCGCCCATGCCGATGTCCGTCGCGGACGGTTGCGGCGGCTGCAACGACTGCGGGCCGCGCGACCGCTGATCCCGCCGACCCCTTGCGCCGGAACGCCCGCGCCGGTCGCGGCGCGGGCGCGGGGACTCAGAGCTGTCTCGGCTTCGGTTCTTCGCGCGACGAAGGATCGAACAGGTACTGATCGAGCGAGGCCTGGGTGAGCTCGGGCGTCTTGTTCAGGGTCTTGTTCTGGTCGACCAGCTTGCTGTCGGGCCCGTAGTTGTAGGCGATCGTCACGTCCTTGCCGCTCACCTGCGCTTCCTGCAGGTTGGCGATCACGCCCGGCGTCAGCAGGGTGCGGTCGTGCGCGACGTAGCGATTGTTCTCGCGGTCGAACTGCAGCACGTGGCGGTCGGTGACTTCGACGACGCGGCCCGCGGTCTCGCTGCCGTTCTGGATGTCGGCGCGCGCCATCGGCTTGTCGGCCTTGGCGTAGCGGTCGTGCAGGGTGTCGAAATCGTGCTGCTGCGCCTGGACGTTCTCGCGGATCCGGTTCTGCAGGCCGGTGATGCCCTCCCGCGCCTCGGCCCAGTCGCTCTGCCACATCGAACTGACGTACCAGGCGCCGAGCGGCCCTTCCTTGCGCAGCTCCGGACGCTTCTGCATGTCTTCCATCGTCGGCATGGTCACTTCCGGAAACACGATCTCGCCGCGTTCCTTCTTCGCGATCAGCACCGGCGTGTGGAACGAGTTGTCGTAGACGCTCGCGGTCTCGACCATCTGCAGCGCGGCCGGCAGCATGTGCATCGCGCGGTTGTAGCGCTCCGCGATCTTGTCCGGGTCCACGGCGTGGCCGCCCTGGGCGACGCGGTTGAGCACGCGCTGCTGGTTGATCAGCGAACTCTCGGTGGTGACGAACACCATGTCGACGTCGTAGCCCTTGCCGCGCGCTTCGTCGAACATCGCCAGCTTGCCCTGCGTCGACATCACCGTCTCGAACGCGAAGTCGTGGCCGCCCCGCAGCTCGGCCTTGCGCGCGTCGTCGGCCAGGATCGCCGCGAACCCGTTGCGCTGATCGACGTTGCTGACGCCGCGGCCAAGTTCGGTGGCGATCTGCTCCTCGCTCATCCGCGAGCCCATGTACCAGATCTTCCCGACCAGGGGCAGTTCCGGCATGTTCGGTTCGATCACCGCGGCGTATCGCCGGCGCGTTTCGGCATCCTCGATCGGCTGTTCGAGCCGCTTCGCGATGTCGTCGGCGTTGACGTAACGATCCTTCGGAAAGTGGGGATCCTCCATCAGCCCCCGGGTGACCGTGCTCTTGCCCGACCCGTTCGGTCCGGCCAGCACCACCATCTTCGGTCTACCGGCCTGCTCCCTGCCGTCGAAATCTTCCATGGCTCATGCCTCCTCGCCGATCGGTTCGATCCGTCCATCGGGATAACGCCTGCACCAGGCGCCGTTGACCCTGACCACCTGCGGCAGTCCGAGCGCGGCAGCCTTTTCGACCGCGTCCTGCACCGCATCCGCCATGAGACCCTCGGCGCGTTCCCGGCCGATCTCGTCGATCAATGATTTGCTCACGTGAGCTCTCCTGCTGTTGACGGGCGTCGCCGCAGCGGGAAGGACCATGCACGAAGCGTCCGGCCGCGGATGACGGTCCGACTTTCGGCGCGGGCGGGAGGGATGTCAATCGGGCCCCGATGCATGGCGCCGGGGCAGGGCGTCGAACGGGGGCGGCCCGCTCAGTGCTTTCTGGGCTTCGCGCCCTTGGCCTCGAAGACTTCCACCGAGAGGCTGAAACTGCGCTCGTCGCCGGCATGCATCGCGCCGACGCCGACGACCTTGCGCGCGACTTCGTTGCCGCGCTCGTCGCGGATCACCACGACCACCGAGTATTCCCACGGGTCGCCATCCGCCGGGTGGCGGATGGTGCCCTCGACCTGCAACGGCACCTGGTTCGGTTGCGCCGGCCGCGCGTCGGAGTCGTAGCGCAGATAGTGCTTGCACGCGGGACAGATCACCGCGCTTTCGAGAATGGTCGCCTTGCAGTGCGGGCACTCGCGGGTGGCGCCCGCGGTGCCCGGTCGCGTGCTCATGCTTCGGGAGCCGACTCCGCCTTCACGCCGGATTTCTGCGTGCCGCTGGTTTCCCAGCCGCAGTCGATGTGGCCGCGGATCTTCGCGCCGGCCGCGACCGTGAGCGTGCCGGCCTTGATGTCGCCGATCAGCACCGACGTGTCGAGCAGTTCGACGCGCGCCGCGGATTCGATGTTGCCCTCCAGCTCGCCGGCCACCACGACCTTCTTGGCGCGCACGCCGCCGTTGAGTCTGGCGCCGCGCTCCAGCGACAGGTCGCCCTGGACGTTCACGTCGCCCTTGAACTTGCCGGCGATGCGGACGTGGCCGGAACCTTCGATCTTGCCTTCGATGGTGAGGTCGGCGGCGATCAGCGACTCCTTCGCGACGGGCGCGGCTTCCGCCGCGGCGCTGCCGCGCGGGAAGGTGGCGGGCGAGAAATCGGTGTTCGCCGGCGGCGTCACGGCTTCGCGCGCGGCGAAGCTGGGCGTATCGGCGGCGGGTGGTGGGGCGTCTTTCTTGCTGGAGGAGGACTGATTGAAGATGGCCATGTCGGAAGGACTCCGGAAACGCCGACGGCATGCGGCAGGACTTCGCACCATAGCCCCGCGGCGATGGCACCGGTGTGACTGCGGCAGCAGAATCGCAGCGGCCGCGGGCGGCGACATTACTCCGGCGTTCATGAATTCGTGCGTGCGCGTCGCTGGATCCACAGGTCCTTGGCCCAGACGAAAAGGATGGCACCGGCGATCAACGCAAGGAAACCCGCATCATCGAACCAACCGAATGCGTCGCCGGCGGTGCGCGTCATCAACAGCAGGAATGCGGCCCGCCAGAAACCGATGTGGCGGCCGAGCGGTGGGCCGCTGCGTTCGCGATGGCGGACCCAGGCGGCCATGCCGGCGAACACCAGCAGCAGGCCGACCGCGACACCCGCGGCGACGCCGTCGCCGGGCGCGGTCCAGAGCAGGCCCATGGCGAGGGCCGTCAATAACGGGATCGCGGCGGCGTGCCACCGCGGCGCGGACGCCTCGTCGTCCGCCAGCGCCTGCCAGCGCGCGAAGCCCTGATACGCGAGCTGGCCGAGCCAGACCGAGCCCAGCAGCGCGAACGCGGCCGCCGCGAACAGCGGCCACGACAGTCCGTGCAGGACATCGCCGGCGCTGTCCTGGCGGTGCAGGAGGGTCAGCAATCCCGCGTACGCGAGGGTGATCAACGTCGAATACGCGAACAGCCGCGCGATCGACACCGCCCAGCGCGGCTTCGACAGACGCGCGCGGTCGCCGGCGGCGTCCCAGAACGCGACCTGATCCTCGCGGATCGGCGGCGGCAGATCGTCGAGATCGCCATAATCCAGATGCTGCAGGAATTTGCGCACCGCCGTCGGATAGCCGGGCATCAATCCGGCCCACAGCGCCTGCGGCCACTGCAACGGCCGCGTGAGCTGACGCAGGATGCGGGCCGTCTGGCGCAGGTTGGAAGCCACGCTGCCGCCGTCCTGGCCGGTGCGTTCGGCCAGCGCGCGCATCTGCTTCGTCTGCACTTCCCACGCCAGATGCAGGCGGTGGCGCAGGCGGTGGATCGTGTAGGCGTCGTGTTCGCCGTTCAGATCGAGCAGCCCGAAGAAATCGGCGACGACATCGAAGCGTTGCGCCTGGATCGGCGGGCGCCGCACCTGCCACTGCCGCACCAGCCATTGCCCGATCTGCGCCTTGCGCGACAGCGACCACAGCGCCGGTTGCGCATGCAGCCAGCGTTCGAGATCGCCATCGCGGCCGTGGACGGCCTGCGCGATGCATTCGTCGAGCAATGCGGCGGCGTCGAACGCATCCGCATCGTCGATCCGCGCGGCAACGCCCGCGGACGCGCCGGCGGCAGCGGTGTCGTTCGGCTGCACGCGATCCAGCAGCGCCCGCGCAGCTTCGACCTGCGCATCGATGTCCTGCAGCGCGGCCAGCACGTCCGGAGGCAGTTCGATGGACGCTGCGTCCGTCTCGATCGAGACCTGCGACGCGTCGTCGCGCGCAGCCGCGTCATCCTCGACATGCACCTGCGGCGGCCTCGACTGCACCCACGCCAGCGCGGCGCGATAGGCTTCGTTGAGCGACTGGAAGCCTTCCGGATCGTCCTCCGGCCGCGTCGTCTTCAACTGCGCCGCATACGCGCGCTTGACCGCGCGCTCGTCGGCATCGGCGCGCAGGCCGAGGCGGCGCAGGGCCCAGTTCACGACTGCGGCTCCGACGGTGTTTTCCTGCGCGAAAGACGCATGCGCCTGCGCAGGTCCAGTGCCCAGACGACGATGGAAATCAGGAACACCACCGCCAGCACGAGGGCATGGAAGCCTTCGGACATCAGGAGCGCGGGCAGGGTCGCGAGCCCGAGGATCGCCAGCAGGAAGCCATGCTGCCAGTGCATGTTCGCCCTGATCCAGCGCGGCAACCTCGCCGGCGTCGAGGCCGTTCCGGCTGCGCCTCTACGCATGATCGCGGCGACCAGCGCGAATACGCTGAAGAGGATCGGCAAGGGGCTCGCTTCGGACTGCATCGTGCCGGCGCCGGCGGCCAGCAGGAGCGCAGGGACTGCCATCCGGTGCAGCATGCGATGCCAGAGCGCTTCCGGGTCCGGACGCGACTGCCAGTGCAGAAACGCCCGCAGCGTCGCATAGGCCAGCCAAATGCCGGTGAATGCGGAAAAACACGAGACGAATACATCGCCCAGCGTATCCAGACCGCCCAACGTGCCCGGCGCGAGCAACAGCGTGCCCGCGACCACGATGGCGACGATGCCGAGCGCGGCGACCGCGCTGCGCAGCACGCCGACAAGCAGGCGCCACGGCGACAGGCGCGCGGGATCCGTAACGGCGCGCCAGAAACGCGCCTGCGCGCGGTCGATCCGGGGCGGGAGCGCATTCATGTCCATCCCGTCGCCGCCGATCGTCTGCAGCAGGCACCTGATCGATGCGGCCTGCCAGGGATCGAGCGCGAGCCAGAGCAGGGAGGCGATCGACTCCGCGCGCGCGAGATGCGGATGCTGGCGGGCGACCGCGAGCATGGCCTCGGTCTCGCGACGCCTGCGCAAGGTCTCGGGATCGTTTCCGGTATCCGGAGGTTCGACGCGGCGCGCGACGGGAGGTGGCTGGCTCGCCTGCCGGGTCCAGCGCCAGGCGTCGTTCACCCGCGCCCGCAGGCCCTGCAGCGCCAGCGGGTCGTAGCCGCCGTGCAGTTCGTGATAGCCGAAGAACTGGGCGATGCGGTCGAAACTGCGGTCCGGCATCGGCGGGGTGCGCTCGTGCATCGCGCGCAGCAGCCAGTGCCCGATCGTCGCCTTGTGCTGCAGCGACCACAGGATCGGCTGTGCGTTGAGCCAACGATCGATCACCCGCGGATCGCCGTCGCGCGCGGCGGCGAAACAGTCGTCGAAGAACCGTTCCACGTCGAATGGTTCGCCTTCGCTTTCACTTCCGTTGTCGTTTGCGGTCGCTTCGTCTGCGGACGCGACCGGTGTCGGCGCCGGTATGGTTTCGGGAGGCGGCACCGACATGGTGCCGGGCGTCGCTTCCGGTGCGGGCACTTCACGGGCGGAACTGGCGGTGCGGGTGTCGATGACGACGGCTGGCACCGTGTCCGTCGCGTCGGCGTCGGGCTCGCCGCTGTCGTCGAATGCATGGTCGAATTCGCCCGCTTCCCGCGCGCGATGCCAAGACAGCGCGGCCTGATAGGCCTCGTTCAACGCCTGGAAGCCCTGCGGATCTTCCTCGGGCCGCGTGATCCTCAATTTCGCCGCGTAGGCGCGCTTGATGGCGCGCTCGTCGGCGTCCGGGCCGAGGCCCAGCCGCTGCAGGGGATCGTGCATGCCTACGGTTTCATCAGGGAAAAACGCATCAGGATCGATAAAACGCGCTCCATCCATGGCGGTATTTCGTCCGGCAGCTCGGTCCTGGGCCTGGGTGCGAATACCAGTTGGCTCCAGTCGGGGCCCGCCGACGCCTCAGGCGGTAGGGCGTCATCCTGCTCCGATGACTGCGGATGCGTCGACGTCGTGGCTTCTTTCATCGCGATCTCCCTGTACGTACGGCTCAGCCCTGCGCTTCCAGCGCGTCCAACGCTTCCGCGAACTGGCCGCGCTGGCGCGCGATCAGCGTGTTGTCCTGGGTGTCGAGGATCGCGCGGAAGTGCATGATCCACTCCTGCAGGCGCTCGCGTTCGTGCAGGAATTCCTCGTACAGGCGCTCGGCGCGCGCGAGCACGGCGATGTTTTCCTGCTGCTCGCGCGGGTGGACCTTCAGTTCTGCGAGCGCGGCCAGCCGCGCGCGGATTTCCTCCGGCGTCATCAGGCCCGGATTCTGTTCGAGCAGCAGTTCGTGCCGGCGCTTGCTCGCATGCTCGGTCACTTCCACCTGCAGCAGGCCGTTGATGTCGTAGGTGAAGCGCACGGTCACGCCGTTCTCGTCGGTCTGGCGACGCTTGTCCAGATCGACCGTGATCTCGCCGAGCTTGATGTTGTTCGCGACCAGCGGGTTCTCGCCCTGGAAGATGTCGATGGTCAGCTTCTGCTGGTTGTCGTGCATCGGAAAGAACTGGTCCTCGCGGCTCACCGGCACCGTGCTGTTGCGCAGGATGATCGGATGGAAGAAGCCGGTGTGGATCTGGCCGTTCGGGTCGCGTCGCGCGATCTGCGTGCCCAGGGTGTAGGGGCAGACGTCGGTGAGGATGATTTCCTCCAGCTTGGCGTCGCGCGATTTCAGCCCCGCGGCGACGCTGGCGCCCAGCGCGATGGCCTGATCGGGATTCACGTGGCGCAGCGGCAGGCGGCCGAACATGCGCGACACCAGTCGCGCCACCAGCGGCATGCGGCTGGCGCCGCCGACCAGCACGATCTCGTCGAGCTGCGACGGCTGCAGTTTCGCGTCGCGCATCGCGCGCTCGATCGGCGTGCGCATGCGCTGTACCAGCGGCTCGGCCAGGCGCGCGAAGCGCTCTTCGTCGATGCTCCACAGGTAATCCTTGCCGCCGATCGCCATCTGCAGCGGCGCCACGGCGGTGCCGCCGAGTTCGCGCTTCAGCAGTTCCAGGCGTCGCCGCAGTTGGCCGTATTCCTGCGCGGGGATCGCCGGCTGCCGCAGGTGGTTGTCCTGGCAGAAGGCTTCCACCAGCACGTCGAGGAAATCCTCGCCGCCGAGGAAGTTGTCGCCGGCGCTGGCGTGGACTTCGAACACGTTCTCGAAGCATTCGAGAATCGACACGTCGAAGGTGCCGCCGCCGAGGTCGAACACGAGGAAACGGCCTTCGCCGTCGCGGTTCTGCAGGCCGTAGGCCAGCGCCGCCGCGGTCGGTTCGTTGATCAGGCGTTCCACGCGCACGCCGGCCAGCTCGCCCGCGGTGCGCGTGGCCTTGCGCTGCGCATCGGAGAAATACGCCGGCACGCTGATCACCGCTTCCTCGATCTTTTCGCCGAGCGCGGCCTCGGCGTCGGCCAGCAGCGAGCGCAGCACCAGCGCCGACAGTTCCTCGGGACGGAAACTGCGGTCGCCGAGCCGGGTTTCACGCGCGGTGCCCATCCAGCGCTTGAACGACGCGACGGTGTGGTGCGGGTGGCTGATCAACCGTTCGCGCGCGGCCTGGCCGACCAGCACGGTGCTGCCGTCGACGCTGACGACCGACGGGGTCAGCACGTCGCCGAGCGCGTTCGGGAACAGCCGGCTGCCCGATTCCGAATATGCGCCGACGAGGGAGTGGGTGGTGCCGAGGTCGATACCGACGATCATGTCGCGAAGGGCTCTGCTATGGGGTGGAATCCGGGGAGGGGCAGGCGCGGAAATCGCGCACGTTGGACAGGCGGAACAGCATCGGCCGCACGCCGGCGAGTTCGCCGTCGCCCAGCAGCACGCTGAAATCCGCGAAATGCGCGGTCGCCGTCGCTTCCCAGCACCCGGCGGCGACGAGCGTGGCGGGCGGCGAGACCGGCGGCGTGCCGTCGTCGCGATCCAGCACGATGGTCGCGAACGCGCGCTGCAGCGGTGCCGAGGCATCGTCGCTCTGTGCTTCGGGCACGAATGCGAAGTGCCAGGCGTTGTTCGGTTCGTAACGCAGATGACCTCGCCATTTGCGCTTGCCGGCGACGAGCAACGCGCCACCGAACGGGTTGCCATCGGTATCCGGCCGGTCGAGGTCGACCGGCGTGCGCCGCGGATCGACTTCGACGTAGCGACCGCCGTCGTCGACATACAGCCCGCGCACTGCCGCCAGCCTGAGACCTTTCGGCAGCGTGGCGCGCACGTTGCCGAGCGCCTTGCCTTCGAGGCATTCGGCGGGATCGGGATCGCCCAATCGCATCAGTGCCTGTTCGAGGCGCGCGCACTGCGTGGGGCCGGCGGCCTGCGCGACGACGGGCACGGCGATCAGCGAGAGCGACGAGAAAATCGCGAACGCGCGGCGGCGCAACATGCCGGCCCGCCTCACATCCGGAACACGCCGAAGCGCGCCGGTTCGATCGGTGCATTGAGCGATGCGGAAATCCCCAGGCCGAGTACGCGCCGGGTGTCGGCGGGATCGATCACCCCGTCGTCCCACAGGCGTGCGGTGGCGTAGTAGGGATTGCCCTGGGTTTCGTACTGCGCGCGGATCGGCGCCTTGAACGCGTCTTCCTCTTCCGGCGTCCACGTCTTGCCCGCGGCCTCGATGCCGTCGCGACGCACCGTCGCCAGCACGCTCGCGGCCTGCTCGCCGCCCATCACGCTGATCCGCGCGTTCGGCCACATCCACAGGAAGCGCGCGCCGTAGGCGCGCCCGCACATCGCGTAGTTGCCGGCGCCGAAACTGCCGCCGATCACCACCGTGAACTTCGGCACGCTGGAACAGGCGACGGCGGTGACCATCTTCGCGCCGTCCTTCGCGATGCCGGCGTTTTCGTATTTGCGGCCGACCATGAAGCCGGTGATGTTCTGCAGGAACACCAGCGGAATGCCGCGCTGGTTGCACAGTTCGATGAAATGCGCGCCCTTGAGCGCGCTTTCGGCGAACAGGATGCCGTTGTTGGCGACGATGCCGATCGGATAACCGTGCAGATGCGCGAAACCGGTGACCAGGGTCTTGGCGTAGCGCGCCTTGAATTCGTCGAAATCCGAACCGTCGACGATGCGCGCGATCACTTCGCGGATGTCGAACGGCCGGCGCGTGTCCTTCGGCACGATGCCGTACAGCTCTTCGGCCGGATACAGCGGTTCGCTCGATGCGCGCACCGCCACCGGCAGCGTCTTGCGGCGGTTGAGGTTGCCGACCAGGTTGCGCGCGATCTGCAGCGCGTGACGGTCGTCCTCGGCGAAATGATCGGCCACGCCGGAGACGCTGGTGTGCACGTCGGCGCCGCCGAGCGCTTCGGCATCGACCACTTCGCCGGTCGCGGCCTTCACCAGCGGCGGGCCGCCGAGGAAGATCGTGCCCTGTTCCTTCACGATCACGCTTTCGTCGCTCATCGCCGGGACGTAGGCGCCGCCAGCGGTGCAACTGCCCATCACCACCGCGATCTGCGGGATGTTCTCGGCGCTCATCCGCGCCTGGTTGTAGAAGATCCGGCCGAAATGCTCGCGATCCGGAAAGACTTCGTCCTGCAGCGGCAGGAACGCGCCGCCGGAATCGACAAGATAGATGCACGGCAGTCTGTTTTCCTGCGCGACCTGCTGCGCGCGCAGGTGCTTCTTCACCGTCATCGGGAAATAGGTGCCGCCCTTGACCGTGGCGTCGTTGGCGACGATCACCACTTCCGTCCCCATCACCCGGCCGATGCCGCAGACCATGCCGGCCGCGGGCGCCGCGTCGTCGTACATGCCCTCGGCCGCGAGCGGGGCGATCTCCAGGAACGGAGAGCCGGGATCGAGCAGGGCGGTGATGCGGTCGCGCGCCAGCAGCTTGCCGCGTTCGGTGTGTTTGCTGCGGGCCTTCTCGCCGCCGCCTTCCGCTGCGCGCGCGAGGCGGGCATCCAGTTCGGCGACGAGTTCGCGGTGGTACGCGACGGTGTCGCGGAACTCCTGGGATTGCGGATCGAGGCGGGTGCTCAGCACGGGCATGGCGCAAGGAGGCTCATCGTCGAGAACGACAAGGATACCCGTTGCGCCGGCCGCACTGATCGCGGGGATTGGGGCACGATCCGAAAAAATGCGTGCCGGAAAAGAAGAGACCCGTCGCAGCGGGTCTCTCGGTGACGCCCGGACAGGATCCGGCTTATTTCTTGGCTTCTTCCGCGGCGGCGTTCGCCTTGTCGGCCATCGCGTCGGCCTTGTCGGCGACCTTGTTCGCGGCGTTGGCGGCAGCATCCGCTGCGCCCGCCGTGGCTTCCGCGGCGGCAGCGGCGGCCTTGTCGGCGGCTTCGTCGACGGTCGCGGTCGCTTCGCCGACGGCTTCGCCGGTCGCGGCAGCGGCCGCGTCGACGCTCTGGGTCGCGGCATCGCCGGCGGCCTTGGCGGCATCGGCGGCGGCATCGCCGGCCTGGTCCATCGCGGCGGCGGCTTCAGCCGCTTCGTTCTGGGCGGTCTCGGTTTCGTTCTTGCAGGCCGACAGCGCGAACACACTTGCGGCGAGCAGGACTAAGAGCTGACGGTTCATTCGGATTCTCCAGTGCATGGGATGTGCGTGGCGGCATCGGGTCTCGGGATCCGGCGGTGACGGCGTCTGTCGCCGGGCGCCGATCCCCCCTCGTCGCGCCGCCGATACTAGAGCGCCAGGCCGCGCCGCACCACCGGTTTGCGAACTGCATGGTCCCGCGTTCGATCCGCACGATGGCGATCCGGGGCGCTGGCCGCCTCCAGAGATGAAAAGACCCGCCGAGGCGGGGCGTCAGATCAAAAAAGAATGACCCGCCGGAGCGGGTCATCGGGCCCAAAAAGAAAGACCCGCCGAGGCGGGTCTTTCTGGGTACAACCTTGGAAGCAAGAATTACTTCTTGGCTTCTTCGGCAGCCGGAGCGGCAGCGGCGTCGGCCGGAGCAGCAGCGGCGTCGGCCGGAGCGGCAGCGGCGTCGGCCGGAGCAGCGGCGGCGTCGGTGGCAGCGGCAGCGGCGTCGCCAGCGGCAGCGGCAGCGTCGCCAGCGGCGGCAGCGGCGTCGCCAGCGGCGTCGGCGGCGGTGGCGGCGGCGTCGCCGGCAGCGGCAGCGGCGTCGGCGGTGGCGTCGGCGGCTTCGGTGGCGGCTTCGGCGGAGGCGTCAGCGGTTTCTTCGGCCTTGTTGCAAGCCGACAGAGCGAGGACGCCGGCGGCCAGGAGGACGTAAAGCTTCGTGTTCATGCTTTTCTCCAAAGGAGTTGTCTGAAAAAACAGGGGTCAGGCAACGCCAGTGCGCGGGGCAGTCCGGCGAGAGCCGGCTTGTGTTCGTTCACTGACTTACTTGGTGCTTGCCAGCACCATGAAAAAGCCGCAGATGATTTTGCGGCTTCCTCATTGTAGCAACCAATTCAGCGATGTGAAGCCCAACTGAACCGGTCGACTGAATCAATTCTTCTTGGCTGCGTCGGCAGCTTCGCCGGCAGCGTCGGCGGCGGACTCGGCAGCGTCGGCGGCCTTCTCGGCGGCGTCGGCGGCGGCGTCGCCAGCGGCGGTGGTGCCGGCAGCGGCGGCGTCGGCGGCCTGGGCGGTCGCGGCGTCGGCGGCGGCGGCGGCCGATTCGGCGGCGGCCTGGGCGGCGTCGGCAGCGGCGCTGTCGCCGGCAGCGGCGGCGTCGCCAGCGGCTTCGGTCGCCTCGGTGGCGGCTTCAGCGGCTTCGGCGGCGGAATCGGCGGCCTGGTCCTTGTTGGTGCAGGCGGTCAGGGCGAAGCCCAGGGCCAGGGCGAGCAGAGCCTTGTTCAGGGTCATGGTGTCGATCCTCGTGAATGGGTGGGTAGTGCGTTTGCTGGGGACGCCCGGAAGCGTCTTGGGCTCCATGATGACAAGCCGGCAACGGCTGTCAAGCGGGGGTGGCCGGTTTCGTCCGGTTTGTCCGTTACATCGTCTTATGGGAGCTCCACTGCGATCGCGGTGGCTTCGCCGCCACCGATGCACAGCGAGGCCACGCCGCGCTTGCCGCCGGTGGCGCGAAGCGCTGCGATGAGGGTCACCACCAGTCGCGCGCCGCTGGCGCCGATCGGATGTCCGAGCGCGCACGCACCGCCGCGGATGTTCAATTTTTCGTGCGCGATGCCGAGGTCCTTCATCGGCGCCATCGCGACGCACGCGAACGCCTCGTTGACTTCGAACAGATCGACGTCGCCCACGCTCCAGCCCGCTTTTTCAAGCACATTCGCGATCGCGGTCACCGGTGCGGTGGTGAACCATTCGGGCGCCTGCGCATGCGTCGCGTGCGCGACGATCTTCGCGAGCGGCTGCAGTCCGCGGCGCGCGGCCTCATCGCTCGACATCACCACGGTCGCGGCGGCGCCGTCGGAAATCTTCGACGAGGATGCGGCGGTGAGCACGCCTTCCTTGCCGAACGCCGGACGCAGGGTCGGGATCTTCGAGGAGTCGATCTTGCCGGGTTCCTCGTCGGTGTCGACGATGCTCTCGCCCTTGCGTGTAACCACCGTAACCGGCGCGATTTCGTCGCGGAACGCACCCTCGGCGATGGCTTTCTGGGCGCGGGCGACGCTTTCGGCCGAGAACGCGTCGACGGCGGCGCGGTCGAAACCGTACTTGGCGCAGGCGGCATCGCCGAAGACGCCCATGGCCTGCTTGTCGTAGGGATTGGTCAGGCCGTCCCAGGCCATGTGGTCGAGCAGTTCGCCGCTGCCGTAGCGGATGCCGGTGCGCGAGCCGTTCAGCAGATGCGGGGCGTTGGTCATCGATTCCATGCCGCCGGCGACGACCACCCGGGCCGAGCCGGCCTTGATCAGATCGTGGGCGAACATGATCGCCTTCATGCCCGAGCCGCACACCTTGTTGATGGTGGTGCAGCCGGCGGCGGTGGGGATCTTCGCGGCGAGGGCGGCCTGGCGGGCCGGGGCTTGGCCGAGCCCGGCGGGCAGCACGCAGCCCATGATGACTTCGTCGACCTGATCCGGGGCCACGCCGGCGTGGTCCAGCGCGCCGGCGATGGCCGCGGCGCCGAGGGTGGGGGTGGGGACGCCGGTGAATTGGCCGAGAAAGGAACCGATGGCGGTGCGCTTCGCACCGACGATGACGATGTCGGACATGTGGGACTCCGTGGATGGGAGAAGCATGGCGGCCGCGCAGCCCCGCTGCGCCGGCATGGGTCGTGACGGCCCGGGTAACCGACCTGTTGCGCGAGGTCGGGCTGACCGGGGCGGATCGGTGACGGCCGGATTATGCGACCCATGCTGCACCGCCGCAAATCCGACGTTCGGCCGATCCCGGGCTGGATTAGGCTGGCCCGGAGGTCGCCGGCCCGGGATGCCGCTCAGGCGCCCGGGCGCAGCAGGTCGGTTTCCCGCGGCGTATGGAAGTGACGTTTGAACGGCACTTCGCCCGCCGGCGTTTCGTCCAGCTCGCGCGCGGCGCGATGACCGGCGTAGACCGCGTGGGCGATCAGCCCGGGCGCCAGCGAGTCGCCGATCCGGGTCGCGGTGCGCAGACCGGCGTCGGCCCACTCGGCTTCGCGCGCCGCCAACGCGTGATACAGCGCGTCGTCGGGCAGGCGCGAGGTGATCGCGACCACCGCGGCGCAGTCGAGCCTCCGCCGCCGGCCGTTCCAGACCTGTTCGAGGTCCAGCGCGCCGTCCGCGAAGGCGTGGATGTCGTGGGAGACGTTCTGCTCGATGCCCAGTTCGGCCATCCGCCACTGGATGTGACGGTATTCGAGGGTGTTCGCGCTCCAGGAGGCGACGGTGTCGTCCGGCGTGACGTAGACCACTTCGCGTCCCGCCCTGCGCAGCGCTTCGGCGACCGTGCTGCCGGTATAGAAATAGTCGTCGTCGTAGATCGCGACCGGCCCGTCGGGCAGGCGTCCGTCCATGATGTCGTCGGGGGTGAAGACAGCGGGGTTGTCGACGAAGCCGGGAATCGGTTCGCCATGGCTGCGGCCGACGCCGTCGCGACGCCAGTGGCAGCCGGTGGCGACGATCACGTGCTCCGCGCCGAAGTCGAGCACGTCCTGCGCGGTCAGCGCCGAATCGAGATACGTGGCGACGTTCTGCATCTTCCGGATCTGCCCGAGCCGCCAGTCGCGCACGCGCGCCCATTCCGCCAGCCCGGGCAGGCGCGCTTCGCGGGTGACGCGGCCGCCGAGTTCGCGCCGCGCTTCGGCCAGATGCACCTCGTAGCCGCGCTGGCCCAGCGCGCGCGCCGCTTCCAGGCCCGCGGGGCCGCCGCCGATCACCAGCACCTTCGCCGCGGACTTCGCCGGTGCGATCGTTTCCGGGTGCCAGTCGCGGCGCCATTCCTCGCCCATGGTCGGATTCTGGGTGCAGCGGATCGGGGTGATGGTGTTGTCGCCGGAGACGCAGATGTTGCAGCCGATGCATTCGCGGATGTCGTCGATCCGGCCTTCCTCGATCTTCTTCGGCAGGAACGGGTCGGCGATGGAGGGCCGCGCCGCGCCGATGAAGTCGATCACACCGCGCCGGAGCTGCGACACCATCGTGTCCGGGGAGGTGAAACGGCCGACACCGACCACCGGTTTGCTGGTGGTCTTCTTCACGAAATCGATGAAGGGCTCCTGCGCCCCTTCCGGCGCGAAACGCGAGGGCACCGAATCGTTGTACCAGGCGGCGACATTCACGTCCCACAGGTCGGGGATCTCGGCGAGCATGCCGACGATGTCCTGCGCTTCCGCACGTTCGACGCCGGCGGGCCCCAGCAGTTCTTCGGTAGCGAAGCGGATCGCCACCGCGCAGCGATGGCCGACCGCCTCCTTCGTGTCTTCCAGCACTTCGCGCAGCAGGCGCACGCGATTCTCCAGCGTGCCGCCGTATTCGTCGCTGCGATGGTTGCGCCGGCGCTGCAGGAAATGCATCGCCAGCGACAGGTCGTGCGCGGCGTAGACGTAGACGATGTCCATGCCCGCGCGCATGCCGCGCAGCGCGGCGTCGCGATGCCAGCGTCGATAATTCGCGATGTCCCGGCGATCCATCGCGCGTGCCTGCGCCGGATAGCCGTATTTCGAGGGCTGGTGCGAAGGCGCGATCAGCACCTCGCGTGAATACAGATTCGACGCGGTTGGGCCGTTGTGGGTGAGTTCCACCGCCGCCAGTGCACCGTGCGCGTGGACCTTGTCGCACATCAGGGCGAGTGCGGGGATGTCGCGATCGTCCCACAGCCGGGCTTCGACATAGGGCGAGACATCGCCGGAAGGGTGGATCTCGCACTCCTCGGTCGAGATCACCGCCCAGCCGCCTTCGGCCTTGGTCTCGCGCATCGCCGCATGCGCCAGCGGCATCGCATGGCCCATGCCGTTGCAGTGCGGCACCTGGAAGAACCGGTTCTTCGCCGTCACCGGTCCGATCCGCATCGGCGTGAAAAGAATGTCGTAGCGGGGGTCGCGCATGGGCGGATTCCGAGGAGGAGCCAGGCATTGTGCCTTCGCGGCCCGCATCGCGACACGCCCGGCGCGGGCGTGCACCGTTCGCGATAGCATCGCGGCATGCGCCCTGTCCTCGACCGATTCTTCCGCGTCCGCGACCACCTCACCGAGGATTTCCTCGGCGGCCCGCGGATCCGCTTCGCATCGGCGATCAACCTGCAGAAAGGCGGCACCCTGCCGTTCGTGCTCGCGTTGATGTGGGCCTACGACTGCTGGACGCCGACGGCCTGGGTCTATCTCGGCCTGCACGGCAGCTACGGACTGGTGTGGCTGCTGAAGGACGCGATCTTTCCCGATCCGTCCTGGGAGAAGAAAGTCACGCTCGGCGGAGCGCTCAACGCTTGGCTGTTCGTGCTCGGGCCGTACTGGATCGCGCCCTGGCTGATCGTCAGCCAGCGGATCGAACAGCCGCCGGCGGTGCTGGGCGGCGCGGTGCTGTTGTATGCGATCGGGCTGGCGCTGATGGTCGGTGCCGATGCGCAGAAGTATTTCGTGCTGCGCGCGCGGCCGGGGCTGATCGTCGACGGCTTCTTCGCGCGGACGCGGAATCCGAATTATCTGGGCGAAATGATGCTCTACGCCGCGTTCGCCGTCGTCGCCGGGCATTGGTTGCCGTGGCTGGTGCTGGCTTGGGTATGGGGAGGCGTGTTCCTGCCGAACATGCTCCACAAGGACGCGCGGATGGCGCGGCATCCGGGGTGGTCGGCCTACCGGGCGCGCACCGGACTGTTGTTCCCGCGTGCCGCGATCGCATCGGCCGCGCGTGAGGACGTGCCATGAGCGCGACGCCTTGGATCCCGTTGATCGTCGCGGCCGTCGCCTTGGGCATGGCGCTCTGGCATGGGCGGCGGTATGCGCTGGGCGAGGCTTCGCGGCGTTGGCGCCGGACCCAGGGCACGGTCGTGGATGTCTGGTTCGATGCGCAGGAAAAAACCGATGCCGATGGCGATCATTACGTCTCCACCGATGCGCATCTGGTCTACGACTACGTCGTCGCCGGCACGCGCCATCGCTCCCGGCACTTCACCTATCGTCCCGCGCGCGGTCTGGGCGAGCGCGAGGCGTACGCGCTGTTGTCCGGCATCCGCAAGGGACAGACGATCGAGGTGCGCTACGACCCGAAGCGCCCGCAGCGCGCGGTGGTGTTGCCGGGCACCGAACGCGCCAATCTGTGGCACATCGGCATCTGGTTCCTGATCGCGCTGATCGCCGCCGGCTACGCCTTCTCCGGCGCCGCGCCGGTCTGATTCAACGCCCCAGCCACAGCGCCACGATCGCCGCGACCGCGTACCACGCCCACTCGGCGGGCTGATTGGCCAGCAGCATCAGGGTCTGCCCGTGGTCGGTGCCGAGCCGCTGCACGGAATCGACCAGCGGCAACCCCATCGGCCCGCCCATCTGGGTGGCGGCGATGGTCCAGTTCGAGATCAGGATCGTGGCCAGCGTCGCGGCGAGCGTCACGAATGCGCGCGGTAGGCCGGGGGCAGCATGGGAAAGACGCAGCAGCAGCGCCAGGTCCGCGGCCGTGATGACCGCGATCCAGGCGCATTGTTTGTCGACGATCAACGCCAGCAGCGTCCAGATCGCGCTCATGCCGAAGATGCCGAGCAGGAGCAGCAGCGCGGGCGCGACCACGCGCGTGCGCGGTACGGCCGGTGAAGCGGGGGATGCGGTCATGGCGACAGAGTAGCGGAGGCGGGCCTGCACGCGAAGCCGCCGGAGGTCATGCGCGGGCTTGCGGAAGCGTCGAGGGGGGGGCGCCCCGGGCGGGCGGCCCGGGGGGGTGGGGGGGGGGGGGGGGGGGCAGAACAAAAGGGCCCCCGGGGCCCCCCCCCGGGGGGCGGGGCCGCCC
>WYBC01000024.1 GCA_011526085.1 Lysobacter sp. | reverse complement strand
GGCCGGCGATCGGGGTGCCGATCACCACGTCGTCGCCGGCGCCGAGCTTGTGCAGCAGCAGCGCGAACGCGGCGTGCAGGACCATGAACATGGTCGCGTTCTGCTCGCGCGCCAACGTCAGCAGCCGCGCATGGGTGTCGGCATCGATCTCGAAGGCGATCACGTCGCCGCGATGGGTCGTGACCGGCGGGCGCGGGCGGTCGACCGGCAGTGCGATCTGCTCCGGGATGCCGGCGAGGGTCTGTTTCCAGAAGGCGCCCTGGCGGGCGATGAGGCTGTCCGGGTCGCCATCGTCGCCGAGCAGTTCGCGCTGCCAGAGCGCGTAGTCGGCGTACTGGACGGGCAGCGGCGCCCAGTCCGGGGCGTGGCCGCGGTGTCGCGCGGCATAGGCCTGGCCGAGGTCGCGCAGCAGCGGCGCCAGCGACCAGCCGTCGCCGGCGATGTGATGCAGCACCAGCACGAGGACGTGCTCGTCGTCGGCGATCGACAGCAGGCAGGCGCGCAACGGCAGCTCGGCGGACAGGTCGATGCCGACCGCGGCCAGCGTCTTGACGACCTCGGCCGGGTCGCGTCCGTCGAGCGATGCTTCGGACAGGGCGACGCGACGGCTTCCCGGCGGGAGAATGCGCTGCATGCCGATGCCATCGGATTCGACGAGCAGGGTGCGGAGCACTTCATGCCGGTCGACGACGTCGTCGAGGGCGCGGGTCAACGCATCGCGGTCGAGCGCACCGCGCAGGTGCAGCGCCAGCGGGATGTTGTAGGTACCGCGAACGCCTTCGAGCTGCTGGATGAACCACAGCCGCTGTTGCGCGTACGACAGCGGCACCGTGTCGTCCGCGCCGCGTTCGCGCGGCGAGAGGCGCAGGCGCGCCGCGGAGGCGAAATGCAGTTTCGGCGCCAGCTGGGCGACGGTGGGCGATTCGAACAGGTCGCCGATGCCGAGCTCGACGCCGAGCACGCTGCGGATCCTGCTGACGAGGCGCGTGGCCAGCAGCGAGTGGCCGCCGAGCTCGAAGAAACTGTCATCGATGCCGACGCTGCCGAGACCGAGGACATCGGCGAACAGTTCGGCCAGCGCGGTTTCCTGCGGGGTGCGCGGGGCGCGACCTTCGCCGCGGCCGAACTCCGGCGCGGGCAGCGCCTTCCGGTCCAGCTTGCCGTTCGGCGTGAGCGGCATCGCATCGAGGGAGACGATGGCCGAGGGCACCATGTAGTCGGGCAGCACCTTGGCCAGCGCCTGGCGCAGGCGCCGCGCGAGGGCGCGCTGGTCGCTGTCCGCGTCCGGGTTGTTCGCATAGGTCTCGGCAACGCCGAGATCGCCGAACGCGTCGAGATCGACCAGATGCGCCGTGCCGGCACGCGCGATGTCGGCGACGACCAGATCGAAAGCGCCGTCGTCGCTGTCGCGCGACCACACCGGCGAGGCGCGATAGCCGAGCGATTCGACCAGCGCGCACAGCGCTTCGGGTTCGCAGGCGTCCGCAGCGGGCGCGGCGATGCTCACGCGTGCGGCCGCGAGGTCGCCGCGCTGCAGGTCGCGGATCGCGCGCGAAGGGCCCAGCAGGCGGGCGTTCGGGATCCCGGTGATGCGCAGCATCGCGGGACGCCGGGCTTCCAGGTGCGCGCGCAGCTCTTCGGCATCGCGGACGTCCGCGCTCCACGCGAGCGCGGGCATCGACGGCGGACGGACGACATCGGCGCCGACCTTGTGCAGGACGACTTCGTAGCGGTAATCGCTGAGTTCGTTGTGCGACCAGCCGCGCTTCAGCAGCATCTCGATGCCGGCGACATCGGGCAGCCGGCGTCCGATCGCGGCGAAGCAGCGCGGGTCGAGCAGCAGTTCCTTCTCGGTCGCGAGGGTCTGCGAAATCCGGCTGCGCAGGGCGGCCGCATCGTCGCCCGGCGATGCCTGGTGCAGGGCGAGCACCGTCGAGAACTGGCGCAGATGGCGCAGGTTGCGCACGTCGCCGATGATCATGCGCCCGCCGGGGGCGAGCAGCGCCATCGCCTGTGCGATGACCTCCTGCAGATAGGTCGCGCTCGGGAAATACTGCACGACGGAGTTGATCAACACCGTATCGAAGTCGCGTCCCGTCAGCCGTTCGGTTTCGTGCGCGGCGATGGGCAGCAGCTCGACGCGGTCGGCGATATACGGATGCTCCGCGAGCGTGGTCCTGAGCGCGTCGATCGCGGGCGCCGAAAAATCCGTGCCGCAGTAGGCGTCGCAGTGCGGCGCGATCTTCCACAGCATCAAGCCGGAACCGACGCCGATTTCCAGCACGCGGCGCGGTTGGTGCGCGAGCACGAGCGAAACGATGGCGGACTGCCATTCGCGCAGGTCGGGCAACGGGATGAGCTGGCCATCGAAGCTGCTGATCAGCGCGCGGAAGTCTTCATCGTGCGGCGTATCGATCCGCGCATCGTAGAGCCGGTCGTAGACGGCCTGCCATTCGCCGACCTGCGCCTGTTCGCGCCCGGCATCGCGATCGTTCGACACGGTCCCGGGCACGACATAGCCGACGAGCCGCTTGAGCCCCTGTGCGTCGTCGCGGGCGACGACCGCGGCCTGGGCGACGCCGGGCAGCCTGGCCAGCTGCGCTTCGATCTCGCCCAGCTCGATGCGGAATCCGCGGATCTTCACCTGATGGTCGACGCGGCCGAGGAACTCCAGCCGGCCCTCGGCATCCACCCGCACCAGATCGCCGGTGCGGTACATCCGCCCGCCCGCGCGGAACGGGCTGGCGACGAAACGCTCCGCGCTCAGGCCCGGACGACGCAGATAGCCGCGCGCCAGTCCCTCGCCGCCGAGATACAGCTCGCCCGGAACGCCGGCCGGCACCGGATGCAACGCGGCATCGAGCACGTGCGCGTCGGTGTTGGCGATGACCTCGCCCAGCCGGACCGGCGCGTCGCCGATCCGGTCGCACAGCGACCACACGGTGGTTTCGGTCGGGCCGTACATGTTCCACAGCGCACCGGCGGCGCGCAGGTAAACGGCCAGTTCGGGCGGCAACGCTTCGCCGCCGCAGAGCACGCGCAGGTGCGGCGCCGGCTGCCAGCCGGCTTCGCGCAGCAGCTGCCAGGTGGCGGGGGTGGCCTGCATCAGGTCCGGGGTGTCGGTGTCGAGCAGGGCGCGCAGGCGCTGGCCATCGGCGGTCACGCTGCGCGCGAGGATGCGCACGCTGCCGCCGACGAGCAGG
>WYBC01000023.1 GCA_011526085.1 Lysobacter sp. | reverse complement strand
CGTTGAAGGTGAACGTGCCGGTGCCGGTCAGCGAACCGTCGCTGGCCAGGATCCGCGCGCTGTAGCTCGCCTGGGTCAGGTTGCTCGCCGTGCCGGTGATCTGGCCGGTCGCGCTGTTGATGCTCAGGCCGATCGCGCTGATGTTGGTCCACGTGCTGCCGATGTAGACCTGCGCGCTGTAGCTCAGCGCGTCGCCGTCCGGTTCGGTGAACGCGCCGCCCGGCAGCGGAATGTTCACCGCGCCGCCGTGCACCAGGGTCGGATTGGTCAGGCCGCCGTTGTAGACCGGCGCCGTGTTGACCCACGGCTGCAGGTTGAAAATGATGTCGCCGTCGGCGCTGTTGCCGGCACCGCCGACGAACTGTTCGTTCGCCGCGCTCACCCGGCCGCGGCTGTCGGTCGCCTTCACCCGGATCGCGATCTGCCCCGCCGCCTGCCCCGCAGGCACCGTGCCGCTGAAGGTCCGCGTCGCCGCGTTGAACGTCATCCATGCCGGCAACGGCGCGTACTCCACCCAGTTGTACGTCACCCAGGTCGGCGGCATGGTGTCTTCCCAGTACGACTCGGTGTACTGGGTGACCAGCTGCGCGTTCAGGGCGAAGCTGTCGCCGTCGGCATCCGCGAACAGGCCGTCCGGGATCGTGTAGCTGAAGGTGCGGCCGATGCTGAGCGTGCGATCGGACAGCGCGACCGCGGTGCGTGCCGGCGCGTTGTCGGTGCCGATCGTGATCGAGAACGACTTGGTGCCGGTGAGGCCGGCGATGTCGGTGGCGCGCACGTCGAAGGTCAGCGTGCCGGCCTGGGCGTTGGTGTTCGGGCGGCCGGAGAAGGTGACCGTGCCCGCCGCGTAGTCGACGTTCATCCGCAGCCACTGCGGCAGGGTCGAACCGTTCGGCCAGATCGCGGTGAGATTCAGGCCATCGTTCTCGGGATCGCTGAAGAAGCTCGAGATCGCGAAGGTCTGGCTGTAATTGTCGTTGACGCGCAGCGGCGGCAGCGTCTGCGTGCCGCCGGTCGGGGCCGGCGCGCGGTTCGCGAACACGCGGACCACAAGCGTGGTGGCGCTGGACGCGCCATCGACGTCGGTGGCGGTCATCACGACGTTGTAGACGCGGCCGTTCACTTCGTCGGCCGGCACGTTGCCCGAGAACACGATCTCGGGCGTCGCCTGGTCGTACAGATACTGGAACGACATCCACGCCGGCAATGCGCTGCCGTCGGACAGGCGCGCGGTCACCTGCAGGCGGTCGCCTTCGGCATCGGTGAAGACGTTCGCGAGCGGGCGCGTCCACTCGAACTGGCGGGTGAGGATCGCATCGACCGGCTGCGGCACCGCGACCACCTGCGGCGCCGCGTTCGGCGCGGTGGTGATCACGAACTGCTTGACGATGTAGGCGCCCTGCTGGTCGGTCGCGCGCAGGCGCACGGTGAACGTGCCCGACGTCGTCGGCGTGCCGCTGAGGCGGATCGCATCGGGATTGCTGGCGTCGACGGTCAGCCACGACGGCAGCGAGGCCTGATTCTCGATGCTCAGCGCCAGCACGTCGCCGACATCGGCGTCGCGGAAATGGTCGCTCGCGACCAGATCCCTGTTCCAGGGCTGGTTGGTCTTGACGCGCACGGCCACGTCGCCCGGCTGCACCAGGGTCGGCGCGCTGTTGGTGCGCACGCGCACCACGAAGGTGGTGCTGGTGGTGTTCGCGGGATTCGCGGTCTCGGTCGCGGTGAGGCGCACCACGATGTCCTGGTCGGCCAGGCCGGCCCCCGGGTTCGCGGTGAAGACGATCTCGCCGGTATCCGGATCGCGGGTGGCGACGAGCCAGGACGGCAGCGCGCTGCCGTCGCTCTTGGCGATGGTCAGGCTCAGCGCGTCCTGTTCGGCGTCGCGGAAGATGTCGGTGAACAGCAGGCGGAACTGCGAGGTCAGGCCCTTGCGGACCGTGCGGTCCTCGACCGCGCGGATCACCACCGGCGCCGCGTTGGTCACCACGATGCCGTCGACGTTCGGACCGTAACCCGAGACCGCGCGCACGTGGCGGCGGTTGCCGTTGGCGTCGTACTCGGTGATCAGGTCGAAGATGCGCTTGTTCAACAGCTGGTCGTGCTGGGTGACGCGCTCGACGCGGTTGTTGCTGTCGTAGGTGGTGCGGGTGACGGTGTGCACCGACAGGCCGTAGATGTCGGAGGTGATCACCTCTTCCATCGTGCGGTTGCCGGTGGCGTCGTATTCGTAGCGATAGGTCGTGGCGCCTTCGATCACCTGGCGGATGCGGCCGTTGGCGTAATAGCTGACGGTCTTGCTGCCGTTGCCGGTGGTGATGCCGGAGCCGCCCGCGGCGGTTTCCGAGGTCAGCTGGCCCGACGTCGCGTCGTAGACGTAGTTGCTGTCGCGGCCGCTGAGGTTGTTGTGGTCGGTCGCGCGGCCGAAGACGTCGTAGTCCCAGGTCTGCTCGTTGATGCGGACGCTCTCGCCGTCGCGGTCGGTCAGCGTGCCGGACGTGGCGGAGTACGCGTTGCTTTCGCGGATCTTGCGCGCGGCCGCGTCGTAGGCGTAATCCATCACCACGCCGACCGCGGTCTGGCTGCGGATCAGCTGGTTGCGGCTGTCGTAGTCGTAGCGCGCGGTCTGGGTGAGCGCGTTGGTGACCTGGATGCGGTCGCCGTTCTCGTTCAGCACGTAGCTCTGCAGCACGGCCTTGTTGCGGGTGCTGCCGCTGGCGGACGGCAGGTAATCGCCGATGGCGACGACGCGGCCGACGCGGTCGTATTCCTTGAAGGACAGATAGCCCAGCGCGTTCTGGGTGATGCGCTGGTTGCCGAAGATGTCGTAGGCGAAGCGGGTGGCGTTGCCGAAGGCGTCCTTGGCCACGGTCAGGCGGCCGGTCTGGTCGTATTCGTTCGCGCGCAGGTTGCCGTTGGCGTCGCGGGTGGCGACCAGGCGGCCGAGGGCGTCGTAATAGCGCTCGTTGACCGGGCGCTGCCAGGTCACGCCGCCGTTCTCGGACACCACCTTCACCAGCGGCCGGATCTCGCGCACCAGCTGGTTGAGGCTGTTGTATTCGTAATCGGTCTGGTAGCCGCGCGCGTCGATGATGCGCACGACGTTGCCCCAGCGGTCCACGGTCTGGGTGATGCTGCTGGTGGTCGACGTGACCGCGGTGTGCGACGGCAGCGTCACTTCCAGGGTGCGGCCCAGCTTGTCGACGCGCGAGACGGTGACCGCGGAGATCACGCCTTCGGCCGCGCTCAGATACGCGTTCTGCGCGCTGCGCACCAGATGGCCGGCGAGGTTGTAGCCGTAGCTGCGGGTGGCGCCGCTTTCGTTGGCGGACGTCAGGCGGCCGGCGGCGTCGTATCCGTAGATCAGCGTGCCGCTCAGGCCGTATTGGGTTTTCTGGGTGATCTCGCCGAACGCGTTGTAGACCACGGTCTCGCCGCTGTCGACGACCGTGCTCTGGTACACGCCGCTGAGCATCAGCTCGCGGTCGGTGCGGTTGGTGATCTGGCGACCGGTCTTGTCGTAGGTGTTGGTCGACACCACCACCGCCGAACGGCCGTTGTTGCCCTGCAGGGTGTAGCGCACTTCGGTCAGGTTGTCGGCCGCGTCGTAGCGGCGCGTCACCGTGGCGCCGGTGGCGTTGCGTTCCCACACCGCGCGGCCCTGCCAGTCGTAGCGCAGCAACTGCACCTGGTCGCGGGTATCGTCGGCGACCGCGGCGTTGGCGCCGTCCTTGCCGTTGGCGTAGCGGCGGACCACCACCGCGTTGCCGAAGGCGTCGTAGCCCATCGTCGTGAACGGCGAACGCTGTTCGTAGATCAGGCCGGTGGCGAGATCGCGGCTGGCGCTGGTGCCCAGCAGGCCGTCGACCGACTGCACCAGCACGCTGCGCGCGGCTTCCTGCACCGAGATGGCGCGGCCGATGGCGTCGTAGACGGTGCTGGTGGTGCCGGTGTCGTCGCTGATCGAGGTGACCCGGCCTTCATGGTCGTAACCGTAGGTCGCGACCACGTCGCGGCTGCCGGTGCTGCCGTCGACGCGGCGATACTGGCGCACCGAGGTTTCGCTGATCTTGCGGCCGAGCGCGTCGTAACCCCAGCGGGTGATGCGGTCGTGGCCGATGGCGGCATCGCCCGGCGCCGGCAGGCCCGGACGCGAGGCCGGATTCGGCGTGCCGGCGAGCGCACGCGCGTACTCGATGGTCTCGGTCGCTTCGCCGGTGGCGTTGTACTTGGTTTCGGTGACGTAGCCCATCGCATCGACGGTCAACGTGTTGCGGCCGAGCGCGTCGTAGTAGCGGGTCGCGGTCGCCCAGACGGCGCCGCCGGTGCCCGGCACGCCTTCGATCAGCTCGGATTCCAGCGTGAGATCGCCGAAGGCGTTGTAGTCGAAGGTCTTCACCGGCGAACCGGTGGCGGCGCTGCCGTCGGCGCGGTAGTAGGTGATCGAGGACTGGGTGACCGTCGCCTTGCGGCCGAGCGCGGTGTAGACGGTGTCGATGACGCGATCGTTGGCGCCGGCGGTCAGCACGCCCGCGGTCTGCAGCTGCGCCATGCTCAGCGACTGGCCCTGCGACCAGCCGGCGATCGCGCCGGTGTTCGTGACGGTCGCGTAGCGACGCAGCGATTCCACTTCGCCGAAGGCGTTGTAGGTGTAACGGGTGGCGTAGCCTTCCTGGTCGACTTCGTAGGCGACACGGCCGGCGGCGTCGTAGGCCTTGTAGCTGTAGAAGTTGCGCACGTCCTTCTGGACGACCGCCTGGCCCAGGGCGTTGTAGGTGATCTCGATCGTGGCCTGCACGCCGGTGGCTTCCAGCGCGTTGGTGGTCACGTTGTAGGCGCCGGCATCCGGGAAGATCGTGCTGACCTGGTAGCCGCGGTTGTCGTAGACGTAGCGGGTGGTGCGGCGGTCGGCGGTGACCGGCGCGTCGGCGTTGTCGACGCGGGTGAGCACGTTGCCGAACGCATCGTAGGTGTAGCGGGTGGCGATCGCGCGATTGGCGGTGGTGACGTTGCCGGCGGCGTCGACGCTGGCCACGGCGACCTGCGGGCTCAATTCGGCGGTGCGGCGGCCGGCGGCGTCGTACTGATAGGTCCAGACCGCGTTGTTGCGATCGGTGCGGGTCAGCATCCGGTCGGCGGCATCGTAGGTATAGCTTTCGGTGCGGTTGTTGGCGTCGGTCTTGACCTGCAGGCGACCGGCGGCGTCGTAGGCCGAACGCGTGCGGCGCACGTCGGCCGCGGGCTGGGCGTTGGCCCAGGCCGACAGCCCGGTCTCGGTCGTGGTGGTCGCCGGCGGACGTTGCCCGTAGGCGATGGCGTCCGTGACCCGGCCGGCGCCGTCGTAGCGCCACTCGGCGAGCGCGCCCGTCGCGTCAAGCATGAAACGCTGGCGGCCGGCGGTGTCGTAGACGTAGCGCTGGCTGCGGATCTGGGTCGCGCGGATCTGCGGATCGGTGCTCAGCGCGGCGTTGAGCGCGTTGGCGACGCCGGTTTCGCCGTAGCTCGTGCCGAACGCGATGTTGACGCCGTAGCGCAGCTGCGCGATCACGCGGCCGGCGGCGTCGTACTGGGTTTCGGCGACTTCGGCGATGCCCGCGGCGGAGCGGAGGATCGTGTAGCGCTGGCGACCGGCCGCGTCGTAGACCAGCGCCTGCGCGCGCGCGGCGGCTTCGTTGGCGGTGGCGAAGGCTGAAAAGTCGGCGGCCGTGGCGGTGCCCGCGCGCAGCGCGTCGCGCAGCGACGTGCCGATCGCGAACGGCGCCGCGTAGGTCCGGGTGACGGCCATGCGCCCGGCGCCGTCGTAACCGATCTGCTGCAGGGTGCCGGCGAGATCGACGAGATAGATCACCCGTCCGGCCGCATCGTACACGCGGTATTCGCCGAGGTCGGTGGCGGCCTCGACCACCAGCGCCTGCAGCGCGGCGAGAGTGGTGGCGTCGCCGACCGACGCGAAGTTCACCGTGGTGGCATAGCGGCGCGAGGCGACCACGCGGCCGGCGGCGTCGTACCAGTTGCGGGTGACCGCACCGGCGGCGTCGAGCACGAACACGACCTGGCCGGCCGCGTCGTAGACGAAACGGGTCTGCACGTCCTTGGCCGCGTTCGCACCGGCCAGCGCGCACACCGTGTCGATGGTGGCGGTGCCCGCGGCGAGCTGCGTGCGCAGCGACGCGCTCAGCGTGGCGGGCTGGGCGTATCGCCGCTCCAGCACCTTGCGGCCGGCACTGTCGTAATCGATCTCGATGACGCCGCCGGCGCCGTCGACGGTCATCACCAGGCGACCGTCGCGGTCGTAGATCCGGTAGCTCACCTCGTCCTGCGCGTCGTTCGCCAGCGTCTGCGCGGCGACGAGCGCGGACATCTCGGCTTCGGTCGGCGCGAGCGGAAGCCCGGTGATCGTCGCGACCTTCGCATAGCTGCGGGTCATCGTCGCGCGACCCGCCGCGTCGTAGACCACTTCGCTGACGCCACCGGCGTCGTCGACGCTGAAGCGCATGCGGTTGGCGGCGTCGTAGCTGTAGCGGGTGGTGCGGTTGCTGGCGTCGGTCTTGCGCACGACGTTGTCGTTGGCGTCGTAGGCGAAGGTGGTGATCAGGTTCAGCCCACCCGGCGACACCGTCTCGGAGACGCGACGGCCGAAGGCGTCGTAGGCATAGGCCACGACGGTGGCCGCGGCGGTGCCGGCGCCCTGGGTCATCGTCAGCTGACGGCCGTCGCGATCCCAGGTGTAGGTGGTGCGCAGCGCCAGCCCGTTCGGGTCCAGCACCGATTCGATCAGATTGCCCTTGCGGTCGTAGATCAGCGACGTCCGCACGTTGCTCGCGTCGGTGACGGTGAGCTGGCGGCCCTGGCCGTCGTAGGTCCAGGTGGTGGTCAGATTCAGGCCGGTCGGATCTTCGCGACGGGTCAGCGAGCGGCCGGCGGCGTCGTAGCTGTAGTCGACGCGGCGACCGCTGGCGTCGACGGTCGATGCCAGCAACCCGCGCGCATCGTAGGTGTTGTCGACGACGGTGCGGTTCAGCGCGTCGACGACGGTATCGACCTGGCCGTCCTTGTTGTAGGTGGTGGTCGTGGTGGCGACGGTGCCGTCGGGCAGCGTCTGCGTCAGCGTCAACGCCTGGCCGAAGCGGTTGGAGACGGTGGTCGCGGACACGCCTTCCGGCGTGGTCACGGTGATGCTGCGCGCGCTGTCGCTGTGCACGTAGTTGGTGATGCGGCCCAGCGCATCGGTCTGCGTGACCACGCGATCGAAAGCGTCGTACGTCGTGGACACGCTTTCGTTGCGGCCGCTGACGTTGTTCGCGGTCTGCGAGAGCACGCGACCGAGGCGGTCGTAGGCGATGGTCACCGTGTTGTTGCGCGCGTCGGTGCGCGTGGTCGCGCGGCCGAAGGCGTCGTAGACCATGCCGACGCTGCGGTTCAACGTGCCGCCGGCTTCGTTCTGCCCGGTCAGCAGGCCGCGACCGTCGTAGGTGTTGGTGACCGTGCGGCGGACGCTGTTGTCGAGCTCCAGATCCTGCTGGGTGCGCACTTCGCCGAACGCGGTGTAGGTGTACAGCGTGCGGTAGTTCTCGGCGTCGATCTGCTCGCTGAGCTGGCCGCGGCGGTCGTAGCGCAGCTGGATGCGGCTGTCGGTCGCGGTGTTGAAGGTCAGCGCCTGGATCGCGCTCTGCGCGCTGGCGCGGCTGCCGGCGACCGCGAGCGTGATCCGTCCGGTATACGCGATGCTGTCGCTCGCCTGGCCGAAGGCGTTGTAGCGCGTCTCGACCACCTCGCCCTGCGCGTTCTGCACGTTGGACGCGTCGTGCACGCCGCGGACCACGAAGGTCTGGCGGCCTGCGGCGTCGTAAAAATACCAGGTCTTGTTGCCGGCGGCGTCGATGCTCTCGGTGCGGCGGCCGACGAGGTCGTAGCTGTGGCGCACGCCGTACTGGGCGTAGATCGCATCGATCTGCGTTTCGGTCATGCCGCCGAGCAGGCGGGTGGAGCCCTCGCCGGCCAGTTCGCCGATGAGATTGCCGAACACGTCGTAACGCCGGTTGCCCTCGCGCACCTCGCTGGTGCCCGCGGCGCTCTGGGTCTTCACCAGGCGTCCGGCTTCATCGTAGATGTAATTGGTGACGGTGCCTTCGTGGTTCAGCTCGGTCGCGACCTGGCCCAGCGCATTGAAGCTGCGCTGGGTCAGACGGAATGCTTCCGCCGGCGCGCCGGTGGTGGCGCTGGTGCGCAGCGCGGCGAAGGTTTCGCTGCCGCCCAGGCCGGTCAACTGCTTGGCGTAGGCCTTCACCGCGCGCTGGTTCGCGGCGTCGTCGTAGACGAATTCGGTGAGATAGCCTTCGGCGTTGAGGACGCCGATCTGCTGGCCGCGCGCGTCGTAGAAATAGCGCGTGGTCTGGTCGGCGGCATTCGCGCTGGCCGGACGCAGGGCCGCGAGGGTCCCGGTCGCGCGCAGCGCGACGCTGGTCGGCGTGGCGTAACGGACGCTGCGCACCAGACGGCCGCCGGCATCGTAGATCGCCTCGACCAGATAGCCTTCGGCATCGAGCGTGCCGACCACGCGGTCGGCGTTGTCGTAGAACATCCGCTGCACGCGCGGCGTCACCGTGGCGTCGCCGGGCTTGCTGAACGTGGTCGACAGCAGGCGGTTGGCGCCGTCGTAGGCGTAGGTGGTCAGCAATCCGGCGGCATCGGTTTCGGTCGCGACGCGGCCGCCGTTGTCGTAGGTGCGGTAACCGTTGCGGTCGTTGGCGGCATCGGTCTGCACCCATGCCTGGTTGCCGCCCAGCGCGGGCGCGGTGGCCGCGAAGACCAGCGTGTCCTTGACGACGGTGCTGCCGGAGATCCAGCCGGCGGTGTTCATCCGGATCGCGTAGGCGATGGTCTGCACGCCGCGGCCGACGCCGTCGTAGACCGTGCGCGCCACCGCGCCGGTGGGATCGACCACCGACGACAGCCGGCCGGCCGCATCGTAGAAGTAATACGTCCGCCCGCCGGCCGCGTCCTGGCTGGCGCGCAGTCGCCCGCTGGCGTCGTAGAAGTTCTGGGTGGTGCGGGTGACGAGACTGCCGCCGACCAGGCCGGCATCGCTGGCGCTCACCAGCGCACCGGCGCGGTTGTGGGTCGCGGTGCGGGTGGCGCCGCCGTCGAAGGTCACCCGGATCTGATTCGCGGAATCGACGTAGGCGTAGGCGGTGAGCAGGGTCGTGGCGTCGTTCGCGGCCAGCCAGGTGGCGTAACCGGTCGGATCGATGCGCGCGTCCGGCATCGCCGTGGTGGCGGCGGCGCGGCTGAGCTGGCTGAGCAGCCGGCCCATGCCGTCGTAGACGTAATCGACGATCTCGCTGGTCGTCGGCGCGGCGCCGGCCAGCGTGCGGCCGCTGCCGCGCACCGCGATCTTCTGGCGCAGCAGACCCTGCGCGTCGTAGGTGTAGCGCACCAGATCGGTCGCGGCGTCGAGCACGCCGGTGCCGTTCACGTCGGCGCTGACGGTCGCATACGTTTCGGTCTGCGAGACCCTGCCCTTGGCGTCGTAACCGTAGACGGTCAGCGCGCTGTTCGACTTGCGCAGCGCCGCCGCGTCGGTGGCCCAGGTGTTGAGCGCCGCTTCGGTATACGTGCCGCTGTAGGTGGCGCCGAGGTAAGTGCGCTCGCTCGCGATCTGGCCGATGCCGTTGCCGCTGGTCGCGTAGCTGAGTTCGCGCACTTCGCCGGCCGCGTTGACGACGAATCGCACGCGGTTGCGGCTGTCGTAGATGTAGCGGGTGGTCAGCGCGCCGGACGGCAGATTGGTGGTGCCGGTGTGGTTCGGATCGAGACCATCGGCGTCGGCGACCGTATAGCGGATTTCGGCCGTGACCTGGTTCGCGGTGCTGTAGGTCCAGGCGATGGTGTTGCCCAGCAGATCGCGCTGCAGGGTGCGGTTGCCGTTGGCGTCGTAACGGAACACGGTGTCGAGCACCGCGGTGCCGCCGGCGGTCGCGGCCTGGCTGACGCGGATCAGATTGCCCGACGCGTCGTAGCTGTAGCTGGTCTTCTGGCGCAGGCCGTCCACGGCCGGTTCCAGCACGCCGATCAACTGGCGGTTGGCGTCGTATTCGTAGGTCCAGGTGCGGCCGGCGCCGTCGATGACGTCGGTCGAATTGGCGTTGTAGACGAAGGTGGTCGTCTGCGTGGAGCCGTCGCCGGCGCCGCCGCGGGTCACCGTCTTCACCCGGAAACCGCCGGCACCGTCGGCTTCGTAGGTGTAGGCGACGTTGACGCCGTCGCTGGTGCTCACGCTGGCGATGCGCAGATCGCTGACGGTCGTGCTGACGTAGGTGTACGACGTGCGGAAGCGCTTGCCGTCATTGTTCGCGGCGGTGGTGGCGTCCCAGGTGTTGTCGGTGGTGATCTCGGGCGTCAGATCGGTCTGCACCCAGGACAGCCGGCCGCTGCCGTCGGCGTTCTCGTAACCGTAGGTCACCTGCACGCGGGTCGTGCCGCCTTCGCGGGTGCTGACCGACGCCAGCTGGCCGGCGGTGTTGTAGGCGAAGATCAGCGAATCGGCGTTGGTGCCGCCGCCGTCGACCGCGCGCACCTGGGAGACGCGATTGTTCGCGTCGTAGAGCACGTCGTAACGCGCGGGATTGGTGCCGTCGGTCCGCAGATCGCGGATCCAGAGCAGGCGACCCTTGAGCGTGGCGTTGGCGTGGTCGGCATAGCGCTCTTCGCGCCGGGTGCTGCCCTCGGTGTAGGTCCACACCAGATTGGTGCCGTCCCACACGAGGGAATCGTGCGCGCCGTCGCCGCCGGTGGTGGTGTAGGTGTTGGCCGTGCCCGAATAGGTGAAGACCACGCTCTGGCCGTCGCCGGTGTTCAGGGTCATGGTGCTGCCGACCGCGTTGAGCGTGCCGGTGAGCGTCAGGTTGCGCTCGAAACCGGTGACCCACCCGTCCTGGCCGGTGCCCGCGACCACGCCGCGGCTGTTGTAGGTGCGCAGGAATGCGGCGTTGAGGCCGCGCGCCACCAGGCTTTCGTCGAGGTCCTGCAGGACGAGGTTGCCGGTCGCCAGATTCACGTACTGGCTTTCGCGGCTCTGGCCGATGCCGGCGTTGCCGCCGGTGGCGAATCCAAGCTGGGTGTACGACGTGTTGTACAGACCCAGACCACTTCCCGTGAAGACAGCGACCATGCGTGATTCCTCGAAACAGATCCATGAAAGGCGTGGGCGCACTCGCCCGAGTTACATCGCTGTTCCAGCGCAGGGCAAAGTTGTTTAGGGGGAATTCACTTCGAGGGCGACATGGGCGGCACGGACGCCTGGCGGAGACGTGGCTCACATCGGCCTCGGCCATCGGTTTCCGGCATCGATTCATTTCGAATCAATGGCTTGTGGCGATCCAACGACCGGGATGCGACGGCTTGCACCGGCACGGCCAATCAATTACGTTAGCCGTTACATAACTTCCGTCGAAAGCCATGGACTACATCGCCCAGCTCGGTCTCGTCGCCCTCGGCAGCCGCATGCGCGCCGTCAGCGACCGCCTCTACGCCACCGCCGACGAGGTCTACCGGCTCACCGGGCTGGAAATCCAGGGCCGCTGGCTGCCGCTGCTGCGCATCCTCCACGACCGCGGCCCGCAGACCGTCGGCGAGATCGCCGACGCCGTCGGCCAGACCCACTCCGCGGTGAGCCAGCTCGCCGACCGGCTGACCGAGCAGGGCTGGCTGACGATGCTGATCGACCCCGCCGACAAGCGCCGCCGCCGACTGGTGCTGACCGCGCGCGCGGAGGCCGCGCTGCGCACGGCGAAGCCGCTGTGGCGCGCGATCGAAGACCTCTTCGCCGCGCATTGCCGCGAACACGGCATCGACCTGCTGCACACGCTCTCGACCTTCGAGCGCGCGCTCACGCCGTCGCTCGCCGCCGACATCGTCGCGCGCGCCGCCGCCAGCGACCGCAGCGCCCTGCGGATCGTGCCGTTCGCACCGGCGCTGCGCGCGCATTTCTACCGGCTCAACGAAGCCTGGCTGCGGAAACATTTCTACGTCGAGGAAATCGACCATCGGGTGCTGTCGGACCCCGAAACCGAAATCCTGCAGCCCGGCGGCACCATCCTGTTCGCGATGCTGGGCGACGACGTCGTCGGCACCTGCGCGCTGATGCCCGATGCCGACGCGGACGACGGCGCGGACGGCGTCTACGAGCTGACCAAGATGGCGGTCGACGAATCGCGCCAGCGCCTGGGCATCGGCCGCGCGCTGATGGAAGCGGCGATCGACGAATTCCGCCGTCGTGGCGGCCGCCGGTTGTTCCTCGAAACCAACAGCAAACTGATCCCGGCGGTGCGGCTGTACGAAAGCATGGGCTTCGAGCACCAGCCGTCGATCAAGCCCGGCTCGCACTACGCGCGCGCGAACGTCTACATGGTGTGGCGCGACCCGGAGCCCGCGGCGCACTGAACGACGCGCATGCTGCAGCGCAGCGAAGACGCGGCGCGCATGCGCACGCGGATGCAAACGAATTCATCCGGACGAATGACTCTGGCAGCCGCCATCGCCGCGTGGCATGGTGCGGCCAACGTCGCATCCGAGAGTCTTTCCGTGAATCTCCTCGCTCCGCTGTTGTGCTGCGCCACCCTCCTGCTCGGTGTCGCCGGCGACAGTCACGCGCGCACGCCGACGCTGCGCTTCGAAACGCTGCAGATCGAAGCCGAAGCCGCGCCGCGCTGGTGGCATGGCGCCACCGTGTACGAGATCTGGCCGCGCTCGTTCCAGGATTCCGACGGCGACGGCAACGGCGATTTCAACGGCATGACCGCGAAGCTCGACGATCTCAGGACGCTCGGCGTCGATGCGATCTGGCTGACGCCGGTGTTCGAAGCGCCGTCGTATCACGGCTACGACTTCCAGGATTTCTACGCGGTCGAGCGCGACTACGGCACGATGGCCGACTTCGAGCGCTTCATCGCCGAAGCGCACAAGCGCGACATGAAGGTCATCCTCGACCTCGTGCTCAACCACGTGTCCGACCAGCACCCGTGGTTCCTCGCCTCGGCGAAGAAAGTGAAGGGCTACGAGGACGCCTTCATCTGGCGCAGCACGCGTCCCGACGGCTGGGGCCAGGCGTGGTCGAACCAGCCGAACCCGGAAGCGGTGTGGCACTGGAACGAACAGCGGCGCGCGTACTACTACGGCGCCTTCGGCAATTCGCAGCCGGACCTCAACCTGCGCAATCCCGCGGTGGTCAACGAACTCGACGCCGTGGCCGCGTTCTGGCTGAAGAAGGGCGTCGACGGCTTCCGGCTCGACGCCGTGCGCTACGCGATCGAGGACGGCCCGCTGGCGCAGCAGGCCGACACCCAGGCCACCATCGATTACTGGACCGCGTTCGCGAAGAAAGTGAAGGCGATCAATCCAGACGCCCTGCTGGTCGGCGAAGCCTGGGCGTCGCTGGAGACCGGCGGCCGCTACCGCAACGGCGGCCGCGGCCTCGATTCGGTGTTCGACTTCGATTTCGGCAACATCGTCATCGCGATCCTCAATCCGGAGAGCGAACGCCGCGCCGATTTCGGCACCGTCAGCGACACCGACGTCAGCCGCAAGCGCGACAGTCTGTGGGCGAACCTCAAGCAGCGCGCCGACGCCGCCCCGATGGGCTATTTCGCGCCGTTCCTGACCAATCACGACCAGAACCGGATCATGCACACGCTGGGCGGCGACACCGCGAAGGCCAGACTCGCCGCCGGCCTGCTGCTCACCTCGCCCGGCACCGCCTATCTCTACTACGGCGAGGAAATCGGCATGTCGCAGTACAAGACCGGGGAAGACCGCTACCGCCGCGCGCCGATGCAGTGGACCGAAGACAAGGGCGCCGGCTTCAACGCCACCGGCAAGACCTGGATCGACCTGCCCGCACCGCGCGGGTATCGCGGCGATCAGGGCGCATGGTGGGCCAAATACTGGAAACAGCAGCAGGGCCAGGGCCACGCCGTCGCCACGCAGCAGGCGGACCCGAACTCGCTGTATCGGCACTACCAGCGCCTGCTCGCCGTGCGCAACGCCAACCCGGAACTGAAGCAGCCGACGGAGCTGCGCTACTACCCGGTCGCCGCGCCCGACGTGTGGGTGCTGCACGCGTCTTCGCCCGCGGGCGATGCCTGGGTGGTGATCAATCTCGATCCCGCGAAACCCGTGGCCTTCCCCGTGCCCACCGAACTGCAGGGCACGCGCACCGATCAGGTCAGCGGCGAAGCGAAAACGCTCGGCCAAAACTTCGACCTGCAGCCGGGCGAGACGCTGGTGTTCTAGAGCGTGTCGGCGCCTGTCTGGCATGCCTCGATAAGCGACATCTGTCGCCGAAGCCGCCGTAGGAGCGCCGGTTTTCAACAGCCGCATGGCTGGTCAAGGCGCGACAAACTGCGGGCTTTCAACCGGAGACGATGAGCGTGTCGTAGCGGTGAGGTGCGGTCGCGCCTCCCGGCGCTCCTGCAGGGGGCTTCGATGGGCGCCCCGGCGCATCGATTGGCTATCCTGTGCATCCCCCACGCACAGGTCGCATCGTCATGTCCCTCGCTCGCCCCGCTGCCGCGCTGTCCAGTTGCCTGCTGGCGTTCGCCGCGCCCCTGTTCGCCGGCACTCACGCCGGCGCCGAAGCCGTGAACTTCGAGCATGAGGACTGGGAACTGGTCTGCGACAACACCCGCACCTGCCGCGCGGCCGGGTATCAGGACGAAGACGCCAGCACACCGGTCAGCGTGCTGCTCACCCGCAAGGCCGGGCCCGGCACTGCGGTGACCGGCCAGGTCGCGCTGGCCGACGACTGGGACGAAACCCTCCTCGGGGACTTGCCGAAACAATTCCGGCTGGCGCTGTCCATCGATGGCCGCGCGCACGGCAGCGTCGCGATGCAGCAGACCGACACCGTCGCCGACCTCACGCCCGCACAGGTCGCCGCGCTGCTGAAGGCGCTGGCGCGCGACACACGCATCGAATTCAGCGCCGGCAAGCACACCTGGACGCTCTCCGACCGCGGCGCGTCCGCGGTGTTGTTGAAGATGGACGAAGTCCAGGGCCGCCTCGGCACCCCCGGCGCGCTGCGCCGCCCCGGCAAGCGCAGCGAATCCGACGTGCTGCCGCCGCTGCCCGCCCCGGTGGTGCGCGCGGTGGCGCCGCATCCGCCCAAGCCCACCGACGCCGGTTTCCTCGATCGCCACGGCGACGCGCTGCGCGCCGCCCTGCGCAGCGCCAGCGACGCCGACGACTGCATGGACCTCTTCGACGAGAACGACGTGCAGCCGCTGGAGATCGCCCGCCTGACGAAAACGAAACTGCTGGTCTCCACCCGCTGCTGGCTCGCCGCCTACAACGCCGGCGACGGCTACTGGATCGTCGACGACGCGCCGCCCTTCAAGCCCGAATTCGTCACCGAAGAAGCCAACGGCTACGAAGACGGCACCCTCTCCGCCGCGCACAAGGGCCGCGGCATGGGCGACTGCTGGGGCTCGCAGGAATGGACCTGGGACGGCAGGACCTTCATCGCCACCGGCGAAATGACCACCGGCCAATGCAAGGGCTTCCCCGGCGGCGCGTGGCAACTGCCGACGCTGGTGACGGAGGTGGTGAAGGCCAAGAAATAGGGTGCGGCCTTGGCGCACCGGTTTTCGGGATTGCTTCGATCCATCGGTGCGCCGAGGCGCACCCTATGCGGCTGTCGCGGCGCGTCGGTGTGCGAGCAAGCCCGTGAGCAGTGGTGCGTAGAGATCGTGGCCGCGCAGGCCGTCCAGCCAGCGCTGCGGAATCGAGGACAGTCCAAAGCGCAGCCCGCCGATGCCTCCGGCAACGCAGGCCGTGGTATCGGTGTCGTTGCCCAAGCGGATCGCGCGACGAACAACGCCCGTGAAATCGGGCGCCTGCGCAGCCCAGCGCGCAGAGCGCAGCGCGTCGACCACGTAGCCCGATCCCTCACCGATCGCGGGCTCATCAGGGCGAATCGACCATTCCAGTTCCTCGACCGCTGCCGGCTCATCCACCACGATTCGGCGCAGTGCGCGGACGGCCTCTTCCCACGCGTCGTCGGCACCCATGAACACGCGCCGCGCCCACAGGCAATACAACGCACAGCACAACTGCGCACGCAAATGTCCGTGCGTCACCAGCGATTGCCTGCGCGCATCGCGCACCAGTTCGGCGTCATCGCCTCGGTGCCACAGCACCAGCGGCAGCACGCGCATCAGCGAACCGTTGCCGTTGCTGTAGACATCGTCGGGCCCCGCCTGCTCCGGCGTGGTGCCGGCGCGCAGCGCCCGAACCGCGTGCCCGGTCGCGATGCCGATATCGAACACGATGCCGTCGACCGCGAGATAGCCGTCGTCGTACCAGCGGACAAGCCGCTCGGCGAAATCATCGAGATCCAGGTGTCCGCAGTCCAGCAGCGACGCCAGCAGGCACAGCGCCTGCGCCCCGTCGTCGGACCACGTCCCAGGCGGCACGCCCTTATGCGACCGTTCGAATCCTGGCGGCGGCGCATACTCGATCTGATCCACCGGCGGAATCAGCTCGGGCGGATGGAATTCGTAGGGCACGCCCAGCGCATCGCCAATCAGCAGGCCGACCAGCGCACCGGCGATACGGTCGTCGTCGCTTGCGGGGTCGGGTTTGGAATTGGAATTGTCGGGGATCATCAGCCAGAGACAGTGATGCGGGAACGCTGCGGACTGTAGCAGGGGTCGGCTTGATCACGACAGGAATTGCGGCAACTCATGAGGCCACATCGAAGGATGTTATAGGGTGCTGCCCTGGCGCACCGGTTTTCGGAATTGCTTCGATCCAGCGGTGCGCCGAGGGCGCACCCTATGCGACTGTCGCGGCGTGTCGATGCGCATTCGTAGAAGATACATCAGACACTGACCCTGTTTTTTGCTGACCCTGTTTTTTGGCAGCGTGCCTTCCTACAAATCCGCGTGGATTGTCACTGAAGCGCCGTCGTTTCTCGGGCCTGCCTCCAGGAAATCGATCCAGCCATCAAGAACGCGAATGAAGCCCGGGAACAGCAATCTGGCGCCGCTTGTGGGCTCTTCCGTATTGAAGGAGATCCAGACGCCATCCACCGACATGTCCGCGGCGAAGCATTCCGTGGTGAAGCACTCGCTTTCCGAAACTCCGTCCAGAATCTTCCCGCACATCCTCCTCGCTTCCCGAAGCCATGGAAGATGGAAATCCCGACCAAGGCCGCCATCATCGGTCAACAGGCACCCGAGATAGTCATAGCGGTCGGTGCTCCCGTAACCCGCGCAAATCGGCTCGTGTCGGCCGCTGTCCTCCATCCACATGAATCGAATTTCCATGCGCATTGGCCCGCCGTCTGGATCAAGCTCATAGGGCAGACTTAAAGCCCACCTTGCTAGTTGTTCGCGGCAAAGAATGATATGCGCGGCCGCGAATGCATATCATCAGGCTGCCGCAAGATCTGCGCAAAGAACTTCGATGGAGACTGCCTTTTTGCGCATCACATCCTTCAAATATTGTGCCACTAATCTTGCGGCAATCTTCTTACACCAAGCCGGGCTCTTCAGTTCGTTCTTGTAGTCAAATAATTCCGCCTCTTCGCCGACAATCTCAGCGTTTAGATCGTATGCCAGCGAATTGGCTAGATTGTTGAATATTTCTTTTAATTCATTCAGCCTTCCCAGAACAATAATATTCTGCATATTATGCAACATTGCTGCACCAGCCGACTCAGTTCGAATGAGCCCGACCACTGCATAAGACAAGAAGTATTTAGTAAGATTGTAATAGGCAAAATGCTTATTCTCGATCGCTTCGATTGCCGGTTCAACTGCCTTGAAGCACTCCCAGTAACCGAGAATTTTTGCTCCATTCACATCAGGCCTGCCAAATATTTCTGAATGAAGCTCATCCATTATTTTGTATTTTTGATGGCAGCTCCACGGCTGCGCAAGATCCATTGCAAGCAGGATTAGACCTGCGGTCTCGTTGCTCAGAACATCCTTGCCTTTGTTGATCTCGCCTTGCTTTATCTCGTAGGCTACTTTATCACCACTGATGGCCTTGACTTCAGCCCTGAGCCTCTGCTGTATATTGTGGTTAGACTTCAGATCACGCGCCTTGATTGCATTCTGATTATTGCTGTTCGTCGTAATCCTTTGAGAAAGCGCCGTATCACCCTTGGTCTCGATTAGCTTTACAAGAATCTTTAGATCGCTTGTTATCTTAGATTTCTCGGCCATCAATGACGTGAGGCTTTGAGCGCCATTTACGACTACGTAGTCTTCAATCTCTATCCGCTCTTCTGTTTCGGAGGAAATTTTTCTGCAAAGAACATTGATTCCATTGTGATAAAGCGGAAAATTCCTATGTTCCTCTTTTAATTTGATACTTGCCCTAAGTCCCTTGTTAACCTTAGTGTTGCCCAAAGCCAATCGGACGTTCTGTTCGAAGAGGCGCCCATCGACAATTCCATCCATCTTTAACAGATTGAGGGCCGGCGCCAAAAAAATTCGAGCAGCGGCGCCGCCAGCGTCATACTCGATCACATCTGAATCAGAAACATCGAAGTAGTAATTTCCTTTGATTCCACCGTCAACGTCCAAATCGACATATTCGTCCGCAATCGCGGTCGCGTCATAAAGATCCATTTTTGGAAGCTTTGACATTATTGCTTTTGCATCGCCGTTCCCTTTCGCATTGCTAATAAAGACACCACGAACCTCATAACCACTTTCTACTTTTTCAGCCAAACCTGTTCTTAAAAGAGCCTGCTTAAGTTTTCCATTCTTTGTCTCTGAAATAACCTCTTCAATTTTCTTCTTAGCATCAAATTGCTGAAGAGTTCCATAGAACTCTTTGAGGTCTGTGTCACCGAACTCGGCATTATCTTTTGTACTAGTCTTCGCTTGAATGATGAATACGGTTTCTGAAATATCGTCAACATATATAGCGTCAACGCCCTTATCGTGCTTGGCATCTACACTGGCATCGTCAGCGTCAATCTCATCCAGCCGATAGATGTGCTCTAAGAACCACCTGATGAATCTCCCGGAGAAGTCAGGCGCCCGTTTCTCATATGAATTGAGATGCTGCTCAGAGAATACTTTGTGGTTGAGATCGGCAACCTTCATTGCTCTTCCTTAGTTCGTAGAAGCGTGAGAAATAGCAGTATATTCCACTTGCTTTCATGCCCCGACCAGCAGATCTCTGATTCGGGCCAGAATCAACCCCTTGGAACTTACTCCTCGACCCATCTCAGATCAAAGAGGGCAGTGCGATCTTTTTGCCCTGATGGCTACGAGGAATGCCATCGGAGCTTTGTCTTCCAGTCGCGAAATCCACCATTACTGCCGCCGCTAGCAGGTTCCAGCCCACAGCCGCACATCTCGCAGCACAGCCGCCAAAGCACCAGCGGCTTAAGGCCGCTCTACCGTGGGAGTGGTCGTCATTGTTCAATGGCGACGCGGGGTGCTGGGCTTCGCTGCGCTCAGCGCCAGCCTACGTCCTGCGCTCGGCGTCTGGCTGCGTTTGGTGAGGTTCGGGGGGCATGCCGCGGGTGTCTTGGCGAGCGTTCGCCATCGGCACGATGGCCGATGGCGAACTTCGCGGGCGGGTCAGGCGGGTGACGCGCCGGCCACTTGCGCTGCATCGGCACTGCCGACCTCGTCTGCCGTGTCCGCCTCATCGCGATGCAGCCATTGGTACAGCACGGGCAGCACCAGCAGCGTCAGCAGGGTGGAGGAGACGATGCCGCCGATGACGACGGTGGCCAGCGGTCGTTGCACTTCGGAGCCGGCGCCGACGTTGAAGGCCATCGGCAGGAAGCCGAGCGATGCGACCAATGCGGTCATCAGCACCGGGCGCAGGCGGCCGAGGGCGCCGTCGACGATCGCGTCGTCGAGGCGGTCGCCCTGCTCGCGCAGTTTGCGGATGAACGCGATCATCACCAGGCCGTTGAGCACCGCCACGCCGGAGAGCGCGATGAAGCCGACGCCGGCGGAGATCGACAGCGGGATGCCGCGCAACGCCAGCGCCAGCACGCCGCCGGTCAGGGCGAGCGGGACGCCGGTGAACACGATCGCCGCGTCCTTCGCCGAGCCGAACGCCCAGAACAGCAGCGCGAAGATGATCGCCAGCGTCACCGGAACGACGACGGACAGCCGCTGCGTGGCCGAGATCAGCTGTTCGAAGGTGCCGCCGTAGTCGATCCAGTAACCCGTGGGCACCGCGACATCGCGGCCCACGCGCTGCTGCAGTTCGGACACGAAACCGCCGAGATCGCGGCCGCGCACGTTGGCGGTGATCACGATCCGGCGCTTGCCGTTCTCGCGGTTGATCTGGTTCGGGCCCAGCGTGGCCTCGATCTTCGCGACTTCCCGCAGCGGCACGGTCTGCGGCGCGCCGGACAGCCACGCTGCGTCGCGGCTGGATTCGTCGATGTTGCCGCCGCCGCGCAGGGGAATCGGCAGATCCTGCAGCGCCGCCGGGTCCTGGCGCATGCGTTCGGGCAGGCGCACGACGATGTCGAAGCGGCGATCGCCTTCGAACAGTTGCCCGGCCACTTCGCCGCCGACCGCGGTCGCCACGGTTTCCTGCACGTCGCCGGGATTGAGCCCGTAGCGCACCAGCGCGGTGCGATCCGGCGTGATCGTCAGCAATGGCAGGCCGGTCGCCTGTTCGAGCTTCACGTCGGCCGCGCCGGGCACCGTGCGGGCGACGGCTTCGATGCTGCGGCCGACTTCGACCAGACGTTCCAGATCGTCGCCGTAAAGCTTGATCGCGACATCGGCGCGCACGCCCGAGATCAATTCGTTCATGCGCATCTGGATCGGCTGGGTGAACTCGTAGTTGTTGCCGGGCAACGCTTCCGCCGCGGCCTGGATCTCCGCGAGCAGCTGCGCCTTGGGTTTCCGCGGGTCCGGCCACTGCGCGCGCGGCTTGAGCATGATGAAGGTATCCGCCACCGAGGGCGGCATTGGATCGGTGGCGACTTCCGCGGTGCCGAGTTTGCCGAACACGCGTTCGACCTCCGGGAAACGCCCGATGCGCGCTTCCAGCGTGGCCTGCATGCGGATCGCCTGATCGAGGCTGGTGCCGGGAATGCGCATCGCGTGCAGGGCGATGTCGCCTTCGTCGAGGCTCGGAATGAACTCGGTGCCCAGCCGGGTGGCGAGCAGCCCGCACAGCGCGAGCAACGCCAATGCACCGGCGAAGACCCATCCGCGTCGCCGCAGCGCCCAGCCCAGCACCGGCACATAGGCACGGCGCGCCCAGCGCATGATCCGGGTGTCCTTCTCTTCGACCCGGCCGCCGAGGAACATCGCGATGGCCGCGGGCACGAAGGTCAGCGACAGCAGCATCGCGCCGCTGAGCGCCAGCACCACGGTGATCGCCATCGGATGGAACATTTTTCCCTCGACGCCGGTCAGCGCGAAGATCGGCAGATACACCGCGGTGATGATGCCCAGGCCGAACAGGCCGGGGCGGATCACTTCCGCGGTCGCCGTGGCGGTGGCGTCGAGGCGTTCTTCCTCGTTCATGACCCGGCCGAGCGCATGCTGCGCGTCGCCGAAGCGGCGCAGGCAGTTCTCGATGATGATGACCGCGCCATCGACGATCAGTCCGAAATCCAGCGCGCCCAGGCTCATCAGATTGCCGGAAACGCCGCCGCGCACCATGCCGGCGAGCGTGAACAGCATCGCCAGCGGAATCACCGCCGCGGTGATCAGCGCGGCGCGGAAGTTGCCGAGCAGCAGGAACAGCACCACGATCACCAGCAGCGCGCCTTCGACCAGATTCTTCGCGACGGTGCCGATGGTGCGGTCGACCAGCGCGGTGCGGTCGTAGACCGGATGCGCCGACACGCCGGCCGGCAGGCTTTTGTTGGCTTCGGCGAGTTTCGCCGCCGACGCCCGCGCCACCTCGCGGCTGTTCGAACCGATCAGCATGAACACGGTGCCCAGCACCACTTCGCGACCGTTCTGCGTGGCCGCGCCGTTGCGCAGCTCCGGTCCCTCGCCGACTTCGGCGACGTCGCGCACGCGGATCGGCACGCCCTCGCGGCGATCGAGCACGATGTCGCGAATCGCGTCGAGGTCCGCGACCTGGCCCGGCGCGCGCACCAGGAACTGCTGGCCGTTGCGTTCGATGTAACCGGCGCCGACATTGCGGTTGTTGGCGGCGACGGCGGCGACGATGTCGTGCAGCGTGAAGCCCAGCGCGACCAGCTTCGCCGGTTCGGGCGTGATGTGGATCTGGCGCGCGTAGCCGCCGATGGTGTTCACCTCGGTCACGCCGAGCGTGTTGCGCAACTGCGGTCGCACCACCCAGTCCTGCAGGGTGCGCAGATCGGTGGCCGTCCACGGCGCGCCGTCGGGCCTGCGCGCATCCGGACGCGCTTCGACCGTGTACATGAAGATCTCGCCCATGCCGGTCGCGATCGGTCCCATCTCCGGTTCCAGTCCCGCCGGCAGCTGCGACTTGACCTGCTGCAGGCGCTCCGCGACCCGCTGTCGCGCGAAATAGAGGTCGGTGCCATCCTTGAACACCACCGTGACCTGCGACAGGCCGTAGCGCGAGATCGAGCGCGTGTAATCGAGCCCCGGCAGCCCCGCCAGCGCGTTCTCGATCGCGAACGTGGCCCGCTGTTCGGACTCCAGCGGCGAATAGCCGGGCGTCTCGGTGTTGATCTGCACCTGCACGTTGGTGATGTCGGGCGTGGCGTCGATCGGCAGGCGGGTGAAACTCCATGCGCCCACGGCGATCAGCGCGAGCGTGAACACCAGCATCAGCCCGCGATGGGCGATGGCGAAACGCAGGATGCGGTCAAGGATGCCGACGTCGGGGCCGCTGCGGGCGAAGGCGTCAGTGGTCATGGGAGGCTCCCGATTTCTCGATGTCGGCCTTGACCAGGTAACTCTGTTCGACCACGACCTGGTCGCCGGCCCGCAGGCCCGACAGCACTTCCACCCGCGCGGCGTCGCGTTTGCCCAGCGCGACCGGACGCACTTCGTAGGCGTCGCCGACACGGATGAAGACCACGTCCCAATCGCGGAACGTCTGCAGGGCGGCCAGCGGCACCACGAGGGCGGCCGCCTGGCGGTCCGCCGTGATCCGCGCCTTCACCGCGGAACCGGGACGCCAGAGCCCGTCGGCATTGGCGAGGGTGGCGCGCGCGACCGTGCTCTGGCTGGCGGTGGCGGTGCCGGGCAACACCCGTTCGAGCGTGGTCTCGGCGCTGATACCGTCGCTCATGCGCGTAACCGTCACCGGCACGCCCGGGCGGATGTGCTGGGCGTCGGCGCCGAAGATGTGCAGATCCACCCACAGCGACGACAGGTCGGCGACCTCGTACAGCGGTGCGCCTTCGATCGCGACCGTTCCCACCGATGCGTTGCGCGCGAGTACGACGCCGGACAGCGGCGAGGTCACCGGATAATCCGTCAGGCTGAGATTGCTTTCGACGACGGCCAAGGTCTGTCCCGCGCGCACGCGATCGCCCACGTTCGCGGTCAGGCGGCGCACCGGACCGGGGAAGCGCGCAGCGACCCTGGCGATGCGTCCTTCGACCGGCGTCAGCAGACCCTGCACTTCGTGTTCGTCGGCGATCACGCCGGCCGCCACCGGGGCGACGCGGATACCGGAGGTCCGCGCGATGTCCGCGGCGATCGTGGTGCGCCCTTCGTAGTTGGGATAGCGCCAGCGCATCGTCCTGCCATCGATCCGCGCCGAGACCTCGACATCGAAGGAATGCGGTTCGCCGACCACGGTCGATGCCATCAGACTGCCGTCGCGCTGCGGCGTCAGCGCGTGACGCTCGACGATGCCGCCCAGGCGGGTCAGCGTCACTTCGACGCGGCCGGCCGTCGGCGGCAGCGGTTTGCCGTCGCGGGACAGCCAGGCGCGGTATTTCGGCGGCGTGCCGTCTTCGGCGATGGCCAGTTCGACGATCAGGCCATCCTGTTCCAGCAGACGGCCGCCATGCGCGCCCTCGCGGATCGCTTCGGCCTCGGCATGGGCCTCGCCTTCCTCGTGGTCGTGGGGCGTCGTTTCGGTGGATGCGCCGCCGCAGGCGGCGAGCAGGAGCGTCAGCGCGGTCGCGCCGACGAGCATGCGGATCTTCATGGTGCGGTTCCTTGTGCGGTGGCGCCGGGCGCGGCGACGGACGCCTCGACGAACGCCGCGACGAGCGGCCGGCCGGTGAGTCTCTGGATTTCGATCAGCGCGCGCTGGGCATCGAGCGCGACCTCGAGTTGTTGTTTTCGTCCTGCGGTCCGCTCGGACTGCAGTTGCGCCCATTCGAGATAACTGATCGCGCCGGCGCGATAGGCACGCTCGGCGGCGGCTTCGGCCCGAGCCAGCGTCGGCAGCACCTCGTCGCGCAGGCGCTGCACTTCGACCTGCGCGACGCGATAGCGGCCGTGCGCGTCGACGAGCGTCGAATACAGCGCGAGCCCCTGCGCTTCGCGCTCGATCTCCAGCGCCGCCAGCTCGGCTTCGGCGCCGCGGATCCCGGGCTGCGCGCGTCGGCCGGCGCCGAGCGGCATCGAAACGCCCGCGACGAACGCGATGTCGTCTCCGGCCTGCAGGCGGCGCAGGCCAATCTGCCATTCGAGATCGCCCTCGGCTTCGGAACGCGCGAGGCGCAGACGCGCTTCGCGGATGCGTCGTTCGTCGGCGAACCTGGTCAGCTCAGGCGTGTCCCGCAGCAGTTCGACCAGCGCCGAGAGATCGTCGATGGCGGGAAGCTGCAGCGGATCGGAGACGACGATATCGAAGTCCGGATCGCGTTCGCCCCACAGCGCCGCCAGATGCCTGCGCGCGGCGATCGATCGCTGTTCGGCGCGGGCGCGATCCAGTTCGGCACGCGCGAGCGCGGCCTGCGCGGCCAGCACCACCGATTCCGGCGACGCGCCAGCCTGCAGGCGGTGACGCGCACCGGCGACGGTACGCCGGCGCTGTGCGATGTCCAGTTGCGCGATGTCGCGCTGCGCGCGCGCCGCCACCGCGGCCAGATAACGCCGCGCGACTTCGGCCATCAGATCGAGTCGGCGCGTTTCGCGTTCGATGGCGAGCGCATCGATGCGACTTTGCGCCACGACCCGGCGCGCGTCGAGTTTGCCGCCACGCTCCAGCACCGAGGCGAGCGTGAAGGTGAGTTCCGCAGCCTGCACGCCACTCGATGCGCCGGTGCCCATGGCATTCTCGATCGTGGCGCCGGCGATGAGCGCAGGACGCAGGGCGGCGCGATCGCGATCGGCGACGAGGGCATCGCCACGGGCGCCGAACAGGCGCAGATCGGGGTGGGAATCGGCGACGCGAACGATCGCGTCGTGCAAGGTCAATTCATTCCGGGTCCGGTGGTTCGAAACCGGATCGTCGGCAGCCGCCGCGGCGAACGCCACGGCACAGGCTGCGACGCACACGGCCAGGGCCGCGAGTCGCACACGCATGGGGATGCTCCGATGGATTCAGGGGGACAAATCGCCGGCGATGGGCCGGTCGAGCGTCAACCCCGGATCGGAGGCCGGAATGGCACGGGATAAGCGGTCGGTTCGAATTCGATCGACAGCACGGGAAGGATCCCGGCGCCCGCCGGAAGTCCGGACACCACGTCCAATGCGGGCAGGAACACCGCGACATGCGCGCAGCAGGCGCTGCAACCCTGCATCGGGCAGCATTGCCCATCCTGCGCGGGCGCGTGGTTCGAAACCGATGGATGTTGCCCGGACATGCGATCGCCGATGTCGTCGATCTGGCACGCGGCGGCCAGCATCGGATTCAACACCATGCCGATCAGCAGCAACGCCAGCGCGACGCTGCGCATCGCCTGCATCCGCAGGCGATGCGGATGCAGAAACAACGGCGGACGCGGGCGGCGGGGCGCGGGCATGGGGGCACAGCCTACGGATCGATCGCGAGTTATACAATTTCAGATTCCGTGCGGCGCATGCTCGACGTCGGACGCATGAAGGCGTTTTTCGCAGGCATTCGCGGCGGAATCCGCGAAGCTGAACGTAGAGGCCCGCGCGCGATGGGGGCGGATGGCGTAGGATGGCGGCGCCAGCGCTGCATTCGCGCGTCGCGCCCGTATCCGAATCCCGATCGCATCCAGATCTTGAGTCGGAGTCCGCATCCGGTCGTTCCGCTCCCTCATCTGCGTGACCGCCCCACCTGGGGCGCCGTCCTCCGGGAGCCGCCATGCCGGGTTATCACACACGCCAAGTCACCCACGCCGTCGGCGGAGTTGCCTATCGTCTGCGCGTGCTCAGCGACCTGCAGCAGTTCGCCGATCCCGACGGTCACGGCGAGCGTCTGGGCATTTCGCCGGCGCAGTGGAGTCTGTTCGGGCAATCGTGGCCGTCCGGGCGCCTGCTGGCGCAGGCGATGCATCGCTTCGACATCGGCGGCAAGCGCATTCTCGAACTCGGCTGCGGCATCGGCCTGGCGAGTCTGGTGCTGCAGCGGCGCGGCGCGGATGTCGTGGCAAGCGACATCCATCCGCTGGCCGAGCCCTTTCTCGCCTACAACGCTGCGCTCAACGGTCTGCACGCGCTGCATTACCGGCAACTGCGCTGGGACGAGCCGCTGCCGGCGCTGGGGCATTTCGACGCGATCATCGCCAGCGACGTGCTGTACGAGCGCGGCCAGGCCGAGCGCCTGTGCGAGGTGGTGATGCGGCATGCGTATCCGGTGGCCGAAGTGCTGGTGACCGATCCGGGCCGCGGCAACAGCGGCCGCTTCACGCGGTTGCTCGGCGAGCTGGGTTTCGCGCTGGAAACCTCCGCCTGTCCGATGGACGACGAAGATCCGCCGCCGTATCGCGGCAAGGTACTGCATTACCGGCGCATCGCGCGGGCGGCGAACGCATGAACGCGGTTCCGAAGCCGTTGTCGACCGCACCGCCGCCGAAGGAAAAGCAGGTGCACTGCAGTCGCTGCGATGCGCTGTGCTGCCGTTTGACGGTGGTGCTGTTCGAGGAGGATTCGATTCCTTCCCATCTGAGCGAATTCAACGAACAGGGCGTGCGGGTGATGGCGCGCGACGACGATGGCTGGTGCGTCGCGCTGGACGGTTCGAAGATGAATTGCGGCATCTACGAAACGCGACCGACGATCTGCCGCAAATTCAAGATGGCCGGCCCGTATTGCCTGGATGTGCGCGCCGAAGCGCGACGTGCGGCGCGGCCGGTCGAGATCACGCTGCTGTGTTGACTCCGAACTGTTGACGCCATTCTGTTGACGCCATTGCGTCGAGGCCCACCGATGACCGAAAAGAAAACCCCGCCGACCGCCGCACCGACCGCCGAGCCCGCCCCGGCGCAGGCGGCGAAACCCGCCGCCCGCAATCTCTTCCGCGCGACCAAGGAAGAACGCCGCAGCGCGCTGACCCACGATCAGATCGCCGACGATCTGGCCGAGTTCGAGCGCACCGGCGGACGGATCGAAGTGCTGGGCAACACGCCGATGCTGCGCACGATTCCGCTGGCGCCGACGCCGGCCGCCACCGGCGCGCGCAAGCCCGCGGGCAAGGCCCCGGCCGAGAGCAAGCCCGCCGGGTAGTTCGCGCGTCGTCCGGGCGGCATTGGCGGCCCCGGCGGCCGCCACTACACTCGCGGCATGAAACCGACCCGACTCTCCGCGTCGCGCACGCGCCGCCCGCTCGCCCTCGCCCTCGCCGCCTTCGCCCTCCCCACGGTGTTCGCCGCCGCGCCCGCGTTCGCGCTGGACGGCAAATGGACGCCCGGACAGGTGCTCGACATCGATGCGCGCTGGCTGAAGCGCCAGGGCCTGAAACTGCCGCCGTCGGCGCTGTGGGACGACACCCGCGGCACCGGCCTGCTCACCGGCGCGGTCAGCATCTCCGGTTGCACCGGCGCCTTCGTCTCCGACACCGGACTGATCGTCACCAATCATCACTGCCTGTTCGGCGTGGTGCAGGAACACAGCACGCCGGCGCGCGATCTGATCACCCAGGGCTTCCTCGCGCGCACGCAGGCCGAGGAATTGCCCGGCAGCACCACGCGCGTGGAAATTCCGAAGCGCTTCACCGACGTCACCGCGCAGGTGCTGGCGGCGGTGCCCGCCGGCGCCGACCCCGCGGCGCGGCTGCGGGCGATCGATGCGAAACAGAAGGCGCTGGTGAGCGAATGCCAGCGCCAGCCGGACACGAAGTGCAAGGTCGCGGCGTTCGACGACGGCGTGACCTACACCCTGATCGAATCGATCGAACTGCGCGACATCCGCCTGGTGTACGCGCCGCCGCGCGCGATCGGCGAATACGGCGGCGAGATCGACAACTGGTCGTGGCCGCGCCACACCGGCGATTTCTCCATCGCCCGCGCCTACGTCGGCGCGGAGGGACGGCCCGCGGATCGTGCGGAGACCAATCGCCCGTACGTGCCGGAATTCTTCTTCCCGATCGCGAAGGACGGCCTGGACGAAGGCGATTTCGTGATGGTGCTGGGCTATCCCGGCGTGACCTGGCGCGCGCTGATCGCCGAGGAAATGCGCGAACGCCGCGAACGCTTCTTCGTGCGTCGCGAGGATCTGTTCGGCGAATGGATCGCGATCCTCGAACGCGCCAGCGCCGACGACGCCGCGGGCAGGATCGCGGTCGCCGCGAATCTCAAGGGCATCCACAACCGCTACAAGAACGCGCAGGGCCAGATCGCGGGCCTGGACCGCGGGCGCATGGTCGACAAGCAGGCCGCACAGGACGAGGCGGTGGCCGCATGGGCCGCGACCGATGCAACGCACGCCGGCGCCGTGGCCGCGCGCGACGGCTTGCGCGCGGTGCTGGCCGAACGCGAGCGCACGTGGGAGCGCGATTTCCTGCTGAATCTGGTGCCGATGGGCACCGACAGCGTGGCCGGCGGCATTCCGCCGCTGCCCAAGGGCCTGTATTTCGGGGCGACGCTCGCGCACAACGCGATCGAGCGGGCGAAACCCGACGCCGCACGCGCGCCGGGCTTCACCGATGCCGACCAGGGCAAGCTGCGCGATCGCCTGCGCAGCGAGCAGCGCAATTATTTCGCCGCCGCCGACCGCCGCGTGTTCGCTGCGCTGGTGCGGCGCGCGCTGGCGCTGCCGGCGGACCAGCGCATCGCCGCGGTCGACGCGCATTTCGCCGGCAAGAGTCCGGCGCAGATCGACGCGGCCATCGACACGATGTACGCCGCGTCGCCGCTGTTGGATATCGACACGCGCGAAGCGCTGCTGGGCGCATCGACCGAAGCGCTGGAAGCGCGCAAGGATCCGCTGCTGGCGTTCGGCATCGCCTGGAACCGCGACCTGCGCGCGCTGCGCGAACGCGAGCGCGACTGGAACGCGCGCGCCGCGCTGTATCGCCCCGCCTGGCGGCGCGCGGTGGCCGCGCATGCGGGCAAGCCGGTCGCGCCCGACGCCAACGGCACCCTGCGCATCAGTTTCGCCCACGTGCAGGGCTACGCGCCCCGCGACGGCGTGACCTACACCCCGTTCACCACCCTGGCCGGGGTGCTGGAGAAACACACCGGGCGCGAGCCCTTCGACGTGCCCGAGGCCGTACGCCGGGCCGCCCAGGCGCCCGGGGCGGGCGCGCAGCGGGTGAACTTCCTGGCCGACGGCGACACCAGCGGCGGCAACTCGGGCAGCCCGGTGATCGACGGCCGCGGCCGGCTGGTGGGCATCAACTTCGACCGGGTCTGGGAGAACGTGGCCGGGGACTTCGGCTTCAACCCGGCGGTGTCGCGGAACATCAGCGTGGACATCCGCTACCTGCTGTGGCTGCTGCGGGACGTGGAGCGGGCCGACGACCTGCTGCGGGAGCTCGGCGCCAGCCCCGACTGACGCGATATGATCGGCCGGCCGCCGCACCGGCGGCCGCAACGCCAGGGAGGGGCGTTCGATCTGCCCACGCCGGAGTCCTCGTCATGTCCGCGGTCCCCCCTTCCAACCTCACCGATCTGATCAATCGGCGCGCCTCGGTCGACAAGCCCGAGCTGGAAGCGCTGGCCGCGGCGCTGTGGCCGAAACTGGAGCGGCTGGCCGCGCATCAACTGCAGGGCCGCAGCGGGTTGACCCTGCAGGCCTCGGACCTGGCCCAGGACGCGTACATCGCGCTGATGCACGAGTTCCCCGGGCGCTTCAACAACCGCGAACATTTCTACGCGCTGGCGGCGCGGATCGTGCGCAACATCGTGGTCGATTATCTGCGTCGGCGCAGCGCCGAGAAACGCGGCGGCGGGCTGCCGTTCGAGCGCCTGGAAAAGGCCGAGAACGATGTGTCGGCCTCGATCGACGATTCGGTGGACTGGATCGCGGTGGACGCCGCGCTGACCGTGCTGGCGCAGAAACACGAGGCCGCTGCCCAGGTGGTGGAACTGAAATTCTTCGCCGGCCTGACCAACGAACAGATCGCCGAAGCGATGGGTCTGTCGCGCGCCACCGTGATCCGCCATTACCGCTACGCGCGGGCGTGGCTGATCGATCATTTCGGCGCGGAGCCCACGCCCGATGGTTGACGAGACGACGCAGCCGCGGGGCGACGGCGCGATCGACGAAGGCAAGCTGTTCGAAACCTTGTGCGAACTCGAACCCGAGGCGCAGGCGCAGCGGCTGAAAGCCCTTGAAAGCCGCGACCCGGCGATGGCCGCGCGGCTGCGCCGGCTGCTGGCGATCGACGAGGCCTACGGTACCCACACCGCGCGCAGCGTGCTGGCGACGGAACTGCCCGATCCGGTCGGCGACATCAGCGACATCGGCGCGTTCCGGCTGGTGCGCCAGATCGGCCGCGGCGGCATGGGCGTGGTCTATCTGGCCGAACGCCGCAGCGGTTTCGAGCAGCAGGTCGCGATCAAGATCATGCCGCGCTTCGCGACCGATGGGCCGGGGCGCGAACGCTTCGCGCAGGAGCGCAGGATCCTGGCGCAGCTGCGGCACCCCAACATCTGCAGCATCCTCGACGGCGGCGAGCTGCCCGACGGCACGCCGTGGCTGGCGATGGAATACGTGCCCGGCGAACCGCTGTGCGCATGGTGCGAACGCCGCAGCACCGGACTGCGCGAACGCGTCGCGCTGTTCCTGCAATTGTGCGAAGCGGTGCAGGTGGCGCACCGCAATCTGGTGATCCACCGCGACCTCAAGGACAACAATGTCCTGGTCGACGAGACCGGGCATCTGAAACTGCTGGATTTCGGCATCGCCAAATCGCTGTCGGCCACGACCACCGTCGCCGACGGCACCGCCGCGCAGGATCGCTTCTTCTCGCCGATGACCGCGGCGCCGGAACAACTGCAGGGCGAACGCATCACCGTCGGTACCGATGTCTATGCGCTCGGCGCGCTGCTGCATCAATTGCTGTGCGGGTTCCTGCCGTTCGAACGTCCGTCGCGACCGCCGCTGGAACTGCAGCGCGCGATCCTGGAGACGGTGCCGCCGAAGATGAGCGACGCGGTGCAGCGCGAACGCGATGCCGGGCATCCGTTGGCCGATGCGCAACCGGCGCAGGCGCTGCGCGGCGAACTCGATGCGATCGTGGCGCATTGCCTGCGCAAGGACGCGTCCGAACGCTATACCGATGTCGTCGATCTGAGCCGCGATCTGCGCGCCTGGCTGTCCGGGCATCCGATCTCGATTTCGCAGAGCGACCGCCTCTATCGCAGCCGCAAGTTCCTGCTGCGCCATCGGTTCGCGGTGGCGATGTCCGCGATCGCGATCGTCGGCGTGCTCGGCGCGCTGGCGGTGACGCTCTGGCAGTCCGCGGCGCTGCGCCGCGAACGCGACGCGGCGGAGACCGCGCGCCAGCGTTCGGAGATCGACCGCGACCGCGCGCGCGCCGTCGCCGGTTTCCTGCGCGACACCTTCGAACAGGCCGACCCCGGACGCGCGGAGACCGGCGGACTGCTGGCGCGCGATCTGCTCGAACGCGGCAAGCGCCGATTGGATGGACTGGACAGCCAGCAGGACGTGCAGGCCGAACTGGCGCTGCTGCTGGCGGAAAGCGACGCGAATCTGGGCCTGCTTCGCGAAAGCGATGCGACCTTCCGCAAATACGCGAAGGCGATCGACGCGCTCGCGGCGACCGATGCCGACGTGCAGATGCGCGCGGGAAAACTGCGGCTGTCGAACGCGCTGACGCTGGACGAGGACAGCCCGCGGCTGGACGCGGCGCTGGCGACGCTGGCGCGATCGGCCGACACCCCGGAAGCGCAGGTGGACGTGGCCCGGCTGCACGAACGCCTGCTCGTCCGTCGTTCCGAATTCAACCGCGCGGCGGAGGTGCTCGAAGCGGCCTGGCGCCGGCACGGCGATGCGCTGGATCCGGCCGCTTCGCTGCAACTGCGGGTGGATCTGGGCAACGCGCTGCTCAACGTCAAACGCGACGAGGACGCGCGCCGCATCTGCGACGGCATCGACCGCACGGCGCTGCGCAGCCAGACGCCCGCGCTGCAGATCCGCGCGCTGCGGTTGATCGTGCGCGAGCTGAAGCGGCGCGAGGATACGAGCACGGCGCTGGCCACGGCCGTGGACCAGTGGCTGGAAACGGCCATACGGCTGTACGGCGACGATTCGCTCGAAGCCGCCAGCGCCTATCTCCGCAAGATCGATCTGGTCGCCGATGCGCGCGAACAGGACGCGCTGATGGCGAAGGCCTACGCCATCCAGCGCGCGAAGCTGCCCGCGATCTCCTCGGCGCGCGCCTACGCCGAATTCAATCTGGCGGCCTTTTACCTGGAACTGCGCGAACGCCCCGACTTGGCCGAACCGCATTTGGCCGAGGCGGTGCGGATCGGGCGCCTGGCCACCGCGCGCGACCACGGCGACGTGCGCCTGTTCGAACGGACCTGGGCCGACACCCTGAACACGCTGGGACGGCACCGCCACTGTCTGGAAGCGCTCGGCGATCCCCCGGGCAACCCGGAAGACGGCGAAGACGCCGAGCGCCTGAGCGGCCTGCGTCTGGCCCTGGCGCGCGCCGCCCTGGCCCAGGGACAGCCCGCCCGCGCCAGGGACGAGATCGCGGCCATTCCCGGACTCTGGCGGACGCTCGGGCAGCCACTGCCGGAACCGCTGGCGCGCGAGCTGCGAGGCCTCCGGGCCCGTCTCGGGGAGCGCGACGACGGTGCGTGATCCTGTTCACATCCTTTCGCCGAGGAGAAGGACGAGGACCTCATCCCGGCGCCGCACGGACACCGCCCGCGCCATCGACTTGCGACCCCTTCCGCCATGAACCACCCGATCACCTCCACGGAGCGCCCCATGCCCATACGCCGCCTTGCCCTGGCACTGATGCTCGCCCTCGCCTGGGTCCCGACCGCCTACGCCTTTCCGCCCTGCCCGCGCGAACCGGTCGAACTGTTGGAGCTGGACGGATCGAACCCCACCGGATCGTCCGGCGCACCCCACTGGTACAAGGGCTTCCACGCCCTGGTGGGCAACCCGGCCGTCACCGGCGGGCTCGCGCGCTGGACCTCGGATGACGATTCGCTCAATAGCGGGCATGCGCCCAGCAACGGCAAATGTCACGACCGTCTGCCGATCCCCGGGGACAACGCCGCCAGCGGCAGCGTCTCGCTGACGCCGACCTACCCCGAGGGCGCCGGCTTCGGCGTGGTCGCCCTGCCCGACCTGCGCTACAACACGGAGAAGGATCTGGGCATCCGCTACACGCTCGCGTTCACGGTCGACGACCGGGCGCTGGTCGAGACGGGCGAATGGCTCGACATCGCGCAGCTCGAATTCCGCTGGAACGCGGTCGACGACATCAAGGATCCGGATGCGGTCTCCGCGATGTACCGCATCCGCAAGACCCAGCTCGAAAAAGACCGGCTCGTGCTCGAAGTGATCGAAACGCGCGTGCCCTACATCGCTTCGGGCCAGCGGCCGCCGGTGTTCGAGCACGTCGTCGCGACGATCCCCGTGCAGCAGGGCGGAAACGCCACGCGCGTCGGCCTGCGCTGGGCGCAGGTCGTCGGCGATCCCGTCGATCCGGCGGACTCCGGGGAAATCACCCTGCCGATCGGTCCGGATCCCGAAACCGCCAGCAGCGGGGGCGCCATCATCATCGGACCGCCGATTTCCACGAAGAACGAAGTCGCCTCGCGCCTGGAAGTCATCGGTCCCGGCGGCAACGTCCTCTACGGCATTCAGCTGCCGGGCCAGTGGGCCAACAGCCTGTCGATGGGGCTGCTGGACTACAACATCGGCAAGGGATCCGACTACGCAAACCGGTTCGGCGCCGAAATGATCGATACCGCGCTGTGCGCCGAGACGACCGGCACCACGGACTGCACCGGGGTGTTCTGATCGCGTTGCGCTGATCCTGTTTTCCGGCGCGCGACGCTGCAACCTGTGAAGCCCCCGCCGCACGGCGGGGGCCTGCACGGCCCGGAGAGGGCCACGTCCATGCAGAGACACAGGAGTTTCACGACGCCATGAAGAGTTCACTCGCAGCATCCCTCGCTTCCCTGCTCCTCGCCGGCAACGCGTTGGCCGCCGATGCATTCCGGATCGAAAGCGAAGCGCAGTTCGTCGGCGACTACGGCGACCGGATCGAACGGATGGCCCCCGGGGTCTACCAGATCGTGAAGGGCCCGCTCGCGGGCAAGACGATCTCGCTCGGCGAAACCGGCCTGGCCTACGACCTCGCCGCACTGCGCGCGCACATCCCGCAGTCGCGCCGGGAACGCGCGCAGGCCAAGGCGCAGATCCGACGCCTCGAAACCGAACAGGCCCGCTTCGCGCAACTGCGCGCGCGCACCGGCCCGACGAAGGCATCGCGCTCCGACGCATTCCCCTGCCAGTACCAGCCGCTCGACGGCGCACCGATCTATTACTACGGCAGCGCCACCGTGACCGCGACGACGGAGCTGTACATGCTCCGCAGCGACGGCCTGTTCAATCCCTACTACGCGCGCGCCAGCGCCAGTGCCCGCGGCACGGTCTACACGCCCTTTGGCGTGCCCGCGGACGTCTCGCTGCTGGCCTACGCCGTTGCGCACGAACGCCAGCTCGGCCAGATCATCACCCGCCAGCAGCAGGGCGTGCAGTCCGCGAGCGTCGCCACCGGTTACGTCTACAGCGGCCCGGCGTTCTTCCACGACCTGTTCGCGTCGGCCAGCGTTCATGGGCGCGGCAACTGCTACGGCTACGTCTCGATCAGCGACAGCATGACGCCCGGCTTCCGGGATCGGCCTCCGATCCTGTTTGCCGCGGCGTTCCGCTGATACCGCAGAGGCCCGCTCGATCGGGCCCCTGCCGCCCGGAAGGGCCCAACATCGACAACAACACAGGAGTGATGGTTCCCATGACGAAAACGATGCTCGCGACCAGCCTGGTCGCCTCCATGTTCGCCGGCCAGGCGCTCGCCGCCGACGCACCCAATGCCAACAGCTTCCGGATCGAAAGCGAAGGCCAGTTCGCACGCGACTACGCCGACAGCGTCGAACGCATCGATGCGGGCGTCTACCTCGTGACGAAGGGCCCGCTCGCCGGCAAGACGATCACGATGGGCGAATCCGGTCTGGCCTACGACCTCGCGGCACTGCGCGCGCGCGTTCCGGCTTCGTTGCGCGAACGCGCGCAGATCAAGTCCCGCATCAAGCGTCTGGAGCGGACCGCCGGCCGATTCGAACGTCAGCGCGCGGACATCGCCACGAAGGCCAGCAGCTCGGGCAGCATCAGCTGCTATCACTACAACTGGACGACGCGTCAGGGCACCTGGTACAGCGGTACCGCCTACGTCAGCGCGACCGCAGAGTACTACATGAGCAACGGCGGTGGCGGCCTGAACTATTACTACGCCCGTGCGGCCGCCAGCGCCAACGGCAGTCTGAGCGCGCCGCCCGGCGTGCCCTATGGTTCGGGCGCGTTGTCCGCCCATGCCCTCGCCTGGAATCACCACACCAACGTCATCAGCCAGCAATTCGGATACGGCAACTATCCCAACGTCTCTTCCGGATACGTCTACAGCGGCCCGGACTTCTCCCACGATCTCGAAGCGTTCTCCGGCGTGGAAGGAGAGGGCGACTGCACCGGTTACGTCGGCATCGCCGACTATCTGCGATAACCGCTCCCGGCAGGACAGCCGGCGCGCACGCAAGAACGCCAGGCGCGGAAACGCGTCGCGATGCCCGAAAACGAACGGCCCGGTCTCCCGGGCCGTTCGTTCATGCGGATGCACCGGGAACGATCAGTGCTCGTACGCCGCTTCGCCGTGCGAGGCGATGTCGAGACCTTCGCGCTCGGCATCCTCGTTGACGCGCAGACCGATGGTGTACTTCACCAGGGTGAAGGCGATCAGCGAGACCAGGCCGGAGAGCACCACCGTCACCACCACGCCCTGGAACTGGATCCAGACCTGCGAGGCGATGCTGTAGTCCGCCAGCGCGGTTTCGGTGACGTAGTCCCAGATGCCCGCGCCGCCCAGCGACGGCGCCGCGAACACGCCGGTGAGCAGCGCGCCGGTGATGCCGCCGACGCCGTGCACGCCGAACACGTCGAGCGAATCGTCGGCGCGCAGCAGCTTCTTCAGACCGGTCACGCCCCAGAAACAGACGAGGCCGGCGATCGCACCGATGGCGAGCGCGCCCATCAGACCCACGAGACCCGCCGCGGGCGTGATCGCGACCAGACCCGCGACCGCACCCGACGCGCCGCCGAGCATCGACGGCTTGCCGCGCGCGATCCATTCCACCGCGCTCCACACCAGCACCGCGGCGGCGGTGGCGAGGAAGGTGTTGACGAACGCGAGCGCGGCGACGCCGTTGGCTTCCAGCGCGGAGCCGGCGTTGAAGCCGAACCAGCCGAACCACAGGATCGAGGCGCCGACCATCGTCTGGGTGAGGTTGTGCGGACGGATGGCTTCGCGGCGATAACCCAGACGCGGACCGATCACGTACGCGCCGACCAGACCGGCGATGGCGGCGTTGATGTGCACCACGGTGCCGCCTGCGAAATCGAGCGCGCCCTTGGCCCACAGATAACCGGACTTCGCGAGCACGCCTTCGACCGCATCGGTGCCGGTGAACGCATCCGGGCCCGGGAAGAACCACACCATGTGCGCCATCGGGGCGTACGCGAAGGTGAACCAGACCACCGTGAACAGCAGCAGGCCGGCGAACTTCACGCGTTCGGCGAAGGCACCGACGATCAGCGCGCAGGTGATGCAGGCGAACGCGCCCTGGAACACGAAGAACGCCAGCTCGGGGATGTACACGCCCTTGGTGAAGGTCGCGCCCATCGCGCCGTTGAGCCCCGCGCCGAGCAGCCGCGCGCCGCCGCCGATGAAGGCGTTGTTCTCGGTGAAGGCGAGGCTGTAGCCATACAGCACCCACAGCACCGCGACCAGCGAGAACACCACCAGACACTGCATCAGGATCGACAGCACGTTCTTGCTGCGCACCAGACCGCCGTAGAACAGCGCCAGCCCGGGCAGGGTCATGAAGATCACCAGCGCGGAGCAGACGAGAATCCACGCGGTGTCGCCCTTGTCGGGCGTCGGCGCGGGCGGGGCTTCCGCCGCGGCGGCTTCGGCGGGTGCGGCTTCAGCAGGTGCGGCTTCGGCAGGCGCCGCATCGGCGGCTGCGGGTGCGGCGGCTTCCGCGGTCGCCGGTGCCGCGTCGGCGGGCGCCTCGGTCGCGGGTGCGGCCGCTTCGGTGGCGACGGCGTCGGTCGCCGGCGCGGTCTGTGCGGTCGCGACGAGCGTCGTACCGAAGGTCATCGCGCCGAACAGCAGCGCGAGCAGGGCGGCACGTTTGAGAACAGCATGCTTGAGAACAGCATGTTTCGGAACGGCATGGGTCTTCGACCCGGACAGGAATCCAGACATGGGACGGTCTCCGAGTGAGGGTTAGAGCGCGTCCGCGCCGACTTCGCCGGTGCGGATGCGGATGACCTGCTCCAGCGCGGTGACGAAAATCTTGCCGTCGCCGATCTTCCCGGTGCCCGCGGATTGCTGGATGGCCTCGATCGCGGCGTCGAGCCGGTCGCTCGCGACCGCCACCTCGACCTTGATCTTGGGCAGGAAATCGACGACGTACTCCGCGCCGCGATACAACTCGGTATGTCCCTTCTGTCGACCGAAGCCCTTGACCTCGGTGACGGTGATGCCGGACACGCCCATCTCCGACAAGGCTTCGCGCACCTCGTCGAGCTTGAACGGCCGGATGATGGCGGTGATCAGTTTCATGCGCTCTCCCCGTGGATGGATGAGCGCCGACGCCGTGGCGCCAGCGCCCCTGGATGAACCCCGCATCCCCGCGCACCGCCCCGGCAACCGACCGGGAACGATGCGCGGGGACCGTGGGTCCCGGGGGAACCGCAGCGCAGTCCGACGTGGGGAAGGAAGCTGCGTCCGCGTTTCCCGTGCCTCGTCTAGCCAACTCTCCGTCGCATCCCTGCGACATCGCTCCTTTCGTTACCGCTTCCGCGCGTTCGACGACTGCAAGTCGATCACTGCAGATCGACGACTACAGCTCGATCGTCATGAACACGCTGTACGGGTCTTCGACGTAATCGGCGAAGGGCCCGCACTCCTCGAAGCCGAAGCGCTCGTACATCGCGCGCGCCGGCAGGAACGCATCCGGCGATCCCGTTTCGAGGCTCAACCGCCGGTAGCCGCGTTCGCGCGCCACCCGCAGGATGTGCCGCATCAGCGTCGCGGCGACGCCCTTGCGCAGATGATCGCGGGCGGTGCGCATGGACTTGATCTCGCCATGCGACGCGTCCAGCGCCTTCAGCGCGCCGCAACCCATCAATGCGCCGTCCTTCCAGACCGTCCAGAAGGTGATCTCCGGACGACGCAGTGTTTCCAGATCCAGCGCATGGACGCTTTCCGGCGGCGAGTGCAGGAACATCTCGTCGAGGTGTTCCTGCAGCAACCGCGCGATCTCGGGCCCGCTGAGGTCGTCGATCCGGATGTCCATCATCGTTTCGCCGTTCTCCCGGTAGAGCGGCCTTCAGGCCGCTGACGCCTTCGACCATCGGCACAGCGGCCTGAAGGCCGCTCTACCGGAATGCAACATCAGATCGTGTAGTACATCTGGTATTCGAGCGGGTGAGGAAGGAATGCTCGCGCGGCACCGCCGCGCATGCCTTCCGAACGCCCGGCGCGCTGCGCCGGGCCGGACATCCGCCGGCCCGAAGCGACGACACATGGCGTCCCGTTCGCGCATCAGATCGTGTAGTACATCTGGTATTCGAGCGGATGCGTCGCCGCGCGGAAGCGCGTGACTTCCTGCATCTTCAGCGCGATGTAGCCGTCGATGAAGTCGTCGGAGAACACGCCGCCGGCCTTGAGGAAGTCGCGATCCTTGTCGAGCGCTTCCAGCGCCTGGTCGAGGCTGTGGCACACGGTCGGGATGTTCTTCTCCTCTTCCGGCGGCAGGTCGTACAGGTCCTTGTCGCTGGGCGAACCCGGATCGATCTGGTTCTTGATGCCGTCGAGGCCGGCCATCATCAGCGCGGCGAAGGTGAGGTAGCCGGAGTTCATCGGATCGGGGAAGCGGATCTCGATGCGGCGCGCCTTCGGATTCGCGACGTACGGGATGCGGCACGAGGCCGAGCGGTTGCGCGCCGAATAGGCCAGCATCACCGGCGCTTCGAAGCCCGGCACCAGGCGCTTGTAGCTGTTGGTGGTGGAGTTGGCGAAGGCGTTGATCGCGCGGGCGTGCTTGAAGATGCCGCCGATGTACCACAGCGCCAGCTGCGACAGGCCGCCGTAGCCGTCGCCGGAGAACAGGTTCACGCCGCCCTTGGCCAGCGACTGGTGCACGTGCATGCCGCTGCCGTTGTCGCCGACGATGGGCTTGGGCATGAAGGTCGCGGTCTTGCCGTTGCGGTGGGCGACGTTCTTGATGATGTACTTCATCGTCAGCAGTTCGTCGGCCTTCTGCACCAGCGTGTTGAACTTGGTGCCGATCTCGCACTGGCCGGCGTTGGCCACTTCGTGGTGGTGCACTTCGACTTCGATGCCGGCTTCTTCCAGGGTCTTGCACATCTCGGCGCGGATGTCGTGCAGCGAATCGAGCGGGGCCACCGGGAAGTAGCCGCCCTTCACCATCGGACGGTAGCCGGTGTTGCCGCCTTCGTATTCGCGGCCGGAGTTCCAGTGCGCCTCTTCCGAATCGATGTGGAAGAAGGTGTGGCCCATCTCGTTGGCGAAGCGGACGCTGTCGAAGATGAAGAATTCGGGTTCCGGACCGAAGAAGGCCTGGTCGGCGATGCCGCTGGCCTTGAGGAAGGCTTCGGCGCGCTTGGCGACGCCGCGCGGATCGCGCGAGTAGGCCTGCATGGTCGCCGGGTCGAGGATGTCGCAGGTCAGGACCAGGGTCGGATCGGCGGTGAACGGGTCGAGGAAGGCGGTGGCGGCGTCCGGCAGCAGGATCATGTCGGACTCGTTGATGCCCTTCCAGCCGCTGATCGACGAGCCGTCGAACATCTTGCCGTCCTCGAACAGGCTGGCTTCGACGATGGATTTCGGGAAGGTGACGTGGTGCTGCACGCCGCGCATGTCGGTGAAGCGCAGGTCCACGAATTCGACCTTGTGGTCCTTGATGAGTTTTTCGACGTGCTCGAGGGACATCTTCGGAAGCTCCGATGGGTGAGAAGGATGCACTTCTCTCTGCAAGGGGCGTGCCAGCGCAGGAAAGTGGGCAAGCCATTGATTCAGAAGGATGCAGATCGGCGAGCGCCGGCATGACGCACCACTCCGAAGCAAACTCGGCATCCCGATTTGCACCCAAGTGGTGCGAAACGGACCTCGTGTCTCCCACGATCCGTCGGCGCGGGCGGGCATCGCGCAATGCGGTGCGGGCGCGACGGGCGGACCGGTAGACTGACGCGCTGCGGGCCCGGCGCCCGCGTCTCCACGATCCGGAAACCCGCGTCCATGCGCCTGCATTCGCTCGCCCTGCTGTGCCTCCTGCCCTTCGCCGCACCCGCGAAGGCGGCCGAATTCGATACCTGCCTGGTGCTCAGCGGCGGCGGCGCGCGCGGGATGACGCACATCGGCGTGATCAAGGTGCTGGAGCGCGAGCGCATCCCGGTCGACTGCATCGTCGGCACCAGCATGGGCGCGGTGGTCGGCAGCCTGTACGCCAGCGGCATGAGCGCGACCGAGATCGAAACCGCGCTGCGCGCGCTGGACTGGAACACGATGTTCGCCGACCGCATCGACCGCCGCGCCTTCACCCAGCGGCGCAAGGCCGAGGATCGCAGTTTCCTGGCCAAGGGCGGTTTCGGTCTGCGCGACGGCAAGCTCGGCGTGCCGCCCTCGGTGTTCGAGGGCCAGCGGCTGGCGGTGGCGCTGCGCGCGGCGCTGTTGCCGAGCGCGAACATCGCGCGCTTCGACGACCTGCCGATTCCGTATCGCGCGATCGGCACCGATCTGGAAACCGGCGAAGCGGTGGCGATGGACCGGGGCGATCTGGTCAACGCGGTGCGCGCGAGCATGGCGGTGCCGGGCGCGTTCGCGCCGGTGAGCTACGGCGAACGCTCGCTGATCGACGGCGGCGTCTCGCTGAATCTTCCGGTCGAAGTCGCGCAGGGCTGGGGCGCGAAGCGGATCATCGCGGTCGACATCGCCGCACCGCTCAAGAAGCGCGAGCAGCTGCTCGACCCCTTCAGCATCACCGACCAGATGGTCACCGCGCTGATGCTCAAGGAAACGAAGCGGCAGCGCGAACGGCTGGGCGCGGGCGACGTGCTGATCATCCCGGAACTGGGCGACCTGGGCTCGGCCGATTTCACCGCCGGCCTCGATCAGGGCGTGGCCATGGGCGAAGCGGCGACGGTCGCGGTATTGCCGCAGCTGCGGGCCATGCAGGTCTCGCCGCAGGCCTACGCCGCATGGCGCGAAGCGCGACTGGCCCGGCTGAAACCGATCGGCGCGATCGAACGCGTCGAGCTGGTCAACACGTCGACCGTGGACGACGCGGCGGTGCGCGCGCACATCACCGCGCAGCCGGGCGATGCGGTGGACGCGAAGAAGATCGAGGACGATCTGGGCCGGCTCTACGGCCTCGGCGAATTCTCGCGCGCCTATTACACCGTCGACACCGGCGAGAACGGCGGCAGCGTGCTGACCTACGTCACCCGCAGCCGGCGCTGGGAAGAGGACGGCACGCTGAAATTCGGGCTGTTCATGCAGGACGATTTCGAGGGCGACGGCGAATACCAGATCGGCGCCCGCTATGGCCGGCGCGAGATCAATCGTTTCGGTGCCGATCTGTCGCTGGAAGCGCGGCTGGGCGACCGCAACCGCGCGTTCGCCGAGTTCAACCAGCCGTTGAACATGCGGCGCAGCGCGTTCGTGCGTCCGTCGCTGGAATGGCTCGGCGAAAACCAGCCGCTGATCGACGACGACAACATCACCGGCGATTACCGCTACAGCCGCTGGGACGCGCGCGCCGGCATCGGCCTGAATCTTTCGCACTGGGGCGAAGTCTCGGTGGCGCCGTTCGTGCGCCGCAATCACTACGACCTGCGCGTGGATTCGCAGCCCACGGGCATTCCGCGCACCGCCACCAGCGCCGGCGTGGATGTCGACTTCACGCTCGACACCCAGGACGACGCCGAATTCCCCGGCAAGGGCTGGTATCTGCACGCGCGGCACACGCGCTACCTGCCGATGCTCGATGCCGACAGCGAGGGCTTCACCAGCCGCGCGCAGGCGTCCTACGCCTTCACCGCGCTGGGCGGACGCTGGCAGTTCGGCGCGCAGGCGCAGGATCATCGCGGCAACGCCTACGAAGACGTGGCGCTGCTCGGCGGCCCGTTCCGGTTGTCGGGTTACGGCATCGACCGCCTGCGCGGCACCGGTTCGGCGCTGGCGACGCTGCAGTTCAACTATCCGCTGGCGCAGCTGCTGCAGTACCCGCTGTTCGTCGGCGGATCGCTGGAGGGCGGACAGGTGTGGCGCCGCGGCCAGGAACCCGCCTTCGACCGCACCATTTTCGGCGGCAGCATCTACAGCGCGCTGGACACGCCGATCGGTCCGATCTATTTCGGCCTGGGCCTGGCCGAGGAAGGCGAGGAAGCGGTGTTCCTGCGGCTGGGACAGCCGTACTGAACGATGCCGCGCCGGCGGCGACGGACAACGGGCCGCGAACCCTATTGGACGAAAGTCTCACGCGCGCTGCACGTCTTTTCGCGACGCGCGTCACTCGGGCTCGCCACGGCTGAGATCGTCGCGACGTAGAGTGCGCATGCCACGCATGGATTGCGGACACGGCACGAAACCGCAACGGTTTCGACCGCATCGACGGGATCGATCGTCGCGTTGTGCAGCACGACAACACGATGCCGACTCCGCCGACGCGAACCATGCGGGCCGGCGACATCCCTCTGCCGTGTCGCCGCACCCCTCGTTGAAAAGGAGTTTCGCATGCGCAACACATCGATGTCAGGGCGCGTCGCCGCGTCCGTTCTTCCGCTCGCGATCTGCGCGATCGTCGCCACCCCCGGGGCGATGGCCGCATCGGGCGATGACGTCCTCCGGATCCCGGAACATGTCCGCTTCGCGATGCAACGCGATCTGGGCATCATGCCCGGCCAGATCCCGCAATACCTCGCCGCGCAACGACGCGCTCCCGAGATCGAACGACAGGCGAGCGCGACGCTCGGCGACAGCTACGCGGGTACCTGGCTCGAACGCAACCGGCTGGGCGAGTACGAACCGGTGATCGCGGTCGCCGGACAGCGCAACGCCGCGAAGGCGCGTGCGCTCGGCGTGCAGGTGCGGGTGGTCGCGCACAGCCTCGCGGCGCTGCGCGCTGCGCATGCGCGGCTGGACGGCGGCGCGCGCGCGCTGCGTACCGCGACGAAGGGCGGCAGACTCGATCCCGGCATCCAGTCCTGGCACGTCGATCCGCGCAGCAACCGGGTGATCGTGACCACGGATGTCGGCGCGACCGAGGCCGCGATCGACTTCGTCGCCGCGAGCGGGGCCGACGCCGCCGCCATCCGCTTCGAAACATCGAATGCACGCCCGCAGCCGGCGCAACAGGCGACCTTCGATGTCCGCGGCGGCGACCGCTACAACCTCGCGACCGGCGGCTGGTGCTCGATCGGCTTCACCGTCACGCTCGGCGCGGCCAACGGTTTCGTCACCGCCGGGCATTGCGGCGTGGTCAATACCGCCGTGACCCATCCCACCGGGCAGTCGCTGGGCTACATCGCCGCATCGGTGTTTCCGGGCAGCGACTACGCCGTGGTCCACAACACCAATCCGCTGGGCATCCCGCGGCCGTGGGTGAACGCCTACAGTTACGGCGGCAACCTGCCGATTCGCGGCGACATCCCCGCCACGCTGAACGCCGCGATCTGCCGCTCCGGCGCCCGCACCGGTGCGCGCTGCGGTGCGCTGGTCGCCACGGGCGTGACCGTGAACTACGGCGCCTCGGGTATCGTCTACAACCTTTCGCGTTCCAGCGCCTGCGTCGGCACCGGCGATTCCGGCGGCTCGTTCGTGACGCCGGACGGACAGGCCCAGGGCGTGACTTCGGGCGGTTCGTTCAACGCGGGCACGACCGAGAACTGCACCGTGGGCACGCCGATCACCTTCTACCAGCCGCTGCGGCCGATCCTCGCCGCGTACCCGGGGCTGACCCTGGTGATCTCGCCCTGAGCGACCTGCGGAAGACCCGAACCGTCGCATCGCGATCCCCCCGGGCGCCCGGGGGGATCGTTGCGACGGGGACGATATCGAACGCCCCGCATCGCGACCGGTACACTTCGCCTTTGCCTTCGCGATCGACCGCATGTCCGACCTGCTCAACGCCCTGCTCCTCGGCATCATCGAGGGGATCACCGAATTCCTGCCGATCTCCAGCACCGGGCACCTGCTCATCGCGCAACACTGGCTGGGCGCGCGCAGCGATCTGTTCAACGTCGCGATCCAGGCCGGCGCGATCCTCGCGGTCGTGGCGATCTACCGCGAACGGCTGTGGAACCTGCTGGTCGGTTTCCGCAAGCCGGAGAACTTCGACTACGCCTTCAAGCTCGCGGTCGCGTTCGGCGTCACCGCGATCGGCGGCCTCGCGGTGAAGGCGCTGGGCTGGGAACTGCCGGAGACGGTGACGCCGATCGCCTGGGCATTGATCCTCGGCGGCGCGTGGATGCTGCTGGCCGAACATTTCGCCGCGAAGCGCGCCGCCGCGCTCGGCGAACGCGCGGCGATCACCTGGACGGTCGCGATCCTGGTCGGCATCGCGCAGGTCGTGGCCGGCGTATTCCCCGGCACCTCGCGCTCGGGCGCGACGATCTTCGTCGCCCTGCTCGCCGGCACCACCAACCGCGTGGCCGCCACCGAATTCGCCTTCCTGGTCGGCATTCCGACAATGTTCGCCGCCACCGGATACGAGTTGCTGAGCCTGTACAAGGACGGCGATATCGGCGGCGAGGACTGGAGCGCGCTCGCCGTCGCCTTCGTCGCATCGGCCGTCACCGCCTTCGTCGCGGTGAAATGGCTGCTGCGCTACATCCAGAGCCACCGCTTCACCGCCTTCGCGATCTATCGCTTCGCGCTCGGCGCGGCGCTGCTGCTGATCCTGCCGGCCGGCGAATGAGCGCGCCCGTGCCCTCCACCGACAGCGCAGCCGCGGGCGCGATACGCGGCCCGTGGTGGCGCGATCTGCGCCGCGACATCGCGCCGTCGTCGGTGGCGGCCGGCTTCGTCACCGTGCTGGTCGGCTTCACCAGTTCCGCGGTGATCGTGTTCGAGGCCGCGCGTGCGCTCGGCGCGTCGGAAGCGGAGATCGCGTCGTGGCTGTGGGCGCTGGGCATCGGCATGGGCGTCACCTGCATCGTGCTGTCACTGCGCTGGCGCATGCCGGTGGTGACCGCATGGTCCACGCCGGGCGCGGCGATGCTGATCGCGAGCCATGCCGGCGTGCCGCTGTCGGACGCCATCGGCGCGTTCGTGCTGGTCGCGGCGCTGACCGCCGCGGTCGGCTTCTCCGGCGTGTTCGAGCGGGTGATGCGCAAACTGCCGCTGTCGCTGGCCTCGGGCCTGCTCGCCGGCGTGCTGCTGCGCTTCGGCATGGACGTGTTCGTGTCGATGAAGACGCAGTTGGCGATGACCCTGGCGATGTTCGTGCTGTACCTGTGCGGACGACGCTGGTTCCCACGCTACGCGGTGCTGGCGACGCTGCTGCTGGGCATGCTGATCGCCGGTGCCGGCGGGCTGCTGCATCTGGACGCGGTCCGGCTGCAGGTGGCGGCGCCAGTGTTCACCTCGCCCACGCTGTCGATGGCGGCGCTGTTCAGCATCGCGCTGCCGCTGTTCGTGGTGACGATGGCCTCGCAGAACATTCCCGGCATCGCGGTGCTGCGCGCCTCGGGCTATGCACCGCCGGTGTCGTCGACGATCGGCTGGGTTGGCGCCGTCAACGTGCTGCTGGCGCCGTTCGGGGCGTACTCGCTGTGCATGGCCGCGATCACCGCCGCCATCTGCAGCGGTCGCGAGGCCCATCCGGACCCCGCGAAGCGCTACGTGGCCGCGGTCTTCGCGGGCCTGTTCTATCTGGTCACCGCGCTGTTCGGCGCCACCGTCGCCGCGCTGTTCGCGGCGTTCCCGAAGGAACTGGTGATGGCGGTGGCGGGGCTGGCGCTGTTCGGCACCATCGGCAACAGCCTGGTCGCGGCCGTGCGCGAGGATCGCGACCGCGAGGCCGCGCTGATCACCTTCCTCGTCACCGCCTCGGGCTTCGCGCCGCTGGGCATCGGTTCGGCGTTCTGGGGACTGGTCGCCGGCGGGATCGCGCTGGCGCTGCGGCCGCGCCCCGCCTGAACGCCGCGCGCCGGGCCGGACGCACACCGCATCCGGCCGGTGTATGGTGCGGCCTCACGACGCCGCGACGGCAACCCCCGATCGCCCCGCCGCACGTTGCAAGGAAGTGTTCGACATAGCGCATGCCAGCACGCGCGCGCCACCTGCACCCATGGAGCCCGACATGACCCGATCCGTTCTGCTGTTTCCCCTCATGCTGACGCTCAGCCTCGCCGCCTGCGCACGCACGCCCGAGGCCGCCCACGCGGATCCGGCGCGGGTCGGCGGCGACGAGCCGCCGGCAACGACCGCGACCGATGCGCTCGCCGGCTATTACTGGCGGCTGCAGGAGGCGACCGACGCGCAGGGCAAGCGCATCGACGCCCTGCTGGTGCGGCCGGAACAGCCGCTGCAGTTCAACATCGCGAACGGCCGGATCGCGGTGCTCAACGCCTGCAACCAGATGGCCGGCACCATCCGCTTCGACGGCGACCAGGCACGGGTCGAGCGTTTGATCTCGACCAAGATGGCCTGCCTGGACGCGCCGATCATGGCACTCGACGGCGCGATCTCGCTACGCCTGCAGGGCGCCGCCCGCATCGCGCTGCGCGAGAGCGATCCGCCGCAGCTGGTGTGGACCGCCGCCAACGGCGACGTGCTGCGCTTTGTCGGCGCGCCCACCCCGGAAACCCGCTACGGCGGCGCGGGCGAAACGGTCTACTTCGAAGTCGCGCCGCAGACGAAGCCGTGCCGACCCGGCCTGGCGCCGAGGACGGTGCCGTGCCTGCAGACCCGCGAACTGCGCTACGACGAGAACGGGCTGCGCATCGGCGAGCCCGGCCCGTGGCAGACCAGCGGCCTCCGCATCGAAGGCTTCACCCACGAACCCGGCATCCGCACCGTGCTGCGGGTGAAACGCTTCACCATCCGCAACGCACCCGCCGACGCCCCCCAGGTCGCGTACATCCTGGACACCGCGATCGAATCCGAAATGGTCCAACCCTGAACCGCGCGACCGCCGCACCCGCCGTCCCTTCCTTTCGCTTCCGGACTCCGACGATGAGCCTCCGCAACGCCATGATCGCCACCGCCCTGATGCTGACCACCGCCGCCTGCGCGCATGCCGGCGCCACCACCGGAACCACGCCGGATGCCGCCGGCGACGCCGCCGCCGCGGGCAGCGGCGGCGAACGCAGCCTGCGCGTGGACCGCGACGAACTGATCAACACCGGAGGCTGGCGCCTGGATTCGGCGAGCGGCGGCGACGGCGCGGCCGCGGTGCGCGCACCGGGCATCGCCTTCGACATCAGCTTCGACCGCGAGGGGATCAGCGCCAACGGCGGCTGCAACACCATCCGCGGCACCTACACCGTGTCCGGCAAGCGGATGACCTTCGACGTCGCGATCACCACCCGCATGTCGTGCAGCGACGACAAGAACCTCGCCGACCGCAGCTTCGTCGAACTGATGAACCAGTCGTTCCAGGCGGAACTGCTGGAACCGATGCCCTATCGCCTGCGCCTGACCGGCGACGGCGGCCAGGTGCTGGTGTTCCAGGCGAAACCGATGCAGTTGTAAGCCTCGGGCGGGGCGGCGGACGGGTTCAGACCATCCGCGCCCCGCTGCGCGCCTGTTCGTCGGGCGCCGGCTGCGGGTTCGACTGCAGCAGCATCGCCTGGGCCTGCGACTCGCGCAGTCGTTCGCTGCTGGCGGCGAGCGACTGCTGCCCCGCGCTGGCCACGTCGGTGTAGGCCACGCGCCGCCATTCGGCGTCGAGGTTCTGCGTATCCACCGCGAAGGCGCGGGTGCCCTCGGCGTTGAAGGCGACGTGACTGATCTGCGGCAGGCCGGCTTCGACCGCACGCACGGTCAGATCGCCGGCGAGATTGCGTCCGAATTCGCCCGAGTCGATGCCGCGACCGCGCTCGAACGCCTGGATGCGATCCAGCGCGCTGGCGAACATCGTGTGATTCGGATGACGCGGGTCGTCGAGGCCGGGCTCGCGCGCGGCTTGCGCCGGTGCATCAAGCGCGATGCGCGCGGCATCGCCCGGCGGCGTCGACAACCCGCCCATGCGGTCGGAAGTCTGCGCATTCGAGCGGAGATCGGGCTGTTGCGAACGTCTCAGTTCGTCGAGCTGGTCCACCAGCTGCCGCACCGATTCGCCCTGCAGCAACACCCCGTTCTCGAACGAACGGGTGTGATGGATCTGTTGCTGCTGGTTCGGCCACAGATAGGACGTGCCGACGTATCCCTGGCGGTCGTCGGCGACGATGACGTTGTAGTGCGGACGAGGATCCCAATTCGAAATGTTCTCCACCCGCAACCGGTCCGGATACTGCTGCATGGCCTGATCCAGCAGTTGCCGCGAGGTCGGATCCATCTCGCGGTACTGGATTTCGACGTTCACGCCGTTGCCGACGCGATCGATGATGGCCCGCGTGGTGTCGGGATTGGTCAGGTCGCTGAGACTGACGAAGAGTTTGTTCTCGGCGCCCTGGATCAGCGCGTCCTGGGTCCGCGAAATGTAGGGCGTGCGCGTCACCGGATCGTCCACCAGCACGCCTTGTCGCGACATGTCGGCGAGCATCTGCTGGCGGGTCGCCGGATCGGCGTTGCCATTGATGCCCTGATCGAAGAAACGGATGAAGCTCCGGGCCGCGTCCGGAGGCAATTCGGTCGCGATGTCGACCTTGTTCTTCGATCCGTCGATGACCGCGCCGGTGGTGAACAACACCTGGTCGTTGACGATCACGCCCTTCGCATGGATCACCTGTCGCGAGGTATCGCCGTTCTCGAAGAAATTCAATTGCACGCCGTTGTCGCGCAGCGTCTGCAGGAACGCATCGTAGCCCGGGGCGCGCGAGGCGGATTCGAATCGCGTGCGTTCCGCCACCACCTCGATGCGCGCGTCGGGATGCTCGCGGCGGAAATCGACCATGGCATCGACCACGCGCTGGGCCTCGCCCTGATTGCTGAAGCCGATATTGAACACGGTCAGGCGCGGCTCTGAGCCGGGCGTGACTTCGCCGGCATGGCGGCGGATGAAATCCGCCTGCGCGTCCAGCCCGTCGACGCCACGCAGCACCTGGGGCCTGACGGTCTCGGACATCGCGCCCAGATTGGGATCGCGCACGGGCAGGCCGGTCGGTTCGGTGGCGATCGAACGCGCGCGGGTTTCCGCCTCGCGATGCAGGAACGCATCGACCTGGAACCGCTGATTGAAATCGGGCGAATCGACGCTGGCGTAGCGCGGCGCGATGTCGGACGGCTGGATGCGTTCGGTGACCTCGGTGCCGTTGCGGATGCGGCCACTGGCGGTGAGCTCGCCGTTCTCGCCGACCCGGATGGTGTACACGCCCTCGAGCTCGCGATTGTTCAACCGGGCCTCGAAGGTCTCTCCGGCGGATGGCCGGTACGAGAGATCGCCGGCCGGCTCGGAAGGCGCGACCCGCAGCACGCCGTTCTTCAGTCCCTGCAGGGTGTATTCGGTGCCGCCGGCGAAACGCATCCGGATCTGGTCCGCCTCATCCAACGGCACGGTCCTGGTATTTTCGCGATTCGCCGGATCGATCAGCACGTAACCGCGCCCCGTGGCGGCGCCGAATTCCCACGTTTTGTCGTCGTAGGTGACCTCGCGACCCACGCGCCTGAAGATCGCGTTCGCGTTCGACTCCGGCACGAGCGCGGTGGCGGCCTCGTTGTGGGGGTCGATCAGCCGGTAACTGCGCTCGGTGACGCCGGGGGATTGGCCCGCTTCCACCGGCTCTCCCATCCGCCAGGTGCGCCCGCTGTAGACGACATCCGCACCCGGCCGCAGATCCGTGGCCGTTGTCGGCGTCAGCACGAACATGGCGTTGTCGGGCACCGTGCGCACGTTGTCGGTCGGCGGTCGCAGATGCAGCTCGCCGTTGGCGTTCATGCCCAGCACGTCGTAGCTGCGGCCGGCGACCACGATCGGGTCGGGCGGCTGCATGCGTTCTCCGCGCGGAACGGCATGGAACGGCAACAGCGGATCGTCCGGCTGCGAAGCGGGAGGCAGCGCCCGGCGATCGCGATCGGACCGGCTCGCGCCGTCGCCGGGACTCTCGCCGGACGACTGCGGCGACGGCACGTCGTCGCCGATCTGCTGCCGCGAACCGGAGCGGCCGTCGATGGTCTGGGTCACGCTGCCCGCGGTGACGTTGGCGCCGAGGTTCTGGGTCTGGACGTTGTCGTCGCCGCCGGTGACCGTCTGCCGGCGATCGCCGTTGATCCGCGCTTCGCCTGCATCGATCTGGGTGTTCCGGTCGCCGACGATGGACTGCGCGCTGTCTGCCCGCGGATCGACCCGGATCGCGCCGCCGTCGACCGCGACCTGACGGTCGCTCGCGGCGACGCCCACGCGGTTTTCGCTACCGATGACGGCGACGTTTTCGTTGCCGGTGGTGATCGTCGAGTCGGCGACGTCGCCGGCGATGGAGACGCTGCGGTCCGTCCTCGGGTCCCGCACCGGCGTACCGGACTGCTGGACGTCGACATGGTTGTCGCGACCCACCACCGAGACGTTGTTGTTGCCGTTCGAGATCTCGCCGCGCAGGGTCTGATCGTTCTCGACCCGGATCGGGGTCCGATCGGCCCCCGCGCCCGGCGGATTGCCCGGATCCTGCACCGGGGTGTCGATACGGACATCGTTGCCGTTGCCGGAGATCTGCACGTTGCCGGTGCCGATCGCCGACTGCACGCTGCCGTCGACGCGACTGCCGTCGAGCCGGATGGTGGTGTCGCCGTTGCCGGAGGTGCCCGGGTTGTTCAGCGTGATGCCGAGACCGGCACCGTCCGTGACCTGCACGTTGCCGTTGGCGTCCGGGAGCACGGTGCGGCCGTCGACCCGGAGACCGTCGCCGGCGACCTGCACGTTGCCGCTGCCGGAGACGGTCTGGATCGAACCGTTGACGGTGCTGTCGCGCACGTCCACGCCGATGCTGCTGCCCGGCGGCGCGCTGATCGAGATCGAACCGGTGGTCTCGTTGCGCAGCCGCACGCCCACGTCGGGTGCGTCGTCCGGCGCGGGATTGAGCAGGCGCTGGCCCGGGTTCGCCGGCTGCAGCGACCGTAACGCCTCCATCTGCGCCTGCAGGCGCTGCACGGCGTCGCCCTGCAGCAGCACGCCGTTCTCGAACGAGCGACCGTGCTGCAGCATGTCCTGCTGGTTCTGCCACAGGTAGGCGGTGCCGACGTAGGCCTGTTCGCGGTCGGCGATGATGACGTTGTAGTGCGGACGCGGCTGCCACGCGGAGACATCTTCGACCTTGAGGTTCGGCAACCGCTGCTGGGCGTCGGCCAGCAGCCGCCGCGATTCGGAGTCCATCTCGCGGAACTGCACCTGCACGTTCACGCCGGCCTCGGCGCGTTCGATGATCGCGCGCGTGGTCTCGGGATTGCGCAGCTCGCTCACGCTGACCGTGAGCTCGCGCTCGGCGCCGCGGATCAGGCCGTCCTGGGCGCGGGCGATGTACGGCAGACGCGCTTCGGGATCGTTGATCAGCACGCCTTCGCGCGCGGCGTTGGCGGTCAGCTCCTGACGGCGGGCGACGCTGGCGTCGCCGATCACCGCTTCGTTGAGATAGGCGTTGAAGGCGCGCGCGGCATCCGGCGGCAGCGGCACGCTGATGTCGGCCTTCTGGCTGGAGCCATCGATCACCGCACCGGTGCTGAAGAGCACCTGATCGTTCACCGCCACGCCCTTGGCGTGGATCACCTCGCGCTGCGCGGGATCGTTGCCGAAGAACTCGACCTGGATGCGGTCGCGCTGGATGATCCGCTGCAGTTCGTCGAAACCGTCCCTGCCCTCGAACGAACGGAAGCTCGGCTCGTAGGCCACGATCCGGATCGGCGCATCCGGATGCATCTGCCGGAAATCGCTCATCGCGTCCAGCACCTGGCGCGCTTCGCCCTGGTTGTTGAAGGCGATGTTGAACACGGTCAGGCTCGGGGTCTGGCCAGGTTCGAGATTGCCGGCGTTGCGACGGATGAAGTCGGCCTGGGTCTGCAACGACTGCGCGCCGAGCGCCAGCTGCGGGCTGGGCGTGCCGTCGAGATTGCCGAACGCGGGATCGCGCAGCGGCAGGCCGGTCGGTTCGGTCGAAATCGCGCGGTTGCGGGTGTTGGCCTCCCGGTGGATGAAACTGTCGACCTGGAAGCTGTCGTTGAAATCGGGAGAACGCACGTCGACATAGCGCGGCGCGATGTCGGACGGTTCGATGCGCTGGGTGACTTCGGTGCCGTTGCGGATGCGACCGGTCGCGGTCAGCTCGCCGTTCTCGCCCACGGCGATGCGGTACGGCCCTTCCATTTCGCGATCGCGCAGGCGCGCCTCGAACGTCATGCCCAGCGCCAGCGGCATGCTGATCTCGCGATCGGGCTCCATCGGCCGCATCCGGATCACGCCGTGGCGCACGTCGCCGAAGCGGTACTCCCCGTCCTCGCCCAGACGCATGCGGATATCGACCGCGCGATTCTCGGGCACGAACACGGTGCGCTCGGGATTGTCGGGATCGACCAGCTGGAACCCGCGCCGATCCACGCCGGGCTGCCAGCCCGGGGACTGCAGCGCCTGGAAGCGCAAGGTCTCGCCCTGATAGGTCACCTCGCGCCCGACCGGCGTGAAGATCTCCGCGGCCCGCGCGTCCGGCACCACGGTCGTGCGCTCTGCGTTCTGCGGATCGCGCAGGACGATGCCGTTCTCGTTCCTGCCGGCGGTCAGCCACGGTTCGCGCCCGTACATCACCGGATTGCCGGACTCGGCCAAAGCCTGCGGCGTGGTCGCGCGCATCTCGAACATCGCTTCGGACGGCAGCGCATCCACGCGCTGGCCTTCGGGACGCAGGCGCAGGCGGCCTTCGTCGTCCACGCCCATCACGTCGAAACGCTGTCCGTTCGGTGCCACCAGCGGCTCGGGGGCACGCATGCGCTGGTCGCGTTCCACGGCGTGGAAGGGCAACAGCGGATCGTTCGGCTGCGAGGAGGGATTGAGCCGGGGCTGATCGGGATCCGGCGCCTGCCGGTCGTTCGGCGGTGGATTCTGCGTTGGCGGTTGATTGTTGTTCGGCGGATCGACACGGTCCTGCCGCGGCGGCTGCACCGGCGGCTGCGTGTTGTTCGGTGGGTCGACCCGATCCTGCGGTGGCGTCTGCACCGGTGGCGTCTGGTCGGGCGTCCGGCTGCGGCCGAGGAGTTCGTCCGCACGGTCGTGGATGCGCTGCATCGTCTGCGGCGACGCCGACAGATCGACCACGTACTGCTGGAGACGTTCGACGCTGCCGTAGTCCCAGGCCGGGCTGCCGTCGGCGTTGCGGGCCGGGCCGCGGCCGCCGGCGTCGAGCGATTCGCGCAGCGCCTGCGCATAGGCCGCGCGCGAGGGCTCGTCGATGCTCGACACCGCCGACTGCATCACGCTGTCGAAGGCGCGCTGGTGCAGCGCGGCGACCGACTGCACCTGGCGGCCATCGGTGAGATTGCGGACATAGTCCAGCACTTCCTGCGGCGAATCCTTGCCGGCGGCGTCCAGCGACAGCCGCAGCGCGCGCGCATACGCCGGCTGCAGGTTCTGCGGGACGCTGTCGACCACGTCGTCGACGATGGCGCCGATCGCGCGGTTGTGCACCGCGCGCATCGCCGGGCCGTTCGGCGCAGCGTTGAGGTTGTCGATGTAGCGCTGCCCCGCGCTCGGGTCGCGGATGTTCTCGGCTTCGAAGGTCTGGCGGTAGGCGCGGGCGTAGTAGGCCTCGGTCCCGTCGGGAAAGCGGTCGGCCGCGCCGTTCACAACGATGTTCATCGCGCGGTTGTGGACCGCCATCGCCGACGGCCCGCCCGGCGCGCCCGCGAGGTTGTTGATGTATTGCTGCGCGCCGTCGGGATCGAAGCGTCCCTGGCCCAGATAGCCCTGCTCGCTCAGGATGCTGGCCAGACTGCCGCGATAGGCGTCGCGCACGTTCTCGGGGATCTGGCGCAGCGAATTGTCGACGACGTGGGTCAGCGCGCGCTCGTCCAGCGCTGTGCGGAAGGCGGCGGCGTTGGGGCCGTTGAACGCATCCATGTAGCCCATGCGTTGCTGCGGCGTGGTCAGCCCGGCATCGCGGAACGTGTCGTCCAGCGCACGCTGGTAGGCGAACTCGACGCGGTCCGGATAAGCCGAGACCACCCGCTGCTGCATGGTCTGTTGTGCGATCTCGTGGTACTGCCGGGTGACGGCATGGTCCGGATTGTCGTTCAGCCAGCGTGCGAAACCGGCGACCTCCTCCGGCGTGTCGTAGTTGTTGGTGCGCAGCAGCTGGGTGAAGGCCTCGCGATACGGCTCGCGGTAATTCGCCGGCAGGCCCTCCACCAGCTGGTTGGTCAGCGTCGCCGCCTGGGCGCTGGGGGAGGCGGTGGGCGTGCGGGTGCGCGCCGGCACATCGCCCGCCGCCAGATCGTTGGCGTCGCCGGCCTGGCCGCGCTGGCGCATGACCTGCGGGCCTTCGTCCAGGGCGCGGATGGCGTCGCCGATGTTGTTGATCTCGCCGTTGCGCAGACGGCGGGCGAGATTGCCGATCGACAGTCCGGCCTCGACCACGTCGGCGGCGTCGAGGGCGATGAACGCCACGCGCACGGTGAGGAAGCCCTTGTGGTAATCGTCCAGCCCGGCCGCCTGGATCAGTTGCTGGGCCTCGCGCACCTGCTGCTGCAGGGCCTGCGGCACCCGGTCGAGGTTGCGCAGCATGTCCACCGCCTGCCGCCCCGCTTCCACCGGGTTGGATGCGCCCAGGATCAGCGAACGTCCGCCGGTGCCCACTTCGTCCAGCACCGCGTCGGCGGCGCCGGCGGAAAAGGCGATGGGTCCGCGCTGCCCCTTCAGGGCGTCGAACACGGTGAAGGTGCTGCGGCCGTAGACCTCTTCGACATGCGCGCGGGTGCGCTCCTTCACTTCGTCGAACAGCGGATCGAGCGTGGCGCGCTGCCAGAAGAACAGCGGATTGTCGCGGTCGCGGATGCCCTCCAGATACTGCAGGAACTGCGGGCCGTCCATGGTGTTGGCCTTTTCCAGCAGCACCTGGGTGGTGCCCAAGGCGAAGGCCGGGGTGACGAAACCGAACGGGGCGCGAGCGCGCAGTTCGTCGAGGGTCTCGTTGATCAGTTCGCCGGCCCGTCGGTAGCCGGCCTCGCCGCCGCCGCGGTCGCGGACCATCTGCTGGATCAGGATCGCCATGTCGTTGGCGGCGGCCAGATCGCGGTTCTGCTGCGCGGGGTTGTTCAGGTAGGAACCGCCGTACTCATCGGCGATCCAGCTGGCGGCCTGCCTTCTCTCTGACATTGCGGTCGTGGTCCCTGCTCGGCCGGGACGGCCGGCCCGCCCCGTTGCGCGCGGCGAGTCTAGGGTGGCCCTGACGCGTCAAAGCACAGGATCCGTCACGGTTTTTCCGGGCAAGAGATCGACGAGAGAAAAACGAGAGATTCACGGCGTGGATCGCGATGCGCCGCGGGCTCATCCGGCCGCCGCGGCGCGGAGCGACTTCGACGCTTCCTGCGGCGGGCGGGCGGTCGGGATTCTCTCCGCTTATGCACCCCAGGGCGCGCCGGCCCCGATCCGGCTCAGCCCTTCACCGCGGCATTGAGCGAATAGGTGCCCCAGGTCGCCGCTTCGGCCAGCACATGACCGTGCATGGCGCGGAACACATCGCCGGCGCCGAAGCGCGCCGGCAGGTCGAGACGTTCGACATCCAGCGCGAACACGCGGAAGAAATAGCGGTGCAGGCGCAGATCGTGGCCCGGCGGATACGGGCCGTCGTAGCCGAGGTAGTCGCCGCCCATGTCGGCATCGCCGGCGAACCAGCCGGTGTAATCGTTCAGGCCATGGCGCGCGCCGACAGGCCCCGCGGGCGCGGTCTTGCCGCGCGCGACGACGCCGTCGCTGCAGCTGCCGGCGGCGACTTCGCGCACGTCCGCCGGGATGTCGACGAGGACCCAATGCACGAAATCGCCGCGCGGGTGGTCCACCGGAATCGGCGTATCGCCATCGGCCACCAGCGCGCCGTCGGTCGGCGCGTCGGTGTCGATGCACAGCAGCGCGAAGGAACGCGTGCCGGCCGGCGCGTCGTCCCACCGCAACTGCGGGTTGCGGTTGCCGCCGAATCCGTCCGGCGTGCCCATCGCGAATTCGGCGGGGATGCGCTGGCCGTGTTCGAAACTGCTGCTGGCGATCTTCATGTCGGGCTCCTTCGTGTAGCGTGTGGCGTCATGCGATGTGCGGTGCGGATGCCGGCGACGCGGGTCACTCCGCCGGATAGCCCAGCGACTGCGCCACTTCGGACAGCAGCGCGAAGGGCTCGGCCAGCGGGCGGGCGTAATGGCGCCAGTGGCCGAAGGCGAACCGCTGCGGGCCGAACATCGAGGCCGGCGGGACGCGGATTTCCTCCAGTCCGAGGCCGCCGCCGATCTCGCTGGCGAAGGCTTCGACATCGGCCAGCGCGTGATCGGTGCGCACGATCTTGTGCGGCTGCGCCTGTTCGCGCTGCAGTGCGACCACGTGCTGCAGTTGCCGCGCGATCCACAGCGCGGCGTCGTTGGCCGAGGCCAGGCCGAACGGGATCGGGCTGCCGAACGCCATCCATTCCAGCAGCATGTCGCGCGGATCGCGCAGCGCGATCATCACGATCGCGCCGGGCTGCAGCGGTCGCAGCATCTTCAGCAGCGCGTTGTCCCAGAACGGCAGCCAGTCGATGATCATCCCGTCCTGCACGCCGCGCGCGGGCAGCGCGGCCCGCCATTCCGCGAGCAGCCGTTCCGGCGCCAGCGTGCCGGCGTTCAGCGCGGCGATCGTGTCGGGGTTCTGCAGCGGGTCGCGCGGCGGGTTCGGGCCGAAGCGGTCGGCGCGCAGCGGATAGCCGGCGTGGCCGATCACCGCGGCGACCTTCTCCACGCCCGATCCCGGCGCGCCCCACAGATACGCTACCGGCGGCGTGCCCGGCACCGGCGTCGCCGCCTCGGGCCACGGACCGCCCGCGGGGCCGGGCGCGGTCAGCGGCCAGCGCGCGGCGGCCTCCGCGCTGTTCACCGCGTTCCAGGTCAGCACGGCCTCGCCATGGCGGCCGGCGCGATCCTGGGCGAAGCCCAGCCACGGCATCAGGCCGCGCTTGGCGTCGTCGGGCGCCTGCGCGATCAGGCCCTGCACGTGGGCGACCGCCGCGTCGGGCTGGTCGCGGACGAGACGGTCGAGCAGGCGCATCTCGGCGCTGGTGCGGCCGGGTTCGAGTTCGACGATGCGCTGCGCCAGCGCGGCCACCGCTTCGTCGTCGCCGCGGGCTTCGTGCAGATGCATCGCGGCTTCGAGGCCGACGACGTTGTCGGGCAGCGCCGCCAGCCAGCGATCGACCACCATCTTCGCGCCGTCGCCGGCCTCGGGCTCGAACGCCAGCCGCAACTGCCACAGCGACACGCCTTCCGGATGCTTCGCCAACGCGGCGTCGAGCTGGGCGCGGGCGTCGTCGAGATCGCCGGTCCGGCGCCAGATGTCCGTCGCCAGCCCCCAGGCGCGCGGGTCGCGCGGCTCTTCGGCCAGCGACTCGCGCAGCAGCGCGATGGCGCGCTCGTGGCGGCCCATCGCGAGTTCCAGTTCGGCGGTCATGCGCTTCAGCGCCGGGGTCGCGCTGTCGGGATCGGCGAGCAGCGGCTGCAGCACTTCCAGCGCCTCGTCCGGACGCTGCTGCTGCAGCAGGATGTCCGCCAGCAGGCCGCGCAGGCTGCGCATGTCGGCGGAGAGTTCGATGAGGCGGCGGAACACCTGCTCGGCGAACGCGTAACTGCGCTGCTGCAGATGCGCGAAGCCCAGCGCGTACAGCACCTGCAGGTCGTCGGGCGCCTGCGCCGACGCGCGGGTCAGCAGCGCCTGCGCGCGCGCGCCGTCGCCGCGACGCAGCGCCACCATGCCTTCGATCGTCTTCACCCAGGGATGGTCGGGCTGCAGGCGCGCGGCCGACCGCTGCAGGCGTTCGGCTTCGTCGATTTCGCCGCGACCGATCGCCATCTGCGCCTGCACGATGTAGGCCTCGAACTGGTTCGGATCCAGGTCGATCGTGCGCTTGAGCGCGGCCTGGGCCTCGTCCAGCCTGTGTTCCTTCAGCAGGAAACCCACGCGCTGGAAATGGATCGACGCGTCGTCCGGCGCCAGCAGCACCGCACGGCCGATCGCATGCAGCGCGGCGGCGGCATCGCCGTTCGCGCGCTCGGCATGGGCCAGCAGGGCGTGGGCATAGGCGTCGTGGGAGGATTCGGCCACGGCCAGGCGGGCCAGCGACAGGGCTTCGGCATGGGCGCCGCGCTTGAGGGCGGCGATGATCTTGTCTTGCATGAAGGCTCGGAAACGGCGGGGCCGGGGCCCGGAACCCGCGATTGTACCGCCGGGGCCGCGGCGGCCGGGGCGTTCAGCCTGGCAGCGCGTCCGCGAATTTCGCGGCCACCCAGCGCTCGGCATAGCCGTCCAGCTTCGCGCTTTCCAGAAACCCGCAGTGGCCGCCGTGCGCGGCGATCTCGATCCGCCCGTGCGCGGGCAGGCGCAGGGCGTGGAATTCGGCGACCGGAATCACCGGATCGTCGATCGAGGTCAGCAGATCGACCGGCACGTCCAGCGCGGCGAGCCGCTCGCCGGCGACCGAGTAACCGTTGAAGTAATCGTCGAGCGTGTCGAAGTCGGTGTGCCGCTCCACCATCCAGCGGGTCAGCTCGCGCATCCGCAGCCGCAGCACGCGGTCGTCGAAGTCGTAGTACTCGGGGAAGGTGTCGCGCTTGCGGCGCAGCGAATCGCGCCACTGCCGCTCGAAATAGCGCATGTAGAACGGCAGCCCTTCTTCCATCCGGGTCATGGTCACCGCCGGATCCAGCAGCGGGCAGACCGCCGCCGCGCGCACCAGCGGCAGCCCGGCCGCGCGCCCGCGCAGCGCCACCCGCAGCGCGAAATTGCCGCCCAGCGAATAACCCGCGACCACCATCGGCCGGTCGCTGCCGGAGAGGAACCGATTGGCCACATCGACCGCGGCATGCACCACTTCGTCGATGCGATTCGAATGGAACAGCGCCGGGTTCAGGTGATGGGTGTCGCCGTGGTCGCGGAAATTCAGCCGGAACACCTCGAACCCCGCGCGCAGCAGATGCACCGCGGTCATCCGCATGTAGCTGGACTCGACGCTGCCTTCCCAGCCGTGCAGCAGCAGCGCCAGTCCGCGCGGCGTGCCACCGGGCATGCGGCTGTGCACACCTTCCAGGCGGATGCCCTCGCCGCCGTCGACGAGATACGGCTTGCTCACGGCGCCGCTGCGCCGCAGCAGCAGCGCACCGCGCGCGCGCCGCAGCGGACTGGTCGCGAGCAGCGACTGCAGATGCGGACTGCGCAGCCAGAGCGGTGGATGGTAGGGGGAGGTGGAGATCGTCATGTCGCGGCCGCATCCGATCGGTCGCGCAGCAGCGACATGGGATGCGCCGGGCAGCACCGGTTTGATCGAACAACGACTCCGCTCGGCATCACACACTCCTGAAAGCGAAAACGGGTCCCTCGCTGCGCTCGGGATGACAGGATTCGTGCCCGCGACTACTGCGCCATCGCCTCCACGATCCGCGTGCGCGCGGTCTCGGCGAGACGGCGGCGGCCTTCGGCGTCGCCGGGCAGGATCGGTTCGAGGAAGACCACGTCGGCGACGCAGCCGGGTTCGCCGAGCAGGCGCAGCATGTTCGCGGCGAAGCTCTCGTTCGGGCCGAACGCGACCACGGTCTGCGCCGATCCGCGCGCGCCGTAGCGCAGCGCGACCGGCTGCACCGGGACGTTGGCTTCCACCGCGGCGTGGAAGATCCGCGCGTGGAACGGGCCGACCTCTTCGCCGCCGCGGGTGCGGCCTTCGGGAAACACGCCGACCGCACGGCCGTCGTGCAGTCGCGCCAGCATTTCGTGCAGCACCCCGCCGAGCGATTCCTGGCTGCCGCGCTGGTGATAGATGGTCTCGCCCATGGTCGCCAGCCAGCCGACCAGCGGCCACGATGCGATTTCGCGCTTGGCGACGAAGCCCATCATGCGGAAGGCGTGCAGCGCGACGATGTCGATCCAGCTGACGTGATTGGCGACGAACATCACCGGGCCAGGCAGCGGCGTGCCGATGCGGCGCAGGCGAAAGCCGAACACCCGCATCAGCCCGCCCTGCCACCAGCGCACCATGCGGTGACCGAGGCGATCGCCGCCGACGGACAGGCCGCCGAACGGCCACGACATCAGGATCAGGGTGATCGGCAGGTGCACCAGCACGTGCCAGAGCAGCATCGGGGTACGGACGAGGTAACGCAGCAGCCGGGCGGCGCGCGCAGCGGGAGAGGCTTGGGTCATGCCGTCACGATACCGAAGCGATTTGGAGCTTTGCACCTCCGCGGCCTCAGGCACGCTGGGGCACGACCGCCAGGGTCAATCGGGAGATGCAGACCAGGCGCCCGGCGGGGTCCTCGATGCGGATCTCCCAGACCTGGGTGCGGCGGCCGATGTGCAGCGGCCGGGCGGTGCCGGTGACCTCGCCGTCGCGGACGGCGACGAGATGGTTGGCGTTGATTTCCACGCCGACGCACATCTCGCCCGGCTGTACGCAGAGGTTGCCGGCGCTGCTGCCGAGGGTTTCGGCTAGCAGCACCGAGGCGCCGCCGTGGAGCAGGCCGTAGGGCTGCCGGGTGCGGCCGTCCACCGGCATGGTGGCGCGCAGGTAGTCGGGACCGATCCCGGTGAAGACGATACCCAGCGCCGCCATGGCGGTGTCGGGCGAGTGGGCGTTGAGCTGTTCGAGGCTGGTGGCGTGGCGGAAGACGCCGGCGGCAGGAGTGTTCATCCGGTCAAGGATACCCGAGGGCCCTGCCGGGCCCCGGCGCGGACGTGCGTGGGAGAGGGGCGCACACGCCGCGACCGGGGGGTTCGACCGATGGGACGGTGGTGCCGGCTCAGCGGCAGCGGAAGCGGGCCTGGCCCCAGTCGCTGGTGTAGCGCTTCTCGAGGGCGTAGCCGCTGCTGGTGCCGTAGCCGATGCCGAAATCGCGTTCGCGATAACGGACGGAATGGGGGGCGGACCCGGCCTGTGCCTGCACGGCGACCGGCGTGCGCGGGGCGAGCGGGGCATGGAGCGGGGTGACGTTCATGGCGGAAGATCCTGCGGTTCGATGGGGTGTGCGGGGGAATGACTTGCGGGTGTTGCGGCGGAACGGAAGCGCGTGGGAGGCTGCGTCGAAGGTTCAGGCGCAGCGGAAGCGGATCTGGCCCCAGTCGGTGGTGTAGCGCTTGTCGAGGGCGTAGCCGCTGCTGTTGCCGTAACCGACGCCGAAACCGCGTTCGCGATAGGTGCGGCGGGCGCCGGAGAAGGGGATGACCTTGGCGGAAGTGGTGCTGCGATCGGTGGTGGTGGTGACGTTCATGGCGGGCTCCGGATGGGCTGAGTGGCTTGGTGTGTTGGTAAAGTACAACACCTATCGACCAAAACAGATGTGCAGGAAGTCACCCATCGCTTGGCATGACACCAACCGATTGATTTCATTGAATTTCGAAGATTGCCGGGCCGACGAACGGTCGGTGACCGGGCCGTGCCGAGGCGCCGGATGCGCGAATCGAGCCCCCGACGGGCACGCCGGCGTGGCTGCGAAGGGGTGCGATCCGGCGTTGCGGGCCGGTCAAAACGGTCAAACCCGGCGGGCCCTGGGCCCGCCCTACGGGATCGCCTACAGGATGGGCGCCAGGCCGGCCCCGAACGCGGTGAAAATGCGGGTCAGCGGCCGGATCACCGGCGCGACCTCGGGGAAATCGCCCACCGGCTCGTAGCAGCGGCGGAAATGCGGGTCCCGCGGCGACATCGGCGCCGGACAATCCGGGCCGGGGGTGAACTCGTAGCTGGTGGCGTAGCGCACCGGCCAGAAATCGAACAGCGGCAGCAGCTCCGAGACCTTCGCCAGCGAATACTCCAGCCCCGAGAACACCGGCGGCTTGTCGCGCCGCGCGATCATCCACGCGTTCGCCGGCGCCATGTCGCGTTCGATGCTCGCGGCCAGCGCGCGCGCGAACGCCGGATCGTCGATCACCACCAGCGCCTCGGTGTTGTAGGTGTCGCCGCGCGGGTCGAAGTTGTGGGTGCCGATCACGCCGACGCGCTGGTCGATCACCAGCGATTTCGCGTGCAGGCCGAAGCGCACGCCGCCGCGCTTGAGCGGCACCGGTTCGTTGCTGCCGCGCTTGGAATAGCGCAGCGCGGAATACTCGCGCGCCAGCGGCGTGGGCCGGTCGGGCGAACGGCTGCCGTCGCCGAGTCCGCGGTAGCCGGAACCGGAACCGGCGCCCGAACCACTGGAACCGAGCACGCTGGGCGTGCCGTCCGCATCCCACGCGATATCGACGGTGCCGGTGGCCTCCACGTCGATCGGCGCATCCTGCGGGAACGGTTTGAATTCGTAGATCTCGAATTTGTAGTCGCGCAGGTAGCGGCGCTTGTACTTGTAGGAGAGCGCGTACGGAATGAAGGCGTCGGTGGCGGCCAGGCTGTTCGTGGAAACCACGACGCGCGGCGGCGACGGCCGCTGCTGCAGCGCATGGAACATGCGCTGCGCCGGCTTGGACAGCACGAGGTACGGCGTCTGCAGCAGCACGCGCTCGTCGGCGGTGTCGATCAGGTCGCGCAGCAGCGGCGACGACGACGCGTTCCGGTCGTCGAGGGCGTCGTGCTTCTCCGGCAGGTCACCGATGTAGCGCAGATCGCGCACCGGCATCGCTGCATCGACCAGGCGGCTGCGCACCAGCGCGGCGTCATCGGCATCGCGACCGATCAGTTCGATCCGTCGCGGTTGTTCGGGCGCGGGATGCTGCAGTTTAGGCACGCCCTGGCGCAGCACCAGCCGGCCCACGTCCGACAGGCGGGTCAGCGGCGTGCTCAGCGGCGCGTCCCAGAACGCCTCGAAATGGGCCTGCATGTCGGCGACCGCGGGCCCGGCGACGAGGATGTCGCGATCGCGGAAGTTGTAGCGCGCGTCCCAGTCGAAATAGTCGTTCTGGTAATTGCGCCCGCCGGTGACGCCCACCAGGCCGTCGACCACGATCAGTTTGTTGTGCATGCGCTGGTTGAGCCGGCGCCAGCAGCACGCCGAAGCCAGCGCATACATCGGATAGCCGAAGCGCGCGCGGCCCAGCACCGGGTTGTACACCCGCATCTCGAAATTCACGTGCGCGCCGGCCAGCGCCGCGACCGTGTCCACGCGCTTGAGCGCGGCCAGCTGGTCCACCAGCAGTCGCACCTTCACGCCGCGCTTGGCCGCGGCCAGCAGTTCGTCGAGGATCAGGTGACCGGCATCGTCTTCGTCGAAGATGTAGGTCTGGATGTCGATCGCGCGCTGGGCGCCGCGGATGAGATCCAACCGCGCAAGCAGCGCATCCTGGCCGTAGTCGAGAATCAATGCGTAATGCTGCGGCGGCGATGCGGAGGCCGGCGCGGGGGCGGCCGGTGCCGGCGGCGCATCCTCCGCCACGTCCGCGGCCGGCGCTGCGGCGGCGGCGGACGGATCCTCCGCCACCGTCGACGGCGTCAGGCCGGCGGCACGCTCGCCCAGCGCGCGCAGCGGCGATGGCCGCGCGCACGCATCTTCGCGATTGCAGTCGATCTCGACGCTGCGGGCGACGGCGACCCGGATCTCCACCTGCGCCTGTTCGTGCGTCGACAGCGTCGCGCACGCGGCCTGCGACAGCGCGAAGATGCACGGCAGCAGCGCGCGCAGCGCCCGGCTCACTCGCCGTCCTCGCGCACGCGCAGGCGCAGGCTGAAGCGCACGTGGTCGGAGACCGCGAAGATCCAGCGGTCCACGCCGTAGTCGCTGCGGCGCACGCTGCCGTTGGCGCTGACGTCGCAGTCGTACGCGGGGCGTGCGCAGTCGGCGGCTTCGATCGCGAAGGTTTCGCGACGGTGCACGTCGCGGATGGTCAGTTCGCCGGCGAGCTTGCCGCCTTGTTCGACCAGGGCGGGCGGATACGGGTCGGACACGAATTCGACTTCGGGAAAGCGATCCGCCTCGAAGAAACCGCGGCCGCGGGTCATGCCGGTGTAGTTGGGGTGACCGACGATCTCGACATCGCGCGCCGACAGCACCAGGCGCACGCGGCGACGGCCGTCGTCGAGCGTCTCGATGCGCCCGCTGTAGCGCGGAAACCGCCCCTGCAGCACCTGGCCCCAACGGGTCTTGAGGGTGAAACCGATGCGGGTTTCGGCCGGATCGATCTCGGCCGCCGATGCCGCCTGGCCCGCCGCGAACATCGCGCAGAGGAGCGGCGCGCAGAGCAGAGAAGGAAGGAAGGACGCAGTCCGCTTCACGGCCACCAGAACGCGGAGAGGGTGGCCACGCCGGGTTCCACCACGGCGTCGGTCGGGAAATGCAGGACCACGACGCTGCCCGGCGGCATGCCGCGGTAGTCGCCGGATTGCCCGCTGTGCATCAGCGCCGCGAGGCGCTCCAGGCCCGGATTGTGGCCGACCAGCATCAGCCGCTCGACTTCGTGGTGCTCGTCCACCAGTTCGGCCAGCGCACCCGCGGTGGCTTCGTAGATGCCGTCGACCAGCCGCTGCTCGACGAAACCGATGCCGCGCAGCACCGCTTCCAGGGTTTCGCGCGTGCGCCGCGCCGGCGAGCACAGCACCCGGTCCGGCGCGAGCCCCTGCGCCGCCAGCCAGGCGCCGGCGGCCTCCGCTTCGGCCAGGCCCTCCGCGGACAGCGCGCGGTCGACATCGGCCTGTCCGGCGTCGGCGGGTTCGGCATGGGCGTGGCGGAGCAGGATGAGGGTTCGCATGTGCGCGTCAGTCTTCGGGCGACGGGATATGGGTCAGCTTAACGCGAACCACCGCGATTCGGGATCGGCCGCCCGTTCGCGCGGCCGGCCCCGGTTCAATCCAGCGTCTCGGGCAGCCGCCGCAGCGCGTCGCGGAAGAACAGGCGGTCCGCGGGCGTGAGTTCGCGCAGGCGACGACGCAGGCGCGCGACGGCTTCGGCGCTGCGCGCGGGTTCGCCGTCGTGGGCCTCGTACCAGGCCACTTCGAGCAGCACGTTCGCGCGCTGCAGCGCGTCCACCTGCACGCGGCCGGCGTCGACGTCCGCCTGCATCGTGGCCGCGAGCGCGCGCCAGCTCTCCCACTCCACGCTGAGGGTCATCGGCGCGATCAGCGCGCGGAAAGCCTCCGGCGACATCACCGGCCAGCGACGGAAGACGTCGAGCCGCGGATGCAACGCGTCCGGGCCGCCGGCACGCGCCATCCGCAGCAGATAGATGGTGTTCCAGCAGCCACCGCCGACGCCATGGCGCCCGCTGAGCCATGCCGCCAATCCGATCCACGTCATCGGATGGCCGTCGTCGCCCGACGCGCCATCGCGGCCGCCATCGCGCACGACCAGGCCGCAACGCTCGAACAGCCACAGCGACCAGCCGAGGTTGCTGGCGGTGGACGCGGCGGCATCGAACAGTTCGGCTTCGTTCGCCAGCGCCAGCGCCGCGCGGTAATAGCGCACCGCGGTGCGCGCGGCATCGATGCGCTCGGCGATCTCCACGCGTTCGTCCAGCGCCAGCGCGCGATGGATCAGCGCCTGCAGGTTCGCGTGTTCGCTGCGCACCCGCGGGTGGTACTGGAACAGGCCGGTCCAGCGCGGATCGTCGGCCGCCTGGCGCAGGATCTGCCGCGCCGCCTGCGGGTCGCGACCGGCGTAGGCGCACCACGCCTGCACGATCGCGGCCATCGCGCCCAGCCACGCATGCTCGGGCGCCTGTTCGTCGTGCCAGTGGCGGTCGAGTTCGGCCAGCACCGCGCGCGCGGCGTCGGCATTGCCGGCGCGACGCCACACCATCGCCTGCTGCAGCAGCGCCAGCGCCTGCAGCCACGGGTCGTCGGTGAGGGTCTGCGCGCGGCGATAACCGGCCAGCGCGCCATGGTCGCGATCGAGGATCAGGCGACCGTCGAGCATGTCCTTGCGCGCGCCCGCCCACGCATGCCAATACGCGGGCGAAGCGTTGCTCACCATCGCATCGCCGAAGCCGTCGGCGCCCGCGGACGCGCGCATCGCCGACGACGCGCCCAGCCACGCGATCACCGCGTCGGTGCCTGCCGGCTCGCCGTGCAGCAGGATGCGCAGGCGCGCGGCCTCGCCTTCGGCCAGCCAGAACGGGCCGCGGTTGCGGCCGGCCAGCGGCAGCAGATCGGGATCGCGGGCGCGGTCGGTGCCCCAGCCCACGCGCAGCCCCCAGCGCGCGAAATCGGCGTAGGCGCGGCTGACGATCATGCGCAGGTTGCGCGCGTTGGCGAAGCGTTCCCGCAGCTGCGCCTCGCGCAGCCAGCCCTCGCCCGACTGCGCCGCCAGCCACAGCCGCAACAGCACCCACAGCGACTGATGGCGCACCGGCGCGTCCTGCACCAGCGACGGCGTCCCGAGTTCGATCGCGATGTCGCCGCGCGCGCCGGCATCGGTGGATCGGGTGCGGCGGCGCGGGGCCGGGCGCGGAGGCTTCGTCGTCGATTTCGCTGTGCGTGTGCTCATAGATCCAGTCTGGCACGCGCCGGGCGGCGCGGTGACGGACGTTACATCAGTGACGCCCGCGACGACAGCGCCGCTTGGGGGCGGGCCGTGCGCTGACGACACTGCGACGTACACCTTTGCCGGAGCCGCCCGATGCGTCGTTTCCTCCGCAACACCGTTCTCGTCGCCTGCCTGCTCGCCCTCGCGCCGATGCTGTGCGCAGCGCCGCCCGCAACACCCGCGCCGACCGCCCGCGCCGCCGCACGCTTCGCCGCCTATGGCCAACCCGGCACGTTCCTGCTGCAACGCGACGGCCAGCGCGCACAGGTGGTACACGGTGCCGCGTTCGCGGACACGCCGCTGCGGCCTGCATCGACGTTCAAGCCGATGCTCGCGCTGATCGCGCTGGAAACCGGCGTCCTGAAAAGCGCCGACGAGATCGTGCCCTGGAACGGCAAGCCCTATCCCGACCGGCCGGCATGGCAGCGCGACATGGCGCTGCGCGAAGCGATGCGGACCTCCAGCGAAAGTTACTTCGGCGTGCTCGCCCAGCGCATCGGCCGCGAGCGATTGGCCGCGTGGGTGCAGCGCGTGGGCTACGGCAACGGCCGGATCGGCCCGACGCCGGCGCTGGCCTGGCACGACGGCGTGCTCACCGTCACCGCGCGCCAGCAACTGGCCTTCGTCGACCGCCTGCGCCGCGGCGACCTGCCGTTCTCCGCGAAGACCATCGCCGCCGTGAAAGCGGCGATGCGCGACGACGACGCGAACGGCAGCCGGATCTACGGCAAGACCGGCACCCACCGCGACGGCGACCGCACCGGCAACGCCTGGTGGATCGGCTGGGTCGAAGGCCCGAAGGGCCACGCCAGCTTCGCGCTGGGGATCGATCTGAGCTCGGCGGACGATCGCGCGATGCGGGTCGCGCTGGGCAAGCGGACCGCGCTCGGCAAACAGTTGCTGCGCGATGCGGGGATGTTGCCGGCGAAGTGAGTCGCCGGTAGCGCGGCCTCCAGGCCGCTGCTCTGGAGGTACGGAAAGCAGCGGCCTGAAGGCCGCTCTACCGGAGATTGTTGCCTGCAGATGCGCCGGCGTCCGCCGGCGCGTCCATCTCGGCCTTGCAGTACGGGCAGTAGACGATCGGCTTCGACCAGAACGGATACCCCGTCAGCGCATGCAGACCGAGGTGACCGATGTTGCCGCCGCAGCGCGGGCAGCGCACCCGGGCCACCGAGCCGTGCCAGGCCCACAGCATGGACGCCAGCAACGCCAGCGCGACGCCGAACCAGGCGTCGTGCCCCAGTTCGCCCAGCGTCACCGCGAAAACAACGCCGAGCATGCAGACGGAATACTGCGCGACGTAGCCCCGCTTCCGTCGATACAACCGGGTGCGGATGGTCACGGGGGCCGCGATCATCGGACGTGCGGGCCCCTGCCGCCGATTACTTCTTCAACCACTTCAGCAGCGGCGCCCAGTCTTCCTGGTGCTCGCGCACCTGCTGCGAGTGATAGTCGAACAGGCTGCGGCCCAGGCCGACCAGCATCACATAGGCCTGGCTGTCGCGCAGTTCGGCGACCACCGGATAAGGCCACTGCTTCAGCAGCTCCACCGCCTGCTGCGAGGCATTCGTCCACGGCTTGAGGCGGTTGCCGATCAGGCCCACCCGCAGTTGGCCGCGGCGCACGCGCGGGTGCTTGGCCACGGCGTTGAGGAAGCCCACGGTGGCGTCGATGTCCAGCGTGGAGGGCAGCACCGGCACCACCAGGGCGTCGGCCTCTTCGAAGAAGGTCTCCAGCGTCTCGACCGTGGAGCCGGCCGGGGCGTCGATGACGATGCGCTGGGTGTCGTCGGGAATCTGTTTCGCCCAGTTGCGGCGGGTGCCGTCCAGCGGCAGCACCGCGCTGTCCAGTTCGGCCCGGCGCTCGGCCCAGCGGGTGGAGGAATGTTGCGGGTCGGCATCCACCAGCACGGTGCGGTGCCCGTCGAGGGCGGCCTGCGCGGCGAGATGCGTGGCGATGGTGGTCTTGCCCACCCCGCCCTTCGAACTGGCGACCAGAACCGTTTTCATCGGCACCTCCGCAGTGAAGAGCCCGCAGCTTAGCACCCGCGACCGGTCCGGCAACCGGACCGGCGGCAGGGTGCCCGGTCGCGCCTCAAGCCGTGAACTGGCTGCGGATCACGGCATGGAACCAGGCTTCGGGCAGCCACCGCTGCAGAACGAGCGTGATCCGCGCATCCGCGCCGACCATGTAGCGCATGCGCGGCCGGGCGGTGGCCAACACCTTGCCGATCCGCCTGGCCACCGCTTCCGGCGGCGACCCCATGCTCGACGCCTTCCCCGCCATCGCCAGCAGCTTCTGCATGCCGGTGCGGTAATTGGGTGGCGCATCGGCCGGGAGGGCGGCCAGGCCGGCATTCAGGCCGGCTTGGGTCTTCGGCAGGAAATCGGTGACGATTCCCCCGGGGCACACCGCCACCACCCGGATCCCCTGCGGCCACAGCTCGTGGCGCATGGCCTCGCTCAGCCCCAGCACCGCGAATTTGGAGGCGTGGTAGTACGCCTCCCACGGGATGCCGACGAAACTGCCGATGGAACCGAGGTTCACGAGTTTGGCGGTCGCGCCCGGATGGCTCGCCACGTAGCGGCGCAGCAGCGGCAGCGCCGCCCGGCTCAGGGCCGCCAGGCCGACGACATTGGTCTCCATCAGCGTGCGGGCCTCGGCCTCCGTGGTGTATTCGAACGCACCGTTGAGATTGAAGCCCGCGTTGTTGATCAGTGCATAAAGACCGTCCGGGGCGTGGGCCTCGACCCGCGCCAGGGCATCGCGGATGTGATCCTCGCGGGTCACGTCCAGCAGCACCGGCACGATCCGCGCGGCCGATGCGGCAGGCGCGGCGGCCACCAGCGCCGCACCGTCGGCATCGCGGCGGACCCCGGCGAAGACGGTGTAGCCCTGCTCGGCCAGATGCAGGGCCGTGCTGCGACCGATTCCGGTGGAGGCGCCGGTGATCAGGACGGTGTCGCTGCGCATGGAAGAAACCTGTGGGTTGCGGTGGGGGGCCGGACACTAGACTATCGACCTCGGCCCACAGTCAACCCCATCTGAGCGCATCAGGAAATTCCAGGATGCCACGCGCCGCTTTGCTATCGTGTCGCCCTTTGCGGGCGCCTGCCCCGAGCTACGGACAAGAATGAGCGGTCTCCAGGATCTCGTGGCGCTGATCCGCGCCGATACCCCCCTGATCGTGATCGAAACCCCCGACGAACCGCGGGTGGTCGAACTGTTCCGGCAGTCCCTGATGCACGTCTGGCGGGCGCTGTTCCGCTGGTCGATCACCGAGGGCCTGCGCCGCATCGACATGGACCGCGAGGACGCGGCCGAAGTCGCGCCGGACGCCGGCGCCACCCTGCAGGCGATCTATCGCCACGACCAGCGCGGCGTGTTCCTGCTGCTGGACTTCGCGCCCTACCTGAAATACGCCGGCACCCAGCGCCAGGTGCGGGACATCCTGCAGCGCCGCAACTGCCTGCCGCACGTGCTGGTGCTGGTCGGCAACAAGATCGAACTGCCCGCGGACCTCGAAGCGCACGCCGTGCGCTACCGGCCGCACCTGCCGAGCAGCGACGCGCTGCTGAAGCTGGTGAAGGATGAAGCCGCCGCCTACACCCGCGAGCACGGCGGCAAGCGCGTGGAGGTCGATCCCGACGCGGTGAAGCAGATCGTGCGCAACCTGCGCGGCCTCAACGAAACCGACGCACGCCGCATCGCCCGCCACCTGATCTTCCGCGACGGCGTGCTCAACGCCGACGACCTGCCCGAACTGGCCAAGCTGAAGTTCGAGCTGATCAACCGCAGCGGTCATCTGCACTACGAATTCGACCCGGTGAAGCTCGATCACGTGATCGGCGCGAAACGGGTGAAGCGCTGGATCGAACTGCGCCGCGCCGCGTTCGTCGACGGCAACGCTCCGCCCGGCCTCGATCCGCCGAAGGGCGTGCTGCTGCTCGGCGTGCAGGGCTGCGGCAAATCGATGCTGGCCAAGGCGATCGCCGCCGGCTTCGGCGTACCGCTGCTGCGCCTCGACTTCGGCGCGCTGTACAACAAGTACCACGGCGAAACCGAGAAGAACCTGCGCGACGCGCTGGCCTCGGCCGAACAACTCTCGCCCTGCGTGCTCTGGATCGACGAGATCGAGAAAGGCCTCGCCAGCTCCGGCGGCGAGGACGGCGGCGTCTCGCGCCGCGTGCTCGGCACCTTCCTCACCTGGATGGCCGAACGCAAATCGCCGGTGTTCATGGTCGCCACCGCCAACCAGGTGCAGGACCTGCCGGCGGAACTGCTGCGCAAGGGCCGCTTCGACGAAATCTTCTTCGTCGATCTGCCGAGCCCCGAAGCGCGCGCCGAACTCTTCGCCCTGCATCTGCGCCGGCGCAGCGTCGATGCCGAAGGCTTCGACCTCGCCGCGCTCGCGCACGCCGCCGACGGCTTCTCCGGCGCCGAAATCGAACAGGCCATCGTCGCCGCGCTCTACACCGCCCACGCCGCCGGCCACCCGCTCAGCGATTTCCAATTGCGCGCGGAGTTGAAGAACACGCGACCACTCTCGGTACTGATGGCGGAGCAGGTGAACGAACTGCGCGAATGGGCAGGACCGAGAACCGTTCCGGCGGATTGATCGACGGCAACGGTCCATAAAACCCAATAGGGTGCGCCTTGGCGCACCGATCGATCGAACCGCGACGAAAACGGTGCGCCGAGGCGCACCCTATGGAGGATCCGGGGACGGCGAGGCCCAGTCTTCGGGGTAAACGCCTGCTGCAACCCACCGCCGGAACGAAGAATGAGGCCAGTCGATGGCGCGTGCGACAAGGCCATGCTTCACCGGGTTGTAGTGGATGTATTCGATATACGTGCGCAAGTCGTCCTCATCGACAATGGCACGCTCCCAGAAACGACGCTGCCAGATGCCGCGTTCCCTGCGCACGATACGGCTCGGGCTGAGCTCTTCTTCGTGCGGAACGCCTCGCGAGAATGTCGCTTTCAATCGCGACCAGCGCCGCGCATTGTCGGCATCACCTTCCGGTAATGACCAGATACAGTGCAGGTGATTCGGCAGAACCACCACCGCGAGAAGATCGAACGGCTGTCGTGCGCGCGTTTCGCGGAACGCGCTGCGCAACGCAGCGATGTTCGCGGTCAGGATGCGGTCGCGACGATGCGCGAGATTCACCGTGAAGAAATAGGTGCCGCCGGGCACCAGGAGACGTCGATAGTTTGGCATGGGCGTCAGCGTGAGCGCGCGCGCCGCCGGCAACCATCGGCGCGTCCCGCATGCGCCCCTAGGAAAATTCCTGCGGATCTGCCTTCACAGTGCACGCCGCCGATGGACTGCTCGTTGTCATCGCGTGTCGATCACACGGTGCGCCAGGGCGCACCCTATCGAGGTGATTGCGGAATCGACCTCGACCCCGGCCGCATCCACCCGCGATCCACGTTGTAGCAGGACATCGATGATCCCCTGCGACGCGTCGCACGGGATCATCGCCCACGGAAGCACCACCCACTTCAAGGAGCGCGCGCATGTCCGGCCAAAGCACACCCACGTTCGAGATCGCGACCTGGTACGACACCTGGAACGCGACCGGGCTGCAGAACCTCGCGAACGGGATCGTCCCGCTGAACTACGCGACCCGCTACAACCTCGCGTTCGGCCAGCTTTCAGCCGACCCGTCCGGCGGCTACACCGTCGACATGACCGGGCAATACGCCGATCAGGTGAAACAGCAGATCCTCGCCCGGGCGCCGGGCGTGCGGATCTACGCGGGACTGGGCAGCACCGGTATCGCCGAGACCGTGGCCGACAATGCGCGGAACGACAACCGCTCGACCGCGAACATCGTCGCTTGGCTGCAGGCCAACGGTTACAGCGGAATTTCCATCGACGCCGAGGACTTCGGCGCGATGCAGCTCGTTCCGCAGTTCGTGACCCAGCTCGGCCCGAGCTTCCGCGCCGCGGGCCTGGGCATCGCGGTCTCGGTGCCGTGGCCGGGCAACGGCCCGACCGGGCTGTACGGCGAGAACGCGGTGCAGGCGTTCAACGACAACGTGGACGTGTTCGAACTGCAGGATTACTCGTCCTCCGGCACGCCCGACGACGCGCCGGTGTGGGTCGCCGCCGGCATTCCCGCGAACAAGCTGATGGGCGGCGTCGCCACCGAGAACGGCAACGCGCAAACCTCGCTGGCGGACACCCAGGCCTGGACGCAATACGCGATGCAGAACGGGCTGCAAGGCATGTTCAGCTGGCGCCTCGACAACGACCACGGCACGCAGGGCGAAGACGAGGACGTCGATCCGACCTTCACCGGTGCGAAGACCCTCTACGACACGGTCAACGGCGGCTGAGGCCGCACTGTCGGGGCCGGATCGACGCGGTCTTCGCGTCGATCGCGGTCGTTGCGCAGGGTCGTCTGCCGCATCGCCGTCGGGGGCTCCCGTCCCGCGCGGTTTCGCTGCACCATGTGCGCGGGGACCCTTTCGACCACGAGGCCGCGATGAAGACCGAACCGCACGCCGAACCGCGTCGCGACCCGCCACTGTCGTCGACGCGCCTGCGCCGGGCGATGGCCGCGCGCTTCAGCCTGCTGGCGGACAAGGCCGACGACGCGGTCATCGAGCGCCGGATCCGCGAAGGCGTGGCGCTGCGCGGTGCGACCCCGTGGATCCTGATGTTCGCGATCTTCATCGCGTCGATCGGACTGAACGTGAATTCGACCGCGGTGATCATCGGCGCGATGCTGATCTCGCCGCTGATGGGCCCGATCATGGGCGTGGGCCTGGGCGCGGCGGTGTACGACTTCGCGCTGATCCGCACCTCGCTGTGGAATCTCGCCATCGCCTCGGCGATCAGTCTGGGCGTGTCGACCCTGTATTTCCTGGTCACGCCGCTGGCGGAAGCGCAGTCGGAGCTGCTGGCGCGAACATCGCCGACGCTGTGGGACGTGCTGATCGCGCTGTTCGGCGGGCTCGCCGGCATCGTCGGCATCACCCGCGAAGAGAAGTCGAACGTGATCCCGGGCGTGGCCATCGCCACCGCGCTGATGCCGCCGCTGTGCACCGCCGGCTACGGACTCGCCACCGGGCAGTGGCGATACTTCGGCGGCGCGTTCTATCTGTATTCGATCAACTGCGTGTTCATCGCGCTGGCGACGGTGATCGGCATCCGCCTGGTGCGGGTGCCGGTGCATGCATCGGTGGATTCGAAGGTGGAGCGGCGGCTGCGCAACGGGCTGCTGATGCTGGCGCTGGCCACGGCGCTGCCCAGCGCCTGGCTGGCGTACCGGCTGGTGCAGCAGGAAGTGTTCAAGTCGCGCGCGATCGCATTCGTGCGCGACGAATTCGCGTTCGACAGCGCGCACGTGGCCGATACCCGGGTCGATCCGGCGACGCGGGCGATCGAAGTGTCGCTGATCGGGCTGCCGCTGGACCGGCCCACGCTGCAGCGCATCGAAGGCAAGCTCGCGACCGCGGGCCTGCCCGGCGCGAAGATGCTGGTGCACCAGGCCGGCGAGAACGATCGCATCGACGTGACCGCGCTGAAATCCAGCCTGCTCAGCGACCTCTATCGCGACAGCCAGGACGCGCTGCAGAAGAAGGATGCGGAGCTGGCCGCGCTGCGCGACCGTCTGGCCACGCGCGAGGCGCTGCTGGACCAGACGGACGCGATCGCCGCGGAACTGCGGGCGCTTTTGCCCGCGGCGACCTCGATCACGCTCAGCCAGGGCTACCGGATCGTCGACGGGGCGGAGACCTCGCCGGTGGTGCAACTGATCGTGCAGTCGTCTAACGACATTGCCGGGCCGGACCGCGACAGGATCCTCGCCTGGTTCAAGGCCCGGGCCGGAACGGATGCGGTCGCCGTGGTGTTCGACCGCCCGCGGGAATGATCCTCCCGTCCGGCGAACCTCAGGCGCGCCGCGCGGGCAGGAAGCCGCTCCTGCGCAGCAGCGGCGCCAGGTCGGCGCATCGGCATGAACCATGGGCCGAATTCGCATCGCCCCCGGAAGGGAACGCCGGCGCGACGATCTTTTCGATCATCGCGCCGGTGCGGACGGCCCTTACGCGGCGCGGCCGAGCTTCACCGCCGGAAAATCGACCGGCGTGGCGAATGCGACGTTGACGTAATTGGTGAACAGGTTCAGCGCGACGTGCGCCAGGATCTCGACGAGGTCCTCGTCGTCGAATCCGGCGGCGCGCATCGCGTCCACATCCTGTGCGGAGACCTGGCCGCGATCGGACACCAGCTTCAGCGCGAAGCGCAGCGCCGCGTCGGTTTTCGGATCGGCAGAACGGCCGGCCTGCGCCGCCTGCATCTCCTCGGCACTGGCGCCGGCCTTCCTGCCCAACGCGGTATGCGCAGCCAAACAGTATTCGCAGGCGTTGCGGTCGGCGATCGCCACGGCGATCTGTTCGCCGAGCGTCGCGGCCAGACGTCCGCCGCCCAGCGCGCCGAAGGCGCCCCACATGCTCTTGAGCGCGGCCGGGGAATTGGCGACCGCGCGGAACATGTTGGGCACGGTTCCGAACGCGCCGTGGATCTCGTCGAGCAGCGCCTTGCGGTCTTCGGTGGTCTGGTTGCGGTCGATCAGGGAAACACGATTCATCGTTGACTCCAGGGTGGGAGGGAAAGGGGAAAACGGATTCATTCGTTGACGACGCCCGGCAGGGAGAGGTCCGCCGAGGCGACCTTGAACACATCGCTGACGCACGGCAGCGCATGGCGGGCATTCTTGCGGAGAAGCCTGTACTTATTGGTACTATCAGTTCAATTTTTCTACCATTTCGTACAGAACATGGACCGACTTTCCGATCTCTTCGAGCGCTTCCGGATGCGCGCCCATCTGTTCCACAGTGGCCGGCTGTGCGGCATCCAGGACTTCGAGGCGGTCCCCGGACGCGGGTTTCTCCACATCCTCAGGCACGGTGCGCTGGACGTACGCGAGCCCGGGCCGGGGGGACAGGCCGCGGGCTTTTCCATCGATCGGCCCAGCCTGCTGTTCTATCCGCGCGCCAAAGCGCATCAGTTCCGGCATCGCCTCGAAGACGGGTCGGACTTCACGTGCGCGAGCGTGGAATTCGAGGACGGGGACCGGCATCCGCTGGTGCGCGCACTGCCCGACGTGATGGTGCTGCCGCTGGACGCCATTGATGGTCTGGACGACGTCCTGCGGCTGCTGTTCGCGGAAACGGACCGGGTGCGCTGCGGTCACCGGCTCGTCGCCGACAAGCTGTTCGAAGTGGTCATGGTCCAACTGCTGCGCTGGGCCATGGATCATCCCGAACAGCTCGGTATCGAACGCGGGCTGATCCATGGCTTCGCCGATCCGCAACTGGCCAAGGCCCTGACCGCGATGCATGCGACACCCGGCGCGTCGTGGTCGCTCGAGTCGCTCGCGGCCGAGGCCGGGATGTCGCGCACGGCGTTCGCGTCGAGGTTCAAACAGGTGCTCGACATCACGCCGGGGCAGTATCTGGCCGACTGGCGGATCACGGTCGCGAAGCAGCAGCTGAGCCGTGGACGGCGGCTCAATGTCGTCGCGAACGAACTCGGCTACGCCAACGGTACCGCGCTGTCGCGCGTGTTCCGCGAGCGTCTCGGGGTTTCTCCGCGCGATTGGCTCGCGGGGCAGCGGGATGCGTCTTGACGAAAGCGAAGGTCAGCAGCGTCTTCGTGCCGAGCATGTCGCCTGCAGGCCAGGCAGCCGCGGCAAGTCACGCGGTGTCTCGCTTCCGAAAAACGCCCTGCCCCGGCCCTTCCCTCCGCTTCGCGAACGGGAAGGCGCACGGAAGCATCGCGGCTTGCGCCGCTCGCACGAAAAGCGTCAGCGCCTTGCGGGCAGGAAGCTGCTCCTGCGCAGCAGCGCCGCCGAGATCAGCGACACCAGCACGCCGACCGGGAAGATCTCGGTGAAGGTCATCGGCATCCGGTACAGCGGGTCGGCGTACTGGACGCTGAAAGCCTTCATCTCGGCCGTGATCCGCGCGAGTTCCGCGGCGCTGGCGCCTTCGGCCCTGCGCTGCGCGATGAGGTGCTCGGCGAACTTGGCGCCATAGTCCAGACCGGTCACCGCCAGCGCGGCTTCCCAGGCCAGGACGTAGAACACGCCCGCGACGACGCTGATGCCCAGCCCCATGCCGAACGCCGGCCAGAAACGGATGACGCCGCCGAGGGCGTCGTCGCGATGCCGCTTCACGCCCACGAAGATGGCGCTCAGGGCGATCAGCATGGACGTGTACCCGATCGCCATGCCGACGCCCATCGAGGGCGGTTGGTCGGCCATCGCGACCGTGGTGCCGAACAGGATGCTGCCGACGATCAGGCCGGCGACGGTGCCCCAGAGCAGGATGGTGCGGAACATGCGGGTCTTCCTCGAAATGGTGAAGGCGTCATTGACCGCGTCGGGATACAGTCAGGCAATCGCCCGAACGGGTGATTCCGCGGAAATCACCCGCAAAACCGCGCGACAGGGACCGTCAGGGCAGGATCCCCAGCGACCGCGCGCGATGGATGGCTTCGGTCCGCCGCCGCGCGCCCAGCTTCTCGAACAGCCGGGCGACGTGGGTCTTCACCGTGTTCGGCGAGACCTCCAGCAGCGCGGCGATCTCCTTGTTGGAGCGACCGGCGGCCAGCGCCTGCAGCACGGTCAGCTCGCGCGGGCTGATGCCCAGCGACGCCACCGCCTGCGGGTTGCCGTCGAAGGGGAGCGGCTTGCCGGCCCCGAGTGCGCGGGCGCCCAGCCAGACACCGAGCGCGAGAAAGCCCGCGGCGATCAGGAAGATGTAGATCGCGTCCGAATGCGCGCGCGCCAGCCGCTGGTAATCGAGCCACTGCAGCGCCAGGGTGCCGGCGGCCAGCAGTGCGCCGTAGTAGATCGCCCGCTTCCACATCTGCCGGTCTCCCGCACCGTTGCGCGGCGGTCGTGCCGCGCGTGCCGGCCAGTCTATCGCCGCCCGCCGGTCCGCATTCAACCCGCCAGCCACCACCCGGTGATGGCATGCCGCGGATGCGCCGCCCACGGAACCACGAAGGTGACCTGATGGCGCTGCGGCACCCGGAACAGGCTCAGCGAATTCCAGCGCGGCAGGAAGGTCTCCAGCACGTCGCCGTCGTTGTCGAGAAACTGCAACTGGCCGCCCCAGTCCGGTCGCCAGTCGCGGCTGAGATTGATCACGAAGGCATAGCGGCGACCCTCGGTGTCGTCCTGATCGTCGTGCGGCATCAGGTACTGCCCGGGGCGGTAGCGCGTGCACTGCAGCACGGTGCGGGAGATCGCCGCATCGCCGGACAGCAGGCGCGCGAATGCGATGAACTGCGGCGCGTTCAGGAAACGCAGCACGCCGTGGACCAGCAGGTCCGGGTCCCAGCCTTCCTTCGCCGCCTTCACCAGCATGTAGCTGTCGTAGGCGAACTGGTAGGCGTTGGCGGCGCGTGCATAGCCGTGCTGCAGCAGGCGCGCGTAATCGGCATCGTCGGGATAGGCGCCACGCGGCGTGGTCCTCGCTTCGCCGCTGCTGCGTTCGGCAAGTTGCCAGGGCACGCGCTCGGCCAGTTCGCGCGCCAGCGTCTCCGCCGCGGCGGGCTGCAGGAAGTCCGGAATCTGGATGCGCGTCCGCTGCGCCAGCGCGCGCCGCCAATCGTCGATGTCGATCTCGTTGCTGATCATGGCGGTCGCGTCGGATGGATGGGATTCGGCGCGCCGCATCTCAGACGGCGCGCCGCGTGCGGAAATGCTAGCCGATCGGCAGGCCCGCCCACAGCGGCAGCGTGATCAGCGACAACAGCAGGCCGTAGCCGACCATCGCGGCGGCGAGGCGCGGCGCGAGGTTGTGGGAGATCGCCAGCGCACCGGCGGTCACCATCGACGGCATCGCCGATTCCAGCACTGTGGTGCGGGCCATCTCGCCGTGCAGTCCGAGCAGCGGCACCAGCAGCAGCGCCAGCGCCGGCATCAACGCCAGCTTGAGCGCCAGACCGGTGGCCAGGGGTTTGAGTTCATCGCGCGGCAACGCCAGTTTCACCGACAGGCCGATGGTCAGCATCGCCAGCGGCAACAGCGCATCGGACAGGCGCTGCAGGCCGCCGGCGATCCATGACGGCGGTTCCGCAGGCATGACCGTGAACCCGACGGTCAACGCCCACAGCGGCGGAAATTTCAGCACCCGCAGCAGCATCCCGCGCGCGGTCGGTGCGCGGCTTCCCTCAGGAAGGCCGCCGCCATAGCGCGCCAGCACCCACAGCCCGAATGTCGACAGCATCAGGAACGCGCCGAACTGGTCGTAGATCACCGCGTACGGCAGCGCGTGTTCGCCGATCAGCGCGCGCGTCAGCGGATAACCGAGAAAACTGGTGTTGCCCAAGGCCACGGTCAGCAACAGCACCGCGCGTTCGTCGTCGCGGAAGCGCAGCCAGCGCGCCGCCAGCGTCACCAGCGCGACCGTCGCCGCCAGCAGCAGCCACGGCACCACAGCGACGCCGATCAACGCCGGCTCCAGATGCAGCCGCGGCGCGTAGCGCAGCACCGCCGCCGGCAGGCAGACGTACAGCACCACGAGGTTCAACGTCTGCGCCGCGTCGTCGGGCAGCACGCGCAGGCGCTGGAAGGCATAGCCCAGCGCGAGCATGGCGAGAATCAGGGCGAAGGCGTCGAAGGTCATGGTCGGGCTCGGGGCTGGTGCCGCCGGCTCTCGACACACGACGTCGGCGAAAGGGAATACTGCGATCGCCGGCCAGTGGACGGCAACATCCTCCTCATCGGCCGCAGTAGCATGGTGGCGCCCCGCTCCGGGGCCTGAGCACAGGATTTGCCATGAACAGGAGCCGCCATCTCGTCCGCCCGTTCCTTCTCGCAGCGTTGCTGACCCTGGGCAGCGCAGGTTACGCGAACGCCGCCTGCACGCCCTCGACCTACGCCTACTGCTGGCAGCAGTACGAGAGCTGCATCATCAACGGTGGCGAGCAGGAATTCTGCACCGCCGAATACTTCGACTGCCTCACGCGTCGCGGCTGCGGCTGACCGCCGAGCCCCCGTGATGCGCGTCCTCGCCTCGTCCTGCAGACGGGGCGGGGACGCCGGGCTCAATACCCCGCCGCCATGCCGTCCTTGCGCGATTCGCTGGCGCCGACGTAACCGCCTTCGGGATTCACCATGATCGCCTGATAGCCGCCGTAGGGGCCGTCGGCGAAACGGACGCTGTGGCCCTTGCGCATCAGCGCGCGGATCGTCTCGATCGGAAAGCCGCTTTCCAGATCGACCTCGCCGCCGTCGGTCATCGCCGTGCCCTGCCCCGCGGGCTCGGTGCTGCCGTCGTGCTGGATGCGCGGCGCGTCGCCGGCTTCCTGCAGGTTCATGCCGAAATCGATCATGTTCAGCAGGATCTGCACATGGCCCTGCGGCTGCATCGCGCCGCCCATCACGCCGTAGCTCAGCCACGGCTTGCCGTCCTTCGTCACGAACGCGGGAATGATGGTATGGAACGGACGCTTGCCCGGCGCGAAGCTGTTGGCGTGTCCACGCTTGAGCACGAACTGCTCGCCGCGATCCTGGAAGATGAAACCCAGCCCCGGCGGCGCCATGCCGCTGCCCATGCCGCGATAGTTCGACTGGATCAGCGAGACCATCATGCCGTCGGCATCGGCGACGGTCATGTAGATGGTGTCGCCTTCGTTGAGTTCGGGAATGACGCCGGGTTCGGCGGCTTTCATCGCGCGCTCCATCGAGATCAGCGCACCGCGTTCGCGCGCATAGTCCTTCGAGATCAGCCGCGCGACCGGCGTGCGATGGAACCGCGGATCGGCGTACGACGCCGCGCGATCGGCGAACGCGAGTTTCTTGGCCTCGACGAACAGATGCACGTGTTCGGGGCTGCCGAAGCCGTAGGATTTCAGATCGTAGGGCTCCAGCAGATTGAGGATCTGCAGCGCGGCGATGCCCTGCCCGTTCGGCGGCAGCTCCCACACGTCGTAGCCGCGATAGTTCGTGCTCACCGGGTCGACCCACTCGCCGCGATGCGCGGCCAGATCCTCGTAACGCAGGAAGCCGTCGTTGGCCTTGAAATAGGCATCGATGGCGCGCGCGATCTCGCCGGTGTAGAACGCATCGCGACCGCCGCGGGCGATCTTCTCCAGCGTGTTCGCGAGATTCGGATTGCGCCAGGTCTCGCCGCGCCGCGGCGCGCGGCCGTCGATCGTGAACTGCTCCCTGAACCCGGGCCATTTCGACAGCACCGGCACGCTGCGGCCCCAGTAGTAGGCGATCACCTCGTGCACCGGGTGGCCGTTGCGCGCGTAGGCGATCGTCGGCGCGAGGTTCTGCGCCATCGTGCGCCGGCCGAACTTCGCGTGCAGCGCGAACCACGCATCGACCGTGCCCGGCACCGTCACCGGCAGCGGCCCGTGCGGCGGAATGTCCTTCAGCCCGCGGCGTTCGAATTCTTCCAGGGTCAGCGCCTTCGGCGAACGGCCCGAGCCGTTGTAGCCGTGCAGCTTCTTCGTCTTCGGATCCCACACGATCGCGAACAGATCGCCGCCGATGCCATTGCCCGTCGGCTCCATCAGCCCGAGCGCGGCGTTGGCGGCGATCGCCGCGTCCACCGCGCTTCCGCCCTCGCGCATCGTCTGCAGCGCGATCTGCGTCGCCAGCGGATGCGAGGTCGCCGCCATCGCATGCGGCGCATAGACCTCGCTGCGGGTGGCGAAGGGTTTGCCGGTGACGCGGTCGGCGGTGTGGGCCGCACCGGTGGCGATGGTCAGCAAACACAGGGACGCGATGGTCAGGGACTGGGTGCGCATGGAAACCGCCTCGGGCTCGGGATGCACAGCGTAGGCCAAGCGGATGCGGGTTGGCGCATCGAGGTTCGCGATCGGCGCGTGAATCCGTCCCGCATCGGCCCTGTCGTCGGGTGTACGACCGCAGGAGGGGCTTCAGGAATGCTGCGCGGCGAAGCCCGCGATCAGGGTGTCGTTGTCGACCGCGGGCGAGTAGAGGTAGCCCTGGACGGCATGGATGCCGCAGGCGCGGAGGCAGTCGGCCTGGGCCTGGGTTTCGACGCCTTCGCCGACGACGTCGATGCCGAGGTTGCGGGCGAGGCCGACGAGGGCCTGGACGATGGCGAGGTCGGCGCGGTCCTGCGGGAGGCCGGCGGTGAAGCCGCGGTCGATCTTGATGGTGTCGATCGGCAAACGCTTGAGGTAGCCGAGCGAGCAGTAGCCGGTGCCGAAATCGTCCAGCGCCACGCGCACGCCGAGGGCGCGGATGCGGGCGAGGGTCCTGGCGGCGGTGTCGGTGTCGCGCAGCAGCAGGGTTTCGGTGATCTCCAGGCACAGCCGCTGCGGCGGCAGGCCGGATTCGGCGAGGGCGCTGTCGACATCGACGGCGAGGCCGGCTTCCTCGAACTGGCGCGCGGACACGTTGACGCGCAGCATCGGCGCGACGCCGTCGCGTGCGGGCCAGCGCATCGCGGCGCTGCAGGCTTCCAGCAGGACCCAGCGGCCGAGGCGGACGATCAGGCCGGAGCTTTCGGCGGCTTCGATGAATTCGCCGGCGGGCACGATGCGACCTTCGTCGTTGCGCCAGCGCAGCAGGGCCTCGGCCGAACGCCAGTGGCCGTCGCGCAGATCGACCTCGGGCATGTAGTGCAGCAGCAGGCGGCCGTCGGCGAAGGCGTCGCGCAGCGATTGTTCCAGGCGCATGCGCTTGAGCAGATCGCGATGACGATCGGCGTTGAACACCTTGCAGCGGCCCAACCCGCTGGCGCGGGCGCGGACGCTGGCGTTCTCGGCGTTGCGCAGCAGCGCGTCGGCGGAAGGCGCGGCGAGATCGCGCGAGAACGCGATGCCGGCGGTGACCGTGGCGGGATAACCGCGCGGGCCCGCGGCGTCGGTCTGGACCAGATCGATGCAGCGTTCGGCCAGTTCCAGCGCTTCGACTTCGCGCAGGTGACGATGCGGGATGATCGCGAACGCATCCTCGCGCACCCGCGCCAGCGCGGCGCTGTCGACGGTGAGTTCGCGCAGGTGCTCGGCGCAGTCGACGAGGAAACGGTGGAAACCATCGACATCGATGCCTTCGTGGCCGGCGGGCGGATCGAACTGCAGGTGGATCACCGCCAGACCGGTATCGCCTTCGTGCAGCGGCCGCAGCGCGGTGTGCGCGACTTCCAGCAGATGATGGCGGTTCGGAAGATTGGTGTGCGGATCGTGGCGTTCGAGGAAGCGCAGGCGGTTCTCGATCTCGCGCCGACGCGCGATTTCGTAGGCGACCGCGACGTAGTCGCCGATGCTGCCGGCGAAGGCGTAGTCCTCCGGCGACCACATCCGCGCGCTGCCGACATGCTCGTGGCAGACCACGCCCAGCAGTTCGCCTTCGGCGCGGATCGGCGCGTCGAGCAGCGAATGGATGTCGTGACGGCGCAGATACGCGCCAAGCGCTTCTTCCGAGGCGGAGACGGTGCTGTCGTTGCTGACATCGGCGATGTCGACGACACGGACCTCGCCGAGCTGATCGCCGTATTCCGAGTCCAGCAGCAGACATTCGTCGAAACCCGGCGGGTCGTGCTCGCCGCTGTCGCGGACGTAGGCGTGCACGCAGCGGAGTTGCTGCTGCGCGCTGTCGACGCGCCAGACATTCACGCGTTCGACTCCGAGCGTCTCGGCGGCGACTTCGCAGATTTCGGCGATCGCGGTTTCGAAGGTGCAGTCTTCGTGCCAGACGCGCCGGCCGAGCGCGACCAGCGCGTGGTTGTGGCGCCGGGCGCGCGCGCAGCGTTCCGCTTGCTTCGGGCTTCCTGCGCTGGCCGTCATCGTCCCCCCGTCGTCACGAGAAGGCCGCTGCCGGAACGCTCCGGCAGCGGCGTTTTAAGGACAGTACACGGCAAAAGGGGATTGCGGCGGCCACGGCGGTGCGTGGGCCGGGCATCCCCCGCGCCTGCAGACTGCTTTTCAACCGACGGCTAGTCCACGGTGCAGGTCAGGGTGACCGCGATCGAGCCGTTGGCCGGCAGGGTGGGAATCGGCGCGCCCGCGCCCTGCAGCGCGGCGACGAGGGCGGCGCCGGTGATCGGCGGACACGTCGCGCCGCCCGCCGCCGTGCAGCTGGCGGTGGTGCAGGTCAGGTTGGTGGGCGGCGGATCGGCCAGGACCGCGCCGTTCGCGCCGTCCGGCCCCAGGTTGGTCACCGTGAGCGTGTAGCTGGTCGTGGTGCCGGAGACCACCGAATCGATCACCTGGTCGACCTCGCCGTTGAGGCCCGGCGTGTTGGTCTTCGTGAGGCGCAGATCGGCCTGGTTGTTGCGGGCATTGCTGAAGGTGCAGGTGATGTCGTCGCCCGCGACCGCGGTCAGCGAGAACGAGGTGCCGCTGCCCGAAGGCGCCTGTCCGCCGGAGAGCGTGTTCGTGCAGGTGTAGGTGGTCTGGTAATTCGCGAGGTTGGCGCCGGCCGCGGCGGTCTCGCTGAAGGTGTAGCTGGCACCGATGGCGCCCGGGTTCAGGGTGGCCACGCCGGTGGCGATGGCGCCGGCGCCGGTCGTGGTGACGGTGGCGGGGCCGCCGGTGCCGGTGATGGTGAGGGTGAACTGGTCGGTCGCGGTGAAGCGGCCCGCCGGCAAGGCCTTCTGCAGGCGCAGGATCGGCAGCAGGCTGTTGGTGAAGGTGCAGGTGAAGCTGACGCTGGCGCCGATCTCGGCACCGGTGATGGTGTAGGTGCTGCCGCTGAGGCTGCCGACCGGGGTGCCGGACGCGTTCTCGCAGCTGGCGCCGACGAAGGACCAGCCGGACGGCAGGCTGTTCTCGTTGATCGTCACCGCGGTGGTCGGCGCGACGATGGTGTAGGCGAGCGTGGCCGTGCTGGCCGTGTTGCCGTCGACCACGGTCGGCGTGTTCACGGCGGAGGTGGTGACGGTGCCGGTGGTCTGCGCGGTATTGGTGAGGGCGAAACCGAAGGCGCCGCCGACGCCGCCGATCGTGGTCTTGCGCAGGAAGAGCTTGCGCGAGACGGTGAACTGGTAGTCCTCGACTTCGCCACTCTGCACCGTGCCCCGCGGGGTCGAGCAGTTGTCGAGCGCGGTGTTGTTGGTGCAGACGCGGAAGCGGGCGAAGGTCGGACCGATGATCGCGGTCACCGGCACCGCGATGTTGAGGTTGACCGTACCGACCGCGACCGCCTGATTGGTGATCATCTGTTCGCCGGCGTCGGCGAAGTCGCCGTCGGCGTTCCAGTCGAACCAGACGTTGAGGAAGCCGGAAGCGTTCTGGATGCTGACCGGGACGATGGTGGTCTCGCCGGTCGGCAGCAGCGGCGTGAGCGTGACGCCGTCCTCGTCGTCGGTGTTGTTGACGTCGTCGCCGGTAGCGTTGGCGTTGTTGAGCAGGCCGCTGTCGGCATCCACGCTCGCACCGAGGCGGATGCCCGCGATCGTGTGCGTCGCATTGCCGTAGCTGACCGGTGCGTCGGTCACGTCGGCGTTGTCGGATTCGAGCAGGAACGAGGCGTTGGTACCGCCGTAGACGAGGGTGGCGGCCGCCGCGGACGACGTGACCGTATACAGGCTGCCCGGCGTGGCGCCGCCGTTGCGATAGAACGCACCGCCGGACATGCCGTTGGGCTCGTTGTTGATGTCGCCGTTGGGCGTGTCGTAGGTGCCGCCGCTGTTGCCCGTGACCAGCGAGCCGGTGAGCGAGGTGTGGCCGGCGGGCGTGGCGAAGCCCTGGGTGGTCGAACTGGCGGCCATCACCAGCTTGCCGTCGTCGGCTTCGTCCGGTGCCTGGCCGGCGTCGTAGGCGGCGGGCGCGAGATTGAAGTTGCCGGGCGTACCGGTGGTGACCTGGGCGGTGGCGGTCGCGTTGCGGACGAAGCCGGTCGGCGTCTGTTCGACGTTCTGGTACACCGACGCCAGCAGCAGAGCATCGTCGCCGGCGTTCGACGGGGTGGTCACATCGGGGAAGGTGACGCTGACCGTGCCCGAGGCGGCGCCGCCGAGCAGCGTGTCGATCTCGGTCTCGAACAACACGATGTGGAAACTGCTGACGCTGAAGAACGCGGTGCCGGCCGGCGAACCCGACGGCGAGGTGCTGATGGTGATGAAGCGCGTGTCGCCGCTGGGGGTGCCGCCGATGACCAGCGCGTTCTGCTTGTTGATCGTGCCGCCGGGGCCGACCAGCCGCGCGGTGATCTGGCTGTTGGTGGTGGTGGCCGGCGGCGTGCCGATGCGCGGTTCGGGCCAGTTGTCGCCGAGGCCGGTGCCCGCGGTGTTGCCGCTGTTGCACAGGCCGCCGGTGCCGTCGGCGGGCGAACAGTGATCGCGCTCGAACGTGGCCCAGATGAAGATCGCGCGGTTCTTGCCCGCGGGGATGTTGAAGCTGGCGATGGTGGGCGTGCCGGTGGCGCCGGCGCCGGTGGCGGTCGCGGTCTGGGTAGTCAGGTGCTGCACCTGGGCGGCATGCGCGGGCATCGACGATGCGATGCCGAGCAGCGCCGCGATGGCCAACGCAGCGCGCCATGCCTGCACGCGATGCAATCCGTGCTGCGGAATCGCACGCCCGGGCCGGTGGTTGCCGCATTCCGTTTTCATGGCCCTGCCCCTGTGCCGGACGCATGCCGTTGCCGGCCGCCAGCCTGTCGTGATCATCGAAATTCCCCGTCCCCCACGACGGAACCGCAACCGCTGCGTGCTTGTGCACGCACCGGGCCCGCGTGGTCACGGACCTGTCACACCTTAGAGGTTACGACGCCCGGCAGATACTGTCACTTGCGACAGGATATTTCGACGGACTTTCGTCACACCCGCGATGCGGTGGCCACGATGCGGCGCGGAACGTCGCGCTCGGATTGATCGCGGCTATTGCACCGCGCAATTCAATACAAATGTCGCATTGCCGTTGACCGGCAGCGCGGGCAGCACCACGCCCGCGCCCTGCAGCGCGGCGACCAGCGCGGCCCCGGTCTGCGCGGGACACGCGGCGCCGCCGCTGGCGCTGCAGGTCGCTGTGGTACACAGCACGCCCGCGGGCAGCGGGTCGATCACGCGGGTGTCGTTCGCGGGCTTGGGACCGGCATTGGTCACGACGATGGTGTACACGGTGGCCGCACCGGAATCGACCGTGTCGGCGGCCTGATCGATCTCGCCGTTGATGCCGGGCGTGTTGGTCTTGGTGATGCGCACATCGGCCTTGCAGGTGCGGCCGACATCGCTGCCGGGCGTATCGGCTGCGGGCGCGATGCCCTGCGCCACGCCATCGCCGCCGGCCTGGGCGCCGTGGTTCGCGCCGCCCGACGGCGCATCGCTGGTCGTGGTGACGCCCGGCGCACCGCCGCCGAGCGCCGGCGCGACCGGACTGCTGGTGACGACCACGCCGCCCGCGCCACCGCCACCGGGGCCATGCGCGGAGCCGCCGGTCGCCCAGGCATCGCCGCCGCGTCCGCCGCGCACATCGATGCCCGCCGCGGCCGACCAGGTCGTCGCCACGATCAACACGCTGCCGCCGGCGCCGCCGCCGCCGGCGCCATCGTTGGACGGATTGTCCGCGGCGCGCGCGCCGCGCGCGCTGACGCTGCCGTTCCCGGCGAAATCGACGGCGCGCAGCATCACGATGCCGCCGCCGGCCGCGCCGCTGGATTCCGCCGGCTGGCTGTTGGCGTTGTTGTCGCCCGCGCCACCGCCGCCGCCCATCACCAGCCGGACGACGCCCGCGCCTGCGAAACCGCTGCCGCCGAAGCCCCATTTCTTGTCGACGAGATTGCTGTAATCGGCGAGCACGCCCGCATAGCCGGCACTGCGCCAGCCGGCGCCGCCGCGCCCGCCGGCGCGACCATTGCCACCGCCACCGCCGCCGCCGTTGTCGCTGCCGCCGTCCCAGAAGGCGCCGCCGCCACCGGCGTTGGCCGGCGCACCGCGGGCGAAATCGCCGGTGGATGCGCTGCCGGTCGGATAGCCGCCCCAGCCGGCGCCGAGATCGACGATGGCGGCGGTCGCGCCGCTGTCGGGATCGCGCTTGTCGCTGACGAAACGCGGCGTGCCGGCGATGCCCTCGCCCTTGACGCCATGGCGGGTGTCGTCGTCCCAGCGGAACCGCTCGCTGGCGTCGTTGGCGGAGCGGCTGCGGCCGCCACCGCCGCGGAAACCGAGGCCATCGACGTTGACCGTGCCGTTGAGGGTGAGCGTGAACGCGGCATCGATCGCGACCACGCCTCCGTTGAAACCGTCCCATGCGGGCGCGGTCACCGTGCCGTTGAGCGCGACGTTGGCGTACTGCGGGACGCGGATCACCTGGAAGGTGCGACGACCGCTGGTCGCCGTGGCGTTCGCCTGCTCGTAGATCGCGGTCAGCGGCGAACCGGCGAGATCCAGGACCGCGTTGCTGCTGCCGGCACCCGCGCGCACGAACTGGTAGCGGCCCGCGAGGCAGCCGCCCACGGGATCGGCATGGCCGGACGCCGGCTCGCCTGCGGCACCGTCGCCGTAGGCCGTGGTATCGGTGCTGTCGATGTCGGCGCACTGCATCTGGATCACCAGCACCAGATCGCCTTCGGCCAGGGTGGCGGCGGCGCCACGCTGGCCGCCCAGGACGATGCTGCCGGCGCTGGCGCCGTAATTTCCGCTCGCGGGCGTCCAGTAGGTGTTGACGATGCCGGTCGCGGTGGCGTCGCCCGCGCTGCCGGGCGACGCGCAGACCTGCGCCCGGGTCTGCGCGAAGGGCTGCACCACCAGCAGTGCGACACAGGCGACGCGCGCGATCCGGGCAAGGCGATCGGTCTTCATTGCACGGTGCAGTTGAAGGTGAAGGTGACGGTGTTGCCGCCGCTGGTCGCGGGCAGGTTGCCCAGGGTGATGCCGGTCGCGAGGTTGGCCACGGTCAGCGCACCGCCGGGGCAGGCGCTGGGAGACGCCGTGCTGCTGCAGGTGACGACGTTGGCCGCGGGGCAGGTCAGGCCCGCGCCGGGCGTGTCCGAAATGACCGCGGCGGCGACCGGATTCGGGCCGGCGTTGGTGACGACGAGACTGTAGGTCGTCGTCGCGCCGGACACGACGGTGTCGGCCGCCTGATCGGCCGGTCCCGACAGCGGCGTGTTGGTCTTGGTGATGCGCAGATCCGCGCTGCCGGTGAAATTGCACAGCGGCACGTTCGCGAGCGCCGGCGCGGTGACCGTGTTGCCGCTGTTGCCGCGGGTGGCGCCGTTGGGCAGGAACTCGGTGACGGCACCCGAACTCGTGGTGCCGTTGACGCCGGCGGTCACCGTGCCGGTGCCGGCCGGCGATGCGATGTATCCGCCGCCGCCGCCGCCGCCGGGACCTTCGGATTCGTTGTTGGTGATCAGCTGGCTGCCGCCGTTGCCGCCGATGGCCGACAGCGAAAGACCGCCCGCGCTCGGCGCGACCAGCACCACCGACCCGCCGCCGCCGCCGCCGCCCGGCGCGTCGTTGTGGCCGGGAACGGTGTTGGTCGCGCTGGCGCCGTTGGCCTGCAGGCTGCCGTTGCCGGCCACCGCGTTCGCGATCACGAACACCAGCCCGCCGCCGCGCGCGCCCGCGCTGGCCGCGCCGTTGTTGCCGTCGCCGGCACCGCCGCCGCCGCCGAGGAACAGGCGGGTGTCGCCGACGATGCTGGGGTTGTTGGCCAGCGGACGCCCGCCGAGGCCGCCACGCTCGCGCCGGTTGTTCCCGGTCCAGCTCGCGTTGCCGGGCGCCACGGTGAGCGCGTCCTGATTGCTGGCGGCGTAGGTGTAGCCGCCGCGTCCGCCGCCGGGCGAATTGGTGGCGGCGGTGAGGGTGCCGTCGATGTTCCATGCGGTGGCCCAGCCGGCGGCGCTGGTATCGGGCACGCCCTGGCCGTTCCAGCCGACCGCGCTGCCGCCGTTGGCGCCGCCGCCGCCGCCGGCGTTGTGCGCGTTGCCACCGCCGCCGCCGTTCGCCGGCGCACCGCGGTTGTAACGCCCGCCGAGGCCGTCGTAGGTGGCCTGGCTGCCGGCGATGCTCTCGCCTTTCTCGCCGCCGTCGGCGGTGGTGGCCGCGACGTACGCGGTCACGTTGGTGCCCGCGTCGGTGGTGTCGTTGTCGATCGCGCCGCCGCGGAAACCCAGGCCGTTGGCGTGGATCGAACCGTTGACCGTCAGCGTGCCATCCACGATCGCCGCGACCACGCCGCCGGTGCTGCCGGTCCATGCGGTGGGCACGATCGACGCGCCGGCGTTGACGGTGAGGCTGGTGTACTGCGGCACCCGCACCACCTGCGCGCCGCTGGCGTACGAGAAGCGCAGCGGCGTCGTGTCGCAGACGGTGCCGAGCGTGATCGTGGTGCCGCTGACCGACGCCACGCTGACGTATTCGTAGCGTCCGGCGTTGCCCAGCGCGGTCACCGCGCCGTAACCGCTGTTGTTCGCGGTGCCGATCGTCGCGCCCTGGGCCTGATACACCAGCAGGACGTCGCCGGCGGTGATGCCGGCGGCGCTGGCGACGGTGAGGGTGGTCGCACCGGCGGCCGCGGCGCCGCTCAGCGTGGTGTAGCTGTTGATGACGGTGTTCGCGGCGGAGACGGTGTTCGCGCCGTCCTTGCCGATCTGTCGCGCCTGCGCGGGCATCGCGACCGCGGCCGCGACGCTGCAGGTGATCGCGGCACACAGCGCGGTGATCCGGAAGGAAGTGCGCTTACGCATGATTCGGTCGCTCCTGACTGGGACGATGATGCAGGGAACGCACCGACGATCCCGCCGCCAGCCGGGCATGCACTGTGCGCGGCGTCCATGCCGTCTTCGGCATGGGCGCGCATGATCGATACACGGGCCAACGATAGCCGATGACTATCGTTACTGCACCGTGCAACCGAACGCGAATGTCGCGGTGTTGCCACCGGCCGTCGCCGGGAGGGCACCGAGGGTCACGCCGGCGGTGAGGTTGGCCACCGTCAAGGCGCCACCCGGACAGGCGCTGGGCGATGCGGTGCTCGTGCAGGTCACCGGCGTCGCGACCGGACAGGTGAGACCGGCGCCGGGCGCGTCCTGCACCACCACGCCGGTGACCGTGTTCGGCCCGTTGTTGGTCACGACGATGGTGTAGTTCGACGTCGCGCCGGACACGACCGTGTCGGCCGCCTGGTCGACGTTGCCGTTCACGCCCGGGGTGTTGGTCTTGGTGATCGACACGTCCGCCTGCGGCAGCGACAGCGTGGTGGTCGTGCTGCTGCTGTTGTTGGCCGTGCTGATGTCGCCGCCGCTGCCGGCGGGAATCGTCGCGGTGTTGTTGATCGGCCCGGGCAGCGCGCCCGCCTTCGGCGTGACGCTGATCGTGGCCACCGCCTGATTGGTCGCGCCCGCGGCGATCGCGGCCGTGCTGGTGCAGGCGATCGCGACGCTGCCGGTGTTGATCGGGAAACCGGTGTTCGGCGTGCACGCCCAACCCGCCGACGGCGTGATGCCGTTGATCGTGTGGAGGTTGGCGTTGATGGTGTCGTTGACCACCACGCCCGCCGGCGCCGCCGCGCTGCCGGGATTGCTGGCCTGCAGGACGAAATTGAAGGCGTTGCCGACGATCGCGCTGGCGGGCGCGGTCTTGGCGACGCCGGGATTCGGGTTCTGCACGCAGAAACCGCCGAACGTCGCGCTGACCTGCTGCTCGGGCGGATTGCCCGCCGCCGGCGGGGCGGCATTGCCGTAGACGATGGTCAGCGAGGTGATCGGCGCGTTGAAGTTGAAGGTCGCGTTGCAATCGCCGTTGGTGAACGGGCAATTGGTGGCGGTGCTCGCCGTGCCCGAAGGCGAAGCGACGTTGCCGGCGATGGCCACCAGCCCGGTGGCCGCGGTCGCGGTGGGCGTGACCGTGCCGCCGCCCGGCGCGGTGCCGGTGATGGTCACCTGGTCGGCGTAGGCGTTGGTGGTGCCGCTGCGATCGATGTCGGTGATGATCAGCCGCAGGTTGTCGACCGGCTTGCTGAAGGTGTAGGTGATGGTGTTGGTCTGCGTGGTGTTGCCGCGGTTGACCGCGAACCCGAAAGTGTCGGCGATGCCGCCGGTCAGTTCGTTCTGCGGATAGCCGGCGCTGATGTTGCCGGCGGTCACCGTGGCGTTGATGCTCACCGCGGAAGCGCCGGTGCCGATGTTCGCGGCATAGGTCAGGCTGCCCGAAGTCCACGGATTGGCGGCGCCGTCGAGGTTCTGGGTGACTTCATTGGCGGCGCAGGCGGCCGATTGCGCGTTGGCCAGCCCGGACATGCCACCCGCGGCGACGAGCAGCGCGGCGCACAGCCGCACCTTGAAACGGAATTGCGTCTTCGACATCGTTGGACTCGATCGTTCTCTCAATACCAGCCGACCAGATTCACGAACCACCCCTTGTGGTCGTAATCGAAATCGGTGAGGTCGTCGCTGAATTCGGTGAAGTTGTAGCCGACGCCGAGACGGAGGTTCTTGCCAAGGTCGCGATCGATCCCGAGCAGCACGCCCTGGCGATCGCCACCATCCTCCACGCCCAGCCAGCGGTACTCACCCAGCGCATGCCACTTGTCGGCGAAGGCGTACCGCGCCTGCCCCGCCCCGAAAGTGGCGCCGGAATCCGCCCACTGCCCGGCGAGGCGGCCGAAGCGCACTTCGCCTTCGCGCCGCATCAGCTTGCCGGCGAATTCCCAATCGGTGTTCGGCTTGTAGATGCCTTCCAGCGACAGCACCTGGCTGCGCTGATCGTAGAAGGCGACGTTGTCGCCGATCTGCGGCAGCGACGACACGTCGTACAGGTACGTGTACTTGCCGAGCAGCGCCCACTTGCCGGAATCGAACGGACGCCAGGCGAAACCGAAGTTGCCTTCGATGAACTTCGCGCCCGCGGCCGACGACAGATCGTCGGTGGTCTTCGAGTAGTTGAAGCGCGCCGCGATGCGGAAGCTCTCGTTGAGCTTGTGGGTGAAGTTGTTGGTCGTCACCCACTGGTCGCGCTGCTCCGCGCCGCGGTCGCGACGCCACTCCAGCTTGCTCTGCCACTGGGTGTCGTTGGACGTGCGGCCGGCGCTGACGCTGACCGCGTCGCGATCGACGTTGCCGGTGCCGCGGTCGAGGTTCGCGTTCTGCAGGGTGAAGCCCAGCGTCCAGCCCACGCCCGGATAGAAATCCATGCCGAAGGTGTGCGCCAGCCCGGATTCGTTGGGCGCCTTCAGGAACTGGCTTTCGTTGAACAGGTTGACCTGGTTCGACAGGCGCCAGCGCTGGCCCAGCGTCCAGCCGGTGTTCCGGCGGTCGTTGAACAGCGGGTCGTAATCGCTGCGGTCGGTCGAGTAGGTGTAGCCGCCGTACAGCGTGTGCTCCGGGCTGAGCCGGTATTCCGCGTTGACCTGCGCCGAATCGCCGCGGTCGCCGCTGGTGACTTCTGCGCCGACGCTGGACAGATCGCCGAACAGATACTTGGCGCCGAGTGTGAGCGCGTCGTTGTCGGCGTACTGGCCGCCGTCGTCGTCGACCGTGAACTGCGCGGTGCCGTAGACATCGAGGCTGCTGCCGAAACGATGCTTGTACTGCAGCGCGGCGAGCGTGCCGACGGCGTCGCCGGCCAGACGCTCTTCGTCCACGCGACGCAGTTCGGCGGCGAGGCTGTCGTGATCGTTGATCCGCCATTCGCCCGCGACCTGCGCCTGGGTCAGCGCTTCCGCGCCGCGTTCGGCGCGGCTGTAGCGGGCGCGCACGTTCACGTTCGGGGCGAACTGGCCCAGCACTTCGGCGCCGTGTTCCTGCACGTCGGCGCCGGTATCGAAGCGACCGATGGAGAAGCCGGCGTCGACATCGCGCCACCAGGCGCCGGCCGACCAGTCGAGCTCGCTCCAGCCGAGTTCCTTGAAGTTGGCGCGGGCTTCGACCGCACGCGCATCGCCTTCGCGGGCGCCGACGGCCGAGTTGAGCTGGGTGAAGCTCAGGCCGCCGTTGTCGGAGAAGAAGATCGGCGCGCTGGTCGCTTCGGTGCGGCTCTGCTCGAGCTTCAGGTAGGTGCCGCGACCGGCCTGCAACGTCAGGTCCACACCCTTGAGCGAATAGTCGTCGCCGGCGCGGTTCTCGTCGATCCAGGTCGCGCCGACGGCGACGTGATCGCCGAACCAGTGCTTGCCGCGGAAACCCGCGGTGACCTCATCGGCGTCGAAGCCGTTCGGGATGTATTCGTAATCGATCAGCAGCACCTGCGCGAAGCCGTCGAGCGGCGTGTCGCGGGTGAGCGTGGGCAGGTTTTCGCGGGTGATCTGCGACAGCGGACGGGTCAGCAGCACGCGGCCCTGGAATTCGTCGATCTCGTAGTCGGCGCCGCGCGCCAGGTCGATCCGGCGTTCGACCCGGCCGGTGGTGCCGTCGCGCACTTCCAGCACCACGCGATCCGAACCCGGCAGCACGTCGGTGTGCTTGAGGTAGTACAGGCTGCCGCCGGTGCCGAGGAATTCGCTGTGGCCCGGCGCGGTCTGCGCTTCGGAACCGAACACCTTCAGCTGCGAACCGGCTTCGCCCAGATCGGTCGAGCGCCGCGAACGCCAGCTCAGCGCGCCGCCGTAGAGCGAACGCGAATACTGGCCGTATTCGGTGCCGGTGATGCCGGTGTTGTAGTTGCCCCACAGCGCCTGGCTCTTGTCCCAGTCCACGCGGACGTAGAAGCGGCCCTGGGTGTCGACGTCGCGATAGGTCGTGGAATCGTCGCCGTACACCGGATAGTAGGCATCCGGATCGAGGCGGCGGAACACGTCCTGCGGGTCGGCGTCCCAGAAACCCCGGAACAGTTCGGAGACTTCGCGCTCCTGGGTGTCGGCCTGGGCGGTGATCAGGTATTTGCCCTTGATCTTGCCCTTGAGGTAGAACGCGAGCCGGCCTTCGAGCAGGAAGCTGTCGTCGTAGCGGTCGTCGCCCGCCAGCGGCTCGATCGAGCCGGAGACGTTGCCGCCCGACGCGGTGAGGTCGGCGATGGCGACGGCGAACATGTACTTGCCGCTGACGTCGATGTCGAGGCGGCTGTTCGTCGCCTCCTGGCCGGCGCCGCGCAGCTGGATGTCGAAGCCGTGGCGACCGACCGGCACCAGATATTCGGCGACCAGCTTGCGCTGCAGGTCGACCGGATGGCTCTGGCCGTTGATCAGGACGCTGTAGCCCTCGGGGATGTCGCGGCCCTGGATGCGGATGCGCGAACCGTAGATCGGGATGTTCTGCTGGCGCAGCGAGTTTTCGCCGAACACGCCTTCGACCAGACTGCGCTGCTCGGCTTCCTCGGCGCTGAGCGCGAGACCGCTGCTGCGCTCGACCGACTGGCGCAGCACCTGGTTGCCGCGTTCGGCTTCCTCCGGCGTGACCAGCTGCATGCGCCGCGGATAAGTCTCGTCGAAACTGCCGTCGGCGGCGTACGCGCGCACCAGATAGACCAGTTCGTCGCCGGCGCGGGCCTCGAAGCCCGCCGGCAGCGCGCCGTCCCACTGCACATCGCTCACCGCGCCGACCGGCAGTTCCACCTTCGCCAGCGGCTCGACCAGGTCGGCGTCGCTGGCGCGATAGATCAGCACTTCGGCGCGCTGGATGAAGGCGGGATAGTTGTTGTACGCGTAGAACCGCACCGGCTTGGCGATGCGGCCGCCGTCGAACGGCACCAGCGACGGCGCGGACACGTTGAACTGCGGCTGGCCGAGATTCGGATCCTCGGTGGCCCAGATCACGCCGCCGCCCGGCAGGTCGGTCGACCATTTGCCGATGGCCAGCGCCTGGCCCGGCTGCAGGTCGTAGTTCCACTTCGATTCGACGCGTTCGGCCTCCACCGTCACCCGGCGATCGGGCTGCAGCGCGCCGGAGTCCGACTGTTCGCTGGTGGCGTGGGTGACCGGCCGCTGTTCGCCGCGGGTGCGGATCTTGAACAGCACGCCCTCTTCGGACGCGCAGCCGTCGGTGCCGCACTGGGTGGCCGGCACCGTGGGCGCGTCCTGCGCCGTGGCGTTCGCGGCGAAGCCGGCGAGGATGCCGATCAGGGTGTAGTCGAGCAGTTTCATCTTCATCACGGCACCCCTCACTGACCGTTCATGCCGGCAGGGGCTGCCGGATCTTCGTTGAAATCGACCCGAAGCCTGCTGCGCAGTTCCGGCGGCATCGCTGCCGCGATCGCTTCGTGAACGGCCTTCGCACGGCGCATGCCGAGTGCCACGTTGTATTCCTCCGATCCTCGTTTGTCGGCGTGGCCGACGATCGCCACCTGGTTGGTGCCGATCTCGACCAGATACTCCGCGATCCTGCGCATCAGCGGCAGGTATTCGGGCTTGATCTCGGCGCGGTCGGTCTCGAACAGCACGGTGCCGATCAGCGGCCACGCCATCACCCCGACCACCGTCGACGACGGATCGTGGGGATTGGCGCGGACGCTGATCCGCAGCGCGGACGCGACTTCGGGCGAGAGCTTCGCCACCAGCGCGTCGCGCACCGCGACCGCGCGTTCGAAGGCGAGCAGATCGCTGTCGCCCTCGGCCGCGACGACCACTTCACCACCGCCGTACTGCTGCGTGGTCTCGGCCATCTTGTCGATCGCGGCGCGGTACTGCGTGCGGATCTCGGCGCTGCCGGGCTCGAACATCACCGAGCCCAGCTCCATCTCCACCGACCGCTCGCCGCCTTCCAGCACCGACACCGGCAGCTTCACGCCGAAGTCGAAGCGGGTCGGAATGCCCGGGGTGACGCGTTTCACCAGCGGGTTGTCCGTGGTGAACGTGCTGCCCGGCGGCAGCGTGGCCGGATCGACCTTGAGGATGAAGTTGCGACCGCGCTCGCGACCGCCGTCCACGCCCACCACACGGTAGCGGCCGTACTGGTCGGTCTCGATCAGCACGCCCTCCACCGAGGCGATGCGCACACCCGGAACGCCGCGTTCGTCGATGCCGGCGTTGCCGATGACGTACTCGACCAGGTAACCGTCGGCCAGCTGGCTGGTCCGGCGTTCCACCGTCGGCTCGGCGCCGTTGAGGCCCCTGGCCGCGTCGCCGCTCTTCTCGACGCGGGTGCGACCGTCGGCACCCATGCGCACCGTCACACCCTGCGCCGACGTCAGCACGAAGTCGTCGGTGAAGCGCAGTTCGCGCAGCGTCTGGCGGATGGTGACCGTACGCCGCGTGGTGTCGCCTTCGGACTGACGCGCGGCGATGTCGCCGATCGCGATGCCATGCAGCATCGGCGCGCTGGCATCCGGTTCCGGCGTCGGCCCGTTGCCGCGATCGACCGTGGTCGAGTTCGGCACGTAGGCTTCCGGCGCGAAGCCGCCCTGGACGCGCACGTTGCCGAGGCCCGCCGCATCCTGCCAGCCGTCGCCGTCGCGGTCGTTGAAGACCGTACCGACGATCAGCGATTCGTCGAGGAGCGGATCACCGACCAGTTGCACGTCGGCGGTCGCCACGTTCGAGACCACGTCGCCATCGTCTTCCACGTACGCGCTGTTGGTGTGGACGCCTGAGCGGACGCCCGCGCCCACGCGCAGCAGGTAGGTGATGGTGGCGCGGCCGTCGGCCGGGATGTCGATCTGGTCCACGCGGATCGGAGAAGTCCCCACCAGGCGACCGGCGTTGTCGGCATCGGCCACCGCCAGCGAACCGTCGACGTAGGTGAAGCCCGCCGGCGGCGTATCGATCAGCATGCCGTCGGTCATCGGCGTCTGGCTGGTGTTCTCCATCGTCAGCGTGTAGCGGACCAGGTCGCCGACGTTCACGTCGCGCGGGCTGGCGGTCTTCACGATGCGGATCGCCGCCGGCGCGCCGTTCACCGCGACCACCGCGGTGCTGGTCGACGTCACCGTCTGTGTCGAGGTGGAGGACTGCGCCGTCGCCGTCACCACGTTGTCGAGCGTGCCGCCCGCCGCCGCCTCGGCCGCCGTCACCGTGTGCGTGTAGCTCGCGCAGGTGGCGGTGGCGCCCGGGGCCAGCGTGGTCGGCGCGCAGTTCAGCGTCGTCGGCGCACCGCCTTCGAAGCTGTCCGACACCACCAGCGTGTTCAGCGTGACGTTGCCGGTGTTGCGCACCGTGACCGCGTAGGTGATCACGTCGCCGTCATCGGCCATGCCGATCACGCCGTTGTCCGTGGTCAGGGTCGCGGTCTTGGTCGCGGCGATCAGCGGCGTCTGCACGATGGTCGTCGTGGTGCTGTCCGGCGGGGACACCGTGGTGCCGCCGCCCGGCAGCGAGCCGGTCGCGGTCGCGGTGTTGTTCACCGTGCCCGCATCGACTTCCGCCTGCGTGATCGTGTGCGAACCCGTACACGTGGTCGACGCGCCCGGGGCCAGCGTGGTCGCCGGGCAGACCGCCGGCGCGCTGAGCTGGGCGTCGTTGATGACCAGGCCCGTCACCGTCACGTTGCCGGTGTTGGTCACCACGAAGCTGTAGGCGATCGTGCTGCCCGCGGTATTGCCCGACGGCGTTCCCGCGGTCTTGTCGATCGTCAGCGCCGGCACTGCCGCCACGATCACGGTCGCGATCGCGGTATCGCAGTTGTTCGGATTGATCGCCTCGCAGATCGTGTACGGATACGTGTAGGTGCCCGCTTCCGTGTTCGGCGCGATCGTGATCGTGCCGTCCGGATTCATCGTGATGCTGCCGCTGGTGGGCACCGGCGCCGTTCCGGGCGTCAGGGTCACGTCGGCCGGATTCACCGCCACGCCGTTCAGCGTGTCGTTGACCAGCACCGACGCGGTCGTGCCGCCGCCCACGCCGTTGACCGGCGGGAAGGCATCGTCGACCGCATCGATCGGGGCGGCATCCACGGTCACCGTGATCGTCGCCGTATCGCAGTTCGTCGGGTTCAGGTTCTCGCAGATCCGGTACACGATCGTGTAGCTGCCCGCCGGCGTGCCGGCCGGCACGCTGACGTTGCCGGTCGCCACGTCCAGGGCCGGCACCGGACCGCCGTTGATCGGCGTCGCCGGCGTGACCACGGTCCCGGTGATGTCGGCCACGTTCACCGCCACGCCGTTGAGCGTGTCGTTGGTGTAGGCGTTGACCACGTTCGTGGCACCGGTGAGGCCGTTGACCGGGCCTGCAGCGTCATCCACCGCGTCGATCACCGCCGCGCCCACCGTGACCGTCACGGTCGCGGTATCGCAGTTCGTCGGGTTGAGCACCTCGCAGATCCGGTACACCAGCGTGTACGTGCCGGCGGGCGTGCCCGGCGCCACGTTCACCGCACCCGTCGCCGGGGTCAGGGTCACGTTCGGGTTCGTCGTCGAGACCTGGCTCAGCGTCACCGTCG
>WYBC01000022.1 GCA_011526085.1 Lysobacter sp. | reverse complement strand
GCACGGCGAGCAACCTGACCCAGGCGAGCTACAGCGCGCGGATCCTGGCCAGCGACGGTTCGCTGACCGGCACCGGCACGTTCACCTTCAACGTGACCAACACGCCGCCGACGGCGGGCACGATTCCGGCGCAGACGGCGGGCCGCAACCAGGCGTTCAACTTCAACGTCGCCGGTTACTTCAGCGACGTGAACTCGAACCCGCTGACGTTCACCGCCAGCGGCCTGCCGGCGGGCCTGAGCATCAGCACCGCAGGCGTGATCAGCGGCAGCACCACGGCGGCGCTTGGCGGCTACACGGTGACGGTGACGGCGAACGACGGTCGCGGCGGCACGGTCAACGCCAGCTTCACGCTGACCGTCGCCAACTCCGCGCCGGTCGCTCCGGGCGTGACCAACCAGACCGCGACCGCCGGCAGCTTCTTCAGCTACACCCCGGCCGCGTTCAGCGATCCGAACGGCGATGCGCTGACCTACACGGCGACGGGCCTGCCGGGCTGGATGAGCTTCAACACCAGCACGCGCACCTTCAGCGGCACGGCGGGCGTGGTCGGCAGCTGGACCATCACCTACACCGCGACGGATACGTCGGGCGTGTCGGCCAGCACCACCTTCACCGTGACCACGCCGAGCACGCCGCCGGTCTACGCCGGTGGCCTGACCAACCAGTCGGCGTCACCGGGCGTGGGCTTCAGCTACACGGTGCCCGCCGGTGCGTTCACCGATCCGAACGGCGACACGCTGAGCTACAGCGCCGACGCCAACGGCGTCGCGCTGCCGTCCTGGCTGAGCTTCAACGCGGCCACCCGCACCTTCAGCGGCACGCCCAGCGGCGCCGGCACCTGGACGATCCGGGTGATGGCGTCGGACGGCACCAGCACCGCATCCGGCACGTTCACCATTTCCACCGCGAACGTGGGACCGGTCTACAACGGCACCTTGCCGGCGCGCAGCGGGTCGTCCGGTACGGGCGTGTCGTGGGCCATGCCCGGCGGCGCGTTCACCGACGCCAACGGCGATGCGTTGACCTACACGCTGGAAGTCGAGCGTCCCGGTTACTGGGAGCTGTACTACATCGCGCCGGGCGAGCCGGATTACCGCTGGATCGACCCGACCTGGGTGTCGGCATCGGCGGTGGGCCTGAGCATCGCGTCGAACGGCACGGTCAGCGGCACCCTGCAGGCGCTGTACGCCCGCGGCGGTTTCGGCGGCGATTACCAGTATTTCTACAACTACAACATGCGCATCACCGCGCGCGATCCCAGCAGCGCCAGCGCCACCGGCGGCTTCGCGGTGACGGTGAACGTCGCGCCGGTCGCACCGGGCATCGGCACGGTGACCGCGCGCCAGAACAGCGCGTTCAACTACACGCTGCCGGCGTTCACCGATGCCAACGGCCACGCGCTGACCTACAGCGCCAGCAATCTGCCGCCGGGCCTGAGTTTCAACACCTCCACCCGGGCCATCACCGGCACCCCGCCGACCGCGGGCAGCTGGACCGTGACCTACACCGCCAACGACGGTTACGGCGGCGTCACCAGCACCACGTTCACGCTGACGGTGCAGGCCAACAATGCGCCGAGCGCGCCGGCGGTGGGTACGCAGGCCGGCACGATCAACGTCGCCCTGTCGCTGACGCTGCCGGCGTTCACCGACGCCGACTACGACGCGCTGACCTACAGCGTGAGCAATCTGCCGTCGGGGCTGAGTTTCGATGCGGGTACCCGCACCATCACCGGCACGCCGACCGCCACCGGCACCTGGACGGTGACCTACAGCGCCAACGACGGTCGCGGCGGCGCGGCCAGCACCACGTTCGCGTTCACCATCAATCCGCCCACCGCGAATCGCGCGCCGGTCGTCAGCGCCCCGCTGGAAGACCAGTACGCGATGAGCGACTACGAGTTCTATTACCAGTTCGCGGCCAACAGCTTCACCGATCCGGACAACAACCCGCTGACCTACACCGCGACGCTCACCAGCGGCGCCGCGCTGCCGGCCTGGCTCAGCTTCAACGGCGCCACCCGCACGTTCCAGGGCTATCCGTTCGGGATCAACAACCAGAGCTGGACGATCCGCGTGCGCGCCACCGACCCGTCCGGCCTGAGCGTCTACGACGACTTCCTGCTGTACAAGGAAGGCAACGGCGGCGGCCCGATCAACCTGATGTCGACGCCGATCGACGAGAACGCCGGAACCGGTGCGGGCACCGCCCCATCGGCATCCGTCGCCAAGTCGGCGGGGGCGACCTACAGGTTCGACATGGGACGCGGCACCGCGCCCGCGGTCGAGAACGCCACGGCCGTCTCCGAGCCGACGACGACGAATGTCGCCGAGACCGAGCCGGTGATGAAGGCGCTGGCGACCAGCGTGCCGGTGCAGGTGAAGGACGAATGGTTCGTCTACGACGCCGAGAATCGTCTCAAGCTGGTCGGCGGCCAGCTGATCGGCGCGGCCGGTGCGGTGGGCACCTACATCGGCCTCGCCAGCGGCGTGCAGTCCTATGAGCTGATGTACGACGCCGTCGGCCAGGTGGTCGGCCGCGCGGTGGTCTCCGGCACCAATCAGATCGTGTACCGCACCACGTACGACCTGCGCGGCCGCAAGCAGTACGAGTATCACGCCGAATACCTCAATCCGGTCAGCTTCGCGTTCGGCGGTCTGTCCAAGCAGTACGTGTACGACGCCGCGGATCGCCTCACCGAGACCCGCAGCTACTACCAGAACGGCACCAAGAAGAACGCCCCGCTCGATGGCGAGGGCTTCCCGCAGGGCCTGCCGATGTCCGTCGCCGGCTGGCTGTCCGGTGCCGAAACCTTCACCTACGATGCCGACGGCCGCATGACCCTGCAGGTCACGCGCGACCGCAACAACGGCATCAACGGCATCCAGTGGATGGAGCCGGGCACCTACGACGACACCCAGCAGCGCACCGATCTCAACGTGCTGGTCGAAAACAGCCGCGTGATGTACACCGACGCCCTCGGCAACAGCGGCTACGACGCGCTGGGCCGGGTGTGGACCTATCGCTACACCGCGAAGGAGATCAGCTGGGCGACCCATACCTACACCAGCACCTACGAGGGCTGGGAAGGCTATGTCGAGAAGCAGGTCTACGGTTCCAGCAGCAACAGCAACTATCGCGCCACCACCAACACGCTGACCTACGACGCGTGGGGCAAGCTCGTCCGCCAGATCGAGAACACCCCGCTGCCGAACAACTACGGCACCCTGCACGACCGCGCCCGCGCCTACACCTACAACGGCGACGGTCGCGTGCAGACGCGCCGCGAGGGCACGATCGAGAACAGCGTGTTCACGCAGGTCGCCGACAGCTCCGGCGCGAAGGCGAACTACCAGTTCGTGCACGCCGCGGGCCAGCAGCAGGCCGAACTGCGCGAAGGCGGGCAGATCCGCTACAACAGCGGCTACACCTACAACACGCCGCAGATCCAGGGCCTCAACGGCAGCGGCAACTACGCCGCCGGCGGCGGTTCGGTGACGGTGCTGCAGGGCGAAACCCTGCAGGGCCTCGCGCAGCGCGTCTACGGCAACGCCAGCCTCTGGTACGTGCTCGCCGACGCCAACGGCCTGTCCGATCCGGACGGCGCCCTGATCGCCGGCACCCAGCTCAGCACGCCGAACGTCACCGTCAGCAACAACGACGCCGGCACCTTCCGGCCCTACGACCCGAGCGAGGCCATCGGCCCCACCAGCCCGGGCCTGCCCTACATCACGCCGCCGCCGAAGAAGAGCTGCAACCCGATCGCGATGATCCTGATGGTCGTCGTCGCGGTCGTGGTGACGGTGTTCACGGCGGGTGCGGCGGCGATGGCGATGGGCGTCACCGCGACCGCGAGCGGCGCCACCGGGGTCATGGCGATCGGTGGTGCCGCCCTGACCGGTGGACTCGCGGGCGCGAGCGTCGCCGCGGGTTCCATGCTGGCGGTTGCCGGCGCGACCACGATCGCCGCGGGAAGCGCGGCGGCGATCGGCGGTGCGGTCGCCGCCGGCTTCGTCGGTGGTTTCATGGGGAGCGTGGCCAGTCAGGCGGTCGGCATGGCCATGGGCGTGGTCGACAAGTTCAGCCTGCGCAGCGCCTTCGCGGGCGGCCTGACCGCCGGATTCACCGCGGGCATCGGCAGCGTGATGGGTCCGATGGGCGAACTCGTGAAGGCCGGCGAGTGGGGCAAGGTCGCCGCGTCGGGCGCGCTCGGTGCGATGGGCGGTTACGCCGCCAACCGCATCGCCGGCCTCGACGCCAGCTTCAGCTGGCGCAACATCGCCGCCGCCGCGGTGACGTCCGTGGCCAGCGGCCTGTTGAACAAGGGCATCGGCAGCGTCCTCGACAAGCTGGAGATCGGAAACGACATCATCCGCGACACCGTCACCGGTTTCGGCGGCAGCGTCGTCGCCCTGCACACGAAGCGCGCGTTCGGTCTCGGCGGCGACATCGACTACGGCGCCATGGCGCTCGATTCGTTCGGCAATGCGTTGGCCAATGCCGCCGTGCGCGGCATCGACAACCTCATCGCCGCGCGACGCCTCAGGGACGGCATGAGCGGTGCCGAAGCCATCATGCGGCGGACGCAGCTCGCCGCGCTGGACAAGGCCGCGCAGGTTGCGCAGACACCCGAGGAGCTGGCGCGGATCGAAGCCGCGCGCGAAGCCGTGCTTTCGGGCAAGGCGAACGTGCGCATCGAATCCGTCGATGGCTTGACCGATCGCGACGGAAACCAGGCGAACGCCTCCTTCACGCCGGACGGCGAAGGCGGTGGCGTCATCCGGATCGATCAGCGGTTGATCGCGAACGCGCGTGGTTCCTCGGACGGCGCCGCCGCGCTGCTTGCCGCCTACTTCGAGGAAGTGTCCGAATGGGCGCTGGCGACGACCGGCGTGGTCGTGCGCAGTACGGAAGGCAAAGAGCTCGATGGCGGTGCGGTCATCGGCATGATGATGACCACCAGCCTGTCGTCGAGCATGCTCGGCGCAGGCATGAACACCGTCGATTTCTCCATGAATGTCGACGGCGTCGAATCGACGTTCTCCACCTCGGCACGCCATCTGTTCGAGGCGAGCGTGGTGCTGTTCACGCCGGGTCGCATCGAGCGGAACATCCAGAACGGCGACACCCGCTATCAGAGCGGTCTGTTCCGATCGGCGCTGGACTCGCTGCAGGAACTGATCAAGACCGGCGCCGTGAATCTCGGCAACGGTACCGCGATGACCGCGGGTTTTGCCTGGGGCGTGATCGGCAAGGGCTGGGAAACGCTGAGGGGGCTCGGTCAGCTCGCGTCCGATCTGATGGACGCGACCATGTACATGGGCATCACGGCGTTGCACCTTCCGGACAGCTGGAAAAGCGACTATCGGGCCGGCTACAACAACGTCACCGGTCTGGTGAATGCGGTCGTCGATTTCGCCACCACGCCGTCCGGTTGGGTCGCCGGCGCCGGCGAAGCGATCTTCGGTCCGCTGTTCCGCGCCTGGGACAAGTCCACGGCGGCGCTGTCCACGGCGCACCGCGCGAGAGGCTTCGCGCCGGGCGAGTATTTCGCCGCCGGCGAAGCGCTTGGCGGGCTCGCGTTCGAGTTCGTGAACCTGGCGTTGCTCGCGACCGGTGCCGGCGCGGCGGCGATCGGCGCGGCCCGCGGTGGCGCCATGATCGCTTCGCGTCTGGCCTCGGGTGCATCGAGCCTCTCGCGTGGCGGTGCCGGCGCGCTGCGTTCGCTGATCGGTGATCTCAAGGGATCGTTGCGCAACGAAGCCCGGGCTCCGGCCTGGGTGCGGCCGCGGGTGCTGACCAACCGCGCCGACTTTGATCGCGCCTACCCGCCGAGCAGCTTCCCCTCCCGCGCCCATGCCGATGCGGCATGGCGCGTCTATCGCGAGACCAGCCAAGGTCGCGGCGAGCTGGTGATCGGCCGTCAGATCGACACCGAGACCGGCGCCTCGCTGGGCATGCAGCGGCTGAACACGACTCCCTGGAGCGTCCAGGTCAACGACGCCTGGGTCCAGGGCGGCATCGACACGGGCCGTTCGTTCTACCTGGGTTCGCCGATCCGGTTCAACACATTGCGTCCGGCCGACCGTTCGCAGTATCCGGTCACCGTCTACTATCGGGAACTTCGCCAGCTTCGCGCGGCCGGTTACTATCGACAGGGCGATTACATGGTGCCCCCGCGCAGGAACTGAGGCCGTACGATGACCGGACTGGACGAGTGCAACAGGATCTTCGAGGAAATCTCCGGCACGAGCCTTCGTTTTCGACCGAAAACGAAGGCGCCGATCCAACTGCTGAGAACGGCGATGGAGCGCGCGGAAGGGCTTCCGGCGGCGGAATTCAAGGCGTTGCGCGAGAGCATCACCCAGGGCCTGAGCTTCAAGTTGATGTACCTCGGGACGCTGGCCGCCGAAGAGGCGGCCAACACCCGGGATGCGAGCTGGCTCAGGATCACGCTCCTCGTGCACGTGCTCGAGAACTTCAAGTTCGATTTCCGCGAGAACTTCCTGCGGCTCTATGCCGCCGAATACGCGGCATGGCGGTTGGGCGTGAACATCGCGGACGTCGTTTCGACGTTGGAGCCACTGATGACGACGCACGCACGCGAATTGTTCGCCAACGTTTTCAACGAACCGCATGGCCAGGCAGCGCTGCAACTCGCGAACCTGTCGGTCATCGATGCGGATGGGGAGATGCGCTTCGCGCCCGCGCCCGACCCGTTCGGTCGCCGCGGATCTGCCGCATGACGCATGCGGGGAGGCGAAACGTCAGGACTCCCGCCTTCAACGACCGCACGCCGGGCGATCACGCCGGTTCGAGCGGGGCGATCGTGAATCAGGACAACGTCCGGACATCCGCTTTTCCTGTCTCTCGGGTCGCCGTGCCGATTTGATCTTCGCGTGCGACCTGCGCCTGACGGAAGCGGCGCCGCGCGACGAAGACGCATCTCAGCCCGCGGCGGGACGTTTCATTCCGCACCGATGCACCATCCGGTCGCCCGCCGCCGCCGCTTGTCGCAACGCTGCACGAACGCAGCCATCCGTCCAACGCCTCCCGGTGCCGTCGCGTGCCTCGATGTGCGCACGTCATTTCCGGGCTGGCTTCGAACCTCAATTCGCACTAGATTGGTGCAATGCCGGTCGATACCGCCGCCCTCGATGCCCTCGCAACGCCCATCGCCTGGTGCGATGGCACCGGTCGGGTGCAGGGCGGGAATCTCGCATTCGCGCGCTGGCTGGGCGTGGGGCCGCGGCGTCTGCCGGGCTTGCCGCTGGCGGCGTTCGAAGTGGAGGACCAGCGGCTGGCGCGGGTGCTGGTGGAGCCGCCGGCGGGCGATCAGATCCGGCTGCGACGGTTGCCGTTCGGGTTTCCCGGCACCGACACCCGGCTCTATGCCGATGCCTTGCTGTCGCGGCGCGAGGACGGCGGCTGGTGGCTGGAGGCGCATCCGGTCGACGAATTCCCCGGCGATGATCCGGCGACGGTGCTGCCGTCGGCGCTGTCGGCGGCGCTGAAGGGTCTCGCGCACGAGCTGCGCAACCCGCTGGCGGGCCTGAAGGGCGCGGCGCAGCTGCTGTCGCGGCGGGTCGTCGACGACGAGGCGCGCGAGCTCACCGGCCTGATCGAATCTGAAGTCGCGCGGCTGACCGAACTCATCGACCGCCTGCTGTCGCCGGCGCCGGCGAAGGCGCACGAACCGCTGAACATCCACGGCGTGCTGGAACGCGTGTTGCGCCTGGCCGAAAGCGATGCCGGCTGGGCCGTGAAACTGATCCGCGATTACGACCCGTCGCTGCCGGAATTGCCGGGCGACGCGGATCGACTGACGCAGTGCGTATGGAATCTCGTGCGCAACGCGATCCAGGCCGGTGCCGCGAACGTGAGCCTGCGCACGCGCGTGGAGCGCGGCGTGCGCATCGGCGACATCGCGCATGCGCGCGCGCTGCGGCTGGAGATCGCCGACGACGGCCGCGGCGTGCCCGAGTCGCTGGCGGAACAGCTGTTCCTGCCGCTGGTCAGCGGCCGCGCCGAAGGCACCGGGCTCGGCCTCGCGCTGGCGCAGCAGGTCGCGCGCGAGCACCGCGGCTCGCTGAGCTATCGCTCGCGTCCCGGCCACACCGTGTTCACCCTGCTGCTGCCGTATGCCGCGGCGATGCCGCACGCCCACGACGTCGACGACGACGCGAAGGAACGCCATGACGAAGCCTGATGCCGACACCACCGTCTGGGTGGTCGACGACGACCGCGCGGTGCGTTTCGTGCTCGCCACCGCGCTGCGCGAGGCCGGTTATGCGGTGACCGCGTTCGATTCGGCGCGCGCGGTGCTCGATGCGATGGCCTCGCGCGCGGTGCCCGATCTGCTGTTCACCGACGTGCGCATGCCCGGCGACGATGGCCTGGTGCTGCTGGACGCGGTGAAGTCGCGGCATCCGCAACTGCCTGTGATCGTGATGAGCGCGTACACCGATATCGCCAGCACCGCGGGCGCGTTCCGCGGCGGCGCGCACGAATTCCTCTCCAAGCCCTTCGATCTCGACGCCGCGGTGGCGCTGGCCGCGCAGGCGCTCGCGCAGCGCGAAGGTGATGCGGCGACGCCGGACGCGGTGCCTGGCACATCGGCGCCGCTGACCGATGCGCTGATCGGCGATACGCCCGCAATGCAGGCGCTGTTTCGCGCCATCGGCCGCCTGGCGCAGGCCCCGCTGGGCGTGCTGATCACCGGCGAGACCGGCACCGGCAAGGAACTGGTCGCGCGCGCGCTGCATCGCGAGTCGCCGCGCGCGCGCAAACCCTTCGTCGCGCTGAACACCGCGGCGATCCCGGCCGAACTGCTGGAAAGCGAACTGTTCGGCCACGAGGCCGGCGCGTTCACCGGCGCCAGCCGCCGCCACACCGGCCGCTTCGAGCAGGCCGATGGCGGCACGCTGTTCCTCGACGAGATCGGCGACATGCCGCTGCCGCTGCAGACGCGGCTGTTGCGGGTGCTGGCGGAGAATGAATTCTTCCGCGTCGGCGGGCGCGAACTGATCCGCGTCGATGTGCGCGTGATCGCGGCGACCCACCAGGATCTCAACGCGCTGGTCGCCGAAGGTCGCTTCCGCGCCGACCTGCTGCATCGGCTCGACGTGGTGCGGCTGCAACTGCCGCCGCTGCGCGCGCGTCGCGACGACATCCCGCGGCTGGCAGAACGTTTCCTGCGCGCGGCCGCGGCGAAGTTCGATGCGCCTGCCAAGCGCTTCACGCCCGCGGCGCTGCAGCGGCTGCGCGCGCACGACTGGCCGGGCAACGTGCGCGAACTCGAGAACCTGTGCTGGCGATTGTCCGCGCTGGCCCCCGGCGACACCATCGGGCCCGCGGATCTGGAGGGCGTGTTTCTCGAAGGCGCGCCGCTCGAAGGCGCGCCCCTCGAAAACGCGTCCCTTGATGGCGCGTCCGGCGCGGGTGCGCAAGGGTCGTCGGCTGCGCGGACGCAGGCCGACGATTGGGATGCGGCGCTCGCGGCCTGGGCGCGCGCGCGACTCGACGCGGGGCGCGTCGATCTGCACGCCGAAGCGCTGGTGCGGTTCGACCGGGCGCTGTTCGATGCCGCGCTGGCGCACACCGGCGGCCATCGTTCGGAAGCGGCGGCGAAGCTCGGCCTGGGCCGCAATACGCTGACCCGCAAACTCGGTCCGGGACGCAGGCCGCGCCGGGGCTGAAGCCCGGCACACGCGCGCATGCGGGAGCGCCGTCAGGTCGTGCCGCTGCGTTTATGATCGAAATCCCCCGCATCGTTGGAGCCATCCGCATGACGCCGACCCGCCTCCTCGTCGTTTCCGCACTCGCCGCCGCGCTCGCCGCCTGCGCCAGCGCACCGCCGCCGAAGGCGCACGAACCCGTGCCGCAGCATCGCGTGCAGCGCGCGGAGGCGAAGATGGCGCCGGCCTCCGCCAGCCTGGTCAGCGGACGTCTCGCGATCACCGCCATCGACGGCGGCGTGCGCATCCACGGCGAACTCGGCGGCCTCGCCAAGGGCGGCACCCACGCCATCCACGTGCACGAACGCGGCGACTGCAGCGCCGCCGACGGCAGCGCCGCCAGCGGGCATTTCAATCCGGGCGCCGCCGCGCATGGCCGCGCGGGCATCGCGCCGCATCACCTCGGCGACATGGACAACCTGCATGCCAACGGCGAAGGCGTGGCCCATGTCGACATCCGCCTGCAGGGCGTCACGCTCGGCAGCGGCGCAGCGAACGACATCCTCGGCCGCGCGATCATCGTCCACGCCAACGCCGACGATTACGCCAGCCAACCGGCCGGCAACGCCGGCGCGCGGGTGGCCTGCGGGGTGATCGAAATCGCGATGTGAACCCGCAGCGTCGCCGGACTCTTCCGACGAATCGATCGTTGCGCGCAGCTTCGTCGTTCGCAGCCATGCATGGCTGCGACGGCAGTCCGCGGTTTCAACCGCCCGCCAGCGCCTCGCGCGGATCGGCGGTGGCGGAGCAGGGCACGCCGTGGACATCGAGCCCGTGGACCTTGAGGATCGCGACGAACTGGCGCTGGCGCGCTTCGAAATGCGCGAAGCCGCGGTCGATGCGGGCCGGGTCGTGTTCGTCCGGCGCATAGCGGCGCTGCCAGCCGGCGCGATCGAATCCGGCGATGCGCACCGCGCCGTCGACATAGCGCAGCAGCGGCTCCGGGGGCGCGTCCAGCCACGACTCTTCTTCCGGCGCCAGCAGCGCGGTTTCCAGCAGCGGCCACAGCGCGCCGAGCCCGGCGTGCCGGTACTGCAGCGCCATCATCGCGGCGAGGTCGTAGGCGGTGAGGTAGCGGGCATGCTCGACCTGAGCCTCGAAGCTGTCCTGCGCGGTCAGCGCGGTGTCGGCGCCGGCCATGCCGCGTTCCAGCAGCGCGTGTTCGAAGGCCTCGGCCACCGCGGTGGCCTGTGCGGCCGGACCCACCAGCAGGAACGGCACCACCCGCAGCGGTCCGCCGTGCAGTTCGAGTTCCGCGCGCAGCGGCAGCGGCACCACGCCCTCGGCGTCGGCGCCGAAGGCGATCACGCGCGGGCCTGCGGCCTGCGGCGCGCGCGCATGCAGTTCTTCCAGCCGCCGATGCAGCGGCCAGCCCGGCCGCAGCATTTCCGCGGGGTCGTAGTGGGCGCCGGCGAAGACCAGATCCAGTGCGGCCAGATCCCGCGCGGCGATATCGCCGGCCAGCGTCGCCAGGTCGCGACCCACGCGCTCGGCCAGCGCGCCGGCCTCGGTCTGCCGCAGCGCGGCGCGGCCGGGCTGCGAGCCGGGAACCAGTTCCAGCGCGAGCGCGCCGCGGACCACCATCCTTGGCGCCTGATCGTGAGCGTGGCCGGAAGCGGCGGTCTGTTCTGTGGTCATGGTCTCGTTGGCCGGAGTGGGGAGCGGCGTTACACTCGCGCATTATCCGCGGATCGGCCGGTCCACGCGCGCGGCAGCGCGATTTAGAGGCGTTGCTCCAGCGTTTGCGGGTCCAATCCGATGGCATGCGCCGCACCTCCGCCGGCGCGATCATTCTCCGAGAGGTGTCCGATGCTGCATGGTCGTCCCGTCGCCGTCCTGGGCGGCGCCCGCATTCCCTTCTGTCGCCAGAACACGGCCTACGCCGATGTCGGCAATCTCGGGATGTCGGTCCGCACCCTCGGCGCCGTGGTCGAGAAGTTCGGCCTGCAGGGCCAGCAGCTGGGCGAAGTCGCGATGGGCGCGGTGCTCAAGCACAGCAGCGACTGGAACATCGGCCGCGAAGCCACGCTGTCCTCCGGCCTGTCGCCGCTGACCCCGGGCATCACCCTGCAGCGCGCCTGCGGCACGTCGCTCGACACCATCATCACCGTCGCCAACAAGATTGCCGCCGGCCAGATCGAGGTCGGCATCGGCGGCGGTTCCGACACCACCTCCGACGTGCCGATCGCGCACAACCCGGCCTTCCGTCGCCGGCTGCTGTCGGTGGCCGCGGCCAAGACGCCGATGCAACGTCTCGGCCGTTTCGTCAAAGGCTTTTCCCTGCGCGAACTGAAGCCGGAATTTCCCGGCGTCGGCGAGCCGCGCACCGGCAAGTCGATGGGCGAGCACTGCGAGGACATGGCCAAGGAATGGAAGATCGAGCGCGAGGCGCAGGACGCCTGGGCGCTGTCGTCGCACCACAAGCTCGCCGCCGCCTACGAGCGCGGCTTCTTCGACGATCTCGTGGTGAATTTCCGCGGCGTCTCGCGCGACAACATCCTGCGCGCCGACACCACGCTGGAGAAACTGGCGACGCTGAAGCCCGCGTTCGACCGCAGCTCCGGCCGCGGCACGCTCACCGCCGGCAACTCCACGCCGCTCACCGACGGCGCCGCCGCCTGCCTCGTCGCGTCCGACGACTGGGCCGCGCGGCACGGCCACGAAGTGCTGTGCCACATCCGCGACGCGCACGTCTCCGCGGTCGATTTCGTGCATGGCGAAGGCCTGCTGATGGCGCCGACGGTCGCGGTCGCCGAGATGCTCGCGCGCAACCATCTGACGCTGCAGGATTTCGACATCTACGAAATCCACGAAGCCTTCGCCGCGCAGGTGCTGTGCACGCTGCGCGCGTGGGAAAGCGCCGACTACTGCAAGACCCGCCTCGGCCTGGACGCGCCGCTGGGCGCGATCGATCCGGCGAAGATCAATCCGCTCGGTTCCTCGCTGGCCGCCGGCCATCCCTTCGCCGCCACCGGCGCGCGCGTGGTCGCCACCGCCGCCAAGCAGTTGAAGGAACGCGGCGGCGGCCGCTGCCTGATCTCGATCTGCACCGCTGGCGGCATGGGCGTGGTCGCCATCCTCGAACGCTGATCGCGCGCGCCGGGTCGCGATCATGGACGCGCGCGACGAGGACGATCCGTATCGTCCGCCACGCGCTTCGTTGATCGAGGCCGCGGCGGTCGATCCCGGGGAAGCGGCCTACTGCTGGCGCGACGGCGACGCGCTGGTCGTGCTCAAGCACCGGCCGTTGCCCCTGCGCTGCGTGAAATGCAACGGCGCCGTGGACGCGCCGCCGCGCACGAAGAGCTTCGTGCGTTCACCGCCGTGGCTGGTCGTCTTCCTGCCGTCTATGCTGGCGACGCCCCTCGCGTTGCAGGCGTGGGCGCCTGCATACGCCGAATCGATCGCGGTCTGGCTGATCCTGCTGCAATGCGCGCTGGTGGTCGCGATCCATCTCCGCGCCGCGTGGCGGCATTCGTCGCGGCATGCCGTCGGCCTGTGTCACCTGCACCGGTATCGCCGTGCGCTGGCGGTGTTCGCGATCGTCCTCGTCAACGCGGCCGCGATCGGCGCGTCGCTGTCCCTCACCGGCCCGCGCACGTGGTGGTATTGGCCCATCGTCGCGACGGTCGTCCAACTGGGGGTGTCGCTGCTGCTCGCCAGATATGTCGCGACGACGTTGCGGCCGTTGCGGATCGATGCGCGATTCGCGCGATTCGCGGGCTGCGGTCCGTCGTTCCTGCGCAGCCTCGCCGAGTTTCCGGGCCCGGATGCGGTGGTGCCGGAACACGGGTGACGGCGGTGACGGTTCGTCGTGGCCGGTCCGGGGCAACCCCATTCCGCGATCCGGTACGTTTCCATACGCCGTCGTCGTCATCGCCACCGCTCGATCATTGGGGAATCCACATGCGTGCCATCCGTTCGAAGGCGTTCCTGCGCCACGCGCTCGTCTGCGGCCTCACCGCCGCGCTGTCGTTCACCATCGCCGCCTGCAGCAAACAGGAAAGCGCCGCGGAATCCGCGGCGTACGAAGGGACCGCCGACAAGGCGATGGGCGGTGCGATGCCCGCTTCTGCGCCGATGGCGCCGCCCGCCCCGCAGGCCGTGGCCGCCGATGCGGTCGCGTCCGCCGAAATGGCCGACGCCTCGTCGAATGCCGTCGCCAGCGAGGAGGTCGCACGGCGCCAGGAGGTCGAAACCGAGACCCGCGTCGACGCCGGCCAGGTCAGTTCCAGCGCCGCCACCTACAAGGATGGCGAACGCAAGTTCATCCGCACCGCGCAGGCGCAGTTCCGGGTGAAGGATGTCTACACCTCCGCGCTCGCCATCGAGGACGCCGCCGCGCAGCAGGGCGGGTTCGTCGTCGGCAACGACATCTCGGCGCAGACGCTCAACGTGCAGCGCCGCCCGGCCGGCGACGGCAAGCTCATCGAACTGGCCGAGTACACGGTTCGCGGCAGCCTCACCGTGCGCGTGCCGAGCGAGAACACCCAGGCCTTCCTGCGCGCGATCGCGTCACAGATGGAATTCCTCGACCAGCGCGGTTTCCAGGCCGCCGACGCGCAGTTCGATCTGCTGCGCCGCCAGTTGGCATGGCAGCGCGAGCAGCAGGCGCAGCAGGAACTCGGCGATGCCGTGCGCAACGGCGACCGCCTCGACCGCAAGGCCGACGTGATCGCGGCCCGCACCGGGGCCAAGCTGCAGCGCGACGAGGCCCTGATCGAGCAGAAGCAGTTCGAAGACCGGGTCGCTTTCAGCACCATCACGCTGTCGCTGCATCAGCTGTCGAAGATCCGCCAGACCGAGATGGCCGATGTCGAAGCCGTGTTCCGCAAGCACAGCCCGGGTTTCTTCGCCCGTCTCTTCGAAGCCCTGCGCATCGGCTGGTACGGCGTGCTGGATCTGGTGATCGCGCTGGTGCATGTGTGGCCGCTGTGGCTGGCGCTGGGTCTGGGCGTGCACGGCCTGCGCCGCTGGCTGCGCGCGCGTCGTCCCGCCCGCAGGACGCCCCCGCCGGCGCCGCCGGAAGTCGAGTGATCCGGTGCCGGAATGCGGCGCGGCACGGGGCACGATGCGTCGTGCCCCGTGCCCGTATCCCGTGCTCCGTTGTCGTCGTCGGCCATCGATCCCGCATCGATGATGCGCACGATCAAGCCATGGGCATGGAGCGATGTAACGCACATGTAAACGCGCCCGGGAGGCTCTAGACTCGGCCCATGCCACCACAGGAAGGGCCGATGGAACCGGGCGACGGGTCTGTGTTCACCGGGTTCACGTTGGGACTGCTGACGATCGATCTCGATCGCGGCACGGTGTCCGGCGAGCACGGATCGAGCGGTCTCACGCCGCGCGCGGAGGCGCTGCTGTTGCTGCTGTCGCGGCGCGCCAACGCGCTGGTTTCGCGCGAGGACATCCTGGAAACGGTCTGGGCGGGGCGGGTGGTGGAGGATGCCGCGATCACCCACTGCGTCTGGCAGATCCGGCGCGCGCTCGGGCCCGCAGGCAAGGACATCCTCCAGACCCGCAGCAAACGCGGCTATCTGCTGGTGGTGCCGGAGGATGCCCGGGTGACCACCGGCGCACCGCCCGTCGGGTCATCGGCAGCGGCGACGGATATCGCGCCTGCGCCGATCGCGGCGGCGCCTGCCGCGTCTGCCGCCGCTGTGGCGACTTCAGTTCCGTCGCGGATGATCGAATCCTCGGCACATCGACGCCGATGGCGTTTCGCCATCGTCATCGCATTGGCATCGCTGATCGTGCTCGCGGCAATTCCGCTGTGGCGACGGTGGCAGCCGGCGGGTGCGATCGTCTTCGATCCGCAGGTCGAGATGAGCGCCGCGGTGCTGGTGCCGCCATCGCTGGAGTGGCTGCGCGACACCCTGCTGCGCAAGACCATCGAACAGGCGCATCTGCGCGATATCGATGTCGTGGTCTTCCAGCGCGCGCAGGCCGACAACCCGTTCCGCGGCCCGCATCTCCAGGTGCGGGTGGAACGCGGCGACCGGCAGACGCTGGACGCGGAACTGTTCCTGCAGCAGGGGCGCGTGCGCATCCGCGAGCGTTACCGCGGCCCGCCCGAAGGCCTGCTGGATGCCCTGCAGACGCTGCTGACCCGGCATCTGCCCGCCATCGCGCATGCGCCGGGCGCCGCCACCGATGCCTACGTCGCCGGACGCCTGGCCGAGGCGCGCTTCGATCGCGCGACGGCGCTGCTGGAGTTCCAGCGCGCGCTGACGCTCGATGCGCGGATGGGCGATGCGCGCATCGCGCTGGCCGGCCTGTTGTTCGAACACGGCCGCGCAGAGGATGCCCGCGAGGCCGCGCAGTCGCTGGTTCCCGCGAAGGAAACCGATCCGGTGCGTCGTTGTCGCATCGAACGCCTGCTCGCGCGGATCGCGCCGGATCGTCTCGGCGCCGCGCCGTGTCCGCGCGCGGGCATGGTCGCGCGCGTAGAACGCCTGCAGCTGCGCGATGCGCTGCGCGAGATCGAACGCCTGTCCGCACAGCCCGCGGGTGCGGGCGAATGGCTGGAGCAGGAGGATGCGCTGATCCTCGCGTTGCTGCGCCTGCAGGAACTGCCGCGCGCGCAGTACGAAATCGAACGCGCGCGCGATGTCGCCCGGCGCGCCGGCTGGCCGCATGCGGCGCTGCGCCTGCAGGCCAATCTCGGCCCGTTGCACATGCATCGCGGCGAACGCGGGGCGGCCGCCGCGGCACAGACCCGGATCGCCCGCGATTTCGCGATGCTCGGCGATCAGGCGTCGGCTGCCGAAAGCCGCGTGTGGGTCCAGCGCGCGACGCCGCTCGTGCCCGGCCCGGGGCTCGTGGCCCGACGCGAGGAACTGCGCGCGATCGTCGAGCAGGCGCGCGCGTCCGGCCAACTGCGTGCGGAAATCGAGGCGCTGTTGCTGCTGGCCCGGATCGATCGCGATCGATCCGACGCGTGGCGCGATCATCTCGAACGCGCGCGACAGCGCATCCGCGATGCGCGACTCGACGGCGGCAACAGCCTGCATCCGTATTTCGTCGTCGCCGAGGTCGTCGGCGCGCGCCGCTACACCGATGCGCTGGCCGAAATCCAGGTCCTGCAACGGACGCCGCATCCGCACCCCCGGGCACCGGCGTGGGCGCTCTATCTCCAGGTCGAATCGCATTTCTGGCGCGACGAGCTCGACGCCGCGGTCGAAGGCATCGATGCGATGGAGCGCGCCGGCCTGGACATCAGCGCTTCGCCCAACCCCTGTTTTTATGCATGGGTGTTGACCGAAGCCCGTCGCCGGGATCGCGCCAACGCCTATTTCGAACGCTGCAACGACGGCAAGCGCAGTCCGGAACAGACGGACTATGGACTGATCGCCTCCGCGCGACAGCGCATCCTCGATGGCGAGTCCGCGGGTGCGTGGCGTCTGTTGCAGTCGCGGATCGACGCCTTGCTCGCCATCCGCGAACCCAGCCGTCAGGAGGCGGAAGCGCTGGCGCTGATGGCGCGGCACGCCGTCGGCCTGCCCGGCGCCGATCCGCGCCGGTTGCAGGCGGCGCGGCAGATCGTGGAGCGCATCGCGGCGCGCGACGGTGCGGGTCCCGGGCTGCGTCTCGGCGCCGAGCTGCTGCGTGGTGCGCTCTGCGGCACCGGTGCGGGGGAGCGATGCGCCGCGCGCGCGCTTCCCGATTGGGCGCCGGAGGATCTTCTCGCCGTGCGATTGAGCCGACCGCGGCCCTGAGCGGTATCGCGCCTGCCGTGTTCGCCGGCGGTTGCCTGCCGGCGTCCGATCATCGCCGACGCTGTGCGTCGCGCTGCCCTTCCGCCAACGTCCAGCCGATCAATTGCGTGGTGGCGTCGCCGAGACCGCGTTCGAAGGCACGGTGGATCTGCGCCACGCCGGTGCCCTCGGCGGGCGTGTCGATGTCGAACACGCGGCTGGCGACGACGCGGTTCGCGGCGTTGTCGACCAGCCGCGCGCCGAGCGCGATCCGCGCGCTGGGCGTCGTGCCGCCGTCGTAATCGGATTCGAAGCGGCGCAGATCCAGCAGCAGTTCGTACTGCGCGTTCACGCCCTCGCCGCGACGGGCGACGCCGGCGAAGCGTCCGCTGTCGGCGAACGCGCGCAGCAGGGTGTCGAGCACCAGGTCCGGTGCCGGCTGCGTCCATGCCGCGCCCTTGTAGACCTGCATTTCTCCCGGCTGCGGGCGGACGAGGATGCGCGCGGAATCGTGCGCGGTGTCGGCGTAGGGGCGGGCGATCTGCAATTGCCAGGTCGCCTGCGGCCATGCGGCGTCGACCGCGATCGTCGGCTCGGGCCGGTACAGGGCCAGCGATTCCTGCTTCGGCAGGAGGTTGCAGCCGGCCAGCGATGCGGTCGCGATGGCGAGCGCGGCGATGCGCAGGCATGCGCGTGCGGAGAGGCGGCTCATTTCGGCTCGAACTCCTTGGGTTTCTGCCGGCCCAGCACGTAGCCGGCCGGATTGTCTTCGAGACGGCTGGAGATCTTGCGCAGATCGCGCACCAGCGCGCGCAGTTCGTCCAGGGTCGGGCCGAGCTGGCTCAGGCCGTCCTGGGTGAAGCTGTTGATCGCGCCGCGGTTCTCGCTCAACAGCTTGTCGGCGTTGCCGGCGGCCGAATCGAGCCGGTTGAGCGTGCTGTCGAGTTTGGCGATGAGCTGCGGCAGTTTCTGCACCAGCTCGCGGTCGACGTCGGCGATCGCGGTGTTGGTCGTGTCCAGCGTCGCCGACAGTTTCTCGCTCGACACCCGCGCGTTGCGGATCAGCGCGCCGAGGTCCTCGCGCTGGTCGGCCAGCGCGCCGGTGGCGCTTTCGATGTTGTCGAGGGTCTGGGTGATGTTGTGGATGTTGTCCTCGCTGAGGACCTTGTCCAGTCGCGCCACCAGCTTGTTGGCGGTCTCGGCGATGTTCTGCAGCGCCGACGCTTCGGTCTGGATCACCGGCACCGCGTCGCCCGGTGCGGTCAGCATCGCGGCCTTCGGGCTGCCGCCGGTGAGCTGGATGAAGGCGGTGCCGGTCAGGCCGGTGAACGACAGCTTGGCGTGGGTATCGACCTTCACCGGCGTGGCCGCGCGCAGCTTGACCCGGGCGATGACCTTGCGCGGATCGTCCGGCGCCAGGCTCAGCTGGGCCACGGTGCCCACGCCGATGCCGTTGTACTGCACGCTGCCGCCCTCGGTGAGGCCGGTGACGGCTTCGTCGAAGATCACGTCGTAATACCGCCAATCCTTGTCGGAGGTGTATTTCGCCGCCCACAGCCCGAACAGCAGCATGAATGCGGCCGCCGCGAGCGTGAAGACGCCGATCATCACGTAGTTGGCGCGGGTTTCCATGTCATGTCCTCGCGGCGATGCGGCGTTGGCTGTCGCGGGCCGCACGCCCGCGCGGGCCGTTGAAATAGTCCTGCACCCACGGATGATCGAAACGTTCGATCTCCGCCAGCGGCCCGACCGCGATCACCCGGCGCTCGGCCAGCACCGCGACGCGGTCGCAGATCGCGTACAGGGTATCGAGATCGTGGGTGATCAGGAACACGGTCAGTCCCAGCGCCTGTTGCAGGGTGCGGGTGAGATGGTCGAAGGCCGCCGCGCCGATGGGATCGAGGCCGGCGGTGGGCTCGTCGAGGAACAGCAGCGGCGGATCCAGCGCGAGCGCGCGCGCGAGTCCGGCGCGCTTGCGCATGCCGCCGGACAGCTGCGACGGCAGTTTGTCGAGCGCATCGGGCGGCAGCCCGGCCAGCTTCACCTTCAGCAGCGCCAGTTCGTACAGCAGCGATTCGGGCAGATCCGGATGGTGTTCCTTCAGCGGCACCTGCACGTTCTCGCCGACGGTCAGCGACGAGAACAGCGCGCCGTCCTGGAACAGCACGCCGGTGCTGCGCTCGATGTGCAACCGGTCTTCGCTTTCGCGCGAGCGGCCGTCGACGCCGAGCACTTCGATCTGGCCGGCGTCGGGTTCGCGCAGGCCGATGATCGAACGCAGCAGCACCGACTTGCCGCTGCCCGAGCCGCCGACGACGCCGATGATCTCGCCGCGACGCACGTCGAGATCGAGCGCTTCGTGCACGACCTGATCGCCGAACTGGTTGCGCAGGCCGCGGACCTGGATGATGGGGGCGTTTCCGGTTTCGTCCATCACCACCCCATGTGCATGAACCAGATCGCGGCGAACGCATCGAACACGATCACCAGCGAAATGGTCTGGACGACGCTGGAGGTGGTGCGCTCGCCGACCGACTGGGCGGTGCCGCTCACCTGCAGGCCTTCGAGGCAGCCGATGAGGCCGATCACCATCGCGAAGATCGGCGCCTTCGACATGCCCACCAGGAAATGGCGCAGCTCCATCGTTTCCTGCATGCGGCCGTAATAGGCCTGCACCGGAATATCGAGGCTGGTGTGGCCGACGAACATGCCGCCGAGCATGCCGGCGAGCATCGCGATGAAGGTCAGCAGCGGCAGCATCGTCATCAGCGCGAGCAGGCGCGGGATCACCAGCAGATCGACCGGATCGAGGCCGAGGGTGCGGATGGCGTCGATCTCCTCGCGGCTCTTCATCGAGCCGATCTGCGCGGTGAACGCGCTCGCGGTGCGGCCGGCGAGGATGATCGCGGTCAGCAGCACCGCGAACTCGCGCAGGAAGGAGATGCTGACCAGTTCGACCACGTAGATCGCCGCGCCGAAGTCGGCGAGGATGTTGGCGCCGAGAAACGCGATGACCGCGCCGACCAGGAACGACAGCAGTGCCACCAGCGGCACCGCGTCGAGGCCGACCTGTTCCATGTGGAAGACGGTCGCGGTCAGGCGCAGGCGCCGCGGCTGGGCGACGGTGCGCCCGAATTTCGCCAGGGTTTCGCCGAGGAAGCTCACCAGCGCGACCACCTCGCGGGCGTTGTCGTGTACCGCGCGGCCGAGACGTTCCAGCGCCGCCGCGAAACCGTAGGGCCGCTTGGTCTTCGGCCGTCCGTCCTTCACGTCTTCGATCACCTGCACCAGCGCGCGGTGATCGTCGCGGAAGTGCAGCGCGTCGTCGTCGAGCCCGTTGCGCGCGACATGCCGCAGCAACTGCAGCACGCCCAGCGAATCCAGCCGCGCGACCGTGCTGGCGTCGAGGCGGCGGACCCGTTCCGGCACGCTTCGCAGCGCGTCGCCGATTGCCAGCGCATGTTGCAGGGTCCATTCGCCGTGCAGGCGCGCGAGCCCGCTGTCGTTCGCGTCGAGCTCGATGCGGGGGGCGGCGGGGACGGGTGGGGTCATCGGGCGTGGAGGTGGCGCATTGCGGGCAGCATAGCGGAGCGCGATGGCATTCCGGTGCGTTCAGCCAGCGCTGGCCCGGGCGGCCTGCGCCGCCTGCGCATCGGCACGCAGCGTCGCGGCGCGCGGCGCCCGCGCGCTGTCGGTCACGGCCTCCAGCGCGGCCAGCGCATCGTCGGCGCGGTCCTCGGCCAGCGCGATCTCCGCGGCGGCGATCGCCCGCGCCACCGGATGGGTCGCGGCCAGCGCATCGAGATGCGCGACGGCCGCAGCGGCATCGCCGCGCGCGGCGGCGGCGCGCGCGGCCGCCACCCGTGCAGGCGCTTCGAAATGCGGGTCCAGCGCGGCCTGCGCCAACAGCGCTTCGGCTTCGGCGTAGCGGCCGTGATGCAGCGCGTCCAGCCCTTCCGCCAGCCGCGTGCGCGCGGCGCGCTCGCGGCGCAGCCGCCACAGCCGGAACGGCCAGCCCAGCACCTTCCAGAGCAGCCACAGCACGAACAGTGCGAGCACGAACAGCAGCGCCGCGCCGACCAGCGTCGCTTCCACCGTGGTGCCGAGATAACGCACCAGCACGAAACCAGGGTCCTGCAGCAGCAATTGCGCGAGCAGTGCGCCGGCCAGCGCGAGCAGGATCCAGAAGAGGAGGTTGCGGAAGAGATTCATGCGCCGTCCGCGTTCAACCGCCGCGCTCCGCCCGCAGCAGCGCCAGCGTGCTGCCGAGGGTGGGCATCTCGAGCGCCAGCGGCATGTCGCGCAGCGCCTGCAGTTCCCTGCGTGCGGCCTGGCGCTGCGGCGACGCTGGCCACAGCCGCAGCAGCCAGGCGTCGGCGCGCTGCAGCGCGGCGCGCAGCGCCGTGTCGTCGCGGCGTTCGATCGCGTTGCGCGCCAATGCGAGTTCCAGCTGCAGCGCGATCTCCCCGGCTTCGCGGTCCTGGCTGGAAAGCGCCTGCGGCGCGTCGCTGCGGCGCACGCTGACCAGTCGCGACAGCACGCGGTCCCACCACGGCGCGTTCGCGGCCGGTGCCTGCGGTCGCGGCAGGGTGTCCGCGGTGGGCAGCGCGGTCGCGAGCGCATCGAGCCGTCGCAGCGCCACCCGGCGCGGGTCGTCCTTCAGGGCGTCCAGCGCCGCGCGTTCCTGCGCAAGCGCCTGGCGCAGGTTCAGCGCGCGCGGGCTGTCGATGCCGTCGAGCACGCCGGCGGCCAGTGCGTAGGCGCGGCGGGCGCCGTCGAGATCGGCGGCCAGCCGCAGGCGCTGCTCGCCGAGGGTCAACAGCAGTTCCGCCTCGTCCATGCGCAGCGCCAGCGCGCCGTCGCGGTTGGCGTCGGCGAGCTTCTTCACCTGGTCTTCCAGCAGCGCGGCGCGCTGGCCCATGCCCAGCAGTTCGTCGCGCAGCACGCGGTTGGTGGCGTCGGCCTGCTGCAGGCGCTGGCCGTGGCCGCGGACATCGCGGCGCAGGCCTTCGATCCGCGACGCCAAAGCCTCGATCCGCTGCGCGGCTTCGATTTCCGCGGCGCGTTCGCGCTGGGCGCGCTGGTGGTCGCTGTACCACAGCCATGCGCCGCCGCCGGCCAGCGCCAGCAGCAGCGCCAGCCACGCCCAGCCGGTGCGGCGGGCGGGCGGCGGAGTCGTGGTGGCCGTCGACGGCGCGACGACGGCGGGCGACGGTGCGTCGCTCGCGGGCGTGTCCGCAGAAGAGGCGGTGCTTTCGGTCATGGGGGGACTGGCCGGCGGCATCCGGATGGATGTTCGCGGCATGTTAACGGGATTGTGCGGTCGTGGCCGCGCTTGCGTCCGCGCCGGCGAGCAACTGCGCGGGCCGTGGCCCGGCGGCGATGCGCACGTCCGCGCAGCCGGCGTCGCGGGCGAGCGCGGCGAGGCGTCCGCTCGCGGCCAGCACGCATGCGCCGCGCAGCCGCGCCGCGATGTCGTCGGGCGCGGCTGCCAGCACGGTCAGCAGGGCTTCGCCGCTGCTCAGCGGCAGCAGCAGCGGTCCGTCGAACGCGCGCAGTCGCGCCAGCGCCGCGGGAGACAACGCGACCGGTTCGCGCGCGTAGACATCGGCACGCACGACCCGCGCGCCGCGATCATGCAGCGTCGGCGCGATGCGGTCGCGGCCGCCGGGGGCGGTGAGCAGGCCGATGTCGCGGCCGCGCACGTCCTGCAGCAGCGGCAGCGCCAGCAGACCTTCGCTGTCCATGCGCTCGGGCGATGCCGCGTCGATGACGCCCGCCCGCCGCAGCGCATCCGCGGTGGCGCTGCCGACCGCGCAGAACCGCTGTCCCCGTTTCGCGCGCAGCGACGACTGCGACGCCGCCGCACGCACCGCGGCCGGACTGGTGGCGATCACGATGTCGGCCGCCAGCGCAGCGCGCAGCGCGCGCCGCGTGGCCGCATCGTCGCGCACCGCGATCCGCCACGGCGACAGCGCCAGCACGCGCAGTCCGTGCGCGGCCGCTGCATGGCGCATCGCGGCGTGATCGCCGACCGGCCGCAGCGACACCACCCGCGGCGGCGTGGGCGGCGTGGCCGGCAACGTGTCGTATGCTCGCGGACGGCGTGGCGGGGTCATTCCGACCAGCTTCGCCATTCGTACCGTCGCCCGCAAGCCGGCGATGTTTTTCCCGCAGTCTTTCCCCGTGCCGTCGCCCGCTGCCCGCCCATGACCGACACCCCGCGTTCCGCGCATCTGCGCGCGCTTGAAGCCGAACTGCTGGCCATGCCGCCGGTGGCGGCCATGCAACTGCGTGTCGGCGACGCCGACGACGAGACCTTGCGGCTGCATGCGCCGCTCGCGCCCAACATCAACGACAAGGCCTGCGCCTTCGGCGGCAGCCTGACCTCGCTGATGACGCTCGCCGGCTGGGGGCTGATCGCGCTGCGCCTGGTCGAGGCCGGGCTGGACGCCAACGTGTACGTCGCCGACACCAAGGTGCAGTACCGCACGCCGGTCTATACCGATCTCACCGCGGTCGCGGTGGCGGACAAAGGGGAGTCGTGGGCGGGCTTTCTCGAGACCCTGCGCAACGCCGGCCGCGCCCAGATGACGGTCGCGGCCAGCGTGCCGCTGGCTGAAGGCGGCGTGGCTGCGGACAGCCGGTCGCGTTACGTGGCGATCCTCAAGCGTTAGGATGCCCGCTGTCGTCCCCTGCCTGACCGGATTCCGATGCCCATGATCGCCTCGCCCGTCCCGATGCGCCTGCTCGCCCGGCTCCTGATCGCGCTGCTGCTGGTTTCTCTCGCCGGCGTTGCCTTCGCCGGCAAGAAGAGCAGCGCGCTCGACAGGAACCAGTACGCCTTCTCCGCCGCCATCCGCTGGGGCGACTTCGAAGGGGCCTGGAGCATGGTCGACCCCAAGGTGCGCAAGGAAAAGCCGATGACCGATGCCGACTTCTCGCGCTTCGAACAGATCCAGGTCACCGGCTACCGCGATCTGGCCAGCATGCCCGGACCCGACGAGACCGTGCTGCGCGAGATCCAGATCGAAGTCGTGAACCGCAATACCCTCGCCCAGCGCAAGGTCCGGTTCACCGAGATCTGGCACTACGACCCCGAGACCAAGACCTGGTGGGTCGCCGGTCTGCCGGACTTCTGGCAGGGCAAATAGCGCACGGTTCCGGCGGGCCCGATCCGGCCGACGCCCGGGTTTTGCCAGCCGGGCCGCCGCAGGCGACAATTCCGCCCCCCGCGCGGCCGTTCCGCGCCTGCTGGATCCGCTTCCCGTGAATTTCGAAGAACTGTGGGCCTTCGCCGGCCGCCAACCGGTCTACAGCATCGCCCTGGTCGGCCTGACCATCGCCATCATCGGCAACGAGATTTCCCGCCTGTTCCGCGGCTACAAGTCGCTGGCGCCGGCGCAGGTCACCGCGCTGATCAACCAGGAGAACGCCCTGGTGGTCGACCTGCGTCCCTACGCCGATTTCCAGAAAGGCCACATCGCCGGTTCGAAGAACGTGCTGATGAGCCAGTTCGACCCCGAGAGCAAGCAACTGGCGCCGGCCAAGGCCCTGCCCATCGTGCTGGTCTGCCAGAGCGGCATCACCGTCGTCGGCGCCGCCAAGCGCCTGAAGAAGGCCGGTTTCGAGCGCGTCCACATTCTCGAAGGCGGCATCGGGGCCTGGCAGCAGGCGGAATTGCCGCTGGTCAAGGGCAAGGGCTGACGCCCGGTCCATCCTTCCGTCGCCCGCGCCGCCGGCCGGGCCATTGCAAACGCCGCGGCAGACCACCAGATCGTCTGACCCGAGACCCCGGGACACGCGTTTCCGGGACCGGACCCGCCCGCGTCCGCGTGCCATAATCGCCTTCTTTTCCGCTTTTCTTTCTCCAGGAGCCCTGTCATGTCCGAACCCGTCGCCAACGGCGCCGCCGCCGAAGCCAACGGCCCGACCTTCTCGGTCGAGAAGATCTACGTCAAGGATGTCTCGTTCGAAGCCCCCGGCGCGCCGCAGGTGTTCAGCGAACAGGGCCAGCCCTCGCTGGAAATGAATCTGAACCAGCGCGTCCAGCGCGTCGCCGACGATCTGTTCGAAGTCGAACTCGGCGTCACCCTGACCTGCAAGCTGGTCGACAAGACCGTGTATCTGGTCGAAGTGCGCCAGGCCGGCCTGTTCGGTCTCGCCGGTTTCGACGACCAGACCCTCGACGCGATGCTCGGCGTGCATTGCCCGACGATCCTGTATCCGTACGCCCGCCAGACGGTCAGCGACCTGATCACGGCCGGCGGCTTCCCGCCGTTCCTGCTGCAGCCGATCAACTTCGAAGGCCTGTACGCCGAAGGCCTGCGCCAGCGCGCCCAGCAGGGCGGCCTGGCCGGCGCCGAGACCGCCGGCAACGCCTGACGGCGCGACGCCCGTTTCTCGCATGTCGTCCGATCCTTCCGATCGCGAGACCGCGAAACCCGCCGTCGCCGTCCTCGGCGCCGGCTCCTGGGGCACGGCCCTGGCGGCGCTGATCGCCCGCCACGGCCACCCCACGGTGCTCTGGGGGCGCGACGCCGCGACCATCGCGGCGATCGACGCCCGCCACGAGAATCCCCGCTATCTGCCGGGGATTCCGCTGCCCGACAGTCTTCGCGCCACCACCGATCTGGCCGCCGCCCTCGCCGGTTGCGACCTGGTGCTGGTGGTCGTGCCCTCGCACGCCTTCGCCGAGACCCTGCACGCGCTCGCACCGCTGCGCCCGGCGCACGCCGGCGTGGCCTGGGCGACCAAGGGATTCGAGCCCGGTTCCGGCAGATTCCTGCATGAAGTCGCGGGCGGGATCCTGCCCGCCGACGTGCCGCTGGCGGTCGTCACCGGCCCTTCGTTCGCGAAGGAAGTCGCCGCGGGTCTGCCCACCGCGCTCACCGTGCATGCCGATGGCGCGCATCCCGGCAGCGCCGGATTCGCCCAGCAGGTCGCCGACGCCCTGCATGGCCCGGCGTTCCGCGCGTACACCGGCGAGGACATGCTGGGCGCCGAACTCGGCGGCGCGATGAAGAACGTGCTGGCCGTGGCCACCGGCGTCGCCGACGGCATGGCGTTGGGTTTGAACGCGCGCGCCGGCCTGATCACCCGCGGGCTCAACGAAATGTTGCGGCTCAACGTCGCCATCGGTGGCAAGGCCGAGACCCTGATGGGCCTCGCCGGTCTCGGCGATCTCGTGCTCACCTGCACCGGCGATCTGTCGCGCAACCGGCGTCTGGGCCTGGCCCTCGGCCGCGGCCAGTCGATCGAAGACGCGGTGCGCGAGATCGGCCAGGTGGTGGAATCGATCCAGACCGCCGAGGAAGTGATGCGCCAGGCGGCGCGGCACGGCATCGAACTGCCGATCTCCAGCACCGTCCGCGATGTCCTCAAGGGCGAGATCACGCCCACCGACGGCCTCAGGCGGCTGATGGCGCGCGAACAGAAGCCGGAATACCCGCAGGGTCTGTTCGGCGACTAGTTTCTTCCGCGCGCACAAGAAAAAAGCCCGGCCTGCGCCGGGCTTTTTCGTATCGCGGCGCGAACGGTCAGAAGCTCGCGCGCACGCCGATCAGGTACTGCGAGGTCAGGTCGCCGGCTTCGATTTCGCCGACCACGCCCCAGGTCTGGTTGATGATGAACTGGGCGCCGAGGGTGCCGCTGAATTCGCCGTCGTAGTCGCTGCCGTCGACGTAGCTGGCCTTCACCCAGCCTTCGAAGTTGTTGCTGAGCGCGCCGCGCAAACCCACCGAGACGCGGGCCGCATCGAGGTTGTCGCGATAACCGGTGGCGTCGAGCTGGGTGTGCTGGAACCCGGCTTCCGCGATCAGGTCGGCGTTGTCGAAGACGGTATGGCGATAGCCCAGGCCGGCCTGGGTCTGGCGCGCGTCGATGTCCTCGACGAGGTCGCCGTTGCGCGCCCACGCGTAGCCGCCGTAGACGTAGAAATTGTCGGACAGTTCGATCGCGCCGCGAACGCCGGCGCCGTTGAAATCGAGCTTGTCGCTGCCGGGGGTGCCGAAGTCGACGCTGACGCGCTGAACGCCGCCTTCGACATACGTGAAACTCCCCAGGCTGTCGCGGGCCGAGGCCGCGAATGGCAGGCAGGCCAGCAGGAATGCGGCCGCAAGTGGCTTCTTCATGAATCTCCCCAAAGAGCTGTGAAATCGGTGGATGTCCCTGTCCGCGCCCGGCGCGGCCAGTGAGTTTACCCAAGCGGCGGCCGGTTTGGCGTGCTCCGGCCCCGAAGGATGCCCGCCGGGACCCCGCAAACGCGAAAGCCCGGCCGGAGCCGGGCTTTCGGGCATCGATCCGCAGGCCGGGCGGAGCCCGGCCTGACGGCCCGGATCAGAAGCTGGCGCGGACGCCGATCTGCCAGTTGTCCAGGTCGGCACCCAGGAAGTTGTACTCGTTGTAGTGGTACTGGCCGTAGACGCCCCAGGTCTGGTTGAACTTGACGTGGATGTTCACGTTCGCGCCGACCACATCGTCCATGTTCTCGACGTCGGTCCAGGTGACCTTGCCGCCGAGCTCCACATGATCGCCGATCGCCGAACGCACGCCGGCTGCGGCGCGGTAGCCGTCGTTGTGGTATTCGTCGCCGAACACCTCGGAATTCACGCCGATATAGCTCAGTTCGGCAACGAAATCGGTGCCCTCGGCCAACTGCATGCGGTAGCCGCCGGTCAGTTCCCACGGTTCCAGGCTGTCGTCGTACAGCTTGTCTTCGTGGACGCCGATGGCGCCGTAGAACTTGTCGCCGAAGGCCATCGAGCCCTTGAAGGCGTAGCCGTCGCCGTCGAAATCGCCCGAACCGGTCTTCAGGGTCGACTCGCTGTAGCCGAGTTCGACGTAGTTGTAGCTCAGCTCACCCGCGGAAGCGGCAAAGGGAGCGCAGGCCAGCACGATGGCCAGCGAAAGGTGCTTCTTCATTCAAACCCCTGATTTATTTGAAAATTAACGAATTTGCCGACGGTGCGGCGCGGGCATCTTAACGAAATCTTGATGCCTTGCAACCGCTTGACGGATGCGCCGCGAGCGATTCGCGGACACAAGAAAGCCCGGCTTGCGCCGGGCTTCCAGGGCGACCCAGGGGAGGGGGTCGCGAAAAGGCGTACATCGAGGGTCACGCCTGCCCTGCACGGGAACCTGTGCGTCGCGCTCCGGGGAGCGCTGGGATCACCAGCTGAAGCGCGGACCGACGAACCACTGGGCGTCGCCATCGGCGAACTTGACGTCGCCGCTCACGCCCCAGTTTTCGTTGAACTTCACCTGTGCGCCGACGCGGCCGTAGAAGTCGCCATCGGCCTGTTCGAAGTCTTCGTAACCGGCCATCGCATAGGCTTCGAACTTGTCGCCCAGCGCGCCGCGGACGCCGGCTTCGGCGCTGTAGCCGTCGACATCGAAGCCATTGCCGGCATCGAACTTCTCGTAGGCGACGCGGGTGACCAGATCGGCCTTGTCGGTGATGCCGTAGTTGTAGCCGACGCCGAGCTTCCACTGGTCGACCTTGTCGTAGACCGTGTTCACGTCCAGATCCTGCGAGGTGTAGGCGCCGAAGAGATGGAAGTTCTCGTGCACGGCGACCGATGCGTCGATGCCGTAACCGTCGGCATCCGCGGCGCCGTCCGCTTCGGTCGCGACATAGCCGCCCTGGACGTAGTTGTAGGAGACGCCTTCGGCCGCGGAGGCGGCGAACGGGAGGGCGGCGAGGAGGGTCAGGGCGAGAAGAGTGCGCTTCATGAAAGAGGACCTCATGGTTGTTATTGGGCCGGAGCCGCGAGAGAGACGAGGGGAAACCGCTCCGGTGAGGCGCATTCTCAGGATCACTGCATAACGAATACTTAATACTGAACTTGCCGGTGCGGGAACTTTCGCGAAGCGTTCAGCGACGCGAGCCGGCCCATGGATCGCCGTGGGGGCGATTCGGGGGGCGAATCCACCGGTTTCGAGGTCGGACGCGCGCCGTGGATGTCCGCTGCAGCCCTGCAGGCATGCGGGTCCCGGGTGTTTCGATGCCGTCCGGTCGATGCGGTCCGAGATGGCGGCTGTGCTACGCGGATGCACTGCGAAATCGCCTCGCGGCGGGTATTCGCGTTCAGCGTTTCACGTCCAGGCGTTCGCTGCGCATCAGCGCCAGCACGTCTTCGCGATCGACGAGATTGAAATCGCCGGGAACGCTGTGCTTCAGGCAGGCCGCGGCCAGGCCGAAGTGCAGGCTGTCGCCGTCGTCCATGCCCGTGAGCAGGCCGTGCAGCACGCCGGCGGCGAAGGCGTCGCCGGCGCCGATGCGGTCGACGATGCCGCGCAGCGCATGCGTGGGCGTCGCATGCAGGGCGCCAGCGCGGGTCGCCATCAACGCGCTCATGCCGTGATCGTCGACGCTGTGCTGGATGCGCACGGTGGTGACGATGCGCTGCAGGCGCGGGAACGCGGCGAAGGCCCGCGCCGCGGCGGCGGCGAAACGCGCGCTGGGTTCGTCGGCGTGCGCGTCGTCTTCGCCCAGCACCACGCCGATATCGCGATGATCGGCGAAGGCCAGATCCGCCTCGGCGATCAATTCGCGCAGGATCGCGCCCGGGTCGGCGTCCCAGGCGGCCCACAGCTTCGCGCGGAAATTGCCGTCGAACGACACCAGCGCGCCGGCGGCCCGCGCCGCCCGCGCCGCGGCCAGCGCGGCGTCGGCGGTGGCGCGGCCCAGCGCGGGGGTCACGCCGGAGACGTGGAATGCCCGCGCGCCGGTCAGCATGCGCGGCCAGTCGTAGGTTTCGGGACTCGCGAGCGAGAAGGCGGACCCGGCACGGTCGTACAACACTTCGCTGGGGCGCAGGCCGGCGCCGGTGGCCAGGAAATACAGGCCCATGCGGCCCGGTCGGCGATGGACGTCATCGACCGCCACGCCATGGCGGCGCAGTTCGCCCAGCGCAGCCTCGCCCAGCGGGTTGTCTGCGACCGTGCCGGCCAGCGTTGCCCGATGTCCGAAGCGGGCCAGCGAGACCGCGACATTGGCTTCGGCGCCGCCGATGCGGACGTCCAGCGCGGGACTCTGCAGCAGACGTTCCCGCCCCGGGGCCGCGAGCCGCAGCAGCAGCTCACCGAAGCATACGATCCATCCTTCCTGCCGACTTTCTTCCTGCAGCATGGGGCCTCCGGGGTGGACTCGGAGCTGCTGCGTTGCAGCATGCTTCCGGCGTCGTCTTTTGCTAGTTTTGGCCAGCGGTGTCATTTTTCGCGGCCACAAGAGCCATCATAACCGGCCGTCGACGCGAGCGCACCGCGGTCATCTCGCCTATTTTCAGTGAGGGGGAAGCAATGCACAGGCAGTACGGCAGCAAAAAGACACCGGTTACCATGCTCGCGGCATCGATCGCGCTGGCGCTGCAGCTGACCGCGCTGTCCGCGGCGGCCCAACAGGCGCCGGCAGCGGAGGCGGCCCCCGACGGCGACGACCTGGACACGATCTCGGTCGTCGGTTTCCGCGCCAGCCTGATCAAGGCGCTGGACGAGAAGCGCGAATCGGCCGAACAGATCGACGCGATCGTCGCCGAGGACATCGGCAAATTCCCCGACCAGAATCTGGCGGAGTCGCTGCAGCGCATCCCGGGCGTGTCGATCGACCGCGATGCCGGCGAGGGCCGTTCGATCACGGTGCGCGGCCTCGGCCCGGACTTCACCCGCGTCCGCCTCAACGGCATGGAAGCGCTGTCCACCACCGGCGGCACCGACAGCTCCGGCGGCGCCAATCGCGGCCGCGGCTTCGATTTCAACGTCTTCGCCTCGGAGTTGTTCAACAACCTCACGGTGCGCAAGACCCAGTCGGCCGAAGTGGACGAGGGCTCGCTTGGCGCGACCGTCGATCTGCGCACCGGTCGGCCCTTCGACTACCGCACATTCACCGCGACCGTGAATGGACAGATGAGCTACAACGACCTGTCCGGCGAATGGGATCCGCGCATCTCGGGCCTGATGAGCAACACCTGGGCCGACGGACGCATCGGTGCCGCGATGTCGGTGTCGTACAGCGAGCGCAGTCTGCTCGAAGAAGGCTTCAGCGCGGTGCGATGGGAGCCCAGCAGCGCGTCGGGCGGTTTCTGCAGCCCCGTCGGCGTGGCTCCGGCGTCGACCGCGCCCGGTTCTTCCACGGCGAACTGCGCCACCGGCATTCCGCGCCCGGGCAACACGGCGGCGAACGTCAGCGCCTACAACACCGCGATGGCCGCCGGCGTGTTCCATCCGCGCCTGCCGCGCTACGGTCGCCTGACCCACGAGCAGACGCGCACCGGCGTGACCGGCAGCCTGCAGTTCCGCATCACCGACGACACCACGCTGTCGGTGGACGCGCTGTATTCGAAACTCGACGCCACGCGTCAGGAAGATTTCCTCGAAACGATTTCCTTCAGCCGCACCGCGGCGCAGGGCGGCAAGCCGCAGACCGAAGTGGTGGCGGCCGAGGTCGATGCCAACGGCAATCTGGTCTACGGCGTGTTCAACAACGTCGACGTGCGTTCCGAATCGCGTTTCGACGAACTCGAGACCACGTTCACCCAGCTCGGCTTCGATCTGCAGACGCGGCTCACCGATCGCCTGAGCTTCAACGCGCAGGCCGGCATGTCGAAGTCGGAATTCCGCAATCCGGTCCAGACCACGGTGACCCTCGACATCCAGAACATCGACGGCTATTCGTGGGATTTCCGCGGCAACGACCGGGTGCCGCGCATCACCTATCCGTTCGACGTCAACAGCCCGACCGCATGGCAGTGGATCAGCAGCCCGGCCGCGAATTCGACCGGTTCGGAGATCCGCATCCGTCCGCTCGGCGCCGACAACGAATTCGAGAACGCGCGCTTCAACCTGATCTTCGATCTCAACGAATCGGTTTCGTTCAAGGGCGGCCTGGTCTGGAAGGAATACGGTTTCGAGACCTTCGAATTCCGTCGCGCCAACGAAACCCGCGTGCCGGGCCTGCCGGCGGGTACGACGCTCGCCGACATCACCCGGACCTTCAGCGGTTTCGGTTCCGGCCTGGGCCAGCCCGGCGGCAACGCCAACGGCTGGCTGATTCCGGACCTCAACGCGATCGCGCGGTTGTTCAACATCTACTGCAACTGCGATCCGACGCCCGGCACCGCCGGCGACGGCGACGATTTCCGGCTGGGCGGCATCACCGTCGGCAATGCGCGCGGCAACAATTTCGCCGTGAGCGAGACCGATCAGGGCGGCTATCTGCAGATGGATTTCGACACCGATTTCGTCGGTCGTCGCCTGCGCGGCAACGTCGGCGTGCGTTATGCCTCCACCGACGTGGCGGCCACCGGTTATCTCGCCACCGGTGGCGGCAGCGAAGTCGTGGTGAAGAATGCCTACGACGACTGGCTGCCGTCGGTGAATCTGGCGTGGGACCTGCGCGACAACCTCGTCCTGCGCTTTGGCGCGGCGAAGGTGATGGCGCGACCGCAGCTGCCGAGCCTCAATCCGGGCGGCACGGTCAACACCACGCTGCGCACGATCACCACCGGCAACCCGATGCTGGAGCCGTTCCGTGCGACCACCTACGACGTGTCCGCGGAGTGGTATTTCGCCGAGAACGCGCTGCTGGGCGTCGCCTTCTTCTACAAGGACATCGACACCTACATCCAGACCCTGCGCGAGACCCGGCCGTTCAACACCACCGGTCTTCCGCTGGAACTGCTGACGCCGGTCGGCCTGCCGGCGGACACGCCGTTCGACATCACCTCGCCGGTCAACACGCCCGGCGGTCCGCTGCGCGGTTTCGAAATCAACTACCAGCAGCCGTTCTCGTTCCTGCCCGGCGCCTGGAGCGGCCTCGGCCTGCTGCTGAACTACACGCATGTGGAATCCGAGATCGAATACGCGATCTCGCCCACCAGCAGCCTGTTCGTCACCGACAATCTCGTGAACCTGTCGCCGAACGCCTACAACGCCACGCTCTACTTCGAGAACAAGCGCTTCAGCGCGCGCGTTTCGGGCTCGTACCGCGACGACTATCTGCAGGTGGTGCCCGGCCGCAACAGCAACGATGTCGAGGGCAAGCGCGAGACCTTCAACGTCGACGCGTCCTTCACCTACAACGTCAACGACAAGCTCGCGCTGACGCTGGAAGGCATCAATCTGACCGACGAGTTCAACGACCAGTTCGTCGATTCGGATGGCGATCGGGCTTCGGTCTACCACCACACCGGTCGCCAGTTCTTCCTCGGCGCGCGTTATTCGTTCTGATCGCGATCTTTCCCTCCCCCGCGTGGATCCCCCGTTGGCGGTGCCGTCCAGGATGCGTGGACGGTACCGCCATTTTTTCGCGCGATCACCGGGGGTCGATGGCCGCGATTCGCGATGCGCGAGGATGACCGGTCATTGGTTTTGTGGCCGGCGCGGGAAGGGGCTGATCGCAGATGCCCCGCTGCTTCAGAACGTGCCGCGCTGGACGTAGGGCGCGCGCTCGTAGAGCCTGCGCTCGCCGCCGCGCGGGTCGTTTTCGACCCCGCTGTCGACATCGAACAGCATCGTCGCGCGACGGTCGAGGCCGTAGCGGGGCCACTGCGGCAGGCCGGGATGATTCGGATCGCCGCTGCGCGCGAAGGCGAGCAAGGCCCCGCTCATCGCATCGGACACGCGCTGCGCGTCGGGGCCGTCGCCGGTGCGCGATCCGGGTTGGCGGATGGTGTCGAACACCAGCGGAATGTCGAGCGTGTGCATCGCGCCGAACCTGCCGTCGTCGAGCGGCGAGGGGAAGTCGAGCTGATAGACCCAGGTCGACGCGCCCTGCCGCGCGCGCGCTTCGGCTTCCAGCACCGCGCCGCGCCAGGACCGGCCGGCGGTGGTGGCGGCGAAGAAGATCCGCGAGGGCGTCCAGTCGGGATGCTGCCGGCGGTATTCGGCGATGACCGTCTCCACCGGCAGATCGACGTACTGATGGCGGCGCAGGCGTTCCGGCAACTGCGCCCAGGTCAGCGCGTGATTCGCCGGATCGTTGCCGAGGAAGGCGCGGGTTTCGTCGCGGGTGTTGCCGATGATCATCGGAATGCCCGCCGACTGCGGCGGCGCATCGGGATGGAACGGGTGCCGCGGCAGGCGGCGTCCGTCGAGCACCGGGCCGAAATACAGGCTCATCTCTTCCACGCGCGACGGGTCACGGGTCTTCGCGGCCTGCAGCAGCGTCGCGATCGGCAGCGCGCGCAGCGCATCTAGGCGGTCGGGCGCGAGTCCCAGCGCATCGAGGAACAGGCTTGCGCGCTGCGCGGCGGCGCGCGGGCCCGCGGCGGTGACCTGCTGGCCGCTCATGGTCATCGCGCGATGGAACAGCCCGGCGGCGTCCGGCATCGCCATCAGCGTCGCGATCTTCGCGCCGCCGCCGGATTGTCCGAACACGGTGACGTTGCCGGGGTCGCCGCCGAATTCCGCGGCGTGCTCGCGCACCCACCGCAGCGCCGCGATCAGATCGAGCTGGCCGACGTTGCCGGAATCCGCGTAAGCCGCATCGAATTCTCCGAGATGGAGATAACCGAACAGATTCAGCCGGTGATTGATCGTGACCACCACGACATCGCCGCGCCGGCATAGGCGCGCGCCGTCGTACAGCGGATCGCTGCCGGCGCCGGTGTTGTAGGCGCCGCCGTGGATGTAGACCAGCACCGGCCGCTGCGCGCGGTCGCGCAGTGCCGGCGTCCACACGTTGAGCACGAGGCAGTCTTCGCCGCCGGGCGCGAGTTCGCCGTTCTGCGGCGCCTGCGTGCCGAAACGGGTGGCGTCGCGCACGCCGCGCCACGGGACTTCCGGGCGTGGCGGCTGGAAGCGCGTCGATGCGGTGTCGGCGCCGTAGGGCAGACCCTTGAACACCAGGACGTCGGCGGCGCCGTCGACCGCATCGCGCAGGCCGAGCACGCATCCGCTGCGGGTCGATGCGATCGGTGCGCGATGCGATCTTTCGCGCGCGGTCGCGGGCAACAGCACGGCACCCGCCAGCGCGAGCCCCGCCTGCAGCGCGCGTCGGCGCGTGCGATCCATCGCCGGCTCAGCGCAGCGGTTCGCGCCGCGGCAGCGGTTTCAGCGGTTCCATGGTCTGCAGGTCCCAGTCGGCTTCGACGAAGGCCTGCCGCGTTTCCGCATGCTTCGGATAACCGCCGACGTCCTGTTCACTGTCGATGATGCCGCCGCGTCCTTCGATGGTGTCGGCGAGGATCCGGCGATCGATGTCGTCGCGATCCCAGGGCCGCGCACCGGCGTTGGCGATCACCGCATCCTGCACGTTCTTCGCGGCCATCGGGGTCACGCCGAACGGCAGCGGTGGCGCGGTCTTCAGCGCGCGCACGCCGACCGGTGCGGTGCTGTAGCTGCCCTGCATCGGCAGCGGCTGGCCGATGCGGTCCACCGCGATGTTGTCGCGCAGGTACAGGTCGAGCCAACCGGAGCCGCCGAACATGAAGAACACGGCTTTCTCCGGCGTATCCGGGCCGCCGCGCATCGCGTTGCCGATCAGCGCCAGCCGCCCGTCCTCGTAGCGATGACCGTCCCATTCCGCGGCGACGAGGTTGTAGTGCACCGCGCGCTGGCCCGGGTTGTAGATCAGGTTGTTGATCACGACACCCTGGCTGCCGCCCTTGAACATCGGATTGCGTTCGTTGTTGTGCGCGTAGAGGTTGCCGACGATCAGGATGTCGCGGGCGTTGTCGTGGATCAGCGAGCCCTTCGAATGCTCGCCCTTGCCGTGGCTGGAATGCGCCAGGCCTTCGGCGATGAGGTTGTGGCTGAAGGTGATGCGGTGCGAGGTGTTGTCGCGCCACTGCTGTGGCGTGTCGCCGCCGAAACGCGGGCCGGAGGCCGACAGATTTTCGTCGGTGGCCCAGGTCAGCGAGCAGTGATCGACGATCACGTCGTGCGCACCGACGGTGGAGATCGCGTCGAAGTCCACGCCGCTGCGCTTGGGCTGGCCGGCTTCGCCGGGGCGCACGCGGAGGTGGCGGACCACGACATCGTGCGTCGCGATGTCGATGCCGCCGCGGATCAGGGTGATGCCCGGCTGCGGCGCGGTCTGGCCGGCGATGGTGAGGAAGGGTTCGCGGATCTTCACGGTCTTCAGGCCGAGATCGATGACGCCGCCGACTTCGAACACCACGATCCGCGGGCCTTTCGCGGTCACCGCTTCGACGAACGAACCCGGACCTTCGCCGGCGAGCGTGGTGACCCGGAGAATGCGGCCGCCGCGACCGCCGGGCGTGTGCGCGGCCCAGCCGAGCGCGCCCGGAAAGGCCGGTGCGGCGGCGGGCGTCGCCGGCGAGCGCGATGCGGCCGCGGCCCATGCTGGCAGCAGCGTGGCGAGCAGCGCTGCTGCGATGCCCAGGGCGGCGATCTTCGACGCGGCAGCTTTCAACGAGGCGGCTTTCAACGAGGTGGTATTCAACGCGATACGGGTCATCTCTGGTCCCTCCCGGGGAGCCTTATCGTGCACTGCGGATTGTCAATGACACCGGTTTCCTATACAACTCCCTTCGACGAATCCGGGCGAGTCATGATCAGGGGGTGGCGGTGGGTACGGATGGCAGGGCGGTGGGCGACGACGCCGAAAGCTGGGAAATCGCGCGGCGGCTGGTAAGCGCCCGGCTGCGCGCCGTGGCCCAGCCGATCTATCCCGGTGCGCTGCCGCCGACGCTGGCGGCGGGCTACGCCTGCCAGGACGCGGCGATCGCGCTGTGGCCGACGCCCATCGCCGGCTGGAAGGTCGGCAGGATTCCCGACATCTGGCTGGCGCGGATGGGCGAAGAGCGCCTGGTCGGTCCGATCTTCGCCGATGCCGTGCAGCACCCCGCCCCCGGCCGGACGCCCACGTTCCCGGTCATCGACGGCGGTTTCGCCGCGGTGGAAGCCGAATTCATCTTCCGGCTGGGCGCCGATGCGCCGCCGGGCAAGTGCCTGTGGGACGACGACGACGCGTTGGCGCTGGTCGATGCGCTGCTGGTCGGGGTCGAGCTCGCCGGCAGCCCGCTGCCGCGCATCAACGATCTGGGGCCGGCGGTGGTCGTGTCCGACTTCGGCAACAATGCCGGCCTGATCCTGGGGCCGGTGGTCCCCGAGTGGCGACGCATGCTGGGCGACTCCGAACGCGACCTGCGCTGTTCCACCGCGATCGACGGCGTGGTCGTCGGTAACGGTCGCGCCAGCGACATCGCCGGCGGTTTGATGGCCGCGTTGCGGTTCGCGCTGGCGCGCTGCGCGAAACGCGGGATGCCGCTGCGCGCGGGGCAACTGGTGTCCACCGGCGCGGCCACCGGCATCCATGACATCGTGGCCGGACAGTCGGCGCGGATCGCATTCGACGGCATCTGCGACATCGATGTGGCCGCGATCCCGGCGATGCCGAGGGTCGACGCGTGAGCGCCGCTGTCGATCGCCAACGCCGACGTGTGCTGCAGGGCCTGTGCGCGGCCGGTGCCGGCGCGGTGTTCGGTGCCGGCGCGAGCGATGGCCGCGCCGCGGGCGTGTTCACCGCGACCGACGTGCATCCGAAGGATTATCCGACCGTCGCCGCCGTGCGCTGGCTGGGCGAAACGCTCGAACGCGAAACCGGCGGCCGCCTGCGCATCCGCATGTATCACGCCGGCCAGCTCGGCCGCGAATTCGACACCCTGGAGCTGGCGCGCAACGGCGCCATCGATTTCACCCGCGTCTACACCGGCGCGCTGAACAACGCGTTTCCGCTGACCAGGGCGCTGTGCATGCCGTTCGCCTTCGACTCGGTGGCGCACCAGCGCCGCGTGCACGACGGCGCGGTCGGCGCGGCGGTGCTGCGCGGCTTCGAAGCGCGCGGCGTGGTCGGGCTGGCGCTGTACGACAGCGGCGCGCGCTGTTTCTACAACACACGCAGGCCGCTGCATGCGCCGCGCGATCTCGCCGGTCTCAAGCTGCGGGTGCCGCCGTCGGACATCTTCATCGCGCTGATCCGGCTGCTGGGCGGCAATCCCACGCCGCTGCCGTATGGCCAGGTGTTCTCGGCGCTGGAAACGCACCTCATCGACGGCGCCGAGAACAATCTGCGCAGCTTCCACGCCAGCCGCCATTTCGAGACTGCGCGCTACTGGTCGCAGAGCGCGCATTCCTACGCGCCGGACGCGCTGTTGATCTCGAAGCGCAGCTTCGACGGCCTGACGCCGTCGGACCGCGCGTTGCTGACCGACGCCGCGCGCGCTTCGGTGCGGGTGATGCGCGAGGCCTGGGACACGTCCGAGGCCGAATCGCGCCGCGCGCTCGAAGCCGCGGGCGTCGCCATGAACACCGTCGACGCCGCCGCGTTCCGTCGCGCGGCCGAACCGCTGGTGCGCGACCTGCTCGCGGACCCGCAACTGCGCGCGCTGCACGCCGCGATCCGCAAGGCCGCCTGAGAACGAGAGGAACGCCGACGATGCCGGAACCGAATGCCCTCCCATCGCCAACGCCGCTGGATCGCCTGGCGGGTCTGGCGATCGCGCTTGCCGCCATCGCGCTGGTCGGCCTCGTCGTCGTGCAGGGCTGGCAGGTGTTCGCGCGTTACGTGCTCAACGATTCGCCGGGCTGGACCGAGCCGGTCACGCTGGTGCTGCTGACCGCCGCGATGTCCTTCGGCGCAGCCGCGGGCGTGCACAGCGATCGCCACTTCGCGTTCACGCTGCTCGCAGATGCCGCGCCGCCCGCGCTGAAACGCGCGCTGTTCGTCGGCACGAAACTGGCGATCGCGCTGCTCGGCGCGGTGCTGGCGTGGTGGGCCGCGCGGTTGTTCCTCGACGGTGTCGATGTGCGCGCCGCCGGTGCGCCGTTCCCGGAAACCCTGCCGTACGCGCCGGTGGCGCTGGGCGGTGCGCTGATGGTCGTGTTCGCGCTCGGTCGCTGCCTCCGGCGGCCCGCGGCACGGGAGGCGCGCTGAGCATGGCGATCGCGATCCTCTTCGGCGTCTTCGCGCTGCTGCTCGCCCTCGGCGTGCCGGTGGCGTTTTCGCTGGCGGTCGCCGCGCTGGCGACGCTGTTCTACATCGACCTGCCGCCGCTGGTGCTGGTGCAGCAGGTCACCGCAGGCGCCGGTTCCGCGTCGCTGGTGGCGATTCCGCTGTTCATCCTCGCCGGCGAAATCATGATGCGCGGCGGCATTTCCGAACGCCTGATCGGCCTCGCCAGCGCGCTGGTCGGGCGCATGCGCGGCGGTCTCGGCCAGGTCAGCATCGTGTCGTCGCTGTTCTTCGGCGGCGTGTCGGGCTCGGCCATCGCCGACGTGTCCGCGGTCGGCGGCGCGATGATCCCGCAGATGGTCCAGCGCGGTTACGCGAAGGATTACGCGGTGAACGTCAGCATCACCGCGGCGCTGGTCGCGCTGCTGGTGCCGCCGTCGCACAACCTCATCCTGTTTTCGGCCGCGGCCGGCGGCGGCGTGTCCATCGTCGATCTGTTCGCCGCGGGCATGCTGCCGGCGCTGCTGATGACGCTGTCGATGATGGTCACCGCCTACGTGCTCGCGCGCCGGGCCGGCTACGGCACCGAGGCCTTCCCGGGTTTCGCCGCGCTGCTGCAGCGCTTCGTCGCCGCGCTGCCGGGCCTGCTGCTGGTGGCGCTGATCTTCTTCGGCATCCGCGCCGGCATCTTCACCGCGGTCGAAAGCGCCGCGGTCGCCGTGGTCTATGCGCTGCTGGTGGCCGGGGTGGCGTATCGCCGGCTCAACTGGGCGTCGTTCGTCGACACCGTGACCCACGCGGCGCGCACCACCGGCGCGATCCTGTTCGTGATCGCCGCCGCGGCCGCGTTCGGCTGGTTGCTGGCCTACCTCGAAGTGCCGGCGGCGACCGTCGACGCGCTGCGCGCGATCGCGCACGACAAACTGATGGTGCTGCTGCTGATCGTGCTGGTGCTGTTGCTGCTCGGCACCTTCATGGATCTGGCGCCGATGATCCTGATCTGCACGCCGATCTTCCTGCCGGTGGCCAAAGCCTATGGCATCGATCCGCTGCAGTTCGGCGTGGTGCTGATCCTCGCCGGCGGCATCGGCCTGGTCACGCCGCCGGTGGGCTCGGTGCTGTTCGTCGGCACCGCGATCGGCCGCATCAGCATCGGCGAATCGCTGAAGACCATCTGGCCGTTCTGGCTGGCCGCGCTGGCGGTGCTGCTGGCGGTGGCCTTCGTGCCGTCGCTGTCGCTGTGGCTGCCGGCGGCGCTGAAGCACTGAGGCGAGGTTCTCCGCCGAAAATGTCCCGAAGGACAACGCGCGTCGATTCGGGCCATAATCCCCGCATGACCGCCAAAACCCCCGCAGCGAAGACGAGCCGCGCCCCGAAGGTGCCGGTGCCCGGCAAGGCCACCATCAACGATATCGCACGGCTCGCGGGGGTCTCGAAGAAAACCGTGTCGCGGGTGATCAACGATTCGCCGCTGGTCAAACCCGATACCCGCGCCAAGGTGCATGCATTGATGCGCGAGTACGGGTATGCGCCCGATCCGCAGGCGCGCGGTCTGGCCTTCCGGCGTTCGTTCCTGATCGGGCTGGTGTTCGACAATCCCACCGCGCAGTACATCGTCAACATCCAGTACGGCGTGCTCGATGCGCTGCGCGATTCCGGCTACGAACTCGTGGTCCATCCTTGCGACAGCAAGAGCGAGGGCTATGTCGACGGCATCCGCCGTTTCGTGCAGCAGCAGAAGCTGCACGGCGTCATTTTGATTCCGCGCGTGTCCGAGGACGAAGCCCTGGCCGAGGCGCTGCGCGCGATCGATTGCCGCTACGTGCGGATCGCGTCGGTGGCGATGGACGAACCCGGGCGGATGCTGGTCACCCACGACCGCAGCGCCGGCGCCGAAGCCGCGAACTATCTCGAATCGCTCGGCCATCGCCGCATCGGCCTGATCACCGGCCCGAAGCGGTACCGCTCGTCGATCGAACGCGGCGAGGGCTTCGTCGACGCGCTCGCGAAGCGCGGCATCCAGGTGCCGCCGGAGCGCATCTACGAAGGCGGCTACACCTTCGAATCTGGCGTCGCCGGCGCCGAGCAACTGCTCGCGCGTCCGGATCGCCCGACCGCGATCTTCGCCTGCAACGACGAAATGGCCGCGGGCGTGTACAAGGCCGCGCAGCGCATGGGCATTTCGATCCCCGGCGAACTGTCGGTGGTCGGTTACGACGACAGTCCGCTGGCCTCGCAGTTGTGGCCGGCGCTGAGCACCATCCGCCTGCCGGTGCGCGATGTCGGCCGCCAGGCCGCCGGCCTGCTCCTGACCCAGGACGCCGCACCGGCCGCGGTGATGACCGCGGTCACCCCGCACCTCGTCGCCCGCGATTCCTGCCTGCCGCCGCAGGTGGTTTAAGCCCTCCCGCACCTTCCCGCGCACCGACGGCACGCGGCATGCCGGATTCGATTGGTAACCGGTGTCAAAACGCGCCAAACCCGGTTATGATTCGGCCGGACCCAAGGCATCCCAGCGGGGAAGCGATGTTCGAGAAGACCTATCACGCCTGCCATCCGGACTCGATGGCAGGCGCCACCAACGACCAGCTGCGCGAGCGCTATCTGATCGATGGCCTGTTCGTCGCCGATGCCGTCCGCCTGAATTACACCCATTACGAACGCATCGTCGTCGGCGGCGCCGCGCCGGTGCGTTCCACGCTTTCGTTGCCCGTGCAAACCCAGCCGGCCTCCGCGGCCGGCAAACCCTTTCTGGAACGCCGCGAACTCGGCGTGGTGAACGTCGCCGACGGCGACGGCATCGCGACCGTCGACGGCGTCGCCTACACGTTGAAACCGAAGGACGCGCTGTACGTGCCGATGGGCAGCGCCGAAGTGACGTTCGCGTCCGCCGATCCGGCGAATCCCGCGCGCTTCTATCTGTTCTCCACGCCGGCGCACGCGCGCCACGAGACGAAGCACATTTCGATCGCGCAGGCGGTGCCGCTGGAGCGCGGCGCGCTGGAAACCTCGAACGAACGCACGATCTACCAGTACATCGTCCCGGCCACCTGCCAGTCGTGCCAGCTGCTGCTCGGCCTGACCCTGCTGAAGACCGGCAGCGTCTGGAACACGATGCCGCCGCATCTGCACGATCGCCGTTCCGAGGTCTATTTCTACTTCGGCCTGGGCGACGACCAGAAGGTCATGCATTTCATGGGCGATCCCGCGGACATGCGCCATCTGGTGATCGGCGACGGGGAAGCGGTGGTGTCGCCGCCGTGGTCGATCCACATGGGCTCGGGCACGCGCAACTACGGCTTCATCTGGGCCATGGGCGGCGAGAACCTCGATTACACCGACATGCAACAGCTCGACATCTGCCAACTGAAGTGAGGCGCGCATGAGCACGGCACTCTTCGACCTCACGGGCCGCGTCGCGCTGATCACCGGCGGCAGCACCGGGCTGGGGCAGGGCATCGCGCTGGCGCTGGCCGAAGCGGGCGCGGACATCGCCGTCGCCGGCGTTTCGCCCGCCACCGAGACCGCCGCGCGCGTGCGCGCGCTGGGCCGCCGCTGCATCGACATCGAGGCCAACCTGATCAGCGTCGAGCCGGTGCAGCGCATGCTCGAGGAAACCCTCGACGAATACGGCCGTTTCGACATCCTGGTCAACAACGCTGGCCTGATCCGCCGCGCCGACGCGGTCGATTTCACCGAGCAGGACTGGGACGACGTGATGAACGTCAACATCAAGTCCGCGTTCTTCCTGTGCCAGGCCGCGGGCCGGCATTTCATCGCCAACGGCGGCGGCAAGATCGTCAACATCGCCTCGATGCTGTCGTTCCAGGGCGGCATCCGCGTGCCGTCGTACACCGCCAGCAAATCGGGCATCGCCGGCATCACCCGCCTGCTCGCGAACGAGTGGGGCGGCAAGGGCGTGAACATCAACGCGATCGCCCCCGGTTACATGATCACCAACAACACCGCGCAGCTGCGCGCGGACGAGGCGCGCAACAAGGCGATCCTCGACCGCATCCCGGCCGGGCGCTGGGGCACGCCGTCGGATCTCGCCGGTGCCGCGGTGTTTCTCGCCAGCCGCGCCAGCGACTACGTCAACGGCGCGATCATTCCTGTCGACGGCGGCTGGCTGGCGCGATAGGCCATGATGCGCGGGCTGATCGCGTGCGTCGTGTTGCTGCTGTCCGCAGCCACGGCGGCAACGACGGCCGCGGCGGCGGAACCATCGCCATCGACCGCGCCGCGCCGCGTCTTCATCGCCGGCGACTCCACCGCCAGCCACTACGGCCCCGAGCGCGCGCCGCGCGAAGGCTGGGGCATGGCGCTGCAGGGTTTCCTCGATCCGAACGTCTGGGACGTGCGCAATCACGCCCAGAGCGGCCGCAGTGCGCGCAGCTTCATCGAACAGGGCTGGCTGGACGGGATCGCGAAGGATCTGCGTCGCGGCGACGTGCTGCTGATCCAGTTCGGGCACAACGACGAGAAGATCGAAGACCCCGCGCGCTACAGCGAACCGCGCAACGCGTTTCCGGCCTGGCTGATGCGCTACGTGACGCTGGCGCGCGAACGCGGCGCGACGCCGCTGCTGATCACGCCGGTGGCGCGGCGCAAGTTCGATCGCGGCCAACTGCTCGACACCCATGGCCTGTACGCGCAGGCCGTGCGCGATCTCGCGGCGCGCGAGCGCATCGGACTGATCGATCTCAACGCCAGCAGCATGGACTGGCTGCGCGCGCTCGGCGACGAGCCGTCGAAGCTGTTCTTCATGCATGTGCCGGAAGCGCGCACGCCCGACATCGCGCAGACCGACGACACCCATTTCCACGCGCGCGGCGCGGTGGCGGTGGCGTGCCTGGTGGTCGGCGGCTGGAAGGCGCTCGATCCCGCGCTGGCGCCCACGGTCGTGCGCGATACCGACTGCGGCGCGCGTCCGACCGCGCGGGTTGACCGCGCCGCACAGCCGCATCCTTCCGCCATCGCGCACGGCACGGACCTCGCGCGCCCGCAGGCCGGCCCGCATGGCGGGCCCGGTACGACCACCGCATACCCGTTCTTCGCCGACGCCCCGGACATGCCGTTCGCTTTCCGCAAACGCGTGCTGCACAAGGGCGCGGGCATCGGCCTGCACCCGCACGACCACGACGAGATCTACTACGTCCTCTCCGGTCGCGGCCGTTACATTCTCGACGGCGTGTTGCATGACGTGAGCGCGGGCGACGCGCTGCTCACCCGCACCGGCAGCACCCATTCGATCCACCAGACCGGCGATGAGGATCTGGTGCTGTTGATCGTCTATCTGAAACGCTGAACAAGCGTGTTCGCGTCCTGCGGAGCGGTCCTCGGGCCGGCCCGGGCGGACACCTGTGCGCGACGACATCGGCGCCGCGCCCACGGCCCACGAAAACAAAACGTCTGCGGATCGAAAGCGGCGGCCCTGAAGGCCGCGCGACGACGACATGCACCGTCCGCACCGATCAGGTGCGACGACCGCTCGCACGCCGCCGGTCCAGCCATTCCATCACCTGCCGCGCGCTGACGCCATGCAGCAGGATCGACAACAGCACCACCAGGCACACCATCGACCACAGCGCCCGCGTGCCCGGGAAATCCGCCTGGTTGAGCGCGAACGCCAGATAGTAGAGCGAGCCGATGCCGCGCACGCCGAACACCGCGATGGTCCAGCGCTCGCGCGGCTGCAGCCCGCTGCCGAGTGTGCCGACCCAGCCGGCCAGCGGCCGTACCAGCAGCACGAAGATCAGCGCGAACAGGATTTCCTGCAGCGACAGCGCGCCGAGGATGCCGCTGGCCACGGCGCCGCCCAGCAGGATCAGCAGCAGCGCCATCAGCAGTTTTTCGCACTGCTCCGCGAACAGCGACAGGGTGGTGTGGTACTCGTGATCGCGCTCGTGCTGACGCACCACCACCGCGGCCACGAACACCGCCAGGAACCCGTAGCCGTGGCACAGCTCGGTCACGCCATAGACGAACAGGGTGATGGCGAGGGCGATCATGCCGTCGCTGGTGGTCGCCAGCGACGACTCGCGTTCGACCCGGAAGATCAGGTGCATCAGCCCGTAGCCGACGCCCCCGCCGATCAGCACGCCCGCGCCCACCCGCCAGGCCACGTCCAGCGCCAGCCAGCGGCCCCAGTCCATCGGCTCGCCGGCGCCCGCCAGCGCCAGCGCCACCGCGAGCCACACGAACGGGAACGCCAGGCCATCGTTCAGTCCGGCCTCGGACGTCAGCCCGAAGCGCACCGGGTCCTCGCCGCCTTCGCCCGGCCCGTGCACCTGCACGTCGGAGGCCAGCACCGGATCGGTCGGCGCCAGCACCGCGCCCAGCAGCATCGCCGTGGCCAGGCCATAGCCCAGCAGGTGCTGGCCCAGCAATACCCCGCCCAGGATGGTCAGCGGCATGGTGATGCCGAGCAGCCGCCAGGTCAGACGCCAGCGTCGCCAGCTGAAACGCGTGTCGATCCGCAGCCCCGCACCCACCAGCGCCACCAGCACCGCCAACTCGGTCAGGTGCTCGGCCGCCACCGGGAACCGCAGCGGGTTTGCCGGCGGCAGGTCGATGGGCAGCGAATACACCAGGAAACCGATGGCCACGTAGAACATCGGCAGGGTCAGCGGATAGCGCTTGAGCAACTGCGGCATCCACGCCGCGCTGAGCAGCGCCAGTCCGACCAGCGCGACGGCAAGCTTGTACGGATCCATGGGCGAAGCGGGCCGGCGGAAGGGCAGTGGAGTATGCACAGGCGCCGCCAATGCCGCGTGAGCGCTCGCCGCGCATGCGTCCTTCCGGCGAGCGCTCACGGAGATGAGCCGTGCGCCAGGACCAGGATCGAGCGGACCTTAACGCTTCACCTTCCACAAACCATCTTCATGCCATCCATCTGGATGGTGCTGTAAGGTGCAGCCATGACCCGACGCGCCCAGACCCTGCCCACCCGCGGCAACGACAGCGAGAAGATCACCATCAATCTGGGTCACATGGACCTGGGCCGGGTGGACCTGCTGGTGCAGGAAGGCTTCTATGCCAACCGCACCGACTTCATCCGCACCGCCATCCGCAACCAGTTGGATCGCCATGAGGCTGCCGTCAGCCAGTCCGTGACCCGGCGCCGGCTGGAGCTCGGGCTGCGGCAGTTCACCCGGGCGGACCTCGAAGCGGTGCGCGCGACCGGCGACACCCTGGACATCCAGGTGCTGGGGCTGGCGGTGATCGCGGCCGACGTCAGCGCCGAGCTTGCGCGCGAGACCATCGGCCGGCTGCAGGTGCTGGGGGCGCTGCAAGCCAGCGCCGAGGTCAAGGCCGCCCTGCGCGACCGCATCGTCTGAGAGTCCCTGTCGGCCCCGTCGCCGGCGCCATCCTCCATCGCGTCACCACCGCGCCACCGCGCAGGACAGCATTCGCATGCCGCACAAGACCATCGACATGGCCCGCGCCACCCGCCTCACCCGCCAAGGTCGCCTGCGCGAGGCGATGGCGGTCTTGCGCGGCGAAGACACCGGTTTGCCGGACACCGCCTCGCCGGGCACGACGTCAACGGTCCGAACTGCATCGCACATCCCGCAAGGCCGCGCGCCGATCGACATGCGGGCGCCGCCTCCCGGCAGTGGAGGCGCGTGGACGCAGGCGCAGCCGGGAGACGCCACCGGATCGGCGCGCAACGCTGGCCCCGGCAGCGTCCGTCGCAGCGGCGCGGACCCCTTGCCCCGCAGCCTGATGGCCAAGCTGCGCAGCATGCCGCTGAAGGGGCAGCGCATGGGCACGACCGAACCCCCTGCCTGCCCACCGGGCGCGCGCTTCGACGCCCATGTCCATGCCGGCCCCGAAGGCCAGCGCGACTACCGCCTGTATGTGCCGGGCCGCATGTCGACGCAGCCGCCGGCCCTGCTGGTGATGCTGCATGGCTGCACCCAGTCGCCGGAAGATTTCGCCGCCGGCACCGGCATGAACGCGCTGGCCGAAGCCGAGGGCTGGCTGGTCGTCTATCCCGCACAGCCGCAATCGGCCAACAGCGCACGCTGCTGGAACTGGTTCAACGCCGCCGACCAGTCCCGCGACGGCGGCGAGCCCGCGATCATCGCCGGCATCACCCGGGCCGTGATGGCGGCGCACGATGTGGATCCCGCGCGCGTCTACGTCGCCGGGCTGTCGGCCGGCGGCGCCGCAGCGGCGATCATGGGCGCCGCCTATCCCGACCTGTTCGCCGCGGTCGGCGTGCATTCCGGCCTGCCTCGGGGTGCGGCCACCGACATGAGTTCGGCGTTCGCGGCCATGCGCCAGGGCAGCGCAGGCCACGCCCCGGATCGCGGCCCGGCGATGCCCACCATCGTCTTCCACGGCGACCTCGATCGCACCGTGCACCCGGTCAACGGCGAACACGTGCTCGCGCAGGCCGGCGCGGGCGCGGCGCTGACGACGCACGTCAGCCGCGAATCTCCGCCCGGTCGCCACGCCTACACGCGCACCGTGCACACCGACGCGCAGCGTCGCCCGGTGCTGGAACACTGGCTGCTGCACGGCGCCGGTCATGCCTGGTCCGGCGGCAGTGCGGCCGGCTCCTACACCGATCCGCAAGGCCCCGACGCCAGCCGCGAAATGATGCGTTTCTTCGCGCAGCAACCCGGCCCCGGGTCGCGGTAGCGCGCAGTCGATATCGCGCCTGTCCCGTGGAGCGTGTCCCGGTAAAGCGGCCTTTAGGCCTCTGAATCGTTTGCGAACGTATTCGGTGGACCGATGACCGCTCTACGAAAAGCAGTGCAGCGCCTGCCCGAGCATGCCGTGCGCGATCGCCGCACCCGGCGCGATGTCGTCGCCGGACAGCGAAGCCATCCCGCGATCACCAGATCAGATCGTCGGGCACCTTGAACTGCGCGTAATACGCATCGTCTTCCGAGGTCGCGACGGATGGTTCGGCGCCCGCGTCCTGGCCGTGATCCAGCACGATCAGGCCCGCATCGCGTTCGCGAACCTTGTCGGCGGCGGCACGCGGCAGCAGCTCGTAGCGTTCGTCCAGGCGGGCGATCACCAGCGCGCCGGTGGACAACTTCTTGCGCAGATCCGCGTCGATCAGCAGCGTGCGGATGGCGCCATCGGCGGTGAAGCGGTATTCGCTGTCGCCCGAGCGCGGAACTTTCCTGTCCTCGATGATCTGTCGCGCCTGGGCGCGGAGCTCGGCCGCGTGCGCCTGCGCCTTGCGCTCCGCGGCGAGCGCTCGGTCGCGCTCGGCCTTCTCGGCCCGCGCCCGCTCCGCTTCCCGCTGGATCTCGCTGGGCGCCGCCGGCCCTTTGCCATGCCGGGCCTTGATCTGCTCGCGCGCCACCTCGGACACCTTGGATTTCTTGACCAGGCCCGCCTTGAGCAGCTGTTCCTGGAGCGGATTCCCCTTCGCCATGACGCAGTTTCCCGCCGATGATTTCGGGCCCATCATACCGGCCGTGCCCGCCGCCCGCCCCGCTGCCGATGCAAGCCTTGAAATACTTCGCCGGTTATCCCGAACCCCTGCAGGCGAAGGTGCGCGCGCTGATCGAGCAGGATCGGCTGGGCGCGCTGCTGGCGGAGAAATACGACCAGCCTCACGCCGTGCGCAACGATGGCCAGTTGTACGACTACGTGCAGGCGCTGAAGGACCGGTACCTGCGGAAATCGGTACCGCTGGGCAAGGTGATCTACGACGGCAAGCTGCAGGTGATGAAGCACGCGCTCGGCACCCACACCGCCATCAGCCGCGTTCATGGCGGCCGGCTCAAGGCCAGCCGCGAGATCCGCATCGCCACCGTGTTCCGCGATGCGCCCGCCGAGTTCCTGAAAATGATCGCGGTGCATGAACTGGCGCACATGAAGGAAGCCGAGCACAACAAGGCGTTCTACCAGCTGTGCACGCACATGGCGCCCGACTACCACCAGCTCGAATTCGACCTGCGGCTGTATCTGACGCATCTCGATGCCGGGCGGCCCTGAAGCGTCGACGCGAACAGTCGTCGACTGCGAAAGGCGGGGACGCGGACCCGGCGATGCGAGCGTCGCCCGACATCGCCGAGGTCTGCGCCCCTCGCGACCCGTCGCGCACGTGGCTACACGGTGACCGGAATCTCCTTCGCACCGCGCACGTTGATCCGGCCGTTCCAGCGCACCGGGCCGGCCAACGCCAGTCGCGGGAACCTCGCCACCAGCCGGCCGATCGCCACGCGGGCCTCCAACCGGCCGAGCGCGGAACCGAGGCAGTGATGCGCGCCAAGGCTGAACGACACGTGCTGGCGGGCCTGTTCGCGGTCGATCCGCAGCATGTCGGCATCCGGGCCGAACACCCGCTCGTCGCGGTTGGCCGAGCCGAGGCAAGCGACCACCAGCGCGCCGGCAGGGATCTCCCGATCGCCGATCTGGTACGGGGCGACGGTGATCCGGCTGGTCTCCTGGAGGGGGCTCTCGTAGCGGAGGAACTCCTCGACCGCGTTGCCGATCAGGTCCGGGTTCGACTGCAGCAGCGCGAGTTGGTCGGGGTTGCGCAGCAGCGCGACGACACCGTTGCCGATCAGGTTGACGGTCGTGTGGTGGCCAGCGAGATACAGCAGCATGACCTGGGCCACGAGTTCTTCGTTGGTGAGCAGGTCGCCGTTGTGCTCCGCCTGGATGAGCGCGGTCAGCACGTCGTCGGCCGGGTTCTTCCGCTTCCACTCGATGATCTCCCGCATCATGCCGGACAGCTCGACCTCGGCCTCCTCGACCGCCATCATCATCTTGAGATTGAATTCGGGGTTGACGCCCGGCGGTTCCAGCGCGATGACCAGCATCTCGGTCAACTCGAGCAGCCGCTTGGGATCGGAATCCGGCATGCCGAGCATGGTCGTGATCACCGTGAACGGCAACGGGTACGCGAACGCTTCCGCCAGGTTGAACGCGCCGGCATCGGCGATGCGATCCAGCGACGCATCGACCAGTCCGGTGATCATCGGCTCCATCGCGGCGATCGAGCGCGGCGTGAACACCTTGCCCACCAGCGACCGCAGCCGCGTGTGATCCGGCGGGTCGGTGACCACCATCGACACCCGCTTGAGCGGTGCATCCGCGATGAGCAGATTGATCTGCTCGCTGATCGGGCCGGCGGCGAGATTGCGGCTCACCACGGACATGCGGGCGTCGCGCACCACCTTGGAGACATCGGCATGCCGGGACACGAACCAGAACCCCATCGGGTGTTCCTGCACCGGGTGCGTGTCGCGCAGCGTCCGGTAGTGCTCGTACGGGCTCTCCTCGAACCCCGGCGTGAACGGGTTGAAGAATTCCAGGGTCGTGTCGGTGTCCTGGTGCGTCCCGGCTTCCTGAATCGCCGCGGCTTGCTGAATCGTATCGGTCATGCTCAACGCCTCCGTGATCATCATGGTCTGATTCCTTTCGCGTTTCATGCGAATTGCAGCGCACTCATCGCGCGCCGGACGGCACTATACAAGCTTATGGCGTGCGTACAGAGACGTCGTCAATGCCGGATGCCATGAAAAAAGGGCATGACGTTTCGCATATGCGCGCGATTCGCGTGCGTTTCGCGTTCTTTTCCTGAACGGAATGCTGATGGTTTCATGCGCAACCGCAAGCGGGCCTCGTAAATGAACAAGACACCGTCTATCGACGTTTGCATTTGTAGGGCGCATCAGCCGAAGGCGTCATGCGCCGTGAGGCGTCATCGATGGCGAATGCCATGAAGAAGTGCATGAGCCTTCGCTTCTGCGCCAGCGCTTGCGCGCCTTGCGGCCTCGATTGCCGCGGCATCGCATCTCGCGCCATCCGCACCGTATGACCTTGGCCCAATCACATCGGGTGCCGCCTTGGCGCACCGCTCTGCAGGGCGCAGCCGCCTAAAGTTGCATGCGCACCCTGATGACGCTTTCTCCTTCTCCCCGCGCGCGGGGAGAAGGTGGCCGAAGGCCGGATGAGGGGCTGCGGGCAGAGGCTGCGATGATCTCTGACTCGGGCCGGAAGCAGGCGTTCGGCTTTCGTAGGCTGGGTGCTTTGAACCCAGCACAATGCCCGGTGGAGGCTGGGTCGATGACCCAGCCTGCGGTCCTCCTGTTTTCACTCCGGCAGCACGGCCGAAACGTTCACAAGGATGTCGCCCTGCCCCACTCATCGGCCGCGATACGTTTCAATAACTCGACCGCAAATTCCGAGCGCTCTCATTCATCGTTTGACGCCGCAACTTTTAACAGCATGAAAATTATTGGGGAGAGGGAAATAGCAAGCATCAATAGGCAAACAGCTATCGCGTATATGTTCAACACGATCAAAGTGCTTCCATTCACTGTCGTTACCATCATCATTGCCAGAACAAAGCCGATCGAGAGCTCGGCCATAGTCAGGCTGACCAACCAAAGCTGAACTGTGAGATTCCCGCCTTTTCGATACTCTTGAAAAGCTCTTGTCTGCGTGATAGCGACAGAAATCGCTAGAAATGCAGCGAGGAAACCGAGCATTGAGAAATGAAAAGATGCGGCAATTTCTGGAAAGTTACCGGGATCTTCAGCCAGTTTTTTTACTAGCTCTTCCCCGTCTATTCCCATTTCCGGCAGCCACAGTCTCGGAAGCCACAGCAACGGTGATGGCAGGAGTATTCCTGTCAATGCCAAGAGTAGAAATATCTGCCACTTTCTTGTGAGAGACATTTGACTTGTATTCCCTGACTTTCAGTTGAAGTGCCGAATTGTTGACTGCTCGACTCGGAATCAGTGTTTGAAGATCTGACTCTTTCTTGAAATCAATAAAATCCCGAATGCTACCCTCTCCGACGATAAAAATATCGGTCATGTGATCAGCTGCTGTTGCCTTGGCGCGGGCTTCCAAGCTAACCAATCCTTTGGTAGGCACATTCTTTGCAATTTGGGAAAGGTCTGATCGGAGATTTTTTTTCCCTTTTCTCACTGGCTTGATCGTTATCTCAATACTTGCAATATCTACAAGGTTATCAGGCTGACGAGTTGTAAGTTGTTTGATCATGTCCTGTGCGAGTGAATTTGCAACATTCATCTCAACCGTGACAGAGCCGACATGCTCCAACGTCTTGATAGCACTAACGGGCAGTGTTTCAGCCAAAACTGTTGGGACAAAGGCGTAGTCAGTTCCGCCGTAGCCTACGATAACTTTGGTCATGAGTTCGGCAAATGCAGTTATGCGGGGCGACAAGACACGAGAAGCAATTCCGAGATACGAATCATCCATGTAAACATACGAAGCAAACCCAACTGACTCGTTCTGCATGAGCTTGTTTCTAATATCTTGAACGCTGAGTGTTTTTCTCTCGATTGCTTTTATGATCTCGTTCGTCTTGGTTTGTACGAACAGGTATGTCGAAGCGCCGAACGGAAGCAGATACAGACGCTCGCCGTGATAGGTGATTGACGCCTTGAACTGTTGATTGGTGCTATTGACGAACTTCTTCGTAAGCGCCCGAAGATCGACCAGATGCCTTTTGTCTGTAGGCACATGCAAAAGACAATATCCGTAGTAGCTCAGCCGCATAAGCTCCCCCTGTCCTTATGTTGGTCCTGTTATCGAACGGCGGCTTATGGCCGTTCAATGCTGAGACTAGACCGTCTCGTCGGGTGCGACAACAGGAGGCAACGCCAAGAACCAGGGCCTTCTAGGAAACCCCTACCCCTCGCTCCCGGCATTCCCTGACAGCTATCGAGAATGGGGTCATGTTCATTTTTTTGTCGATATCCGCTCCATCCCGAAGCCACCAACCATATCCCCAATCCCACCGCCCCCCAACCCCCGGTCGCGCCTTCCGGCGCTCCTACAGAAGCGTTGGGCGATCGTTGTGGCGATTTCGATTGAGCGAATCGATTGACCGGGATCTGTGGGCGAAACCTCTCAGCCAAAGCTCTCAGCCGAAATCCCCGAGTTCGATCGCGATCGCGTCCGGGTCGCCGGCTTCGATGGCGCGGGCGACGGCGCGGTGTTCGGCGGATTCGACCCAGCTGCGGAGGTCGCGGCCGCTCTTGCCGTCGGCGCGTGCAGCCAGTGTTTCCGCGCCTGTCGCGATGTCGAAGGCCAGCGGCTTGTCGCGCAGCATCACCTGCAGCAGCTTCACGACGCCATCGTGGTCGGGCAGGGGGATTTCGATCTGTTTCGGCAGGCGCGACAGCACCGCGGCGTCGATCTGGTCGCGGCGGTTGGTGGCGGCGAGCACGAACACCGGCTGCGTCTGCGCGGCGATGCCGTCCATTTCCTGCAGCAGCTGGCCGACGATTTCGGTGAGGATACTGTCGTTCTGGCCGCCGCGCGCGGCGGCGACGATGTCGATCTCGTCGATGAAGAGCAGCGACGGCGCCGATTCGCGCGCTCGCTCGAACAGTTCGCGCACCTTCTGTCCGCTCTGGCCGAGGAAGCCCTGCTTGATGTCGGCGGTGGACGCGGCGATGAAGCGCAGCCCGGTTTCGTTGGCGAGCGTGCGCGCGATCTGGGTCTTGCCGGTGCCGGGCGGGCCGTAGAGCAGCAGGCCGCGCGGCACGCCGATGCCGCGCTTGCGGAAGGTGTCGGCATGCTGCAGCAGGCCGGCGGTGGTCTTCAGTTCCTTCAGTGTGTCGTCGGCGAGGATCAGCGTGTCCCAGCGCGCGCCGGCATCGGTCGCGGTGGAGCCCTGCTTGCGCATCGCCGCGGTCATCGCGGCCAGGGTGTCGTCGGGCAGCGGTTGTTTCGTGCCGTGTTCGCGCGAGACGCGACGGGCGAGGCTGACCAGATCGCGTCCGGACATGCCTGCGGTCAGGGCTTCGGTCTGCGCCGGCAGCGGCGGCGGAATCGACAATCGCGCGAATTCGCCGGCGAGGATTTCCAGCCGCTGATGGCCGTCGGGCAGGCCGATTTCCAGCTGATCCTCGAAGCGCGACAGCAGCGCGGGATCGATCAGGTCGCGACGGTTGGTCGCGCCCACCACCCAGACGTGGGTCTGTTTCTCGAAGCCGTCCCACTGCGCGAGGAAGGCGGTGACGATTTCCTCGACGAAGCTGTCGGTGTTGACGCCGCCGCGACGGCCGAACACGCCTTCGCATTCGTCGACGAAGATCACCGCGCGCGGTTCAGCGCGGGCCTTGCTCCACAGCGCCTTCACGTTCTCGCCGCTCTGGCCGATGAAGCCGGACTTCAGGTCGGTGAGCGACAGCGGGAAGAACGCGCAGCCCATGCTCTCGGCGAAGGTGCGGGCGATGGTGGTCTTGCCGGTGCCGGGCGGGCCGTACAGCAGCAGGCCGCGCGTGGCCGACGCGCTGCCGGCGGCGAAGTGCGCGGCCAGCGAGATCAGCCGCGTCTTCACCGCGGGCGCCAGCGCGACCTTCGCCCAGGCTTGCTGCGGATTCGCGACCACCGGCGGCTCGGCCTGGCCGGAGCGCAGCGCGCGGCTGCGTTCGATGCGACCGGCGTGTTTCGCGTTGAGGTCGCAGCCGCGGTCGAAGTCTTCGGCGAGCGCGCGCACGTCCTTCGGCAGCGGCGGGAAAGCGTCGTGCTGCAGCAGATCGCGATCCCAGACGATGATCGGCAGGCGACCCACCGTGCGCAGCGGAATCACCGCGAGGCCGCGGTCGTGGGCGTCGCTGATCGCGATCACGATGTCGCCCGGTTCGATGCCGCGCATGCCTTTCCAGGCCTGCAGCGCGAAGCCGGTGGGCGAACCGGGATTGCGCGCGGACAGATACACGAACGGAAAGCCGGGATCGCCTTCGGTGTGTTCCAGGCGCATCAGCCGGAAGCGGTAGCGCGTCAGCGCGAGCCGCGGCAGCAGCCAGCGTTCGACCGCGACCAGCACCGCGATCGCGGCGACCACCCACCACAGCGGGATCCGCGGCAGCGGCGGCAACCGCTGCATCAGGAACTGCGGCAACCACTCCGGCTGCGACGCGGACGCGATGGCGATCGCGACCAGCAGCACGCAGGCCAGCACCAGCCACAGCGAGGGTGCGGACACCGCGACCCGGCGGCCCTGTTCGCGCCAGTGCCGCGGCGGCTTGAGCAGCCGGCGCATGCCCTGGGTGGCGTAATGCCGGCGCAGGGTGCGGTCGATGCGCCGGGAGACGCCCTGCAGCTCGGCTTCCAGCGTCCGGAGGTCTTCGCCGCCCGTGCGGCCGCCGCTCTGCTGCGGATTCACGTCCCTGCCCACCTGTCGCGACTGTCGAAGCCCGGATGATAGCCGGCCGCGGCGGCGCGGGTTTTGCGTTATGGTGGGTTGATCCGGAATGTTCCGGACCTGCCACGGCCAGGGGGGCGTGGCGGTCGAACATCGGCGCTGCGCGACGTTCGCCTGTCGGCCGAACGGCGCGATCGGCGTCCGTGTCTTCGTTCCCCGAGCCTCCCCCGGTCGCGGCGCCGCCGCGGCCGGATGCCGCGTCGTCTCCGGGAAGGATTTGCCACGATGGCCTTCGGTACTTTCAACGAGCGCATCGCGATCGCGGTGGGTCTCGTCATCGCGCGCTTTCCGAACGCGCGCCTGCATCTGGCCGAGGGCACGGCGTCCACCGGGCCCACCACCACGCCGATGGCCATCGATCGCCTGAAACTGGTGTTCCGCAGCACCGACGGCATGGTGCTGGCGGTCGAGGAAACCGGCTATGGCGAATTCGGCCCGTTGCGTCGTCTCGACCCGCCGCCCGCGCTGGGCCCGTCGCTGGACTGGCCGATCGCGATGGATCTGCCCGAGGCCGACAGCCTGAAGGAAGAGGCGGCCTACATCGATCCCTATGCGACCGTGATCCTGCGTGCGGGACGCGGCGGCGCCGAGTTCGTGTTCGGCGGGAATCCCGATTGCGCCGATGTGGTGGTGGAGGCTGCCGGCCGGATGGTGCGCTGATCAGCGCGGCCGGTTGCGCACGAACGAGACGAACGCCAGCACCGCGGCGAACAGGAACGCCAGCAGCGCGCCGCCCCACACCCGCAGCGAGGCGCCGGTGCCGTGGAGGGCGTCCTGCGGCGCATCGCGCGGGACCAGCATCGGCACGCGCTGGCCCGTTCGCAGATCGGCGTTCGCCAGCGGCTGGCCGTGGCCCTTGTGCTTGCCGGCGCCGACCTCGACGGTGTAATCGCGGCCTGCGTGGGCGAAGCGGATCGCGGCGGTGTAGCGCGTGCAGTCGTATTTGCGCTTCCCCTGCTTGCGCGAACGGTTGCAGCGGTCGTCGCGCGCGTCGATGCGCTCGACCACGCCTTCGGTGCGTTCGGATTTCGCCACGAAGCGCGCGGCATGCGCGCCCAGCACCAGACCGGTGACGAGCGCGATGCCGGCGAGGAGTCGGAGCAGCATGCGGACGATCATGTTCTCCCTCCCGAAGCGCGCGCCGCAGCTGCGGCGCGCGATGCGATCACAGGATCGACAGCGTCTTTTCCTTGCGCTCCGCAAGACGCTTTTCGAGGTAGTGGATGTTCTGGCCGCCGGTCTGGAAACCGACGTCGGCCATGATCCGCTGCTGCAGCGGGATGTTGGTCTTGATGCCGTCGACCACCATTTCGCTGAGGGCGACCTTCATCCGCGCGATCGCGGTGGCGCGGTCGGGGCCGTGCACGATCAGCTTGCCGATCATCGAGTCGTAGTTCGCCGGTACCCGGTAGCCTTCGTAGATGTGCGAATCGACGCGCACGCCTGGACCGCCGGCGGCGTGGAAATGCTTGATCAGGCCGGGCGAGGGCAGGAAGCTGTCCGGGTCCTCGGCGTTGATGCGGCATTCGATGGCATGGCCGCTCAGCATGATGTCGCTTTGCTTGATGCTGAGCTTCTGCCCGGCGGCGATCATCAGCTGTTCCTTCACCAGATCGATGCCGGTGATCAGCTCGGTCACCGGATGCTCCACCTGGATGCGGGTGTTCATCTCGATGAAGTAGAAGCGGCCGTTCTCGTACAGGAACTCGAAGGTGCCGGCGCCGCGATAGCCGATGCGCACGCAGGCTTCGGTGCAGACCTTGCCGATCTCGGCGCGCTGTTCCGGGGTGATGCCCGGCGCGGGCGCTTCCTCGACCACCTTCTGGTGGCGGCGCTGCATCGAGCAGTCGCGTTCGCCGAGGTGGATCGCGTTGCCCTGGCCGTCGGCCAGCACCTGGATTTCCACGTGGCGCGGGTTCTCGAGGAACTTCTCCATGTAGACCTGTTCGTTGCCGAACGCGGCCTTGGCTTCGCTCTGGGTGGTCTGGATCGCGGCGGTCAGCGCGGCCTCGGTATGCACCACGCGCATGCCGCGACCGCCGCCGCCGCCGGCGGCCTTGATGATGACCGGGTAGCCGATCTCGCGGGCGATGCGCACATTCTCCTTGGCGTCGTCGCCCAGCGGGCCGCCGCTGCCGGGCACGCAGGGCACGCCTGCGGCCTTCATCGCGCGGATCGCTTCGACCTTGTCGCCCATCATGCGGATGGTGTCGGCGCGGGGGCCGATGAAGATGAAGCCGGATTTCTCGACGCGTTCGGCGAAATCGGCGTTTTCGCTGAGGAAACCGTAACCGGGATGGATCGCCTGGGCGTCGGTGACTTCCGCGGCGGCGATGATCGCCGGCATGTTGAGGTAGCTGTCCTTCGAAGCGGCCGGGCCGATGCAGACCGATTCGTCGGCCATGGCCACGTGTTTGAGGTTGCGGTCGACGGTGGAATGCACCGCGACCGTCTTGATGCCCAGCGCATGGCAGGCGCGCAGGATGCGCAGGGCGATCTCGCCGCGATTGGCGATGACGACTTTATCGAGCATGGGAGAGTCCTCAGCCGATCACGAACAGCGGCTGGTCGAACTCCACCGGCTGGCCGCTTTCGCACTGGATCGCGAGGACGGTACCGGAGACATCGGCTTCGATCGGATTGAACATCTTCATGGCTTCGACGATGCCGAGCGTTTCGCCCTGCTTCACCGCCTGCCCGACCTTCACGAACGCCGGCTTGTCCGGCGACGGCGAGGCGTAGAACGTGCCCACCATCGGCGAGCGCACGACGTGGCCGTCGGGCAGGTCCGAGGCCGGGCGCGAACCGCCGGTGGCGGCTTCCACCGGCGAGGCCATCGGCATCGCCGCGGCGGGACGCGGGCTGTGTTCCATCTGCAGCGGGGCCGGGGGCGGGAGGCTCATGGCGATGCCGCCCTTGGGCGCCCGGGCCAGACGTACCGATTCTTCGCCTTCCTTGATTTCGATCTCCGCCAGATTCGATTCTTCCAGCAGGTCGATGAGTTTCTTGATTTTGCGCAGGTCCATGGTGTCGTTCTCGAAGATGGCCCGGAAATCGTCCCGGGCGTCGGTTCAGGGAGCAGGTTGGAGGGAGGGGTCGAGGGCGTTGCTGTCGAGATGGCGGATCGCGGCGGTGAGCGCCAGACCGTAGCCGAGCGGGCCGAAGCCGGCGACGACCCCGACCGCCAGGTCGGTGAAATAGCTGGTGTGACGGAACGGTTCGCGCCTGTGCGGGTTGGACAGGTGCACTTCGATGAAGGGGATGCCGACCGCCGCCAGCGCGTCGCGGATCGCGACCGAGGTATGGGTGAAGGCGGCCGGGTTGATCAGGATGAAGTCGACGTGGCCGCGGGCGGACTGGATCTTCTCGACGAGGACGTGCTCGGCGTTGGACTGGAACGTTTCCAGCACGTGCCCACCGTGGGCGTGGGCGCGTTCGACGAGATCGGCTTCGATCTCCGCGAGCGTCGCATGCCCGTAGATCCCGGGCTCGCGGGTACCCAGCAGATTCAGGTTGGGGCCGTTCAAAACGAGCAGTCGCGCCATGAAACCGGTCCATCTCTTGGAAAGCCAGTCTGCTGGAAAGCCGGAGTAGTGTCCAGATCGACGAAGTTCGATTCTTTTTCAATCGATTGTTTTAAACGGAGCCGCCCCGGGAAAGCGGCCAGCCCCGATGCCGGACGCACGAAAATCGCACGCGGAGATTGCAGGGAAAGGTCGCACGGACCGGTCGCACAAAAAGATACGGCCCCGGCATTGCTGCCTGGGGCCGTCGCCCTGCACGGGTTGTACGGACGTGTCGCGAGGGCGCTGCGGCCTTCCGCGACGTGCGGACCGGACGTGGGGCGTCCGTGCCGCGGGATGGGATGCGGATCCTGTACTCGGCGGGTGTCCGATCAGCGCTCCGTCGACGCCGAACACAGCGTCGAGATGGTGGTGGCGCAGTGGCGGCTGAGGCTGGCCACCAGGCCGGGGTTGGTTTCGTGGCCGGTCGCGGTCAGCATCACCATCTGCTGGCCGGGGCGGGGCACGCGGAGAATCACGGCGATGCCGGCATCGGTGTGCACCGTCATGTCGGTGAAGCCGTGCTGGCCGAGGTCGCGGGTCAGGGTTTCCGCCATGTTCGACAGCGCGCTGGCGACCGCCGCGAGCCGCGGGGCGTCCATCATCGGTGCGGCCGCATGGGCGAGGTGGTGACCTTCCAGGTTCGACAGCACGCAGGCCTGTCCATCCGGGATGCCGGCCAGCATGCCGTGCATGGCGCGGACGACGTCGTTGTAGCGGCTGTACGCGAAGTACTTGCCGAACAACCTGCTCTGCGCTGGAAACGGGACGGTATTCGCGGACATGAGCGACGGACCTGGGCAATGTGGAAGGGCACGGAATGCGCCCTGGCGGGAAGCCCACCGCAACATCCGATGTGCTCGTGCCAAAGCGAAAGCATCGTTCGTGCCAATCGTGCCCGGCCCAGGCGTGGCGCGGCCCGGAGCCGCGCCAGGATGCGAATTCTTCGCAAAAACAGCGCCCTCGCCCCGCCCGGACGCTGCCGTGGAGGGTCGGCAGGCTCGAGGTCACCTGTCGCTGGGGGGCAGGCGTGTGCCGTGCCGTGTCGCATCCTTCCTCCCCGCGGTGGGCCTTGGACCCCGGGAGCCGGCCGACGGCAGGGCTCAGGGCCGGGCGGCGCTGGCGAACGCGTTCAGTTCGCCGGGGACGAACGGCCCGATCCGTCGCTTCATCACCCGCCCGTCCGCGCCGATCAGGACCGAATACGGCAGCACGCCGCGGACGTTGCCGAGGCGCACGCCCGCATCGGCGGGGCCCGGTGCGTCGATCAGGATCGGATAGTCCACTGGCACCCGCCGCAGGAAGGCGCGCACGGCGTCGGGCTCGTCCAGGGCGATGCCGATCACCTGCACGCCGTCCGTGCCCTGCGCGGCGGCGAAGCGCTGCAGTTCCGGCATTTCCTCGACGCAGGGCCCGCACCAGCTGGCCCAGACGTTGATCAGCAGCGGCCGTCCCGGCCAGGCGCCGGGCACGGCGGCGGTGCGGCCGTCGAGATTCCGCAACCGCAGCGGCGTCAGGAGGTCGCCTTCGCGGGCCACGGGGACGCCGGCCGGCGGTGGCGTCGCGTCCGCCTCGATCGCGCCCTGCAGCAGCTTCTGCCCCAGCGCGCTGCGCCACAGTGGTCCCGGGCCGCGCACCAGCAATCCGGCGATCGCGCCGAGCGCGGCCGCGAGCAGGGCGACGATGAGGACGGTGCGGGTGTTCATCGGCCCGCCGTCATTGCGCGGCAGCGGCCAGCGCCTCGCGCACGAGGGTCGGCGTCAGCACCGTCGGCAGCACCGTGCCTTCGCCGCCGCCGCGCGGATACACCACGTACAGCGGCACGCCGACGGCCTTGTAGCGCTGCAGATAGGCGGTGATCGCCGGATCCACGTCGGTCCAGTCGCCGACCATGTACACCGCGTCCGCGGCGGCGAGCGCGTCCTTGAAGCCATCGCGGGCGAACACCGCCTTTTCGTTGGCCTTGCAGGTCACGCACCAGTCGGCGGTCATGTTCACCAGCACGACGCGGTTGGCCTTGCGCAGGTCGGCGAGGCGCTGTTCCGAGAACGGCACCGCAGCCGATGCCGTCGGCAACTGCACCCGCGCCGCATCGGCGGCGGGCAAGTTCGAGATCGTCCACAGCATCCACGGCACGCTCAGCAACGCCAGCAGCGCGGCGACGATGCCCCAGCGCGTGCCGCGCATGCGCGCATGCGTCCACGCCCAGGCCGCGAAGGCGACCGCGATCGCGGCCACCGCCCACCAGCCCACGGCGTCCGCGCCGCGCTGTTTCGCCAGTACCCACACCAGCCATGCGGCGGTGAGATAGAGCGGAAACGCGAGAATGCGTTTGAGCGTGTCCATCCACGCGCCCGGCTTTGGCAGCACCCGCGCCAGCGCGGGCACGAAACCGACCAGCAGGAACGGCAGCGCCAGGCCCAGACCCAGGCACGCGAACACCAGCAGCGCCGGCACCGTGGAGGCCGAGAACGCCCAGCCCAGCGCCGGCGCCATGAACGGCGCGGTGCAGGGCGCGGCCACCACCACCGCGAGGACGCCGGTGAAGAAGTCGCCGGCCGCGCCGTTGCGGGAGGCCAGTCCGTGGCCGACGCCGGTCCAGCGCCCGCCCACGTGCCACACGCCCGAGAGGCTCAGGCCGAAGGCGAACATCACCAGACCGAGGAACGACACCACGCCCGGCTTCTGCAACTGGAAGCCCCAGCCGAGCGCCTGTCCGAGGTGGCGCAGCGCCAGCACCGCGGCGCCCAGCGCGACGAAGCTCAGCAGCACGCCCGCGGCGTACCACAGCGCATGCGAACGCGCGCGCTGCGCGCTCTCGTTGTTCTCGATCAGGCCCAGCACCTTGATCGACAGCACCGGCAGCACGCAGGGCATCAGGTTGAGGATCAGTCCGCCCAGCAGCGCCAGCAGCAGCGCCGAGAACAGGGTGCCGCTGGCGCGCGTGTCGGCGGGCGATGCCGCGGTGGACGGCGGCGTAACCGCGGCGGCGGTGTCGCCGTCTGCCGGTGCCGAGGCGGCCGCTGGCGGGATCGCCGGATCGTCGACGGTCGCCGTCGCGCCGGCGGTCTCGGCGGGATCGCCGGTGGCGGCGGCTCCGGAAGCTGTGGCGACGGCGGTGTCGGTGCGCACCTCGCTGCGCGGCAGCGCGATCCGCACCGAACGCGTCATCGGCGGATAGCAGATGCCGTCGTTCTGGCAGCCCTGGAAGGTCGCGCGCAGCGTCGCCGTCTGCGCATCGGCGTTCGTGCGCACCAGCGGCAGGGTGAGATCCACCGGGGCGAAGTAGACGATGACATCGCCGAAGTGTTCGTCGCGATGGACCTCGCCTTTCGGCCAGCGCGGCTTGCCGGCGGCGACGCCGTCGGCTTCGAGCCGGAATGCGCTGCGGTCGCGGTAGAGGTAATAGCCGGGGGCCGGCGTGAACCGCAGCAGCAGGGTGTTGCCGTCGCCGACGATGGCCTCGAAGCCGAAGGCCTTCTCTTCGGGCAGCGGCGGCGCCTTTCCGCCTGCGCCGAGGAGGCTGCCCAGCGGGCTGGTGCCGCCGCCGGCCAGCGGATTGAATCCACCGGTCGACCCGGTCGAGGTTGCCGCCGTGCCGGGCATCGTCACCGCGAGCGTGCGCGTCTGCGGCGGATAGCAGATGCCGGCGTCGGCGCAGCCCTGGTATTTGATTTTCAGCGACAGCGTGTCGCCCGCGCCGACGATGTCCGGCAGCGTCGCCACCAGCTCGCCGCGGTAGGTTTCGGTCTTGCCGAAGAATTCGTCCTCGTGCGGTTCGCCCTTGGGCAAGCGCAGCGCGCCGGCGCGGACCGAGGCCGATGCCGGCGCCACCGAGGTGCGATGGCGATAGAGGTAGTAGCCGTCGGCGATCTTCCAGCGGATCCGCACTTCGTCCGGGCCGGCCGCTTCGGCGCTGAGCACATAGGCCTGGTCGACCGGCAGCAGATCGGATTCGTCGATCGCGGCCGCGGGCCACGCGACGAACAGCGACAGCAGCGCCAGGGCGGCGAACAGGCGACGGAAACTTGCGGGCATGGGGAATCGGTCCGGAACGCGAGGGGCGACAGGCAGGTCGTCCGCGGAGGTCGGGTCCGCAGGAGTTCCGGCCAGCCCCGCAGTGTAGATACGCAGGTCAGCCTCCGACAGTCTCCGGGGCGATCAGTTCCTGTCGCGTGCGGGTGCCGGAGACGGACGCGGAGGCGTCCGCGCCGGCGGTGGCCGGTTCATTCGCCCAGCTGCGACCGTTTCGGACGCGTGCGGCCGAGACGTTTCGCGGTCAGTTCTTCCACGATCTCCACCAGGGCGATGCGGGTGCGCGGGGAGGCCTCGCGGAACGCCTGCACGAGGCGCAGTTCCAGCGGGTCTTCGACCAGGATGGCATCGGCCGCGGACACCGAGTCCAGCACCGCGTCCTCGGAGAGCTGCATCTTGCCGCGGCCGGTCGCCAGCCATTCGAAGGCCACGCTGGCCACCACCGCGACCGCGCGCAGATGTTCGACGCTCGGGTTCTTGCCCTGGGGCGACTCCCAGTGGCTGACTGCGCTGCGTTGCACGCCGATGGCCTCGGCCAGACGGGCCTGCGAGAGTCCGGCGTGTCTGCGCGCCAGTCGGATTCGATCCTGAGGATTCATGTTTTTTGTGATTCAATTCACTGAATAAAGGGAGCTTTGCAGGTTTTTGAACACGCGTGTTGAAGATATACCAATTGCCATCAATCCTCACCCCGTTACCGAAATTGGCCTAACATTGTCTGCTTTCGGTGGCATGCCACTATTGATAGCATGCGAATCAGTCAGATAGCGCATTTTGCTGAAGTGCGCTCACCGGGATTGGCCGTTTTTCGGGGACCCCCGGGCTTCACAGGAAAAATGGCATGCGTATTCTCTCAACAGCCGGTATGGACGCTGGCTGCAATACGGAGGTTGCAAGGGGGGGAACGCACCTGCACGGGTGACGTCAGGATGGTCTTCTCCGGGAGCGCGCACTATATGTGCGCGCTCTTTTTTTGTGGGTCCGAAATCATGCGGACACGAAAACGGCGCCCAGGGGCGCCGTTCTTTTTCGCGGCCTGCAGTCGCGTTACGCGACCGGCTCGGGTTCAGCCCATCCGCAGCGCCGCCTGCGCCATCAGCGCCACCACGCAGCCGATCCCGCCGAACCACGCCAGCGAGCGCAGGGTGCTCCTGCCCGCGAGGTAGAAGAGGCCATGCAGTACGCGGAAGACGATGAAGGTCGCCGCCAGCGTCCCGATCCTGCCGGGGTCCACGCCTGCGGCCTGTGCCATCAACACGCCGGCGGCGAACGGAGCGAAGGCCTCGAAGGCGTTGAGCTGCGCGGCGTTGCCGCGGTGCACCCGCGGATGGGTCTGTTTCGCGACCCAGCCGCGCGGATCGCGGTTGTCGTAGCCGCGGACGGCGAATTTGCCGACGCCGATCCAGACGTAGGGCAGGGTGGCGGCGATGAGGATGCACCAGTAGGCGAGGACCATGACGGACTCCGGAAGCGGAAAAGGAAACCGCCGGAACCCGGCGGCGCAGATGGCATCAGGAGGCGTCCACGGCGGCCGCGGGTGCGCGGCATCAAGAGCCTGGGCGGCCGCGGTCACGCGGCCCCCGGGATTACAGCGCGTAGCCGAACTGCTGGCGGAACTGCTCGGCGAACTCTTCGTAGTCGAAGCGCTGGTTCTGGGTGCCGGGATGCTCGACCTTCAGCGCGCCCATGAGGTTGCCGATGCGGCCGATGGTCGGCCAGTCGTACTGTTTCTCGATGCCGAAGATCAGGCCGGCGCGGAAGGCGTCGCCGCAGCCGGTGGGGTCGGTCACCCGGCGCTCATGGGCCGGCGGGATGTCGTAGGTCTTGCCGTCGGCGAAGATCCGGGCGCCGCGCGGGCCCTGGGTGGCGATGTAGGCCTTCACCTTGCCGGCGATGGTCTCCTCGCTCCAGCCGGTGCGTTCCTGCAGCAGGTTGGACTCGTAGTCGTTCACGGTCACGTAGTCAGCCTGCTCGATGAACGCCCGCAGTTCCTCGCCGTTGAACAGCGGCATGGCCTGGCCGGGGTCGAAGATGAACGGGATGCCGGTTTCGGCGAATTCCTTCGAATTCTGCAGCATGCCCTCGCGGCCGTCGGGGCTGACGATGCCGAACGTGACGCCCGGAACGTCCCTCACGTGGTTCTCGTACGACCGCATCATCGCGCCCGGATGGAAGGCGGTGATCTGGTTGTTGTCGTGGTCGGTGGTGATGAAGGCCTGGGGCGTGAACAGCTCCGGGATTTCCTTCACGTGGTCCAGGTTGATCGCCATTTCCGCGAACCAGTCGCGGTAGGGGCCGAAATCGGCGCCGACCGTGGCCATCGGGATCGGGTCGCCGCCCAGCAGTTTGAGGTTGTAGGCGATGTTGCCGGCGCAGCCGCCGAACTCGCGGCGCATCCTCGGCACCAGGAACGAGACGTTCAGGATGTGGACCTTGTCCGGGAGGATGTGGTTCTTGAACTGGTCGGGGAACACCATGATGGTGTCGTACGCCAGGGACCCGCAGATCAGGGCAGCCATCGCTGTGTTTTCGTCCTGGAAAAGGAAAAGATGAGGTTGGGGAAGAGGTCGTCGGAAAATCCGGCCGCATAGGGTAGCGGCTGGCCCCGGGCGAGGCCAGCGCGGCCGCTGTGACGGCGGTTGCGCCGGACTTGCGCCGTGGCTTCCGGAATGCGTCGGAAGTCCGCAGTACAAGGTGGTTTTTTTGTTACCCTACGCGACTGCCGAAATCGCCGGCGGCGCCCGATTCCGGGCCCGTTTTCCAGGTCAGGTTCTCCGGCTGCCCCGTCCCGTTTCCACCCGCTTGCTTCGCCTCCGTCCCATCCCCCGACGCCCGTCGCACCCTCCGCACGCTTCCCCACCGGCACGCCTCCCGATGTTCAAAAAGTTCCGCGGCATGTTCTCCAACGACCTGTCCATCGACCTGGGCACGGCCAACACCCTCATCTTCGTCCGCGGCCAGGGCATCGTCCTGAACGAGCCTTCGGTGGTCGCGGTCCGCCACGATCGCGTCGGCGGCGGCAACCGCTCGGTCGCCGCGGTCGGCAGCGAAGCCAAGCAGATGCTCGGCCGCACGCCCGGCCACATCACCACGGTGCGTCCGATGAAGGACGGCGTGATCGCCGACTTCACCTACACCGAGGAAATGCTGAAGTACTTCATCCGCAAGGTACACAAATCGCGCTTCCTCAAGCCCAGCCCGCGCGTGCTGGTGTGCGTGCCCTGCGGCTCGACCAACGTCGAGCGTCGCGCGATCAAGGAATCGGCCGAAGAGGCCGGCGCGCGCGAGGTCTATCTGATCGAGGAACCGATGGCCGCCGCGATCGGCGCCGGCCTGCCGGTGACCGAAGCCCGCGGTTCGATGGTCATCGACATCGGCGGCGGCACCACCGAGATCGCGGTGATCGCGCTCAACGGCATCGTCTACGCGCAGTCGGTGCGCATCGGCGGCGACCGCTTCGACGAAGGCATCATCAACTACGTGCGCCGCGCCCACGGCACCCTGATCGGCGAAGCCACCGCCGAGCGCATCAAGCTCGAGATCGGTTGCGCCTATCCGCAGGCCAGCGTGCTGGAGATGGAAGTCTCCGGACGCAATCTCGCCGAAGGCGTGCCGCGCGTGATCAAGCTCAATTCCAACGAAGTGCTGGATGCGCTGCGCGAGCCGCTGGGCGGCATCACCAGCGCGGTCAAGCTGGCGCTGGAACAGACCCCGCCGGAACTGTGCGCCGACGTCGCCGAACGCGGCATCGTGCTCACCGGTGGCGGTGCGCTGCTGCGCGACCTGGACAAGCTCATCAGCGAGGAAACCGGCCTGCACGTGCAGATCGCCGACGATCCGCTGACCTGCGTGGCCCGCGGTGGCGGACGCGCGCTGGAACTGGTCGACATGCACGGCAACGAGTTCTTCTCGCCGGAGTAACCGTATTCGGAGACGGGCCATCCCTGGCCCGCTCCGAAGCCTCGGGCAAGAAACGTGGTTCTTGCCCGAGGCCGCAACCGACCTGTGGCCGGTTGCGGTGGTCCCTCCGTGGACCACATCAACTGCTTCGACCAACCCATCGCCGCGCCTCTGACTCGGTATTCTGACGTGCCTCCCTACGCCGGCCCTTCCGCATCGCGCTCCGACGATATCGCCGGGACTCTGCGACTGCTGGTCGCGCTGGCGCTGGCGATCGCGCTGATGGTGATGGATCACCGTGGCGGTTGGCTCACCGCGATCCGCGGGCACATCGAAACCGCGGCGCAGCCGCTGTGGCGGCTGGCGGGGCTGCCGGCGAAGCTCGGCGACACCGTCCGCGACGATGCGTCCACGCGGTCGCGGCTCGCGAAAGAGAACGAGACCCTGCGCAATGCGCTGCTGATCAGCAGCGCGCGGATCGCGCGGCTGCAGGCGGCCGCGGCCGAGAACGCGCGGCTGCGCGGCCTGCTCGGCGCGGTCGAGCAGGGCGGCCTCGACGTGCAGCTGGCGCCGGTGCTCGACATCGCGCTCGATCCCACCCGCCAGCGGCTCACGCTGGACATCGGCGCCGACCAGGGCGTGACCATCGGTCAACCGGCGATCGACGCGGGCGGCCTGCTCGGACAGGTCACCGAAGTGCGTTCGAGCACCGCGACCGTGCTGCTGCTCACCGACCCCGACCACGCGGTACCGGTGGCGGTGGCGCGCAACGGCATCCGCCTGGTCGCCTACGGACGCGGCGACCGCATCGAACTGGCGAACATCCCGACCTCCAGCGACGTGAAGGTCGGCGACCGCATCGTCACCTCCGGGCTCGGCGGCCGTTTTCCGCCGGGCTTCCCGGTCGGCACCATCGTCAAGCTGCGCCGCGACGAGAGCCGCGCCTTCCTCGTGGGCGATCTCCAGCCCGCCGCGCAGCTCGACCGCGGCCGTGACGTGCTGCTGCTGCGTCGTGGCGCGGCGCCGCCGTTGTCGTCGCCCGCGCCCGCCCCACCGCTGGCGCCCGCGGCGGCCACCGGTGCCGCCGAACGTGCCGTCAACCCGGCCGCCAAACCCGCCGAGCCGCCCCGGGAGCCCGCACGATGAGCCGCGCGCGCCGCCCCTGGCTGTTCCCGGCGAGCATCTTCGCCGCGCTGCTGCTCGGCCTGATGCCGTTGCCGGCGATGATCGCGCCGCTGCGGCCGTACTGGCTGGCGCTGGTGCTCGCCTACTGGCTGCTGGAAGACCACGAACGCGTCGGCCTCGGCCTCGCCTTCGTCATCGGCCTGATCGCCGACATCGCCTTCGGCAGCGTGCTCGGCGAACAGGCGCTGCGGCTGACGGTGATGACCTTCATCCTGCAGCGCTTCCGGCCGCAGCTGCGGTTCTTCCCGATGGCGCAGCAGGCGCTGGCCATCGCCGGCCTGCTGCTCAACGATCTGATCATCGTCAGCGCCGCGCATTTCGTGCTCGGCCAGAAGATCCAGGGCTGGCTGCACTGGTGGACGCCGCTGATCGGCGCCGCGCTGTGGCCGCCGCTGTTCGTGCTGCTGGACGGCCTGCGCGTGGGCCGGAAGCGCTGAGGAGGTCGACCGTGCCGGCGAACGCCGCGATCCTGCTCCCGCACGTCGCCGTCGATGCCGGCGGCGATACCGTGCGTCGCGATGTCGATGCGCCACGGCGCATCCGCGCGGCGGAGGTCGCGTGAAGCGCCGCTACATCCGCAATTCGGCCGAAGAGACCGCGCAGTTCCGCGCGCGCGCCGCGCTCGGCTTCCTCGGCGTGGTGCTCGCGCTCGGCGCGCTGGCGGCGTGGTACTTCAAGCTGCAGGTGCTGGACCACGTCGACTACGCCAAGCGCTCGCAGGCCAACCGCGTCAAACAGCGGCCCGAAGTGCCGGCGCGCGGCCTGATCTACGATCGCAAGGGCCGCGTGCTGGCCGACAACGTGCCGGCCTACCGTCTCGACGTGGTACCGGCCGAAGCCGGCGACATCGATGCGCTGGTGGCGTCGCTGTCGAAGATCATCGCGCTCACGCCCGAAGACATCGCGCGCTTCAACGACACGCGTCGCGCCACCCGCAGCTTCCTGCCGGTGACGCTGCGCCTGAAGATCACCGACGAAGAGGCCGCGCGCTTCGCGGTCGACCGCTGGCGTTATCCGGGCGTCGAACTGGTCCCGTATCTCACCCGCCGTTATCCGCAGGGCGATCTGTTCGGTCACGTGATCGGTTATGTCGGCCGCATCGACAAGGCGGATCTGGAAAAGCTCGGCGAAGGCACCGCTGCGTTCAGCCACACCGGCAAGTCCGGGATCGAACGCGCCTACGACGACATCCTGCGCGGCGAAATCGGCTACGAACAGATCGAAACCAACGTCGAAGGCCGGATCATCGGCAGTCTCGGCCGCATCCCCGCGAAGCCGGGCGCGGATCTGCGCCTGAGCATCGACACCGATCTGCAGCGCGCGGCGACGATCGCGTTCGGCGATCTCACCGGCTCCGCGGTCGTGGTCGATCCGCGCAGCGGCGAAGTGCTGGCGATGGTGAGCCTGCCGACCTACGACCCGAACCTGTTCGTCAACGGCATCTCGCACACCGATTACCGGCGGCTGATGGACGACCCGGCGCGACCGCTGTTCAACCGCAACGTGCTCGGCGGTGTCGCGCCGGGTTCGACGCTGAAGCCGCTGCTGACCCTGGCCGGTCTCGACAGCGGCCTGCGCACGCCCGACGACAAGGTGCTGTCCACCGGCGAATTCCGCATCGCCGGGCAGAAACGCGGCTATCGCGATTCGCACGGCGGCGGCCACGGCTGGACCGATGCGCGCAAGGCGATCGGCGATTCGGTGAACACCTACTACTACCGGTTGTCGCTGGACATGGGCATCCGCAAGCTCGACGAATACCTCGCGCTCTACGGCTTCGGCGCGCCGACCGGCATCGATCTCGCCGGCGAAACCGGCGGCATCCTGCCTTCGCCCGAGTGGAAGGCGAAGAACGCGAAGAAGCAGGGGCCGTGGTATCCGGGCGACACCGTGATTTCCAGCATCGGCCAGGGCTTCTGGAAGGCCACGCCGCTGCAGCTCGCGCAGGGCACCGCCGCGCTCGCCGATGGCGGCCATCTGCGTCGACCGCATCTGGTGAAGGAACGTCGCGACGATTTCGACAAACCGTGGACGATGGTGGAGCAGCCCGCGCCGCGCATCATCAGCGACAGCGCCGCGCATCTGCAGGTGGTGCGCGAAGGCATGATCCGCACCGTGCACGGGCCCGGCGGCACCGCGCGGGTGATCAGCTACAACCTGCCGTACACCATCGCCGGCAAGACCGGCACCGCGCAGGTGATCAGCCGCCGCGGCACCGTCAGCCTCGATCCGCGCAAGCTGCCGATGCATCTGCGCCATCGCGCGCTGTTCGTCGGTTACGCGCCGGCGGACAAGCCGACCATCGCGCTCGCGGTGGTGGTCGAAGGCGGCGGCTACGGCGCCAGCACCGCCGCGCCGATCGCGCGCAAGATCTTCGACGCCTGGCTGCTGGGCAAGATGCCGGAGCCCGAACCCGGCACCGTGGCCGCGACGCTCGCCGCCAATCCGTTCGCGAACGTCGTCAGCAGCAGCACCACCACGAGCGCCGCCGCCGCGCCGCCGGCCAACACGCAGGCCACCACGCAGGCCCCCGCACGATGAAGACCTTCGTCCGCTGGCTGCTGGATCTGTTCCTGCGCTTCACGCGCACGCTGGATCTGCCGCTGCTCGCGGCGCTGCTCGCGCTGATGGGCATCGGTCTGGCCGTGCTGTACAGCGCCGGCAACGAAAGCCCGCGCCTGGTGATGGCGCAGGGCGCGCGCTACGTGATCGGGCTCGGCGCGCTCTGGCTGCTGTCGCGGGTGTCGCCGACGCAGTTGCGCAGCGTCACCCCGCTCATCTTCGCCGGCTCGCTGCTGCCGCTGGTGGCGGTGCTGTTCATCGGCGACGGCAAACACGGCAATCACTGGATCAATCTCGGCGTGTTCTATTTCCAGCCGGCCGAACTGCTCAAGCTCAGCCTGCCGATGATGGCGGCGTGGTATCTGCACCAGGAGCGGCTGCCGCCGCGCTTCACGACGGTGCTCATCGCCGGCGCCATCATCGCCGTGCCGACCCTGCTGATCCTGCTGCAGCCCGACTTCGGCACCGCGATGCTGGTCGCGGCCAGCGGCGCGTTCGCGCTGTTCCTCGCGGGTTTGCCGTGGCGCTGGTTCGCGGCCGGCGGCATCAGCGTCGCCGCGGCCGCGCCGGTGGCGTGGTTCTGGTTCCTGCGTCCGTACCAGAAGGACCGCATCCGCACCTTCCTCGATCCCGAATCCGATCCGCTCGGCACCGGCTGGAACATCATCCAGTCGAAGATCGCGATCGGCTCCGGCAACTGGACCGGCCAGGGGTGGGGACAAGGCACGCAATCGCATCTCGACTACCTGCCCGAACACACCACCGACTTCATCTTCGCGGTGCTGTCCGAAGAATTCGGCTGGGTCGGCGTCAGCATCACCCTCGCGCTGTACCTGTTCGTCGTCGGCCGCTGTCTGTGGATCGCCAGCGAAGCCCGCGACACCTACGCGCGCCTGCTCGCCGGTGCGCTCGGCCTCGCGTTCTCAGTCTACGTCATCGTCAACGCCGGCATGATCTCCGGTCTGCTGCCCGTCGTCGGCGTGCCGATGCCGCTGCTCAGCTACGGCGGCACCGCCGCGGTGTCCCTGCTCGCCGGCCTCGGCGTGGTGATGGCGATGCGGGATCGGCGCTAGGCGCGCCATGCATGCCGCATGCGGCATGAATGCGCCGGTCCAGGCGCCGGATTGATGCGCGATCGATACCGAGGCAGGTGTCCCGGAATGCGATAACGGCTTCCATATCCTTCGCGTAGATGGAGGCCGTATGTTCCGGAACCTGTTCGTCGCTGCATTGGCGCTGTCGTTCGCCGGCCTCTCCGGTTGCGCGCACGACAAACTGTTGCGGTTGGAAACGAAGGACTTCGCCGCGTCGGCCAAGGATTCGGAAGTCCGGGGCCGGGCGTTCTACGACGATCTGATCAAGAACGACCGCGAGCTGTGGATCGCGCTGCATCAGTTCGATACCAACTGCAAACCGCATTCGATGCAGCCCAGTTTCTTCCGTTCCGATCTTCCGGGGCGCCGGCTCTGCGACGCGACGCCGGAGCGGCCCGGCCAACGGCCCGCCTTCGACCTCAAGCGCAGCGATTTCGCGGCCGAGTACGCCGCGCTCGCGTTCATCTCGCGCTATCTCACGGCATTGTCGAAAGCCGCTGCCGACCCGGAACTCGGCGCGCGCGAAGACTTCGTCGCGGCGGCGGGTGACCTCAATCTCCTGCTGGAAGTATTCCGGCAGCAGGGCATCGCGCAGAACCGCATCGATGCCGTCGGCGATCTTCTCGGACTGATCGAAGAACTCGCGAAAGAGCACCGCAGCGCGGCGGAGATCCGTTCGATCGTCGCCGAAAACCGCGATGCGACGGACAAGGCGTTCCGCCAGCTGATCCTCGCCCTCAAGGGCGATCAGCATCATCAGATCGCGCTGGGATCCGCGAAAAGCGCGCTCGCCATCGTCGCCGACACGGCGGCCGACGGCAGCCTCGGCGCGGCGTCCAGAAAGCGGGTGATCGAATTGCACTACGCCGACATCGATGCCCGGCAGCGCACCGAGGATTGCGGGAACAGCGCGAGCGCCGACGTTTATCCCGAGATCGGTATCGGCGAGCGCGATCTCTGCGGGTTCCCGGAGGCAGGCGTGATGCTGGCGGCATGGTGTTCGCATCGCGCCTTCCTGGATCTGATCGACGGCCGGATGAGCAAGCGCCAGAAAGCGCGTCTCATCGCGTTGAAGCGCGAGAATTTCAGGCGTATCGCCAGGCTCTATCTCGATATCGCCGGCGTTTTCTGAGACCGGGAACGGTTTCGACCCGCCGACGGGCTTCGCGCCGCGCGCACCGTGCGACGACGCTTCCCACCACGAGGAGAATGCACGATGGATGATCTGATCGAATCGCTTGCGCTGGCGTCGAGCGCGGTATCGTCGGCCGCCGGCAAGGCCGCGGGCGAGAAAATGCGGAAACAACTGCTGGTGTGCGCGCTGGACCTGCGCAACCTGGCCATCGAACTGCGGCGCGGCTCGGCCACGATCCCCGAGGGCGCGATGGCCGTCTGCGCGAAGGAACTGCGCGAGACGCTCGCGGCGGCGAAAAGCGCCAAGAGCGAAGACGGGTTGGGGCGGCTGCTGGCCGAGGCGCTGGAAGCGGTCGAGGTCGTCGAGCAGCACATGGTCTCGAAGGAAGACCATGCGCTGGAAGCGGCATTCGCTTTCGCCACCCGCGGCATGCCTGCGGGACTGACGCCGCTGCCGCCCGATCTTCTTCCGCCGCGCCTGCCGCGTTGGCCGAGGCGGCCGCGCGGTTGGCCGCCGCAGATCCCGTGGCCGCCGCGTCCGTTCCCGCCGCAGCCCTGGCCGTGGCCTCCGGGACCGCCGCCGTGGTGGGGCACGGGCGGTTGGGAACGCGATTTTCCGGGCGGCTGAAGCCCACGGTTCGCAGGGTCGGCCGCGATCGCCGACCTTGCCTCGATCAGGCGCGACGCGATCGGCTACGCGTCGCGTCGCTTTTTGGCCAGCTTCTGCAGCATCCGGAAATACACCCGCGGCAGATAGCGCTTCAACCACCAGCGGAACGGTTCGCGCTTGGTCGGGATGATCATGAAATCGCCGCGCTCCGCCGCGGCGAAGACCTTGTCGGCGACGCTGTCTAGCGTATCGGGCGCGGTGTCCATCAGCTTCACGACCTTCGCCTTGATCTTGTCGCTGGCGATGGCGGTGTCCAGCAGATTGGTACGGAAGAACGCCGGACAGATCACGCCGACGCGCACGCCGGTGCCGTGCATTTCCGCGCGCAACTGTTCCGACATCGCCACCACCGCGGCCTTGGCCACGCCGTAGCTCATCATGCCGGGCGCGCCGGCGAGGCCCGCGAAACTCGCGGTGCTCAACACCTGGCCGCGGCCTGCGGCGAGCATGCCGGGGATGAACAACCGGCAGCCGCGCACCACGCCGAGCAGATCGATCTCGATGATCTTCCGCCATTCGTCCATGGTGGTCTCGACCATCGCGCCGACCGACGCGATGCCGGCGTTGTTCACCAGCACGTCGACGCCGCCCCAGGCCGCCTGCACCGCATCGTGCAGCGCCTGCATCGACGCGTCGTCGCCGACGTCGGCCTGCAGCGCGAGATGGCCGTCGCCGGCCAGCGCCGCGCGCGCCGCTTCGGTGCGTTCGGGCAGCAGGTCGACGCAGGCCACGCGGGCGCCGGCGCGCGCATAGCGCAGCGCGAGCGCGAGGCCGAGGCCGCTGCCGGCACCGGTGATCAGAACGCGTCGACGTGGAGTGTGCATGGGCATCCGCGGGGCTGTGCTAGGCTCGCCAGCATACCCGCGCCCGTCATCATCGCCCACCCGTTTCGCCCAGGATGTCCCGACCATGCCGACCCCGGATCCGCTGTTCGACCTCACCGGAAAGACCGCCCTCGTCAGCGGCGCCTCGCGCGGCATCGGCGAAGCCATCGCCCACCTGCTCGCCGCCCACGGCGCCCACGTCGTCTGCAGCTCGCGCAAGATCGACGCCTGCGAAACCGTCGCGTCGGCCATCCGCGAGGCCGGTGGTTCCGCCGAAGCCCGCGCCCTGCATGTCGGCGATCCCGCGGCGATCGAAGCGCTGTTCGCCGCGCTCGACGCCGACGGCCGCACGCCGTCGATCCTGGTCAACAACGCCGCCGCGAATCCGTATTACGGCCCGATGATCGACATGGATCTCGCCAGCTACGAGAAGACCGTCGAGGTCAATCTGCGCGGCTATTTCTGGGCCACCGCGCAGGCCGCGCGGCGGATGAAGGACCACGGCGGCGGCAGCATCGTCAACATCGCGTCGGTGAACGCGCGTCGCCCGGCCTGGGGGCAGGGCGTGTATTCGATGACCAAGGCCGGCATCGTCAACATGACCGAAGGCTTCGCGAAGGAGCTCGCGGCGCATGGCGTGCGCGTCAATGCCGTGCTGCCCGGCCTCACCGACACCAAGTTCGCCTCCGCGATCACCGGCAACCCGAAGCTGATGGCGATGATGTCGCAGCTGATCCCGATGGGCCGCAGCGCGCAGCCTGACGAAATCGCGCCCGCGGTGCTGTTCCTCGCATCGCCGGCGTCGGGTTACGTCACCGGCACCTGCCTCACGGTGGATGGCGGTTATCTGGCCTGATCGCATGGCCTCACCGAGGCCATCGGGGTGACCTTGCAGGGCCTGTGGCGGCACGATCATCGATCACGTCTTCAACTCTTCAACTCCGGCGAGTTCGCGTCGTCTTCGCGAAAGGCGTCGGCATTTGCGCTGCGCCGACCGGATGCCATGCCGGAGCCAGCCGGATGAATTCATGTTTCATGCCTGCGAATCCGCAGGCGACGCCACTTCCGCCATGCCAGTTGAAACAGCCAGACAACCAGCACCAGAGCGATGGCGACGATCGTGACCAGCGCCGCGATGTTGGGAATGGGCAGGCCGCGGCCACCATGATAAATATCCGCGCCATGGCCGCTGGAAACCCGCATGACGACGGCGAACACGAAGCTGGCCAATGACAGGCCGAACAACGTGTACGCGACAGCGCGAAACAGTCTGGAATCCCGTAGCGCCATGATGATGCTTTCCGTCCGGGCAAAGTGGGCCGTGAAACAACTCCGGTTTCGATGAATGATCAGGGCACTGTTCGCGCGGGTCGGCCGGCAAGGAGCGCAATGATCGCCGAAAGCGAGCCGATCGCAATGCATGTGAATACGAAGGGTGGATGCCACTGCAGGGCGGTCAGCACGCCCAGCGCAGCCGCGATGAACAAAAGCGTTACAGGACGCCGCCGAGCCACGACGAGCGCACCGCCCAGGACAAGCACGCCCGTGGCCAGTACGGCTCCGAGCAATGCGAGAGGTGAGATGTCTCCGTGCTGGACCATTTGCAATCCGCCAGGCAAAGAGAGCAGCGCGACGGCGAGCTGTGCGCTGATCAGACACATCAGCAGGATGCGAGTGGAACCTGCCAGGCCCCGTTGTCTCGATGCGACACGGGAAGCGGGCGGGGTGTACGGGTTCGAGTGATCCATTGAACTTTCCAGGCGGCCTCGAAATCGGCTGGCGAACGCAGGCTGGCGTGGTGCAGGCGTGCGTTCGATGCCGCGAGGCGGGATCCGCTGACGGTAGGGCGCGCGCCTAGACCCCGCGAAGAATCGATGCGCGCTGCTGCTCGTACTCGGCGTCCGTGATCAACGCCTTGTCCTTGAGCGTATTGAGTTCCTGCAGCCGGGATTCGACCGATGGGCGATTGGATGCCGGAAGGGGCGATGCCGGCGCGACCGGGCGATTCGAAGCGCGGACCACCAGCCAAACGATCAGGCCGACCACTGCGACGGGGATGCCTGCAAGGAACAACACGATGACCCAGTGCCACACGCTGAAGTGACCCATGCTTCTCTCCCTTGACGGTCGTGGCGGACAAGCGCCGGATGCCGGAATCGAAGGGCTCGATGGCGGGGCGGCGGCGCGTGCCAGCGTAGCGCAAAAAAAGCGGCCGACGCCACGATGCGGGTTCGACTCGAACGAATGGTCGGACCTCACTCTGCGTCCACGCCCGAGCGCCCTGCGAGACTGGCGCAGGCCGAGAGTGCGTCCGGCGGTGGAGCGCCCCGATGCGGTCCCCTGCTGCAAACGTGAGCGCAGCGACCGCCTGCGAATGACCCCGAAGGGCTGCTGATGCAGCTGACATGGCAGTCATCGAGGGCGGTGCAGCGCGAGCGAAAGGCCGCCACTTCGCATCTCTCGCGCTCGGACAGTGCGCGTCGAGGCGTTGCCGAGCAATGGTGGTAAGCCCCGATGTCGCCGACATCGGGTGCCGGCGACATCGATGCCGTTGTCCCAGACGGGGCGGGACCCCGAGGGCCGCAAGCCGCCAACAGCAACAGACTTGTCGAAAGAACCAGCAGCTTCATGTGAGGACTGATGCCTGAATTGAGCCAAGCCGCGGAGCCGGTTTGGTTTGAATGCATTGTCAGATCGCCGGCTCGCCCGTCCAACGGACGAGAAGCCCGACAGCACGCAGCTCCTGAACGAGAAAGGCAGGATCGACACCGGCCTTGTCCAAGTGACTGCTCTTGAAGCTGACAGAGACGCTGCTGATGATGTGCTCTGCAAACTCGGCGCTGTCCAGATGTCCGAAGCCTGACCTGATGAGAGCGGACTGGATGTCGCCGATGACGCAGCCAGGAACCTCAATCGTCATGTATGCCATGGACTTTTCCCGGCAGCCTGATGCCCCAGCTGAGCCGCACCAGAGCGGGGCGGCGGATGCGTGGCAGGGTAGCGCAGGCTCGTGGCCGACGCACGGTGCTTGCATCGGTTTGTGCGAAAAGTCAGGGGCCGTCCTTCGGCCACACCCGCTCAACAAGCGCTTCGATCTCCATGGGGCCGTCCAAAGACTTCATGGCGTTGTTCCATTCGAAAGGAGACGGCATTGGACGTGAGCTAGCTTCGGCGCCCCACAGCGTGGAGTTGAGAGCGAAGACAACGATGCCGCCATCGGCTCGGAAAGGTGCGACTCGCTCCAACGAGGCGCGTAGCCGTGCGGCAATGGTAGGTGGCAGTGCGGGCGAGAAATCCAGCCAAACCTTGGATCGGCCGTCAGGGCGAACTGCAATGACGATGAAGCCAGCCGACGGAACAGGTTTGTCGATGCCGGCCAAGGTTGTATCCGCAGCAGCAGTGACCGACTTGATGTAGGTGGACAGATCGGCGACTTCGACGCGCTCGCTCAGGATGAAGTCGGGCTGCAGAAGCAAAACGCCTCGCATGTCGTATGGCTTGGCTGCAAAAGCCGATCCACTGAGCAGAATTGAGAGTAGAGCGAAGATGGTCTTCATCTGACACCCGGTGCATGAGTCAAGTCGAATCGCGGCTGGCGAAGGTCAGTCGGAACGCAGGGTTGGATCGTACGGACACGGTAGAGATACGGCTTAGAGCCGAAAGACAGAGACGAGAATCATGAGGGTCAATTGTGCGGCGGGCAGGGCCAGCGAGACGAGGGCCAGCCGCAGAAGGAAGTGCGATGTACCGTTCTTACGCTGGGAGTGAAGGAGGAGAGCGTTGATCAGCGCGGTCAGCGGGATCCCCAGAATGGCCAGCAGCATGGCGCCCAGACCGACGAACGATCCGCCGCCAGAGGTAGCCGAGATGACTGCAAAAGAGAAGCCGACCTGCAGCAGCAGAATTCCGAGGACGCCGAGTACATAGCGCATGAGGAGCTCCGGCCTGCAAGGTTGGTTGAATTGGATAACGACAGTCTCATGAGGCGGCCAAAGGCGCTGAGTGAAAGCGCATCAACAATAGGGCGGTGGAAGCTTGCTAGCGTAGCGCAGGAGCATTAGTTGGCTCACCGCAGACTTCGGCGTGAATAAGAGCTCATGCGGCGGTAGATACTTCCAAAAAAAGGAATTGACTCAAGGCGGCGTTGCTTAGAAATACGTTCTAACTCGGCTTGTGCAGTTGTGTGGCCGGGAGCCAAAGAAATTGTCCTTTGAAACATTTCAATTGAGTCCTCTAGCAGTCCGGATCGGACGAGGCAAACGCCTGCTTGGAACCATGCGTCTGCATCTGAAGGAAATGCTTTGACTATAACTTTATAGTAAGGTAACGCTTGCTCATGCCTTCCGCGCATCAACTCCGTGTCCGCAAGGAGTCGTAACGCATCGTGATCTGCTTCAATCTCTTCCGAAATTTTCTGATTTTTTAGCAGGTCACAGACAAGTTCGAGGTCTCCGCGGGTGTAGGCGGCCCTGGCTAAGGTAATTATTTTCCTTAGCTCAGCGGTTTGGTTAACTTTATCTGAAATTACTTTGATAGCATTTTGAAATGATTCTTCATCGCTTACATCAAGGTTCATAAACCCGGTGGTCGGCAAAAGGCCCGGCAATTCGGATCCGTCAAGGCGGACTGGAAGGATATAGGCGCTATCAAAATGCTGGAAAGCTCTTGCTTGCGCCGCACGCCATTCGTGCCGTGTCCAACGTTTCTTCACGTAATGCGTTGAAACCAAGACAACGCAGTATCTCGATCTGTTTCTATATATGTCACTCAAATACTCAGTTAAATTTTCTCCAAGCAGGTCGGCTTGCCGATCATCGTCGTAGAAAACCACCAGCCCTCTGCTTGTAAAGGCTTCTGCAAGTCGCTGCGCAGTTTGGCGATCTTCGCCAGCAAAAGAAATGGCTATGTCAAATTGCATTGAACTGAATAATTCCTCGTTCTGAGGCCTAACGCCTGAGTTAAGTCGACCCGATGCGGGGTGGGCTTGAACTAATTGTTAGGATTCATTGTGGATGGTTTTGCGCTCAACGCTCCAGATGGCGCAAACGGCCTTCAATAAGGCGACATACTCATCAATGTCATAACGATCAATTGCAACTGTTCTGTAATGCTCGGGAGGCATGTGTGATAGCAGATTTCTGAGGTTAGCCCAAGCATGCAAATCTGCATCGTGCTTTTTGCTGATGGTGTATCCATCGGCCAATAGTGCACTAATTTTTGAGCGCAACCCTACGAGGGGCTTGGTGGGGCGGTTTAATAAGTAATGATCAACAATTGTAGCCTCAAGCATGCCTTGAAGCCTCCATAGCGCAAACGACCATAGAAGTCCTTTTTCAATATGGTTGTAGTATCTCAGGTCGGACGAAACCTCCTCGTGTGCCTCGGTGAGTTCAGGATCAACATCTTCATTTGATGTCATTCTGTCAATGCATTCATCGGCATAGTCAGAGAGCCTCTGAATAAATTCGATCACATTCTCAAATTCATGAGCGGACGGACCGTAGATCCAATATTCTCCATCTTTCAGTTTTCTGAGTACTTCTCTCATGAGTTCTAACGATTGAACTAAGCGGCCTCATCAATCGCGGAGCGGTTGATTGGTCCATTTGAGTGAATAGTTAGGCGTGCTTCTCAAAGTAGCGACCCGACGAGACGATGACGTGCTTTCGACTAGAACCCGGATGTGCTTCGATTGCGGAGACGAGCGGCTTGATCACGTCATGCAGAACCTCATCATTGATCAGCGAGAGCAACTTCTTGAGGTCTTGCACAAACTCGGGAATCTCGACCTGACCGACCAAGAACTTTGCATCTGACTCGAGATAGCGAAGCTGCCTAAGGCCGTACGCCTGGCCGAGGCGGAACAGTCGGTGCATAACCGAAGTAGGAACATCAATCCTGATCGGCTCGGGACCGCCACGAACGATGAAGAAAGACCCTCCAGCCTCGGCTTCTGATGTCGCGTCGAAGAAGGTCCGAGAAGTTTCGTAGCTTATCGAGTTCTGCTTTCTCATCCTTCGTTCTATCGTCCTGTCGGCTGCGCGCCAAACGCCTGAGTTAAGTCGCGCCGTAGCAGCGTAGCGGACACGTGCTAGCGTAGCGCGGGCACGTGACCGACGCCACGATGTGGGGTCGGCTTGAACGAATTGTTAGGCTGCGCATGGTTGAGTTTGAGCATGAATTACCAGACTCGATGAAACCCGTAGCGAGAAAGATACTCATCCGTCTCCCAGAACTTATCCGTACCTGTCCAAGTATAGGAGAGCTCTACCTTTTCATCAGACTCAGACTCAGACTCAATGTTGATGTCATCTATGCCTCGAATGGTGGATAGAGCAGTTGCCGCATCAGTTCCGATTGTTTTCGGTGAAGTGTCTCTATTGTCATTGCGAGCGAGTGTGATTGCATGCCTTGGCATAACGAACTCCTTAAAGGTAGTAAAGCAGACTAACTACTAATAGACCTCAACCCGGGCTGTGACGCATACGCTGCCACTGCTAGAAGATGCGTGTCAATCTCGCAACGCCTTGAAACGCCGTAAGTTTGGTCGCTTCCGATAAGCGGTGCCATGCGTGTGAGCATCGCGATCGGCGGCGGGCAGTCCCACTATCAGGGCTTCATTCGGCATCGTCCCGATAGTCCGCATGTTGCGATATTGGCCGCCGTTCGCTGAAGCGCGTGGAAGATACGGACATCATGCCGAGTCCAGAGCGCGCATTGGCACAGCGGCCTGACCCGTCGTTCGACTGTTGAACGCCAGGCCGCTGCATTGTCGCGGGATGGTCGAATCAGCGGCCTGAAGGCCGCTCTACCGGTGGTATTGCGAGGTCGTGGAGATTCCAGACAGGCTTCAGGAACGCTCTCCGCGCGGTCGGATCTTCCGCCGCGGTGCCTGCGCTTCGCGGTCCTGCATGTCGCGGACGCGTTCGCCGGCGGTGCGGATGAGGTCGGGCAGGAGTTGCGCTTCGGGCAGGTGTTTCCAGTATTTCTGCGGCATTTCCTGGCGCATCATCCGCGGGTTGAGGCGCGCGGGGTTGAAGATGTGGGCGTAGTAGGTGCGCCAGAGATCTTCGTGGGCGTCGTCGTCCGGGGCGTCGTCGCGCTGCGCGCCGGGCCCGAAGCCGAGCGCGCTGCCGTTCCATGCGACGCTGCGGTAAGGCGTGAGGATCGCCCAGCGCATGCCGGCGAAGCGGCGGGCGAAGAACGGGGCGACGCGGTCGACGATGTGGTGCGCGGGTTCGAACCAGGCGATGAAGGTGTCGGTCTGGCCGGGGATTTCGCGGAAGCGCACGAAGGCCTTCATCTTGTGGGTGTCGCGGCCGACGGCCTTCGCCAGTTCCGAGGCGCGGCGCACGTCGGCGTCGGTGAGGCGGGCGAGCAGATGCTTTTCGCCCTGCGCGATCCGCCAGGCGATCCGATACAACAGCGCATGGCGCTGCGGGTCGCTGTGGCACAGCGCGGCATCGGCGAGTTCGAACAGCGCCGACGGGACCTGCGGTGCGGGACGCTGCGGTTCGGCGGTGGCGAGATCGGGCGCCGCGAGCAGGCTGGCCTGCGCGTCGCCGTCCCAATCGATGTCTTCGGGCCGCAGGTCCGCGCGCAGCGCCGTGCGCGCCGCCGTACGCCATGCGGCGAGATCCCACGGCGGGTCGATGCGGACGCGATACAGGCTCACGCGATCGCGTCCGAACCGCTGTCGTCGCGCGCGCGATTCATGCCGCGAACAGATCCTGCTGCCGCGGCTTCGGCGCCAGCTGCGCGCGCAGCGTGGCGGGGTCGTCGAGTCGCTTGCGCGGGTGGTGATCCGCCAACTGCACGAACGGCAGCAGTTTCTGCATCGGCGCGCGCAGGCGGGCGAGGTCTGCGATCCGCAGCGCGCCGTGGCGGCGCGCGATCAGGATGCGGTCGACGTTGCGCGTGCCGAGCCCCGGCACGCGCAGCAGGCGTTCGCGCGGGGCGCGGTTGAGGTTCACCGGAAACTGCTCGGGATGGCGCAGCGCCCAAGCGAGCTTCGGGTCGATGTCGAGATCGAGCATGCCGCTGCCGCCATGCGTCGTGTCGGGCGCGATTTCGTCGACGCCGAATTCGTAGAACCGCAGCAGCCAGTCGGCCTGATACAGCCGATGTTCGCGCAGCAGCGGCGGCGCCTTCACCGGCAGGATCGACGACGCGTCCTGGATCGGGCTGAAACCGGAGTAGTACACGCGGCGCATGCGGAAGTCGTTGTACAGACCGTGCGAGGTGCGCAGGATGCTGCGGTCGTCGGCATCGTCGGCGCCGACGATCATCTGCGTGCTCTGCCCGGCGGGCGCGAAGCGCGGCGGTTTGCTGCGTTTCGGTGCGGCCCTGGGCTTGCGGGCTTCGAGATTCTCGTCGATGCGCCAGCGCACTTCGCCCATCGCGGCGCGGATGCCGGGCAGGGTTTTTTCCGGCGCCAGTTTCTTCAGCCCGGCTTCGGTCGGCAGTTCGACATTGATGCTGAGGCGGTCGGCGTAGCGGCCGGCCAGCGCCAGCAGTTCCGGCGACGCTTCGGGAATGGTCTTGAGGTGGATGTAACCGGCGAAGCGATGATCCTCGCGCAGGCTGCGCGCGACCTCCACCATCTGCTCCATGGTGTAGTCGCCGCTGCGGATGATGCCGCTGGAAAGGAACAGGCCTTCGATGTAGTTGCGTTTGTAGAAATCGAGCGTCAGCCGCACCACTTCATCGGCGGCGAAGCGCGCCCGCGGCACGTTGCTGCTGACGCGGTTGACGCAGTAGGCGCAGTCGTAGATGCAGAAATTGGTGAGCAGGACCTTCAGCAGCGAGACGCAGCGGCCGTCGGGGGTGTAGGAATGGCAGATGCCCATGCCTTCGGTACTGCCGATGCCGCCCGACTTCAGCGAGTTGCGTCCGCCGGCGCCGCTGGAAGCGCAGGAGGCGTCGTACTTGGCCGCGTCGGCCAGGATCGAGAGTTTGCGGATCAGCTCCATGGCGGCATTGTCTCACTGCGTGCGTCTCATGCGATGAGACGGATACGCGGCGAACGGGCGTCCGGATGCGGCACAATGTCCGCTCTCTCAACCCGCTTCCGACAGGAGCGCACGTCCATGCGCCTCTCCGCCCTGTATCGCCATCCGCTGAAATCCGCCGCCGGCCTGTCGGTCGATGCGCTCGAGATCGAGCCGCGCGGCCCGCGTCACGACCGGCGCTGGATCGTGGTCGATGCCGAAGGCCGGTTCGTCACCGCGCGGCAGACCGCGGAAATGGTGCTGATCCGCGCCGAACCGCTGGGTGACGGCCTGCGGCTGTCTGTGCCGGGTCTGCCCGCGATCGATGTTGCCGCGCCCGCCGCCGACGCGCCGCGGCAGCGGATCACGGTCTGGAAGGACACCGTCGAGGCGTCGATCGCGACACCGGAGGCCGATGCCTGGCTGAGCGCCTTCCTGCAGCGGCCGGTGCGATTGGCGTACATGGACGAACACGCGCGGCGCGCGGTCGATCCGGCGTATGCGCAGCCCGGCGACGAGGTGAGTTTCGCCGACGGCTATCCGCTGCTGGTGATTTCGCAGGCCGCGCTGGATGGACTCAACGCGCGGCTGACGGCGGAAGGTGCGGCGCCGGTGACGATGGCGCATTTCCGGCCGAATCTCGTCGTCGACGGCGTCGCCGCGCATGCGGAAGACGACTGGCGGCGTGTGCGCATCGGCGAGGTCGAATTCGATGCGGTGAAGCCGTGTACGCGCTGCGTGTTCACCACGGTCGATCCCGCGCTCGGCCGTCGCCGCGACGATGGTCAGCCGCTGCATCTGCTGAAGGAATACCGGCGCACGCCGGCCGGCGTCACCTTCGGCATGAATCTGATCCCGCGCCTCGGCGCGCGCGGTGTCGGCATCGTGCGCGTGGGCGATGCGGTCACGCCGCAGGCATGACGAAACGCGCCGCCCGCGGCACCGCATCGATCGCGTATTCGCCGTAACCGGCGCCGTCCCAGTCGGCGTCGATGCGGTAGCCGAGCCGTCGCAAGAGAGCATGCAGACGCGCCTGCGGGCACCGCCAGAGGAAGGGTTCGCGCTGCCGCGACAGCCAGCGGCGGACGATGCCGTTCTTCGCGGCGAAACCCGTGCCATCCCGGTGCGTCGGTGCCAGGGCGGTGCACAGCAACCGCGGCGGCGACGGCAGCGCGGCCAGCGCGCGCAGCAATCGCAGCAGCGGGCGCGCGGGCAGATACATCGCCAGGCCTTCGACGACGATCACGCAGGGCGCGGTCGATGCGGCGCAGAGATCGAGCAGAACGCCGCCGTCGTCCGGCAGGCGCAACGCCGAGCGCGAAACGCCGGGGGTGTCGCCGACGATGCGTTCGCGCAGGCGCAGGCTGTCGGGATGATCGAGCTCGTGCAGCTGCAGATCGTGGCGATCCGGATGCGATGCCTCCGTGCGCAGCGCGAGACCGGTGCCGTCGAACCCGACCGCAGGCCACAGCAGCCGCGTGCCCGGCGCGAGCGTGCGCAATCGTTGCAGCAGCCATTGCTTGCGCCGGCAGTGATGCGTCGCGAGACCGGGCAGGGCGACGCGTTCGATCGCATCAAGCAGCGCGCTGCCGACGCGATGGCGGGCAAGACGCGCGAGCAGGCGCCAGCCGCCGCCCGCGGCATCGAGCGCATGCGCCGCGATCCGCAGCGACGCGTCGGGCAACGCGAATGCGCGGCCGCGGCGCACGACCGACAGCGCGACCATCAACGCCGTCGCGCTGGGGCGTCCCGCGATCATGTCGCCGACAGGGTCGCGCGCAGTGCGCGATGCCAGTCGCTGTCGAGCACGCCGTCGGGGTCGTGCCGGTCCTTGGCCGCGAGGAACCGGTCGATGTGCGGATAGGCCGCGCGCAGCTGGTCGGCGCGCGCCTCGCGGTGATAGGTGAGATAGAAGCTGCCGCCGAACTGCAGCGCGCGATCGATCAGTCGCTGCAGGTCCGCGCGCATCCGCGCACGACCGTCGGCATCATGGTGCACGTGCAGATTCAGCACGATGCAGGCCCAGTCCTCGCGCGCCCAGGCCAGAAGGGTCTCGCGGTCGCGACGGATCAGGCGCACGGTGCCGTAGACGAGATCGGTGCCGTGGCGGCGGCTGTCGTCCGCGACCAGACCGAGGAAGGCGTCGAGATCGGCGAGCGGCACGTACAGTTCGGTGATCATTTCCGAGCCGGTGTGCCCCAGCGTCGCATCGATCGCATCGTGGTAGCCGTCGAGATAGACACCGAACTGGTGATCGTCGCTGCCGTAGCGCTGGCCGTCGGTGGCCAGATAGAACGCGCTGTAGCGGCGGAAGGCTTCGCGCTTGTCGGTATGCGCCAGCGACAGCAGCGTGCGCCAATCCTCGACCGACAGATGTCGTGCGGGCGTTTCCGGCGGCCCGCCTTCGGCCAGTGGTTCGTAGCGCGCGAACACGCCGAGATCGAGGAAACCGTCGTCCGCCGGATCGATCGCGAACTGGAAATCGCCGTACCGCGCACCGTCGTCGCGCGCCTGCGCGAAGGCGGCGGCGAGTTCGCGGCGGCGCAGCAGGTCGACCCGACGCCGCACGATCCGTCGCGGCGCGAGTCGAAGGGTCAGATCGACGACCACGCCGAACAATCCGTAGCCACCGACCGCGAGCGCGAACAGCTCGGGTTCGCGCGCGCGGTCCACGCTGACGACGGTGCCATCGGGTTTCACGAGGGTGAAGGCTTCGATGTCGTCCACGAAGGGCGCCATGTCCAGGCCGCGGCCGTGAATGTTCGCGGCAAGCGCGCCGCCGAGGCTGAAATCGTCGGCGCCGGTCTGTTTCTGGCGGATCGACCAGCCGCGGCCGTGGCGGTCGCGCTGCGCGGCGAGGAAGTCCTGCAGCGCCGGCCAGCGGATGCCGGCGGCGACCCGTACGCGTCCGCCGACCGCATCGAAATCGAGGATGCCGTCGAGCGCGCGGGTGTCGATCAGCCAACCGCCTTCGGCGAACTGCTGCCCGCCCATCGCATGGCGCGCGCCGGCGACGGCGATGCGCCGGTGTTGCCGACGTGCGGCCTGCAGGAGTTCGGAAAGATCGTCCGCGTGGCGTGGTGCGAAGATGCGCGCGTGCCGGGTCGGATTCAGCCGGCTGTGGACATCGTTCTCGTGCGGAGTGCGGTCGTGTCGCGGGGCGCCGTCCATCGGGATGCCATGCGTGGCTGCGGGCTTCCAGCAAAGCCGCGCCGCGTGGGGCCGGCAAGCGCCGTCGCGTGGGTAGCGCTGCGCGATACCGATGGTTCCGGGCGGGTGGACTGCAGGATCGACCGCATGCGTTCGGGCGATGCCCGGCCGCAGGCGGATGCCACCCTCATTCGCTGTCCACGCCCGCCAGCGCCAGCACCCACGGCGGCACCACCGGCTCACCGGCGTAGAAGTCCTTCGGCTTCTGCTCCGCCATCGCCCAGCGGTGCAGCCAGCTTGGACCGTAGCGGCCGTGATAGCCGTCTTCGCGCAGATAGGCCGGATCGCGCATGGCGTCTTCGAGCGTGACGAAACGATAGCCGCGACGCCGGATGCCCGCGATCAGCTCCGCGTAGGCGACCGCGTTCAGTTCGTTCGCATGCAACAGCAGGATCTGCGGCAGCGCGTAGCCGAGCAGCGCCTGTGATTGCCGTTCGTAGTAGTCGATCTTGTTGAGCATGTACGGCACGTAGCCCAGGCGCAGGCGTTCGAGCACGGCCGCGCGCTCGGGCGTGTCGGCCTGTCCATCGAGCACGCGCGCATAGGCGAAGGCCCAGACCCACTCGCCGTTGTCCACGGTCACCGGTGCGATGCGGTATCCGTGGCTCGCCAGGAAATCGCCGATCGCGGCCTTGTCTTCGGCGGTGCGGCCCGCGCGCAGGTACGGATGACGGAACCACTGCGGCGTCTGTCCGCGCTTCGCCAGCATCGGCCGCAGCACGCGCTCGCCGCGCAGGATCGCGTCCTGGAACGCGGGGATGCCGACGACGTGCGCATCGACATGCCCGTAGGTGTGATTGCCGAGCATGTGGCCATCGTCGAGCCAGTCCTCGAGCATCGCGACGCGTTCCGGCTGCGCCACGCCGTCGACCTCGAGCTTGTCCTCGTTGACGAAACCGACCACCGGCACGCCCGCCTGCCGCAACTGCGCTAGCAGCGCGGCATGGCGTGTGCGCAGATCGGCGGGCGAGGTCGTCGCCATCCGCTGCCACGGCAGGTCGTCGATGGTGACCGCGATGCGGCGGTCGGGTTCTGCGGCGAGCGAGGCGCAGGCCCAGAACAGCCAGAACAGCCAGAGCAGACAGGACAGACGGCGCATGCGGGATCCGGGGTCGGCGATGCCGCACTGTACACGGCGGCGCTGCATCCGACGCCCGTGCCCGCTCCGTACGATGTTCACTCTCATCCCTCCGGAACCCGATCATGCGCCTGTCGCCCGCTTCCGCGTTCCTGCTGCCGGTGCTGGCCTGCCTGCTGGCGGCAGGCTGCGCCAGCCTCCGCTTTCCGCCCGAGCCGCCGGCCGCCCCGTTCGCGGACGGGCTCGACGGCGATGCGATCTTCGCGCGCACCCTGGCCGCCCACGGCGGCGACCTGCGCACCTATCCCGGCGACATCAATCTGTCGACCGACGGCCGCTGGTTCGCGCTGATCCAGCGCATCCAGCCGCTGGTGAGCGACAGCGGCTTCCGCATCCGCTCCGAGGAGCGCTACCGCCCGGGCGATGGTCTGTATGCGATCAGCCATTCCGGTCCGCAGGGGATCAAGCATGTGGTGCGCAGCCGCGAAGGGTTGACGGTGTCGTACAACGGCGTGCGCGAAACCGATCCGGCGAAGCTGCGCGCGACCGCGATGACCAACGACGCGTTCCGCATGTTCCATTTCGGTCCGAGCTTCTTCCTGGATCGCGTCGATCGCTGGGTCCGGCTGGGCGACGCGGAGGACGCGGGCCGCTGTTTCCATCGCCTGCGCGGCACCGTGCGGCCCGGCTTCGGCGAGGCCGCCGAAGACGAGGTCGTGCTGTGGATCGACCGCGACGATGCGCGCCTGTACCGCATCCACATGAGCCTCAACGGGTTCGAGACCACGGTCGGCGCGCATGTCGACACCACGTTCCTGGCGTATCGCGAAGTCGACGGCTACCTGCTGCCGGTGCGCTTCCACGAACGCGTGCGCGGACCGCTGCGCATCGACGCGCACACATGGTGGACGACCGGCCTCGATACCGGCCGCGGTTGGCGCGACGCCGAGGTGCGCGACGCGCTGTCCGGAACCGCCGTGGCGCCGGCGGCACCGCTCGCGCCCTGATCGGCTCGCACACCCGCGCTGCGGGTAATCCGCAAGCGGAAATGGAGACGGAAACGGAAACGGCGACCCTGCGGTCGCCGTTTCCATGTGTTGCCATGCGTGGATTCGTGGCGTTCAGCGCACCACGAACACCACGGCCGTGCGCGGCGGCAGGGTGAAGCGGCCGCTCGCGCGCTCGTAGGCCGCCTGCGCGGCGCGACGGTCTGCCGCGTCGTGGGCGGTGTGCACGGGATGCAGGCGGTACGATTTGCCGGCTTCGGTCGGCAGGGTCAACGACTGCGCGACCTTGTCGACGTTCACGAAGTACAGCACCTCGCGGAAGCCCGCGCCGGGATAGCCCCGGCCGTCGAGATGGCCCGCCAGCACCGTCGCCACCTGCGCGCTGCCGGTGTTGCGGAAGCTGAGCCGCTGTTTGATCTCGTCGGCGCTGCGCAGGCGGAACAGGCGCGAACTGGCGCGGATCTTCATCAGGTCGCGGAACGCGTCGCGGGTCCAGCGGATCTCGGTCGCGGTCGGCTTGATGTCGGCGTTCGCCAGCAGCGGTGCCATCACCGGCCAGTTGTCGCCGTTGTCGCCCTGCGGCGGCAGGCCGGCGGCATAGCCGTTGTCGAGGTAGCGCCAGTCGATACGGTTGAACCAGTCGCCGCTGTCGTAGCTGTTGCGGTCCAGCGATTTGCTGCGCAGGGTGTCGATGCCCGCGTGGAAATAGGCCACGCCCTGGCTGAAGCTGTTGATCGCCGCGCCGAGCATCTGCACCCGCGCGCGGTCCTCGCGGCTGGTGCCGACCGGCAGCTTGAACGCGTTGTTGTCGAACAGCGTCCAGTTGTCGTGGTTCTCGACGTAGTTCACCACTTCCTGCGGATCGACCACGTAGCCGGCCGGCTGGCCGCCGTAATCGATCTGATCGAGGCGCAGCGAGGCGTCCCAGTGGGTCTGCAGCACGTAGTCGCGGATCGAGCCGGCGAGGCCGACCTTGATCACGTCGGCCGACCACATCAGGTCGTTGCGGCTCTTGTTGCCGCCGGCGCCGTTGTCGTCGTAGTGCATGCCGTTGATGTAGCCCTGGTTGCTGCGCAGCGCGTTGCCGCCATCGAAACCGGAGCCGCCGCGGACATGATCGCGGGCGCGGTCGCTGAAGGTGCCGATGCCGCTGCCGTTGAGCGACAGCTGCGAGGCCTGCACGAAGCGCGCGCCGTTGGCCACTTCGCCGAAGTTCCAGCCTTCGCCGATCAGCTGGATCGGACGACCGGCGGCCGCGGAGACCTCATCGCGCAGTCGTTCCATCGCCGCGCGCGGCTGGTGGCCCATCAGGTCGAAGCGGAACGAGTCGATCCGGTACTGCGTGGCCCAGGTCTTGACCGAATCGATCATGAGCTTGGCCATCATCCGGTTTTCGGTCGCGGTGTTCTCGCAGCAGGTCGAGCGTTCGATGTCGCCGGCGCCGTTGAGGCGGTGGTAATAGCCGGGCACCACGCGATCGAGCACCGAACGGTCGCCCTGGCCGGAGGCGCTGGTGTGGTTGTAGACCACGTCCATGCCCACGCGCAGGCCGGCCTCGTTCAGCGCCATCACCATCGCGCGGAATTCGCGGATGCGCGCGGCGCCGTCGTCGGCGTTGCTGGCGTAACTGCCTTCCGGCGCGGTGAAGTGCCAGGGATCGTAGCCCCAGTTGAAACAGTCGCTGCCGCGCGCGGCGCCGGCCGCGGCCTGCTGCGCGTCGGAATCGGGGGCCGCCACCGGAATGACCGGCGTGACGCAGCCGCGTTCCGGCGTGCTCGCGAAATCGAACACCGGCAGCAGGTGCACGTCGGTGACGCCGGCGCGGGCGAGGCCGCGCAGATGGCGCATGCCGTTCGAGTTCCACTCGGTGAACGCGAGGTACTTGCCGCGGTTGCGCGCGCTGACGCTGTCGTCGCCGGCCGAGAAATCGCGCACGTGCAGCTCGTAGATCGACATGTCTTCCTGCGCGCGGACGTTGTCCGGCGAGCGGGCGTGGCGCCAGCCCGGCGGCATCAGCCATGGCGAATCGAGGTCGGCGATGTAGCTGCGCTGCGAGTCGGCGTTCAGGCCGATCGAATACGGGTCGGTGACGAGATTGCGCACCACGCCGACGCCGCGGACGAAGACTTCGACCGCGTACCTGTAGTAACGGCCGTGGCGTTCGCCGCGCGCGTCGGCGCGCCAGATGCCGGTGGCCGCGTCGAAGGTCATCGCGTCTTCGCTGTGGGCGACGCCCTGCGCGCCATAGGTGCACAGCGTGACCTTGCGTGCGGTCGGGGCCCAGAGCTTGAATGCGGTACGGCCGCGGCGCAGCGAGACGCCGAGGTCGTCCACCGCTTCGGCGGCGGCGTAGCGATCGTCGAGCAGGCCCGCGAGCTGCGGCGTGGTCGCGCCCAGCACCTTGCCGTCGGCGTCTTCCTGCACCAGCACCAGCTGATGTTTGGCCAGATCGGCCAGCCGCGGTTCGTCGGCGGGATTCACCGCCAGCACCACACCGGCATCGAGGTATTTGAAGCGCTCGGCCGCGTCCGCGGGCACGCTGCCGCCGACCTGCAGCGTCAGCGCGCCGTCGGCGCCGCTCACCGGCTGTCCGCGCGGCGCGACGATCTGGCCGTTCGCCGAGTGATACAGCCTGAACGTGCCGAAGTCGTCGGCCAGCGGCCACTTCAGCAGATTGCGGGTGAGCCATGCGGCGCGCGCGTCGGTGGTCGAGACGCGGCGGGTGTTGGGCGGCGCGGTGAACACGGTCGGCGTGCCCTGCACCAGCCACACCTGGCCGACGCGGTTGCTGATCGACAGCGCCGCATAACTCACGCGGATGTTGTCGTTCCAGCCGTCCTTGTTGTTGACGCCGCCGTTCGGGTTCGAGGGCATGCCGTGGATGATGAATTCCACCGCGCTGCGATTGGCGTCGCCCTGCGGATTGAGCACCGGCAGATCGAAGACGATCTCGCTGCCGCCCGCGGCGTAGCCCGGCATCGACGCCAGCGGCACCGGATTGCCCCACTGGTCCAGGGTCAGCCCGGCGAGCCGCGCCGGATCGATGCCGCTGGTCGGCCACAGATGCAGGCCCCACTGGTCGTAGGCGCCGTCGAAACGCTTGTAGTGCACGCGCACCGTATCGATGTCCGGCGTCGCGCCGAGCGGATTGCTGCGATACACCGTGGCGTCGCCGGAGCGCAGCCAGAATTCGCCGCCATCGGTGAATTTCACGATGCGATCGATGCCCGGATCGCCGCCCTGGCCCGGCGGATGCACGATGAAGCCGAAGCCGGCGGCCGCGGGATTCGTGAACCGGTCCGCGCGGATGTCGAAATACGCGCCGTAGGCGTCGATGCCGGATCGCACCAGCGGCTCATTCCACGACACGCCGGGATAATCGGCGACGTATTGCCCGGCTTCGTTCACCTGCCACAGGTGCAGGCCCCAGTCGCCGTAGTTGCCGTCCGCGCGGTTGTAGTGGATGCGCACGTCGACCGGCGCACCGTCGCGTGGCGGCGCCGGCACCGGCGTCAGCACGGTGCTCGCGGTCGTCGCATCGCAGATGCCGCTGGTCGCGCCGCCGTTGCCGGAGGAACCGTGTTTCGGAATCGAGACCGCATCGGCGGCGTCGGTCGCGACGTCGCCGCCCAGCGGCAGATCGCAGGCCGCGAGCAGCAGCGTGAGGAAGAAGACGAGAATCGCCGGCAGCGCGTGGCTGCCGCGTGTGGAAAACGGACGCATCCTGACCTCCATGGCACATCGCATCGGGCGCATCGCAGCGGGGCATCGCGACGGCCGGCGGGTTGTGCGTTGCAGCAAAAAAACCGGGGGAAAACAGCGAAAACGCATTGCCGGGCGACCGGCGTTGCACTGTCGATGATCCGCGCAGCGAGTACAAGGCGAGCCCGGTCGCCTGCAAACGTATTCTCGGATGGCGCCGCGCTTCGCCCGGATGGCCGGTGCGATGCGCGACGCGTCTACGGCGCGCGCGTTGATGCGCTCGTCGATGCGTTCGTCGTTTTCAGATGGCGAAGCGCATGCAGACCGGCGAGCGTGCCCACCGGCGGCGCCAGGATGCTGAACCAGGCGAAGGTCAGCAGCATGCCGCGGCGGGTGGCATAGCGGAACACGCCGGCGGTCACGACGAACTGCACGGCACCCAGCACGAGATACGCCAGCAGCATCACCATCAGCAGCCATTGGCCGAATTCGACGAGCAGGGGGCCGTCGTACAGGCCCTGCACCGCCTCGATGACGGTCTGATCGCCCCAGTGCGTGGCCCAGTGGTCGGCCATCCAGCGCTGCGTGTACGCGGCGGCGACCAGATGCGCGATGGCGGCGGCGAGGTGATACCACGCATTGCGCGATTGCCATGGGGCGACGACGGCGGGCGGCGACGGCGCGGCACGGGGCAGCGGTGGTGGAGCGGTACGGGACATGCGCGATGGGGTTCCGGAAGCGCCGTCATCATAGGCGGTCCACGCATCGATGCGCGTCAGCCCGCGTCGAAGTCGATGAACCCGACCGGCACGGCATCGGTCAGCCACACGCCGTTTTCCGAGAGGAAGAACGCGTGTCCCGCCGCCGCCATTTCGTCCGCGCGCACGACGAGCACGGTCGGCCTGCCGTGGCGCGCGCCCACGGTCGCGGCCGTGCCCGCGTCCGCGGACAGATGCACATGCCGGCGATCGCGCCTGAGCAGACCGTCGCGGCGGATCGATGCGACGAAGCGGATCGCGGTGCCGTGATACAGCCGCGGTGGCGGCGCGACCGCGGGCAATTGCAGGTCGACTTCGATCGAATGTCCCTGGCGCGCGCGGATGCGGGTGCCGTCTTCGCTGATCGCGAACCGCTGTTTGCCGTTCTCGGCGACCGCGCGATCGATGCGCTCGCGCGTCAGGCGCAGGTCCGGTGGGGCGAGGCGCAGGATGTCTTCGATCCCGGCCCAGCCGGCGTCGTCGAGCGTCAGGCCGATGGCTTCTGGCCGATGGCGCAGGATCAGGCTGAGGAATCTGCTGGCGGAAACGATGGCGTCGGTCATGAGTCGCCAGTCTACCGAGATCGCCCGCAGTACGGCCGCGGCCCGGTCTGGCGCGGGATCCGGGGCTTCGGCCGCCCGCGGACGTGCCTGTGATCGCGTTTTCGCGCGCGGGTCCGCGGGATCGGTGGCGAATCCCCCCGCGTTTGGCCTTATCCTGATCGCTTCCGAACGGAACGGAGTGGTTGAAATGCGTTCAGCGATTGTGTGCCTGGGGATCGCCGTCGTGCTGGTCGCCGGTTGCGGCAAGGACGACTACGAGGCCAAGCGGCCCAAGTATCCGACCCCCAAGTGCGAGGCCGTCGGGGAGGATGCCGCCAAGGCGTTCGCCCGTGTCGCTTCGGCCCAGGACCGCGCAGGCGACCTGCCCGCGGTGGTGCAGCGTTTCCACGATCACCGCAAGGCCCTCGAAACCGCGCTCGCCAAGCGCGATCCGACGCTCGTGCAGCGGCTGAAGCCGGTGCTCGACAAGTTTTTCTCCGACGAGACGCTGCGCGCGCGCGCGGGCTGCGGTTTCGCATCGCTGGCAGGCAGCGGCGGCGGGGTCGCCGCGCTCGACGAATGGTCGCGTTCGCCGGAGATGCGCGCCATCAATCAATCGATCTGGAACCGCAAGCCGGCGCCGTCCGAAGAGGACAACGCCGAGATGACGCCGAAGCGCAAAACGCTGCTGCGCGACATCGCCACCGCGATGGCGCTGCAGCAGATCCAGGCGAACATGGACGTGGTCGCGGCCGGCGAGGCCGCGAACCTGGTCGCCGCGCTCGATGCGCCGGCTTCGCCGCAGGGAGGCGCGCCCGCGACCAAGCGGGTGGTGTCGATCGAGGAAGTGGTGGAACGCTGGCTGACGCCGGCGCTGATCAAGATTCCCGAAGACGATCTGGCGGCCTTCCTCAACTTCGTCGAGAGCCCGTTCGGCGCCGATTACTACGTCGCCCTGACCTCGGCCTACGATTTCCGCAACGGCGACTGGTACACGAAGCTCTACGAACAACTGCGCGAAGCGAGCGCGCCCGGCGAATTGCCGGCAGGCAATCCCGGCAAGGACGCGGTCATCGCCGATGCCCGCAATCTGCTGCGCAACATCGCCACGCCGGCCGCCGCCGTGGATGCGATGGCCCGGCTGCAGCAGGTGGAGCAGATCGATCCGCGCAATCCCGAGGTGCATCTGCTGATGGCGGAAGCCGCGATCAAGAGCACGACGATGCCGCTGGGCCCCGACCAGCTGCGGGTGGTGATCGAATCGCCGAACTACGAGCAGGCCGACAAGCACATCGCCAAGGCGCTGGAACTCGCGCCGCTGGATCCCAACGCGCACATGTGGCTGGGCCGCCTGCGTTATCTGCAGGGCCGCGATGCCGAAGCGATGCAGGCCTACCAGCGCGCCGGCGAGATCGATCCGCTGCATCCCAGCCTCGATCAGAATCTCGGCGACCTGTTCTTCGAAGCGCCGGACTACAGCAAGGCCGCGCGTTATTACCTCGCGGTGCTGGCCAAGCCCGAAAGCCAGCCGTACCAGCACTACATCACGATGGCGCATCTGCAGATCGCGCTGCGCAAGGGCAACCGCATCGCCGACTATCCGCGCCACGCCGACGCGTATCTCGCGAAGCATCCCGATGCCTGGAACATCCGCCTCGACTACGCCGACTATCTGATGTCGACGAACATCAAGGCCGACAAGATCATCGCGGTGGCCGAGCCGGTGCCCGACGCCTGGCAGCCCGCCCGCAAGTACGGCGTGCTGTCCGCCGCGCTGGTGCGCAAGGCGTCGGAGCGGGTGGAGAAGAAGACCGGCGAACCGATCGGCGAAGGCATGGCCGCGATGCGCCGCGCGATTTCGCTCAACCCCGATCCGCGCAGCCTCGCCGAGGCCGTGTGCCGTTCCGGCGTGGACGCGAAGATCGCGGTGTTCGTGCGCGACGCCAGCAAGAACGTGCCGGCGGTGGCCAGCGCCATGGTCGTCTGCGCCCTGCGCTGGCGGCGCGCGGACATCATCCGCGTCGTCACCCCCAGCGCGCAGTCCACGGTGCTGAGCCAGCCGCAGCAGGACCTGATGGGCGACACGCCGATGTGCTACGCCGCGGCGCTGAAGGACGTGAAGGCGTTCAGCGCGCTGGCGAAGCTGCAGGTGAACCCGGTGGTGAAGTGCAACGACGGCAACCCGGTCGCCGAGCGACTGTCGCGCATGGCGTACGGCGGCGATCGCGCCATCCCGCAGATGCAGGGCATCATGAGCCGGTTCTATCGCAAGCAGTGAGTCTGCGCGGCGCCGCCTCGCAAGCGGACCGACGCCACGCGGCGTCGGTCCGGGCGCCGCGTGCAACAGGGCACGTGCAACAAAAGCGGATGCGGTCCATCGCCGTTCGTGCATGCGGTGTGGACATGCTTTGTGACCCGGACCGATCCGGTCCGAACCGGAGAACGACGATGCGCCGAGGATTCGTGGGTCTGCTCTGCATGGTGGCGCTCGCCGCCTGCGCCGAGGATGGTGGCGCGCAATCGGCGTCGGGTTTCCGCGCCGCCGCGAAGATGCCGCCGACCTGCGAGGACGCGCGCGCCGGCGACGCCTCCGTGGATCCGCGGCTCGTCCCGCTGCTGACGCGCAGCGGCGATATCGAGGCCGGCCGCCAGCATTTCCGCCTGCTGCGGCTGGACCTGGAGCGCACGCTCTCGAAGTTCGATGTCGCCGCGCCGGAGCGGTTCAGGCCGGCGCTGGATCCGCTGTTCGCCGATGCGGAAATCCAGCGACGGCTCACCTGCGCGTTCGCGCATGAAGGCCGCGGTCGCGCCACGCTCGATGCCTGGGATGCCTGGATCGCGGATGCCGACATGCGCGGGATCCATGGCCGGATCTTCGGCCCGCCGAGTCTGCGCGGACCGACCGGCGCGCCGCCCGATGCCCAGCGCGTCGCGCTGCTGCGAAGGGTGATGCGCGCGACCGGATTCGTCGAAATGTCCACCGCGGCCGAATCCACATCGCGCGCGTCGAACGCGATCATCGAAACTGCGCTGGGCAAATCCGCGCTCGGCAAACCCGCGCCCGGCAAGCCCGCGACCGCTGCACCGCCGCCGGGTGGAGTTCCGCCGCAGAAGCGCACGCCGAACCGACGCGGACCGGACGGACAGGCGACACGGCCACCGCCGGATCCACGCCAGCGCGCCGCCGAAGACTGGTTCGCGATGCAACTCGACGGGATCGATGACGCCGCGCTGCAGCGCTTCCTCGCCTTCGCCGAATCCGAGCCGGGACGCGCGTTCTACCGCGCGCGACAGGCGACCTACGGCGCCGGCATGCGTGACTGGCTGGCGCGCCTGCAGACGGCCGCGAACGCGCAGATCGCGCCGCAGGCCGCGGCGCTCGGCGCCGGCACTTCCGGCGACAAACTCGCCGAAGCGCGTCGCCTGCTCGAAGCCGAGGCGATGCCGGCGCAGGAGTATCCGCAGGGGCTCTACGATGCGCGCACGCTGCTGCAGAACGCCGAACGGCTTGAACCGAAGAATCCCGACGTGCTCGTGCTGAAGGCGCGAATCGAAATGGCCCTGCGTCCGCACCTGGCGATGGCGGCGCCGCACGATCGCGGGCAGATCCGCGATCGCGTCGCGCCGGGCGGCCCAGACATGGCGAGCGGTTACGAGCAGATCGACCGCGACTTCGCAAAAGCAATCCTGCTCGCACCCGCGAACGCCGAAGCGCATCTGTATCTCGGCCGCTCGAAGTTCCTGCAGCGCAACGATACCGTCGCCGCGCACATGCTGCGCGAAGCGCGACGGCTGCAGGCCGATCCGGCGACGCTGGCGCTCTTCGAAGGCGATCTGGCCTACGTCGGCGGCGATGCCGCGAAGGCCGAACGCCTGTACCGCGAATCGCTGGCGGCCGCGGAAGCGGCGCCGTCGGTGCGCGATCTCGCGGCCCGGCATCTGGGCAACGCCCTGCGTGCGCAGGGCCGCGGCGGCGAGTATCCCGCCATCGCCGCGCAGACGCTGCAGGCGTTCCCGGACCTGTGGCCGCTGCGTTTCGATTACGCCGATGCGCTGCTCGACGGCGCCGGCACCGCCGCCGATGCGCAGGCGGCGATCGCGTCCGTGCCGGAAACATGGCAGCCGCCGCGCCGCAAGGTCGCGATGACCCGCGTGCAGGTGCAGCGGGCGATCGAAGCCGCGCCCGCGGTCCGGGCCGAGGAAGCGAAGCGCGTGCACGAAATCTCGCGCGACACGCAGGTCACCGGTCAGGCGCTCTGCGGTGCGCGCGATGCCGCGATCATCGAGACGATCATCCGCGCCAATCCCAACCCCGGCAGCGAGGCGTACATCGCCGATGCGCTGCTCGGCTGCGCGGTGAGCGAACGCAGGCCGGACGCGGTGGCGGTCGCGCTGCGCTACGCGAGGGACATCGATCAGCCGCTGAGCGGGCTGTGGGGAGACACCGCGCTCTGCGGCGCGGCCGCGCGCAACGATGCCCGCACCCTGACCCTGCTGCTGCAGAAGAAGGCCGACACCACGCGACGCTGTGGCGGCACGATGACGCCGCGCGAACGCCTCGCGGCGCAGGCCGCCAAGGGCGATGCGGACGCGCGCAAGGCGCTGGCGGCGTTCGATGCCGCCGCCGGGAAATGAATCGCATGCCTCGGGAGCTTCTGCAATGAAACGTACCGGACTCGACAAGCCCCTGACTTGCCTGCTCGCGCTGTCCGCGCTGATGTGCGGCAGCGCGGCACAGGCGCAGATCGCCACCACCGCGAAGATCTCGTCGCCGGTGATCGTGGCCGATCATGCGCAGATGACCGCCGGCACCGGCCTCGCCGGGACCCAGATGGATGCGCCCGTCGCCACGTTCGTGCGCGCCAACGGCGACCGCTACTGGATCACCTCGCAGTGGATCCGCGACACGCCACCCGGCGGCATCAGCCATTCGCTGCATCAGGGCGGTCTCGACGCGCCGTACGCGACCACGCTGTGGACGCGCCCGACCTGCTACAAGACCAACGGCATGTTCTGCGCCGCCGGCACCCACCCCGGCCATCTGTTCACGCGCGTGCTGCCGAGCGATGTGGTGAGTCTCTGGATCACCAGCGTGTATCAGGTGCCGACTGGCAACGGCGACGAACTGCTCGCCTTCGTGCACGAGGAGCGCGCGGGCTGGACCGGCGGTACGCCCGAGAATCCCGAAGGCAAGACCCGTATCGGGCTGGCGCGTTCGACCGACGCCGGCCAGAGCTGGACCTACCTGGGCCGCATCCTCATCGCCCATGGCGACCCCGCGAAGCACAACGTGCAGGGCACGCCGTACGTGGTCAAGGACGGTTATCTGTACGTCTACTACACCGACGCGCTGATCGACGGCAGTGGCCAGAAGACCGGCGAGCTGATCGCGACCGCGCGCGCACCGATCGACAGCGTCGTCGCCGCGGCGCGTGCCGACAGCGTCGGCGACAATCTGTGGCGCAAGTTTTCCGCGCCCGGCGGCGATGGTTTCGAGACCCCGGGCGGTGGATCGTTCGTCAGCTTCGGCCTCGGCGGCAACGCCGGCGGCAACGGCCTCTGGGGCATCACCCATACCCAGGCGGCCTACAGCACCCATACCGGCAAGTACTACCTGCCGCTGACCTTCCTGTCCTGGGATCCCGGCAACGCCGGCCAGTGGATCAACTCGTCGGTGAAGATCTACGAATCCACCGATGCCGTGACCTGGTCGCCATCGCCCGCCTTCGTCGTCGCCGACGAAGCCGGCGCCACCCTGCGCCACACGGGCGGCTATCAGTACTGCAGCATCGCCGACAGCGCGGGGCAGGGGAATGCCGTGGTCGGCCAGCGTTTCTACCTGTATTGCATGAAGGATCCGATCATCGAGGCGCAGTACGGCGGCGGTGCGGGCGTGCGCAATTTCGCGCTGTATCGCTGGCAGGTGAATCTCGGCGCTTCCGTCGACACCTTCCGGCAATCCGTCGACTTCACGCTGACGCAGGGACCGTATTGGGTCTATCAGCGCGGCGACGGCAGCGGTCTGTTCGATATGCTTCCGCAGTCGTCCTACTGGGCCGGCACCCAGGCCTACAACCACATCTACAGCGATGCGATGCATCCCGGCATCAGCGAAATGCCGGTGCTGAAATGGATCGCGCCGCGCGCCGGCACCGTGCGCATCGAAGGCACCGCGCGTTCCGCCAACCCGCTGCTGCTGGGCGACGGCACGCCCGCCTGCGGCGATGGCGTCGCGGTCGCGGTGATGCACAACGGGTCTTCGCTTTTCAACGCGCAGATCGGTGTGGCGGATACGGTCGGCAAAAGCATCAACACCACGCGACCCGTCGCCGCCGGCGACGGCCTGTTCTTCATCGTCGCGCCCGGCGCGAACAATTATTGCGACAACACCCGCTTCGATCCGTCGGTGACGTATCTGCCCTAGAGCGTTCGCCGTTTCCGGGGATCGTCCGTCAATACCATCCTTCATCCGCCCTTAGGGCGGATGAAGGCGGGAAAGCCGCGCTTCCGCGCGACCTCAATCCTTGCGCTTGCCGATGATGTTGCCGGTCGCGGCATCGATGCGCAGTTCGAAGTCCTTGCCGCTGTCGTTCTCGGCTTCCGCGGTCCACACGCCGTTGCGGAAATCCAGATCGTGCACGTCGACATAGCCGGCCGCGGCGAGCTTCGCCTCCACGTCGGCCTTGCTCAGGTTCGAGACCTGGGTGTCCGGATAGACCTTGCCGGTGGCGGCATCGACGCGCAGGTCGACGCGATTGCCGTCGGCGCTGCGCGCGTCGGCCTTCCACGTGCCGTCCTTGAATTTCACGTCGTTGATGCGCGTGTACCCCTGCGCTTCGAGCATCGCCTTCACCTGCGCCTCGGTGAGGGCATCCTGTGCGGCGGCGGCGCCTGCGAACGCCAGCGAAGCGAACATGCCGGTGCGCAACAGCGCGCGGCGGACAGTGGCATGTGCAGTCGTGTTGTGGGTCGTGCGACGCATGGGCGTCTCCTGCGGTGGGGAGTGCCGAGTATCGGCATCGCAACATCAACGGAAAGTGAAATCGCGCAGGGGCGGTCAGTTGCGTTTCATCGTGTGCGGAATGCGGTGTGGATCGTGCAGAATCCATCGTCCGGCGTGCATTCGGCGCACGCCGGACGCATCGCCGTCTACTGCGATCCGATCAGGGCGTTGACGCAGGCCGGGACGCCCGACGAGAACGCGCGTTCTTCGATCACCAGCGATTGATCGTCGACCATGCCGGCGCCCACCAGCCCGGGGCCTTCGACATGGCCACGGACGCGCACGGTGTAATTCGCCGCGGCGTCCACCGTGCAGGCGACCACCGTGCCCACGCTCGCGGCGCGCAGGTTGCTTTCGGCGGACGCGCCATCGTTGGAGCACAGCGCGCTCAGCGTGTCGTTGGTCGGCGCGGCCTGGCGTGCGGTGAGGGTGAGGAAGTCGCGGCTCACCACGATGTCGTACTCGACGTGGCCGCGCACCACCTGGCATTCGGCGGCATAGTGGATCAGCAGCGTGCGCGGACCGGTGGTGGCGATGGTCTTGGCGATGAACTCGACATCGGCCGGCCCCACCGGAATCGGGATGCCGCCGGTGTTGGTCTGGACGGCGACATCGTCGGCGGTCGCGAGCGGCGGCAGCAGTGCGCCGAGTGCCAGCAGCAGGCTGGCGGCGATACGTGGTGTATTCATGACGGAGATCCTCTCGATCGGAAGGGAAGGGAATTGAAGCCATGCGTCGCCCTTCGCACGCAGCGACGCGGGGAGGGCGCCCATGCGATGCGACCATCCCGCTTCCTTCCGTCGCAGCGGCGTGTCCAGACCCGCCATCGCGCCGACCAACGGTCGAATGCGTTGCCGCGATCGGGTATGCATCGTTGCGAATACGATTTCGTCGACGACACAGCGCAGCGCCGAGCGGCTAGGCTGGCTGCATGGACACGGATCTCCTGCCCGCCGGCGTGCCGACCGGCGCATGCCCGCACGCCGCATCGCCGATGCGACCACCCGGCACGCGCGTGCGCGGCCGCCGCGCGCGTTCGTTTCGCGCATCCTCGTTGCTGACATGGTTCGCCTGCGTGTGGCTGGCCTGCGCCGCGACCGTGGCGCAGGCGGGGCCGGCATTGGAGATCGCCGATCTCGGTGGCGATGCCGCGGCGGCGCGCGACCCTGCCGTGATCGTGGATGGCCGTCTCGACGAGGCCGCCTGGGCCACCGCCACCCGGGTCGAACTGGCGTACGAGAACAACCCGGGCGACAACAGCGCCGCCGGCGTGCGCACCACCGCGCTGCTGTTCCACACCGTCGACGCGCTGTATCTGGCCTTTCGCGCGGAGGATCCGGATCCCGCAGCGATCCGCGCCTTCCTGCGCGACCGCGACGCGCTGTACGAGGACGATTTCGTCGGCATCCAGATCGACACCTTCGACGACCAGCGCCGCGCCTACGAGATGTTCGTCAATCCGCTCGGCGTGCAGGCCGACGGCCTGTTCGACGAAACCCGGAATGTCGGCGATGCGTCCTGGGACGGCCTGTGGAGCAGCGCCGGCCGGATCACCGGCAACGGCTTCGAGACCGAGATGCGGATTCCGTTCTCGACCCTGCGCTTTCCGGATGGACACGTGCCGCGTCGCTGGGGCATGCGGCTGATGCGGATCCGCCCGCGCGATTACCTCTACGTCTATTTCGACGCACCGCGCCCGCGCGGCGCGGCCTGCAACCTCTGCACCATGGGCAAACTCGAAGCGCCGCGCGGGATCCGCGGCGGCCGCGATCTGGAGATCGTGCCGACCCTGACCCTCGGCTACGCGCAGCGGCGGGAGCCGGGTGCGTGGCGGGAGATCGACGGCATGCAGGTGGAGCCCGGGCTGGACGTGGCCTGGACGCCCAGCCCCAGTCTCGCCCTCGGCGGCACGCTGAATCCTGACTTCTCGCAGGTGGAATCGGACAGCGCGCGCCTGGATCCGACCTCCAACTTCGCGCTGTTCTTTCCGGAAAAGCGACCGTTCTTTCTGGAGGGCTCGGACTACTTCAACATGCCGTTGAACGCGATCTACACCCGGCAGATCGCCGATCCCGATGTCGGCCTGCGTGCGACGGGGCGCAGCGGTCGACACGCCTACAGCGCGGTGGTGGCGCGCGATGCGGTGACCACGCTGCTGCTGCCGGGTGTGCTCGGCTCGGCGCTGCGCGTGCTGGAAACGCCCAACGACGCCCTGATCGGCCGCTATCGCTACGACATCGCAGGGCGCGCGAGCTTCGGGGCCATCGGCACGTATCGACAGGGCGAGGATTACCGCAATGCGCTGGTCGGCGCGGATCTGCGCTGGCTGCGGGGCGTGCACACGGTCGATGCGCAGTGGTTGCGCAGCGAATCGCGCTATCCCGCGGGCCTGCGCGCCGGCGACACGCGCGTGGCCGGCGATGCCGGCGTGGCGGAATATCGCTACAGCGACAGCCGCTGGACCGCGCGCCTCAACCACACCCGGATCGGCAGCGGTTTCGCCGCGGACCTCGGCTTCATCGGACAGGTCGGCTTCCGCCGCACCGCATTGGGCGGAAGCCGGAGCTGGTACGGCGCGCCGGACGCCGCGTTCAACAAGATCGTGCTCAGCAGCGACTGGCGCATGTCGCACGGCGAGGATGGCGGCCTGCTCGAACGTCAGGCCGAAGCCGGGCTGAGCGTCTCAGGTCCGCTGCAGGCGACCTATGCGCTGTCCGCGCTCACGCGCACCCGCGCCTGGGGCGGCCGCCTGTTCGATGAGCGTTGGGGCGTCGCCTCGGCCGCGCTCACCGCACGCACGGGCCTGAAACTCGCGCTGACGCTGCGTGCGGGCGAGCAGCTGGATCTGGTCGCCGCGCGCACCGGACAGGTGCAGGAATGGCAGCCCGCGCTGGTGCTGGATGCGGGACGCGGCGTGAACCTGAGTCTGAATCATCTGCGACAGCGGCTGCGCCGCGACGGCGGCGTGGCGTTCGACGCCCAGGTGCTGGACCTGCGCCTGAGCTGGCAGTTCGACACGCGGCAGCGCCTGCGGCTGTCGATGCAGGGCATCGATGTGCGCCGCGATCGCGCGCGCTACGTCGACCCGGTGCAATCGCGGACGCGCGAGATCGGTGCGCAGCTGATCTATTCGTATCGGATCGACCCGCGCACCGGTCTGTACGCGGGCTACGCGCACGGCGGCTTCTCCGACGAACGCACCGATGGGCTGACCGACCGCAGCCGCAATCTGTTCCTGAAGATCAGCTACGCCTGGTTACCCTGAGTGGGGCCCTGAATGGGACCCTGAGCGGCGGCGATGCGCCCCGGTATCGGCGGATACGCGTGCAGACCATCGAAATCGGCCTTGCCCAGGGGCACACCGGCGCCGCGCAGGGCGATGTAGGCGGCGGTGAGATGGAAATACAGATTGGGCAGGGCGTAGTCGCGGAGGAAGAGATCTCCCGGCAGGTTCACGTCCGCCTCGCCGGCGCGGTCGCTCACCCGACGGTCCTCGGCGCCGGCGAACGCCTGCGGATCCAGCGTGCGCAGCAGCGCGACCGCGCGCGCGATGCGCGCGCGCAGGCCTTCGGGATCGTCCGGAAAATCGCCGTAGTCGGGTCGCGCCTGTCCGGCCAGCGGGAAGGCCGCGCGCAGGGTGAAATTGACCACGATCTGCGCCTGCACCCCGAACGGAAACATGTCGGCCGCGGGCCGCGCGCGCATCGTCGCATCGGCCGCGATGCCGGCGTGCGCCGCGTGCGCGTCCGCCAGCGCGAGCCAGTCGCGCAGGCGCTGCAGCGCCTGCAGGAAGACCGGCACGGACGCGGTGTAGAGCGGCGGAAGGGCGGTGTCGCGCATGCGGAGGGTGAACGTGTGCGGCCGGCGGAGAAAATGCGCTGTGCGCACCGCGATCGTCCGGGCGTCACTGTCCGCGCAGGATAGCCGGCGTGCTCCGGCGTCGTGCGACCGTTGCCGATGTATTCGTTTTCATGCGCGCGCATCGCATCGTGCGCTTCTGCGCGATCGGATCGCTCGACGCGCGATGTCACGGCGCATGCGCGCGTCGTCGGGATCGATGGCGTCGTTTTCATGCACGATTTCGCGCGATGGATGTTGCGCCGCAACATTTTCGATGTATGGTCGCGTCCGGGAGGCAACAACGCACTCGCGCCATCACAAGAACGCGGGGCATCAGACAGGAGTCGCCGACATGCACGAGTTCGATATCGAGATCGCAGGCATCGACACCGCGAATCGCGGTCCAGGTCCGGATGCCGTTCCATCGCAAGCGCCGGGCCCGGCGCAGCGCGCCCTGCATCGCATCGGCGTGGCGCTGCAGCGGCTGTGGCACGCGGACATCCGCTTCGCCCGCAGCGGCGCGCAGCGGCTGTGGCTGGCGCTGGCGTCGCTCGCGGGCATCGCGCTGTGGCTGTGGCCGCAGGACATCGTTTCCGACATCGGCGCATTGACCGGCGCGGACGCGGTGCGCGTGTTCTACATGGTCGCCGACCTCGGCCTCGCCGACGTGGACGGCTCGATGGCGCGCCTGCTGCTGTGGCTGGCGGTCGCGCGCGCCGGTTTCGTGATCCTGGTCGGGCTGCTCGACATGGCGCTCTACGAGCGCATCACCGGCAAACCGTTCGACTGGGAATCGATGATCAATGTTTCCATCGTCAATGCGATCTTCATCGCGCTGGGCGGCCTGGCCCTGCTGCACCTGCCCATCGACGCGGCCATGCAGGCATACGATGCCCTGCTCGCGCGCGTGCCCACCCTGATCGATCTGCACGGCGCGCTGGCGCTGGTGCTGGCGGCCCTGATCGGCGACTTCTGCTTCTACTGGTCGCACCGGCTGTGCCACGGCAACCGCTTCTTCTGGTATCTCGGCCATATCTATCATCACCGCAACCGCAGTCTGTCCCAGCTCACCACGGCGATCGAGCCGCCGTTCAAGCTGCTGCAGGCGTCCGGCGCGCTCTCGCTGCTGCTGTTGCCGCTGCTGTCCAAGCTGTTCACCACCGACATCGCCTCGGCCGGCATCGCGCTGGTGGTGTTGATGCTGATCGACACCTGGACCGACCCCTCGCATTCGCCGGCGATGTATCAGCTGGAGTCGAAGTCGAAGGCGCTCAGGTCGCTGCGCCTGCTGTTCGTGACCGTCGGCGTGCATTTCATGCATCACGCCCGCGAGAGCGAAGGACCGCACGGCACCGGCTGCAACTTCGGCGCGCGGTTGACGCTGTGGGATCGGCTGTTCGGCACCTATGTCGAACCCACCGCGCACATTCCGGAGACCGGCCTGTTCGATCCGCACGCCGACGCCTGCGTGAACCCGGTGCGTTACCTGCTGCTTCCGCCGCTGCGCATGGCGCTCGAGTTGCGCGCGAACCCGCTGCGGACCTGGCCGAAGATCCTGTTCGCCCACACGTCCTACGAGCCGCCGAACCGCATCGGCCTCAGTCACTGAACGCGATCGACCACAGGAGACCCGTCCCATGTACGACCGCGCACTGATCGACCGCACGCTGCTCGCCATCGCCGTCGCGTCCACCTCGGCCGAGGCACCGGCGACGTCGCCCATGCTCACGTGGCTGAAGGCCTGGCTGCGGCGCCGCCTCACGCCCGCTTCCGCCGCACGGATCGGCGAACAGCCGTCGGGTTGATCGCGATCGTCCGACAGGCGGATGCGACAGCCGCCATCGGACCCGGTGCGCGATTCAATCCTCCAGCGCGAGAAAGCGCCGCATCCGCGACAGTTCCGCGTCCAGTCCGGCGCGGAACGCCGCGTCTCGCGGCGCGCGGCCGTCGATGTAACCGAAATCGCTCGCGAGTTCGCCTTCGCGCACGCTCAGGTTGCCCCAGCCGATCACGCGGTCGTGCCACAGCAATGGCAGCGCGTAGTAGCCGAGCTTGCGTTTCGGCGCGGGCGTATAGGCCTCGAAGCGGTAGGTCCAGCCCCACAGGGTCTCGAAGCGCCGGCGGTCCCAGACCACCGGGTCGAACGGCGTGAGCAGGCGCACCGCGTCGTCGGGCTTCCAGCGTGCCGCGGCGGGGTTCTCGCCGATCGGCCAATACCAGTCGATGCCGTCCACGCGCGCCTGGCCGAGTCGCCGTTTCGCGCGCGTCAATGCCGCCGCGCGCTGCGTTTCCCACTGCGGCACGCCGCCGCCGAGGAAACGGACGAGCTGCGCCAGGCTCGGTGCGGGCAGGGGCGCGTACTTGTCCACGATGAGGTCGACCAGCGCATCCATGCGTGCGTGCACGGTGTCGGCGTCAACATCGACGTCGACTGGCGCGGCATCGCCGACGCGAGGCGCGTACACCCGCGTGCCGCCCTCGCGACGCGCCACGCGCAACATCCCGCGATAGTGCATGGCGTCGAGCAGCTGCGTGCTCGCGTTCGATGAACCGCCGAACCAGTTGGCGACCTTGCCGTGCGCGAAATGCGCGTCGACCTCGCGCGGATGCGCCGTGCCGCGCTCGGCGATGAAGTCCAGCACCGCACGCGCCTGCTTCCAGCGCGCCGGCGTCCACGCCGCACGCGGCGTGCGCGGATGCATCAACGCATGATGCGCGCGCGGCAGGAAGCCGTAGTTGACGAAATAGTCCTCCTCAATCGGCAGCTTCGGATACCGGCGTTCCAGATCGCCGGCGCGATAACCGGCGACGCGGTGGCGCAGGGTCAGGTCCTGCGCACGCGCCGGTGCGCGGATCGGATCGGCCTGCACGAACCCGAGCCGATCGATCGCCCGCGCGAGCGTCGTCGGCCTGAACAGGGTGCGCGCCACCGCATGCCGGCGCAGATGATCGAGCGTGATCGCCATGGGGGGATGCATGTCGTGGACGCGGAGATGCAGTGTGTGCGATCGCGCCGTGGCTGGAAAGGCGGGGCGGTCGGGCGCGGCCGTCGCACCGTTCGTCCGAAAGCATGTGTCCCGGTCTTCGATCTCCCGGACTTCATTCCGGCAAAGGCCGCCCGGGCGCATCGCGATCCGGGGCACGCGCAACGCTTCGCGCGCTGCGCGCCTCTTGTGGAGACCATCGTTCGAACAGGAGGTGTCCCATGCTTCGCCGCTTTTCCCTGCCGCTGCTGCTCGCGCTGGCATCGCTCGCCGTCGTGGCCGGATTCCGGTCGGCCAACGCCGCCGACGAGGTCTTCGTCACCGCCGACGGCGCCATCCGGGGTTACGACCCGGTCGCGTACCACACCCAGGCAAAACCCGTTCCCGGCCGGGCCGACATCACCCTGACCTGGAACGGCGCCACCTGGCGCTTCGCCAGCGAGGCCAATCGCACCCTGTTCGCGGCCGATCCCGAGCGTTACGCCCCGCGCTACGGCGGTTTCTGCGCCTACGGCACCTCGCGGGGCTACAAGGTCTCGACCGACCCGCAGGCCTTCGCGATCGTCGACGGCAGGCTCTATCTGAATTACAGCCTGCCGGTGCAGAAGACCTGGAACGAGGACCGCCCCGGCCATATCCGCAAGGCGGACGAACAGTGGCGCATGCTCGAACATGCCGCATACGAAACCGGCAAATGACGCCGCCGCCGCAAGGCGTATCGACCGAGGCGTCGAGCGCCTTGCCATCCCCCGACGCATCCGGCCCCGTTCGGCTCTGGTGTAAACTCGCGGGCTTCGGGGAGGGAGGCGAACGATGCTGGAGACAAGGATTGTGCTTTCGGGGCTGTGGGTCGCGACGATGCTGACCTATCTCTGGGGCGACGTGCTGCGGATTCTGGCGGGCCACGTCACGCCGGGCATGCTCAACGAAAAAACGCCGGGCACCGAGAAAATCTGGTTGATCGTCGCGGCGATCATGCTGGTCCCCATCTTCATGATCGTGCTGAGTCTGATACTGCCGTATCCCGCCGCCCGCTGGACGAACATCATCGTGGCCGGCATCGTGATCCCCTTCAACATCATCAGCCTGCCCTACAAGGGCGCCTACGACAATTTCCTCATCGGCGTCAGCTTCATCTTCAACGTGATGGTGATCTGGTACGCATGGCGGTGGGTCGTCTGATCGATCCCGTGATCGGTGGTTGCGCCTGATTGGGGTCCGCGCTGTGCGTCTGGCGGGACCATAAGCCGGGAGCACATCTTTCGCGTCGTCAAACAGTCGGCGCGGCTCCCGGTTCTCCTGCTCATCCCGTTTCGTGTTGCATGAGATAAGCGAGCCAGGCAGGGTCCTCGGAGGCCAACGCTGCGAGCCGGCGCTTTTCGAGAACGGGCAGGCGCTTGAACCGATACTCGTTCGACAGCGCCTCGCCGCGGCTCTCGAAGACGAATGCGCCGAGCAACCGGATGGGCTTTCGCATTTTCGTGAACCGCGCCCCGCGCCCCGCGCAGTGGGCCCTGAACCTGCTCAGGGGGTCGATCGCCGTACCCGTGTACAGCGCGTCGTTCTCGCACAGCAGAAAGTAGACCCACGTTTTCATCGATTCCAGAGTGGCCTGCGTGCATCGCCCATCGCTGATTGGAGCGCATGCGCGCTCGGGGTGCAAACGGACATCTTCACGTTCGAGAACGCCGGGTGCGGTCTTCGGCCTTGCCCGGGCGACCTGCTGCTTGCGGTGTCCCGGCAAGTCGATGCGCCGGAACCGCATTTCCAGCGGCACCGTCACCGGCGGCGGCAAGGCTGCCGTCATCCGGCAGCTTCGATCACCGTGCAGGTGAAGGCGCGCTTGTCGAGCAACAACCGCAATCCGGGAAAGCGCAGCAGTGCGTATCGTTCCCGGTCGAGCGCGCGCTGCATCGCCTCGGCCATCGCGAGCGGCGCGCCTGCGCCGCCGTCGAACGCCGTGCAGGCAAGCGCGCGATGCGCGTACAGCCAGCCCTCCCATTGCCCCGGCGAGGTGCGCAGGATCGACGCGAGCCGGTCGTGGATCGTCTGCAGGGTCGCATCGATATAGGCCGTGCGCTCGCAGCCATCGGGCGCGATCGCCTCGTGGAACACCAGGTCCAGACTGCCGTCGGCGCGACGTCGGCAGGTCGTCGGCACCACCGGCGCGCCTCCGGCATGCGAGAGATAGGCGATTCCGGAACGCACCGCGAGCGTGCGGCCGAAGAATGACACCGGGCGCAAGCGCTCGTCGCCTTCGCCGGTGCCGGCGTTGCCGTCGGCGTACAGCACCAGCGCCTTGCCGCGCCGCAGCGCCCGCATGCCGACCAATACGCTGTTGCGGTTCTCCGCATCGACGATCTCGAGCCTTCCGGTCCAGCCGCGGGTCTCCCGCGCGCGCTGCGCGGCCTGCAGGAACGACTCTCCCTGTTTCATCAGCGTGCGTCCGGAGACGAACAGCATGCAGTCGACGCCGCGCGCGGCGAGCGCATGGAACAGGAACTTGTAGGAACCGAGGTGATAGGTGCAGAAGATGCGCGGCGTGCCGTTCGACCACGGCAGGTCGCCGCAGCGGCTGTCGACGCCGGTGACGCGCAGCAGGTCGAAATCGTTCTGGTCCAGCGTGCTCATGCGCTGGTGGAACAGGATTTCGCGGATCAGACGACGGCAACCGGCGCCGTCCAGATCGGGAAGAAAGTGCCGCAGATTGGCGTCCGCGATGTGGAAGGCGTTGGCGAACGCGTGATCCCGTTCCGGCGGGTGCGTTTCGTTCGCGTCGACATCGAGCGTCGCCAGTTCGGCATCGATCCGCGCGATGACGGCTTCGGCCTGCGGCGAGAATGCGAAGGCGTTCATGCGCGCGGGGCTTCGCGATCCATTCATCGGGATGTCCCGGGGCCGGCGTTCATCCGGCCCCGGAGCACTGTTTTCGCGCCGTTCGCCGGCTCAACTCTGGCTCGGGCAGTCCGGATTGCCTACGCACTCGCAGCAGTAATAGAACGCGCGCAGGAACGCTTCCTTGTCCGGAAGCAGCGCCTGCAACTGCGCATCGAGATCGCTCAGGCGGAACTCCCGCTTCGTGTCCTGTATATCGCTCATCGTCGTCTCCCTACGGTTGACCTGTATCGTCGTCCGGTCCGTTGCGGACCGGCCCCCGATCCTCCTTTCGGGAGACGCCATTGTCAAGCCGATGCGCTCGCAATGCAGACACGCAGGGCTCACGGAAAATCGGCAGGATGACCGCGATCGTGTCGAGTCCGGCGTTGCCCGGCCCGTCGCCCTGGACGAACATCGTCGTGAGTTCGACTTCAATCTCTTCGGTCTGCGCTACGGTCAGGTTCCGTACCCCAGCAAACCGATCCGCCGGAACCACATTTCCAGCGGCACCGTCACCAGCGGCGGCACGGCCGCCAGCAGGGCCAGGGTCCATGCCCACCAGGGCCAGCGCAGACGCATGGCCGACAACAGCGTCACGATCACGTAGAACAGGAACGCCGCGCCGTGCAGGCGCCCGAACACCCACACCCCGAGGTCGGTGGTCTGCGTGCCGTACTTCAACAGCATCCCGACCAGCAGCCCGGCCCAGGTCAGGCCTTCGGCGAAGGCCGCGATGGCGAACAGACGCCCGGCGGGCGACAGGGAAGACGACATGCATGGACTCCAGTGAGGAATGCCGCGACGCGATGGCGGCGGCGACGCCCGCTGGCCCGCATAGTCTAATCGCCAGCCGTTCCGGATTCAGCAGGTTGGGCTCAGGCCTCACGCTCCGAGAGACGATGCCATCCCCTCACGCAGTCCGGCATCCAGTGTGCGATGTGAAGCCGTTTTCCCGGCATTGATGCTTCCTTGCGGTGGGCATGAAGCCCACTGCGGTGCTTGTTTCCGCCAAAAATTAACCCTGTCCTCATTCCCCCCTCGCTCCGCTTGGCTCTGCCTCTGATGGCCCGTCGCCACGGCGGGTATCAACAACATGTTTCATATTGTTGCAACATAAAAGGAAAGTTGGTAGGTTTCCGTCCATGGGGCATCCATGACGGTGGAGTGCATGGCGCCCGAAGGGACGGGCGGCTGGAACGCCCCATGATCGGAAAGGCAGCGGGGAAAGCAACGGAACATGTGTTCTCATTCCATTTTCAGGACAGGTCGCCGCTTGTGGCGCAGGGCCCGGTGCAAGGGCCGAACGGCAGAGCGGATCGCGCCGATCATGCAGCCGGGTCGCTGTGGACGCGCGGTTCACGTGCGTCTGTCGAATACACGCGGTCTCAGGCGCTGCGATTCTGCCGGCGCAGACTGTGCGCGAGCGGTTCGTGCGCCGCATTTGCGCGCCTCCATGCATGCCCGCCCGGTAGCCTGACGCAGCATGCGAAGGCGAAAGCGTTGGTCGCTGCTGGATTGGATCGAGAATGTCGCGAAGTTCTGGATGTTCGTGATCATGTGGTTGTACTGCTGATCATTCCGTAGGCGTACCCGGATCGATGTATCGACCTCTGTCGAGGAGAGCGTTCAGTGGACGAGTCAAAACACGGTGAAGACACCATGAAGAGCGATGCGATGAAAAGCAGGGCGATCGATCTGCTGGGGAGAGGGTGGCGCAATCGACCGATGCGCGCGCTCTCGTTCATGGGTTTGCTGATCGCTGCAGCGGCGGTGGCCCAGGTCGCGACCGGGCCCGAGCCGCAGTTCTGCTATCAGGGCGCGACGCAGCAGTGCGCGAATACGCTCGACAAGGCCGAACAGGCGATGCGTGCGGATTCCGTGCATGCCCCGGTCGCGACCCTGCTGGAACAGGCGGAGACGAACGTCATTCCGGCCCAGGAGCGCGCCGAGTACGTGTATCGCGTGAAGGATCAGCCGGGCACCCTGTACACGGGCGGATTCACCGTCGATGCGGTCGGCACCGATGGCAACCTCATTTCCGGTGGTCATGGCTGCGCCCCAGGCAGCGATCCGAATCGGCCCTATCTGTGCGCCGACGAGGGCGATCTGGTCGCCAGGGCCGTCGACAAATATCGCGCGCTCTATCCGACCTGCACCTTCGGCGGTGCGAGTCTGGCGACCGATCTGCGTGTCTCCCCCTACAAGGCGGTGGATGGCATGCAGAACATTTCGCAGGCCACGCACGGGGTCGTGAATTACGGCCATCGCCGCTACATGACCCAGTTCAGCTGCGAAAGCGGCAGCGCCGGCGCGTTCCATTTCATGATCCGGCAGGAAGCTTCCTTCACCTGTCCGTCGCGGTACGACCGGTTGAGCGACATCGTGCCCAACGATGGCATCGGCGATCTCACGCTCCCGATCCTCTGCGCATACAACCGCGGGTCCGTCCGCATCAGCGGTCCGATACAGCAGTGCGCGAGCTGCGAGGCCAGCGACTACCCCGTCTATCCGGCCACGGGCGAGAAGGTCAGGGCCGAACCGGACTTCGAGTTCGCAGGCCACACCTTCACGCGTTACTACCATTCGCTGCGCCAGTTCCGGAACAACATCGGGTTCGCGGAAGGCTGGACCCATACCTTCAGCGATCGTCTGACCGGCACCAACGGCAGCAGTGTCGCCGCGATCGTGGACGAGACCGGCGCGTACGAAGGCTATGCGCCGTTCGCGACCGATCGTCTGCGTGGCGTCAATTCGACCGATCACGTGCTCGAATACATCGCGTCCGGTGCGGTCCGCTGGCGCCTGCGTTCGCCGGACGGCGAAATCCGGGAATTCGACGTCAACAGGATCCTGACGGCGATCCGTCACCCCGACGATCCGCGTCTCGACGTGGTCTTGGGCTATCGCAACGGCCTGCTCGCCACCGCGACCGATGGACAGGGGCGCGTGCTGCGATTCGAGTACAACGCCGCCAAGCTGATGACGCGCGCCGTACTGCCGGATGGCGCATCCGTCGCCTACGGTTACGATGCCGACCGCAATCTGATTTCCGCCGACTACGGCAACGGCCGCATCAAGCGGTATCACTACGCCGAATCCGGGCTGATCGGCGATCCCAGCCAGCGCCATCACCTGACCGGCATCACCGCCGAGACCGGCCGTCGATTCGCCTCGTTCCGTTACGACGACCGCGGCCGCGTGATCGAGAGCCGGGCCTTCGGCACGCCGAACAACGTCACCACCGTCGTTTACGACAGCGAGACGCAGGCCACGGTGGCGGCCGCCACCGGCGAGCAGCGGATCTACACGATCGCGCCCGGTCTGTATCGACGCATCACCGACGTGAAGACCGCCGGTCAGACCGCAAGCGACGCGCAGGTCTTCGATGCGCAGGGTCGACTGCAGCGCCAGACGAACCGGCTCGGCGAGCATACGGACTACGAGTACCACGCCACCGATGCCTATCTGTCCGCGGTGATCGAAGCGGTGGGCACGCCGCAACAGCGGCGCACGGAGACCGTCCGCGATCCGGCGACCCATCGCGTCACCGAACAGCGGACACGCGATGCCGCCGGTGCGCTCAAGGCGCAGACGACGTGGACCTACAACGGCCGGGGTCAGCCGCTCACGACGACCGAAGTCGATCCGACGACCGGTGCGACCCGCACCACGACGATCGCCTATTGCGAAGCGGCCGATGTCGCCGTGGGGGTCTGTCCCCTTGTCGGACTGGTACTGAGCGTCGATGGCGCCCGCGACAACGCTCTCGATGTCGCCGATGTCACCCGCTACGAATATCGCGATGCCGATGCGTCCGGTTGCGCGACGGCGCCCGCGACCTGCCTCTGGCGCAAGGGCGATCTGTGGCGGATCGTCGACGCCAAGGGCCAGATCACGGAACTGCTGGCCTACGACGGCGCCGGCCGGATCCGATCCATCCGCGATGTCGCCGGCATCGTCACCGATTTCGAATACGACCCGCGCGGGTGGCTGGTCGCGCGCAAGATGCGCGGCACCAACGATGCCGGCGAGACCGACGATCGCATCGAGCGGATCGAGTACACCGCCGACGGACTGGTGCATCGCGTCGTCCAGCCGGACGGCGTGTTCGTCACCTTCGGTTACGACGACATCCAGCGGCTCACGTCGATCACCGATCGCGACGGTCATCGGATGGTCTACACGCTGAACGCGGCCGGCGAGCACGAGCGCGAAGACATCCGCGATGCCGGTGGCGCGCTGTTGCAGACCGTCTCGCGCACCTTCGACACGCTGGGACGCCTGCAATCGGTCGTCGATGCCGACAACCGCAGCACCGTGTTCGGCTACGACGCGGAGGGGCGGCTCAAGACCGCCACCGATCCGCTCACGCGCCGCGACGATCGCGACTACGACCCGCTCGGTCGTCTCGTCCGCAATCTGCGCAACGCGACCAGCACCGCCGAATCGGCCGAGACGCTGTATCGCTACGATGCGCTGGACAACATCACCCGCATCACCGACCCGAAGGGGTTGCACACCGACTACCGCTACAACGGTTTCGGCGAACTGGTCGAACTCGACAGTCCGGACACGGGTCTGACGGGCTACACCCACGATGCCGCCGGCAACACCACCGGCCAGATCGATGCGAACGGCAAGTCCACGCAGTTCCGCTACGACGCATTGAATCGCCTGAAAATGGTGGACTACGCCGCGGCGGTTCCGGATGAGCCGTTCGCCTACGACACCGCCATGGGCGACTGCGCGGCCGGCGAACAGTACGCCGCCGGGCGCCTGGGCCGAATCGCCGACGCCAGCGGCAGCACCGTGTTCTGCTACAACCGCTTCGGCGATCTCGTCCGCAAGGTGCAGCGCACCGGCAACCGCACCTTCACCCTGCGCTGGGTGTATCAGGCGGATGGCCGGTTGCAGAAGATGATCTACCCCGGCAGTACCGAGGTGGACTATCGCTACGATGCGCAGGGCCGCGTCGCCGAGATCGGGGTGACCACCGGCGGCGCGCGGCAGGTGCTGTTGAAGAACGCGACCTACCATCCCTTCGGCCCGGTCGCGCGCTGGGTGTTCGGCAACGATCTCGAACTGCGCCGCACGCTCGACCGGAACGGCCGGCCGCTGGCGGTGGAGGACGGCCCGGAGAACGGCGCGGGCCCCGGCATCGCGCTGGGCTATGGCTTCGATGCGGTCGGCAACCTCGCGCAGTTGCGCAGCGGCCGCTCGCCCGACGCAACGGTTCAAACCTACGGCTACGACGGCCAGGATCGTCTGACCGAGGCGAAGGACGCCAACGCCGTCGTGCTGGAGCGGTACGGCTACGACCGCACCGGCAACCGTCTGACGGCGGGCCAATGGGTGATGACCGACGCCGGCGGCGGTCCCGGCGGCGGTGCGCCGACCTACGCATTCCAGACCGCGAACTACGGCTACGCCAGCGACAGCCATCGCCTGCTGGATGTGGGCGGCGAGCCCCGCGCATACGACGATGCCGGCAACCTCACGCAACAGGGCGACCCCAACGCTCCGGGCGGCCCGCGTCGCCGGTTCGGCTACAACGATGCCAACCGCCTCAGCGCGGTCTGGACCGGTGCGCCGATCGTCAACGGCACCGACCCGCCGATCGATACCGTACTGGCGACCTATGCCTACAACGCCCTGGGCGAGCGCGTGCGTCGCACCATCTACGGCGTCGATACCTACACGCTGTACGACAGCGACGGCCGCTGGCTGGGCGACTTCAACGGCAGCGGCCAGCCGGTGCAATTGGCGATCTGGCTGGATGATCTCCCGGTGGGCCTGCTGACCGGCAGCAACCCTGGCCAGACGCTGCACTACATCGAAGCCGATGCGCTGGGCAGCCCGCGCGCGGTGATCGACCCGCAGCGCAACGTCGCGGTCTGGCGCTGGGACCCGCTGGGCGAAGCCTTCGGCCGCGATCATCCCGAGGAAGATCCCGACGGCGACGGCCTCGTCTTCAACCTCGACCTGCGCCTGCCGGGCCAGCAGTTCGACAGCGTCACCGGCTTCCATTACAACTACTTCCGCGACTACGATCCGACCACCGGCCGCTACGTCGAGTCCGACCCGATCGGTCTGGCCGGCGGCATGAGCACCTACGGCTATGCCGATGGCTCGCCGCTGGTGTACGGCGATCCGGAAGGGCTGTATGTACAAAGAGTGATCTTTGAGATCGGAGTCCGGTATGTATTGCCTCGTTTGGTTGCGCGGCTGGGTGCAAGGACTGCGATAAGAAACGCTCGGATAAAGATCGCGAGACTTGCGCAAGGAACAAGACCGCAGATTGCAGCAGTCAAAAAGAATCCTCCTTCGTGTGGTCCAAGAGTTAGTATCAGCAGGAAGAAGTATCCAGAATCGGCGAAGCACATCGAAGATGCTGTTGCATCCGGTAAGCCGAGGAAGCTAACGATTGATAGAGCGAATTCAGCAGCCAACAGGAGAGAGTCGTTGAGAGGAGTGCAAACGAGGCGCGGTTATGATCGCGATGAGTATCCTCCTGCTATGTTCCAGGAGGGAGGGCGCGGGGCTTCGGTGAGGCACATCAAGCCAAGTGACAATCGTGGTGCTGGCGCATGTATCGGCGCTCAGTGTCGAGGCCTGCCGAATGGAGCACGAGTACGAATAGAGGTTGTAGATTGAGAATGAAAAATATCCAAAATCTTCTGTCGATCGCCTCTGGGCCGATTGGTATGCCCGGTGCAATTTTGGGCGAAAAAATTCGCCGTATGGCTGGCTCAAAATCGAACGAGATTCAAGAGATTTTAGGAAGAAATAATGGATTCTATGCATTTGAATCCGCCCTCCATTTTTTTCCTGCAAGCGCGTTGGCTCCAGAAATTTCGATCGATGAATGGAATTTCGCCGAGCTATGGATTGATGCTTATGAAGGGCTGGCGGACGATCGCCTGTTCTTCGCCGAAGATATATTCGGTGGGCAGTTCTGCATTTCCGATGGTTCGATTCATTCCTTCGATCCTGAAACGGGAGAGATGAATCATCTGGCCGACAGCATGGACGAATGGGCCGGGCTCATCTTGTCCGACCATGAATTCCTGACGGGATACCCCTTGGGTCATGCGTGGCAGGTCGCGCATGGTCCCATTCCCGTCGGGAAAAGGTTGCTTCCGAAGATCCCCTTCGTGGCCGGCGGAAGCTATTCCATTGAAAATCTGCATGCGGTCGAGGCCGTTTCAGGAATGAGATACCGCGGGGAAATCGCATGCCGGATCAAGGGTCTGCCGGATGGAGAGAGCATCGGGTTCGATGTTGTCGATTGATCCTGTGCGACAGATGGAGGCGTTTCGAAATCAAGAGATATGGAATGAGAATCGGGAAGCACCTTGATTTATGCATCGAAGGATGATGCGAGGCTTGGACCACGATTTGCGGGGATACCATTGATCAGTGCGGCGCGAGTTGTATGCAATTCTCATGAGATCGATGGGCTGTTGCTGCAAAGCTCAGCCGACGCCTGGGTTTGCTTTTTGAAGCAACAATTGCGCGAAGTGATGGGTCAAGTGAGGGATCGTGTCTTCCATAAGAGCTTCGATCTGCCATGACTTCATCGTGGGTGTGCGGAACAAGCGAGTCTGCATTTCCGAAGATCAAGTCCATGCTGGGAAAATGACTCGTGAGCGTATCCATTGAAATAGACCTGAAGAATCTTGCTGTGGGCAAGGTAGGGCCAATGATCGGCGGCATTTGGATGAGTTTCGACGGCATTGATTTCCCAGAACGGAATTGGATCGATTTCCCCGTTGTCCTTATGGGCTGGTGGGGGGCAGCATTGCTTCGGATCCTGACAGGCCAATCCTGCGATGAAGATATCGATTTCATGGAAGGATCTTTTTCGGTGAGCGTGATAAGACTTCCTGATAGCGCAGAACTTCACTTCAGTGCGATCAACGAATCGTTTGACCGAAATATCGTGGCTGCGTGTCAGGAGTCCGTGGTGGCTTTCAGGGATTCATTCGTGGATGCTGCAAGGAGGTTGTTGATTCGCTGCAACGAGATGCAGTATTCGTCGAAAGATCTGAGTGATCTGCGGATGGTATTGTCGGAAATTGAAGGTTTTCAGCGACAATAGATCGCCGACTTTCGAATTCAATGATGCAAAATACGAATGGGTCAGCGGTCGCTATCGGCCGTTGGATTTAAAACGACGATCATCCGGAAGTTTTAATTTTTCACGCAATGCAAGCTTCAATAGAGAGTTTGGCAAATCTAGGCGGACTTCCGAGCGTCGATGAGGCTGATCCCGATTTTCTTGAGAAGTTTCAGAATTTGCTATCGATGATTCAACGGCCTGTCACTGATCAAGAAGCCCAGACATTGGTTGGACTGTTGGGTCCAGATGACTGCCATGGTCTGGCATGGGCGTTGGTTCACATCATCGAGGAAGCACCCGGATGGCCGTTGTCGGAAGCCATAAGCAAGGCGAATGGTGAATGGGCTGAAGTATTGTCTGCTCGTGCCAAATAGAAAAACAGAATTATATTGATGAAAGCGCCAATCCAGTCGCTTGTTGGGCAAAATATCAATGATGTCCACGGCATGGGCATCTTTCGAGATGTTGCGATGCTGGACGTTGAGAAGATCGGAGACGAGAGCTATCTGCAACTTCCATTGCTCGGAATTTCGATGGTTCTGCCGGATGGCGAGACGATCTCTGCAGTCCATTTGCACGCTTCCGGGCATGAGGGCTATTCCGAATTTCAGGGTGAGCTGCCTGCAGGCATCGTCTTTGCGATGTCTCGCGAGGAGGCAAGAGCTCGCCTTGGCAATCCGGCGCAGTGCGGGGATGGCGGTCCGGTTCTTCTGCTCGGTCCTCGTCCAGCATGGGATGCCTTTATCGTTGATGGGCAGAGGCTGCATCTTGAGTACGCAGAAGACAATCAATCTGTCAGGCTCATCACCATCAGCGCGGCCACGGTTTGAATTCGATCGAATGAAGATGCCTGCGGAACGCACGCATCTTCATTTCATGGCATGAGATCAAAATGGCAATCGGCAGGCCCCGAACCACATACATTCGTGAGCAACTTGTAGCGCTGGATAGCGGCAGAAGGCTCGTCTTTGGCGCTCTTTGCTGCGAGAGGCTGCTGCCCAATTACATATTGTTTCAGAGGGATTCTGGATGGGGCGACTTCGCCGCAGTACGAAAGGCGCTTGATTGTGTGTGGGCGCATGTTTACGGCAATGCGCAGCAGGCTGCGGAAATTGTCGACGCGAGCGGTGCGTGCGAATTGGCTGCGCCAAGCTCGGATGACTTAACGTCCATATACGTGACTGCGGCCCAGGATGCATGTTTCGCTGTTTGCGGTCTCCTGGATTACGTCCTGGAGAACGACATCGACATGATCGTGCAGGCGGCTACGTACGCGACCGATTCCGTGGATCTGTTTGTTCAAGAAATGGATGGGATCGAGCCGGGTGATCCTGAGCTTGAGGCGAAGATAGTGAGGCATCCATTGATGCAGAAAGAGCTTGAGCGACAGGACTCGGACTTGGAGGCAATAAGGTCGGCTCAGGCGATGAGTCGTGATTTTATTGGTGAGCGCAAGGCGATGAATGGATATGGTGAGATAGGAAATTTGAGTCACCCAATGATCAATACTGCAGCGAAATATCAATTCAACGCGCACCACATTGCAGTCGATACCGATGGCTCGGCGGTCGTCATCGGCTTCGCTGATAATGAATTCTCGCCATCGAGGTTCGTGCTTGTCCAGAAATCGCTGAAGGTCGATGAGCGTGATCGCGCAATGGGATTCGACAAGGTTCACATCCAGATCGAGGATGAATCGCGATCGGGATATGGCGGGATCGTTGAGGTCAGCGCGGGCCATGACAGGCTGACGGTATTTCTTGATCAGGCAGCGAGGGCTGCATTGAAGATCGATGGGGATATCGAAATTTTGGTCGACCGGCACCATCCGGTGCTTGGGGACGCGGTTCTGGAACTGAAAAAGCTGTGCGAAGAAGATGGCATACCGTTCCTCGATTGAGCGCCATACCGGGGGCGACCCCATCGAAGGAAATGGCCGTAAGCGAGTCGGTTGAACACTTCAGGGCTGACGGCCGATCTCGATGGTCTGCCCGCTGCGGCGCACCCACTGTTCCAGCGTCCTGATGTATCGCTCGACGTCCTGTCGCAGCGCGCATTCCCAGACGACGGCGACGCGCCAGCCCAATGCAAGCAGTGCATCCTGTGCCCGGGTATCGCGTTCCCGGTTCGCCGACAGCTTTTGCTGCCAGAACTCCGCACGTGTAGCCGGCACGGCTGCGTACGGACAGCCTGGATGCTGATGCCAGAAGCATCCATGCACGAGCACCACCGCATGCCATCTGGGCAGCACAAGATCGGGACGCCCCGGCAAACGTCGATCATGAAGACGATATCTGAGGCCTGCGCGCCAAAGGCCCTGCCGCACCAGCATTTCGGGGCGCGTGTCCTTGCCCTTGATGCGGGACATCAGCGAAGATCGCTTTTCCGCGCTCATCACGTCAGCCATCACGCGATTCCACCATCAACCAAGGTTTCTGATCTATGCGGCCCGTTGCTTTTCCTTTGCGGAGATAGCCGGTGCCGATATGGCATTTTGTAAAGTCTTTATCATCATCTGGCCCAAGGCTTTGGCTAGCAGCGGAGGTACTGCATTGCCGATTTGCTTGAATGCTGGATTCATTGTGCCGCTGAACACGAAGCCATCGGGGAATGACTGCAGTCGCGCAGCTTCACGCACAGATATAGTGCGAGCTTGTTCGCTGTCATAGTGAATATGGCTATAGCTATCTTTTCCCAGATGCGCCATCAATGTCCGCGCTGGTTTGTCTGCCCACATTTTCCTCCATTTGTTTGGAAACTTGGTGACATCATAGGGCGGGACAATTGAATCCCAAAGAGATTTGTAACGAGCAGAGCCCTCTGTAATTTTCTCTTTGGTAGTGGCGCGTAGAGTCTTTAGCCGCTCCTCAAAGAGGGTAACCGCATGCGCATAGGCCTCCGGATACTGATCTCCAGGGTTCAGGCGTGAAAATAGCTCATAGTCTCGGGGCAGGTAGCGAATGACGTGATCACGAACACCATCAGCAGGTGCTTCGTGCCCTGGCCAATTGCGCATCAAGATGCCGTATTCAGTCGGCTGCTTTCGGCCGTACTTGGCTGGCGTTTCAAACCGACGAGCGCCTCGCTTGAGTTCGCCCTTTTCAAGCAACTCGCGAGCGTAAATTGGATGTAGGTCTCTCAACGCATCTTCAGCTGTTATTGCGGCAGGGAGATCCTTTGTTGCAGCTGGAGGCTCTATGTAACAATGAGCGTCGCTCAAAAGGCCGTTTAATGTCTTTAGTGCAACGGACCGTGAGCCTTCATATCCTGGCGGAAGAATCAACCAATGTGTTGGTGCTGGGAACTCGATGCATTTCGCAATTTCACTTCGATATGCGAGTAGAAACATGCGTTCCCGCATCTGCGGAACGCCATAGAATGCGGCATTTAAAAGTGTATAGCCACAGATGTAGCCTTTGTCTCCAAGGACCTCACATATCTCTTCAGCAATGTTTTGACCACCATGATTGAGAATGTCTGGGACATTCTCAATCATTACGGCCAGTGGCTGGAATGCATCTACGTATTCCAGGTAGCGCTTGTAGAGTTGCGCTCTTGGATCATGAATGAATGCGTCAGGATGGTCCTCAATTTCGCGAAGCTTTGATCGCCCAACACGCGCAAACGCTTGGCAGGGCGGTCCACCGACGATGACGTCAAAGGTATCTTCCACTGATTCCGTTGAAAGAAGCTTGCTTAAAGCCTGTGGGCTTGTCTCCGTGATGTCGATTGGTGCCGAGTGTGCAGAAGCTCCTCCATGAAAATTCAGGCCATGCGAGCGAGCTGCATCAGCATCAAATTCCACGGCAGCAGAAATTTCGAAGCCTGCCGCTTCCAATCCCAATGAAATCCCGCCACAGCCCGCGAACAAGTCAAGTGCTCTGGGCTTTGCGCCATTTCTTAGTCGCTCAAGCTTTCTTGCGATAAGTTCATCTCTCATACTCAATTATCTTCTTACTTGTGGCGGACGGTACGCACGGCAGTACATGCTGTCCGCGATGTTCATCAAGGATACGCTTTGCGGCTGCTCTGATCGCTCAGGCGGTCGAAACATTGTTGGCTTCAACCAGTGCAAGCCCCTGGCATCAGCACCTTCTGGCAGCAGGACCGATGTCCTGACAGTTCCACGATCAGGGATGACCGAGCTGTGTGACATGGGCCAGAGCCTTCGGGTAAGTATGGTGCAAGCATGCACCAGAATGAATATGATTTCACTATCGACAGCTTCAACGGCCACGACTGGAAGCCCAGTCTCTATTCAGAAACGACATCAGGAGGGTGCAGTGTCTCGGAAAATAGCATTGAAGCGACTGACGGCTTCTGATCTGACCCTGTTCAAGTGGCACTATCAGAATCGTCCGGCGGGCAAGCAAAAGGCTTTCAATCTTGATGCTCGGGTCCTGGTTTCAGCCTTGTATCCCGCTCTGGGAGAACCATCGAGCATTCCGATTCCGCGCTATCAGATTGACTTGTACCTGCAAGGCCCTGGTTTGCATGCGATCGACAACCTGCAGAGGAAAATTCTCAAGCAGCAGAAGAACTGGCGACTCAACGGAGAGCTGATTGACAATCCAGTCGATGCCCCTGATCGCTACAACACACTGCAGCCTGGCGATTATGCATTGCTTGAGTTCTCTGGTGAGCGCGTGCCTGAGGCGTGCAGCATCACACTGATCGCAGCGGCAGATCAAGCCGACGCTATTCTTCATCAGGAGTTGAGTCGACGCTATGCCGTAGGATCAATGTGGTCGATGCGGGAGGAAGATGTTTCTGCTGTGCTGAAAGCTGCGCCGCCCCAACTTGGGCATCCGTTGAGCGAGTGGTTCGAAAGTGCTGCGCTGGAGGATGTGGTCCTTGGCGGTGCGATCGGAATTGACGCTGTCAACCGGCGGCGTGCTGGAAGAGGTGTGACTCCAGTAGAGTTCATGCGATCAAAGCAAGCCGCAGAGCAGACGGGCGTTTCAGGCGAAGAGTTTCTCAATCAGTATTTTCAGCAATTGCTTGATCTCGGGCAGATTCATTCCTTTGAATGGACATCCAGTCTCAATGCGATTTCCCCATATGATTTCAGGGTTGAAATATCAAGCCAATCTCAAGCAAGAGTAGTTGATGCAAAAAGTACCCGCGGAGATTTTTCCAATCCTATTCATATGTCTTACGGTGAAATTCTTCGTGCAGTGCATGGGCCTGAGCCTTATGACATTTTCAGAATTTATTTTTTGAATGAGAATACGGCGAGAATGCGCCTAGCTAAAAATATTGGTATTCATTTGAGAGCAATATTGGGCGTTGTGGATTCTCTGCCGGGTGGCGTTACGTTAGATTCCATCTCCATCCGTCCAGATTTGCTACCTTTTGAAGGCGACGAGATTATTCTTGGTGGCAGCTATTTCACACTTAAATGATTTTCGTCATGGTGCGCGCAGGCAGGCCGCATCTTGGTTTTTCAGTGTTTTCTGTATTAGGCACCTATGCCGCTGGCTTCTAAGAAAATATGGTAATAGGGGGAGCGGAAGAAAACCTGGGTAGATTTTCTTTAGTAAATTGTATTTTTCTCACTAAATGAGATCAAAAAGTCGCAGGGCAATGCATCAGCATCAATTATTCTCAAGCCATTTGAAATGACTTGGCACCTATTTCCGTACGTCTGGCCATCTCTTTAACGACCAAGCGGCAATTTCACTGGCTCTCTCTTCTAATGCTTCAGGTGTCCAGTCGGTATAGCGATCTAGTAAGCGTTTAGTCGTAGAAAAGACTGTTTCAGATTTTAATAGTTGCTTGGCTTCAGCCCAGGATCGCGTTCCTTTTTCTGAATTTGCTTTTGCTGACAAGGGTACCAAGTTAGCCCACGTGTCTCCCCATTTTTCAATCTGGCTCGATGAAAATTTTTCACGCCACTCACCTTTTGCTGACTGCGGCAAAATGTGATCTATGGTCGCTGAGGGGAAGACTTCAAGAACATCACCTCTAGTAAATGATCTTTCTAATTCAAGAAGTGCAAAATTGCGAATCTTTCGGGAGTACATTGGGACTGTTTTTATTGCAACTTCAAATTCAGTGTCGTTGGGAAATTTAACTGTTTTATTTTCAAGCTGATTGCGCAAATCTTCAATATTAGTTCTTACCTGCGCCCAAAGACCTTTGAATACTGCGTGCAAGCCTGTTGGTTCAAGCCCAAATACGGCGCGTCGAAATAGAAATGTTTCAATGAGATTTACTGCAGTTGCGGCGTCATTGGGCTCAACTTCCCCTGAAATGACGGCAGAGTGAAGGCTAAAAAAATATGGAAAAACGACAGAAGGCGCCTTCATTCTTGACATGGCGGCCAGTGAGTTTTTATATGCCCCATTGGTCAAATTGATTGGCATTCCGAGGCGAAGATGTCTGTATATGGAAACGTGCTCTCTCAAATCTTCCATGATGGCCGCAACCTGCTCGTGAGGTTCGGCTGAATCTCCGTATGACGTTGCCCATCTTTTGGCGAGCGAGTTGAAGGTGCGAGATTTTGTTATTGTGCTGTCGCGAGTCAGTGCATGGGGGAAAAAATATCCTTCCATCGACTCTAGTGAATCGAAAGAGTTTTCAAATGACCTCCATTGTGTCGCATAAACTTCCTCGGCCAAGCTGGCATCATCTTTAAGGCGTTTGAGAACCTCATTCCGCACTAGGTCGACAATGCCAAGGCGAGTCCCTTCCTTGTTTAGTCGATCAAAAACTTCATTGGCGTCGTGCTTCTGGCCTAACCTTATTTCGACGAATTCTAGTCGTTCAAGTAATACTTCTCTCAGTTTGGCAACTTGCTCCGGAGAAATTCGATCGTCTGCGTCTAGGCATTTTTTCCTGACTTCGCGTTTTATTAACTCGTATGCGTCCGTTAATGCGCCCGAACTCTCGCCGGATTCTTTTGCCTGTGATACTCGGGCTCTATTGCCAAGAGAGCTCAATACGACTTGGTTGAACTGCCTTGTGTCACGTAGCGTTGGGCTAAACTTTGGTTGCTGTCTGGACGATGATTTCCGCGAAAGCAAATATTCGTCGGCGAGCGCGTCTGATATGTCGGTTGTTCCCGTTTCTCGGGCCACGAGTGACAAGGCGCAAAGGCTTAAGTAAAGGGTTGTCAAACGCTGTTGCCCATCAATTACCCAGTAAAGTCCTGGCGAGCTGGATGTCGATGCGGACTCGTTGTCGAACACGAGTGCGCCGAGGAATCGAACATCGCATTGTCCTTCGATGACGGAATCAATGTCTTCCCATAGTTGCCGGATGTTCTCGGCCTTCCAGACGTAAGGACGTTGAAAAAGCGGACACCTAAGAATATTGTCTGCCGAAAAGAGCTGATGAAGCGTGACTGGATCGGCTGCTAATTGTTCGGTAGTCGCCATTGAATTATCCTTTTCACATGAGGGAAGGGCGGCAGTACTGCCGCCCTTCATTTCAAGGATCAAACCCCCACCGGATTCCCCTTCTCCGCATCGATCTTGTAGAGCTTGATCGCGCGGGACACGTCCTTGCCGGTCATCTTGCCTTCCTTCGCCAGCGCGTCGATGGCGGCGTGGGCGATGTAGTAGCGGTCCACTTCGAAGTGGCGGCGCAGGTTGGCGCGGGTATCCGAACGGCCGAAGCCGTCGGTGCCGAGGACGGTGTAGCGCATCGGGACGAAGGCGCGGATCTGGTCGGCGAAGGCGCGGACGTAGTCGGTGGCGGCGACGGCCGGGCCCTGGCGGGTTTCCAGCAGTTCGGTGACGTAGGCCTTGCGCGGGGTCTTGGCTTCGGGGTTGAGGCGGTTCCAGCGTTCGGCGTCGAAGCCGTCGCGGCGCAGTTCGGTGAAGCTGGGGCAGGACCAGATGTCGCTGGTGACGCCGAAGTCCTTGTCCAGCAGTTCGGCGGCGGCGATGGCTTCGCGCAGGATGGTGCCGCTGCCGAGCAGCTGCACGCGCAGTTCGCCCTTCTTCGGCTTGCCGGCGTCCTTCAGCAGGTACATGCCCTTGATGATGCCGTCGGCCGCGCCCTCGGGCATGTCCGGGTGGGCGTAGTTCTCGTTCATCAGGGTGAGGTAGTAGTACTCGTCCTGCTGCTCGGTGAGCATGCGCTGCATGCCGTGCTGCAGGATCACCGCGACCTCGAAGCCGAAGGTGGGGTCGTAGGCGCGGCAGTTCGGGATGGCGCCGGCCAACAGGTGCGAGTGGCCGTCTTCGTGCTGCAGGCCTTCGCCGTTGAGCGTGGTGCGGCCGGCGGTGGCGCCCAGCAGGAAGCCGCGCGCGCGCATGTCCGCCGCCTGCCAGGCGCTGTCGCCGATGCGCTGGAAGCCGAACATCGAGTAGTAGATGTAGAACGGCAGCATCGGCAGGTCGTTGGTGCTGTAGCTGGTGGCCGCGGCCATCCACGACGAGAACGCGCCGCATTCGGTGATGCCTTCCTCCAGCACCTGGCCGGCGGCGTCCTCGCGGTAGTACATCAACTGGTCGCGGTCGACCGGCTTGTACTTCTGGCCTTCCGGCGCGTAGATGCCGATCTGGCGGAACAGGCCTTCCATGCCGAAGGTGCGGGCTTCGTCGGCGACGATCGGCACGCAGCGCGGGCCGACCTGCTTGTCGCGCAGGATCACGTTGAACGCCTGCACGAAGGCCATGGTGGTGCTGATCTCGCGGTCGCCGCTGGATTTCAGCAGGCGGTCGAAGACTTCGAGCTTCGGCGCTTCCAGCGTCTGCGTGCTCTTGCGGCGGCGCTGCGGCAGGAAGCCGCCCAGGGCGCGGCGACGCTCCAGCATGTATTCGACTTCCGGCGATTTCTCGCCCGGGTGGAAGAACGGCACCGCGCCGTCCTTGAACTGTTCGTCGGGGATGCTGATCTTGAAGCGGTCGCGGAAGGCGCGCACGGCGTCGTCGTCGAGCTTCTTGGTCTGGTGCGTGGGGTTGAGCGATTCGCCCGACGCGCCCATGCCGTAGCCCTTCACGGTCTTGGCGAGGATGACGGTGGGCATGCCGGTGGTCTTCATCGCGTTGTCGTACGCGGCGTGGACCTTGTGCGGATCGTGGCCGCCGCGGTTGAGGCGCCAGATGTCGTCGTCGCTGAGGTTCGCGACCATCGCGGCGGTCTCCGGGTATTTGCCGAAGAAATGCTCGCGCGTGTAGGCGCCGCCGAAGGCCTTGCAGTTCTGGTATTCGCCGTCGACGGTTTCCATCATCAGCCGCTTGAGCTGGCCGGTGTTGTCCTTGGCCAGCAGCGGATCCCAGTAGCTGCCCCAGACCGTCTTCACGACGTTCCAGCCGGCGCCGCGGAACTGGCCTTCGAGTTCCTGGATGATCTTGCCGTTGCCGCGCACCGGGCCGTCGAGGCGCTGCAGGTTGCAGTTGACGACGAAGACGAGGTTGTCGAGGCCTTCGCGGCCGGCGACCGAGATCGCGCCCAGGCTTTCGGGTTCGTCGCATTCGCCGTCGCCCAGGAAGCACCAGACCTTGCGGTCGGTCTTCGGCATCAGGCCGCGGCCTTCGAGGTATTTCCAGTTGCGCGCTTGGTAGATGGCGCCGATCGGGCCGAGGCCCATCGAGACGGTGGGGAACTGCCAGAAATCGGGCATCAGCCACGGATGCGGGTAGCTGCTGATGCCGCGACCGTCGACTTCCATGCGGAAGTGGTCGATCTGGGATTCGGTGAGGCGGCCTTCGAGGAAGGCGCGGGCGTAGATGCCGGGCGAGCTGTGGCCCTGGACGCAGATCAGGTCGCCGGGGTGGTCGGCGCTGGGCGCGCGCCAGAAGTGGTTGAAGCCGACGTCGTAGAGCGTGGCCGACGAGGCGAACGAGGCGATGTGGCCGCCGAGGTCGCCGGGCTTGCGGTTGGCGCGCACCACCATGGCCATGGCGTTCCAGCGGATCATCGAGCGGATCCGCCATTCCATGTGCTGGTCGCCGGGCATCCGCGGTTCGAGATGCGACGGGATGGTGTTGATGTATTCGGTGGTGGGCGCGAACGGCAGGTGAGCGCCGGCGCGGCGGGTCAGTTCGACCATGCCTTCCAGCAGCTGGTGCGCGCGGCCGGGGCCGTCGGTATCGATGACCGCCTTGAGCGACTCGACCCATTCGCGGGTCTCGGTGGGGTCGGGGTCGTTCTGCAGCAGTTCGTTCAACCAGCTCATGCCGTGGGCTCCGCGCGCGGCCCGGGGCCGCTTCGATGGGGGATCGTCAAGTTAGAGCAGGGATTCTAGCAGCGGCCCATGGCGCTGCTCCGTACGGGGGCGTGCGGTGGGGGCGATCCGGGCAGGAAATCGATTTCGGTGGGCTGGTGCTGCGGAGGGAACGCGGTGGTTCGTCGCGACTTGCGTCGCTCCCACGAACGCCCCTGTG
>WYBC01000021.1 GCA_011526085.1 Lysobacter sp. | reverse complement strand
TGCCGATCACCACGTCGCGCTGCTGGCTCAGCCGCGACAGGACCACCGCCCACGCCGCCAGCAGCATCTGATGCAGCGTGCAGCCCTGCGAGGCGCACAATGCCCTGAGCCGCTCGCTCAGCGCCGGCCCCAGCGCGATCGGCACCAGCGCACCGCGCACGTCCTGTTGCGCGGGCCGCGGAAAATCCGTCGGCAGCGACAACTGTTCCGGCGCATCGCGCAGGCGATCCAGCCAGTAACGGCGGGAGTCCTCCAAGGTGCGATCCGAGGTGGTGTTGATGGGTGAAGAATTGATCGTCGCATCGAAGCCGTTGTTGTCATGCGATCCTGATGTCACGTGGCAGCTCCTTCCTTGAAAACGATGCCGGCGCGCAGTTGGCGCCTATCGTTCGCAGCCAGTCTGCGAATGTCGTCGGCAATGGTGATGATGGCTTGGGATTTTCCTGGCTTTCCGCGATCCCGTACCGCAGATGGCGCGATGCGACGTCCACGCGTTTTCCAGAGCGTGTCGTGCACTTTTCGCACGTTCGACGCGATACCGCATCGCGCGCGCGGATATCCTGGGGATGTGGCCGGTAACGCCCGACGTTTCGCGATCCAGGAAACCAATCGGTGCGGGACGACAAGAACGACATGCGCCGTATGCCCAGTCGATGGTCCGGATGCTTGTGGGACAGGAGCGATGCCGAAGGCAGGCGCGCTTCTTCGAGATGAATCCGAAGGCATTCGGGCATGGAAGAAAACACATGCGCAAAAGACGGTTCGACGGCCTCAATCCGACACTTTCCTTGGAACTCCTGGCCACATGAAACAACCTTTGCATGCTGGAATGCAGTGCAATATCGCCTGCACGACGCCGTCCTGACGTGACAATGTGCCGGGACGACGATGCTGCGGGACCCTCTCGCGGAATGTCAACCCTGTGATCGATGGAAACGACAGGCATCGGATCATGAAGCGTTTCCCGTCGCCACCCTTGCATGCAGCGTACGAGAAGACTTTTCAGAAGCCAGAATCTGATCCCGGCGACCCATCGCGTCGCTGCATCGCCCCTGTCCGATTCATCCGGATGGGGCTTGCGCCATCACGCCGTTCGCCGACAACGCCGGCACAAGGCGCGAAACCTCGCGTGACATCATGGCGCAATCGCACCCCCGCTTCGATGGACGAGTTTCCAGCATCGATGCCGCGGCCGCGGTCGTTGCGCGCCTGCAGGCGCATTTCAACCATCGGTTGCGCGATCGCTCTTGCGGGCAAGGGAATGTCCTGTCACAGCCCGAAGCGGGCTGCAGTGGTTCCTTCCGAATCCACATGTGTCGTGGCCGTGAGTTGACCTTCCGATGTCCGAGCCCGTTGCGGGCCGATCACCGCACAGGCCTGTGACCGCCCGGGTTTCGCATCCTGACGGGCACCGGCCTGCCGCGTCAGCGGAGACCTCTCCGCCGCATCACGCTGTCAGCAACGTTTGCCAGGGGGCCGTGCGAATCCGGATCCATCAGGTATTGATGGTCGACCGGTCGGAAACCACGTGCTTCTGATAGGCGCGGTCAATGCCACTCGGCACAAGCGGCGCCGATCACCTCCGTTGGCGATCTGCCGGAATCACAAACGCCGGGTCTCGCGAGGGGTTGACGGCGGACGGCATGTCTTGCTGTACTAATACAACTAGTACAGTTATGGAGCGCCGCATGTCCCGTACCAAGGCCCTGATGATCCAGATCGCCACCGGCGATCCCCGCCCGATCGGCAGGCAGATCGTGGATGCGGTGCGGATGAAGATTGCGATCGGCGAGCTGGCGCCCGGCGACCAGCTGCCCAGCGTCCGCGGTCTGGCCCAGCAGCTGACGGTCAATCCGAACACGGTGGCCAAGGCCTATGCCGACCTGGTGGCCGAGGGCTGGCTGGAAGCGCGGCAGGGGCTGGGCCTGTACGTGGCGCCGCCGCGCCAGCGCCTGAGCGATGCCGAGCGCGAGCGCCGCTTCGACGAGGCGGTGCAGCGCTTCGTCCACGACGTGCTGCCGCTGGATGTCTCCGTCGACGAAGTCCATGCCCGCATGGATGCCGAATTCCGCGCGCTGACGCCGCGCAAGACCGCCTGAGGCCGGAGGCGCACATGACCACACGCATGACAACCCGCATGACCACCAGCGAACACGTCATCGAGACCGACGGCCTGAGCCGGCGCTACGGCCGCAAGCTCGCGCTCGATCGCCTCGACCTGCGCATCCCGCGCGGTCGCATCCACGCCATCGTCGGCGCGAACGGCGCAGGCAAATCCACGCTGTTCCGGATCCTGCTGGGTTTCCTGGCGCCGAGCGACGGCGAGGCGCGCATCCTCGGCCGCGACAGCCAGCGGCTGACGCCGGAAGACCGCGGCCGCATCGGTTTCGTCAACGAAGAGCACACCCTGCCGGGCTGGATGCGGGTGTCGGCCATCGCCGACATGCAGCGGCGCGCGTATCCGCGCTGGAACGCGCGCGCCTACGACGAGGTCATCGGCCACTACCGCGTGCTGCCGGAGCAGAAGGTCGGGCAGCTGTCGCGTGGCGAACGCGCCGGCTTCAATCTCGCGTTGGCGCTCGCGCAGTCGCCGGAACTGCTGATCCTCGACGAACCGACGCTGGGGCTGGACGTGGTCGCGAAGCGCGCGTTCCTGGAATCGCTGATGTACAGCAACGCGGCCGACGACTGCACGGTGATCTACTGCTCGCACCAGATGGAGGAGATCGAGCGGGTCGCCGACAATCTGATCATCCTCGAACTGGGGCGGCTGATGCACATGTCGGCGCCGGAGGAGTTCTGCGCGCGGGTAAGCCACTGGGTCGCGGACATTCCGTTCAAGGGGCCGGAGCCGGCGACGATTCCCGGCCTGCTGGAACGGCAGCGGCTCGACGGCCTGCATCACTATCTGGTGCTGGACCAGGACGCCGCGTTCGCGGAATTCCTGCGCGGCGCCGGCGCGCGTTCGATCCAGAGCATGCCGGTGAGCCTGGACCGTGCGGTCAACGCCTTCCTCGCCAAGAATCACGCCGCGCCCGCGGCGGCGGCAGCCTGAAGGAGGCGCGCATGAATTCCCTGTTCAAGGCCGAACTGCTGCGTTTCCGGGTGTGGGCGCTGGCGCTCGCGGCGGTGCATTTCATCGCCCTGGGGTTTCTCACCCGCATGGTCGATCTCGCGCAGCAGCCGCTGGTCGTGCACTGGACCTTCGGCGCCATCCATGCGGCGATCGGTCTGCTGCTCGGTCTGTACCAGATGGGCAGCTATCGCCGACCGAACGCCTGGCTGAACCTGCTGCACCGGCCGCTCGCGCCGCCGCGCATCGCCGCCGCGCTGATCCTGGCGGCGGTCGCGCTGCTCGCGGTCGTCGTCGCGGTTCCCATCCTGCTGATCGGCGCATGGCAGGAAACGACGACCGCGCGCGTGGTTGATCTGCGCCATTGGCTGCTGGCGCTGGCGGGCCTGCAGATCGCGGTCATCGGTTATCTCGCCGGCGCCTACGGCATGCTCGGCGAGCGTCGATACGCCGCTTCGGGGCTCGTCTTCCTGCTGCTGTTGCCGATGTCCCACGCCACCGGCTTCGGCGCGCTGGCGCTGCAGGCGCTGGCGCTGCTGTGGCTGGCGGCGATGGTGTTCGCCAGCTTCAAGCCGGATCTGGATGCGCCGCCGCGCGGGCCCGCGGGCATCGCCGTGGTGGCGTTGCCGCTGCAGATGGCGGCGTTCCTGTTGATCGTGATGTCGTATTACGGCATCGAGACGGTCTGGATCGCGGAGGGCTCGCATCCGAACAACACGCCGCTCCCGCCGCGCGGCGGCCACAACGAAATGGAAAAGGCCGACGAACGCTCGCGGATGCGGTTGGCGCTGGAAGGCAGTGTGCATCCGGACGCGCCGTTGCTGCGCGAGCAGATCGCGCTGTCGGAGCCGCTGGGCATTCCGTCGCAGCTGTCGCGCATGCCGCAGCGCCACGAACTGGCGAACGTGGCGCCGATGGAATTCGACGACCGCGCGCGCGGCATCCGCTGGGTGTTCAGTCACGACGACATGCGTCTGCACGGCTACGCCATCAACGATCGGCGTGCCGTCGGACGGATCGGCGTCGGCGCGGATGGCGCCGCGTTCGCGGCGCCGGCGCTGCCGGCGGGCGCGATGCCCGGCATGGCCGAGGGCGATGCGCTGCTGATCGCCGGCAACACCGCCCATCACTATGTCAGCGAGACGCGGCAGGTGCTGCCGCGCATCCGCCTGCCGCGCGACGAAGTGCTGATCGGCGCCGGACCGGTCGGCGAGAGTCTCGGTGCGATCAGCGACCGCGCGCTGTATTTCTTCGATGGCCGCGATGCGGTGGAACACCGGCGGGTGATGAGGCCGCGCCTGCGCGTGCCGATGCCCGGCCACTATCGCGACCTGTACACGCTGGACCTGATCGAACTGGTGGACGGCTACCTCATCGTCTTCGGCTACAGCGCGAGCGCACACAACGAGCAGGGCGCGGCGCCGTATCAGCAGGTGCTGCGCGTCGGCGACGACGGCCGGGTGGAGACCATCGCGCGGCGTCCGCTCGCATACGACCTGCCCCTGCTGTATCGCTACCGCACCTTCCTGACTTCGCCGGCGCTGTGGGCGATGGGCCTGTCGGCGACGCATCTGTTCGCGCCGCCGCTGCCGCTGGAAACCAACGTGCCGGCGCCGATTCCGCGCGCCATCGTCGGCTTCGCGATCGCGTTGTCGCTGTTGTCGGCGCTCGCGGCCTGGTGGCGCGGTCGGCGACTGGCGCTGTCGGTACGCGCACGGGTGGCCTGGATCGCGGTCTGCGCGGCGATCGGGCCGCCTGCGCTGGTGTCGCTGTGGTTGTTGTACCGGCCGGCCGAACGCGTCGGTGCGCGTGCGCAGTCTTCGCCATCGGTGATGGTGCGAACGCACGCAGCGACTTCATCGCCCTGAACCATACCGCCACCGCGGCCGGCCGATGCGCCGGCCGCAGGAGAATGCCGATGTCGAAGATTGCGAAGACCTTCGCGATGCGGATGGTCGTGGCCGCCGCGATGGGCGCCGCGCTGTTGCCCGCGTCGCGTGCCGCTGCCGGCGCGGACGATCTGCAGGCCGCGCTGCGCGTCGAGCGCGCGCGTCCGCCGGCGCCGGCCCTGCCGCGCGCCGCGTTCGTGCTGCACGAGCCGCTGTCGTCGGTGGTGCTCTCCGCCGACGGTCGGCAGGTGGCGTGGCTGCAGGAGACGGGACGCGATCGCGAAGTGTGGACGCGATCGACCGCCGGCGGCGCAGCGCGGCGACGCTTGCCGCACACCACCGCCGAACGATTGCGCTGGACCCGCGACGGGCGCTGGCTGCTGCTGGAATCGCCGCGGCAGGTGTTCGCGCTGGCGGTCGCGGGCCAGACCGGTTCGGGCATCGTGACCACGCTCGGCGGCGTGGATCGCCGGGTCCTGCTGGATGTCGACGACACCCGGCCGGCCGCGGTGATCGTGGTCGACGTCGACGCGCGCGGGGCCGACGGGACGCCCGCGCGGTGGACGCTGTCGCGGATCGATCACCGCGGCCGGCGCACGCCGCTGCATCGCGATGCGCATCGCATCGTCGGCTATGCGCTCGATCCGCAGGGACGGCTCGCCTACGTGCAGCGGGTGGAAGGCCTGGCCCTGTCGGTGCGGCGGATCGAGGCCGGCGGTCGGCTGCGCGAAGTCGCGCGCTGCGCGCAGTTGCGGCGCTGCACGCCGCTGACCACGACCCTCGACGGACGCGGCCTGTGGCTGCGCGGCAACATCGGCGACGCCGACGGACGCGCGCTGGCGCGACTGCTGCGCGTCGATGCCGACGGCACGCTGCGGACCGCGCACGTCGATCCGCGCGGCGAGGCCGATCTCGACGCGCTGGCCTTCGATCCGGCGACGCGACAGCCGACGATCGCCAGCTACCGCAGCACGATCGCCGCCAACCACGGCTTGGATGCCGACAGCCGCCGTCATCTGCAGCGACTGGACACGTTGTTTCCCGATCGCGACCTGCGGATCGCGCCGGGCAGCGGCGTGGGTGCGCGCTGGCTGATCGAGGTGCGCGCGGGTCACCAGCAGGGCAGCCGCTGGCATCTCTACGACCCCTCGACCGGTACGACATCGCGACTGTTCGACACGCGACCGCTGGATGCGCGCCATCGCCAGCCTGCGGGATACATCGACGAGGCCGCGCTGGCGCGCAGGATCCCGGTGCGCTGGCGCGCGGGCGACGGCATGGTCCTGCACGGTTTCGTGTCCGTGCCGCCCGGTCGCGATCCCGCCACGCTGCCGCTGGTGGTGGCGGTGCACGGCGGCCCGTGGAATCACTGGCGGCCGGAGTACAACGGCATCGGCCAGTTCCTCGCCAACCGCGGCCATGTCGTGTTCGAACCCAACTTCCGCGGTTCGACCGGCCACGGCCGCGGCTACATGTTCGCGGCGAACGGCGATTTCGGAAACGGTCGCGTGCAGCAGGACATCGTCGACGGCACCCGTCATCTGCTGGCGTCCGGCATCGGCGACGCGCGCCGGGTTGGCATCGTCGGTGCGTCGTTCGGCGGCTATTCGACCCTGCTCGGCCTCACGTTCCAGCCGGACCTGTTCAAGGTCGGCGTGGCGTTCGTGCCGCCGCCGGATTTCGCGTGGACGCTGCGCTGGATCCTGCGCAATCCCGAATCGATCGAACTCGACGGCGTGGTGCCGATGGCGGACACGATGCGGATGCTGTCGCTCGACACCCGCGACCCCGCGGTCATGGCCCGGCTGCGCGCGCAGTCGCCGCTGGCGAACGCGTCGCGCATGGATCGCCCGCTGCTGCTGGTGGCCGGTGGCGAGGACCGCCGCGTCGGCATCGCCGGCGTGATCGAGTACGCCGCGCGCCTGAAGCTCGCGGGCAAGGACGTGAGCCTGCTGGTGGATGCCGACGCCGGACACGGCAGCCGCGATCCGCTGGCGCGCGAAGCCAATCTGTATCTGCTGGAGACGATGCTGCAGCGGCATCTCGGCGGCACGGCGCCGACGCCCCCGGACGTCGCGCTGCAGCACTATCTGGCCGCGAACCTGCGACTGTGCGGCCGGTCGTCGTCGCCCATCGCCGGATGCGGCGCGGCTGCCGCGCGGAGCGCGCCGCGGCACTAGCCGCATCCGTGTCCGCTCCGCGCCCCCGAACGCCGGGCAAGCGCGGGGCGGCGCCAGATCCCCGACGCGCCGCTCAGTGCGTCGCGGCCGGCCTCGTGCAGCCGTCGAACAGATCCAGCGCGGGCTTGCGCACGGCGCTGGTCACATCGGCCAGACTCAGCACGCTGTGGAAGACATGGTCGTGCGACAGCGGACGTTCTCCGCGTCCGCGCAGGCAGGGCAGATCGAGCCCGCGACGGGCGGCGAAGCGGTCCGGGGCCCACAGCAGCATCGGCACATGGGTCTGTTCGCGGGGCGCGATGGCGTAGGGCGCGCCGTGCAGGTAGAGGCCGTGCTCGCCCAGCGATTCGCCGTGATCGGAGACGTACAGCAGCGCCGGATCGATGCGCGGATCGTCGCGCAGCAGCTCGGCGGCGCTGGCGAGGATGTGGTCGGTGTAGAGAATGGTGTTGTCGTAGGTGTTGCGCAGTTGCAGGTCGCTGCACTGCTGCAGCTGGTTGCTGGTGCATTCGGGCGTGAACTTCGCGAACGCCCTGGGATAGCGCGCGTAGTACGCCGGGCCGTGGCTGCCCAGCAGATGGAGCACCACGACGGTATCGCGGCGGATCGTCGGCAGGGTCGCGCGCAGCTGTTCCACCAGGACCTGGTCGTGACAGCCCTCCTCGTTGCACAGGGTCGGGTCGGCCTCGCGGCCGGCGCGCACTTCCTTCGCCCGCTTCGCGAGACTCTTGCTGCCGGTGTTGTTGTCCAGCCACAGCACGTCGTATCCGCCGCGCATCAGCACGTCGAGCAGGTTCTCGCGGTATTTGGCGACGCCGTCCTCGTAATTCCTGCGGCCCAGATCGGTGAACATGCACGGCAACGAGGTCGCCGTGTTGGTGCCGCAGCTGGTCACGTTGCCGAAGCTGAGAGCGCCGAGCGCACGCATCCGGGCATCGGTCGGGCGATCGTAGCCGTTGAGCGAATAGCTGGAGGCGCGCGCGGACTCGCCGATCGCCAGCACCATCACCACCGGGCGTTCGCCGGCCTTGAGCGCGGCGCCACGGCGCGCGTCGGGGCCGATCGTCTGCAGCGGCCGGCCGTCGTCGCGCGCATGGTCCATGTAGGACAGCTGCGCGGCGAGCAGCGCGAACGGATTGGCGATATGCCGCAGTTCCATGTGGTTGCGCAGCAGCGAGGCGACGTCCTTGCCGAAACCCGCGGCGGCGATGCCGAGCAGGGCGAACGCCAGCGCCGTGAGTTTCAGCCGCGACCACAGTTCGCGCAGCGGCGATCGCCAGTCGATCTTCACCCACCACAGCAGCGTCGCCGGCAGCAGGCCGAGACCGGCGATCGTCAGCAGCATGCGCGCGTTGAGCCATTCGCCGGCTTCGCGCACGTCGGTCTCGTAGACGCTGGCCAGGGCGTGGCGGTCGATCACCGCGCCGAAGTCGCCGATGAAATAGGTCGCGCCCGCCGCGAGCACGAGCACCAGCGCGAGCCCGGGCCGGAAGGTCCAGCGCAGGCTCAGCGGCAGCAGCATCAGCAGGGTCAGCGCGAACAGCGCGGCGGCGACCGCCGCGATCACGCCGATGCCGCGCAGGCCGTCGAGGCCGGGCGCGTCGAGCACGATCCGCCACAGCCGGGCGTTCAGCGCCACGACGATGAAGAGGACGGTGAGCAGCAGCAGAGCGTTGGCGCCCAGGGTCGGGCGCGGCACGGCGGAGAGTCTTGGCATTGCGGCATGGTGCGCGCCGCGGCTTATGGCAGGATTATGACAACCGCAAGAATTTGCGAGTTTTTCGTTCGTTTTCCGCTAAATGAGACGGGCGCCCGGAAAGCCGGGAGATCATTTCAGCGTGCGCTCGAACAATTCGTGGATGCGGCGGTACTGGTCGTACCACGAGGCGGGACGGGTGTAGCCGTGCCGTTCCAGCGGGTAGCTCGCCAGTTCCCACTTGTCCTTGCGCAGCTCGATCAGGCGTTGCGCGAGGGTCACCGAATCCTTGTAGAAGACGTTGTCGTCCATCATGCCGTGGGCGATCAGCAGATGGTCCTGCAGACGGTCGGCGAATTCGAGCGGCGAGGAGCGCCGGTAGGCCTCGGGGTCGAGCTCCGGCGTGTTGAGGATGTTGCTGGTGTACTCGTGGTTGTACTGCGACCAGTCGGCGACCGGGCGCAGCGCGGCGCCGGCCTTGAACACGCCCGGACGCTTGAACAGCGCGATGAAGGTCATGAAACCGCCGTAGCTGCCGCCGTAGATGCCGGCGCGATCGCGGTCGCCCCGTTTCGTGTCGACCAGCCAGTCGAGGCCGTCGAGATAGTCCTGCAGCTCCGGTTCGCCCATGTGCCGGTAGATCGCGGTGCGCCAGTCGCGGCCGTAGCCTTCGGACGCGCGGTAGTCGAGATCCAGCACGATGTAGCCCTGCTGCACCAGCAGGTTGTGGAACATCTGTTCGCGGAAATAGTTCGGATAGCGGTCGCTGACGTTCTGCAGATAACCGGCGCCGTGCACGAACATCACGATCGGATAGCGCTTGCCGGGTTCGGGCGTCTTCGGGCCGTAGTACTTGCCGCGGATCGTGCCGGCGCCATGCTTCGAAGGGACGTCGACGTACTCCGGTTCCAGCCACGCCATCGCCTTGAACGCGTCGCTGCGGGTGTCGGTGAGCGTGCGCGCCTCGCCGCCCGCGGCGTCGACCACCGCCAGCTGCGGCGGCAGATAGCTGTCGGAATGCCGCACCAGCAGCGTCGTGTCGTCCGGCGAGGCGACGAAATCCTCGACCCCGTCCAGCGCGGTCAGTTCGCGCACCGCGCCGCCGGCCACGGGCACCTCGCAGACTTCGTAATCGCCCGGCGAGGCGCGGTTGCAGACGAAGCGGAAGCGGCTGCCGTCGGCGGACAGCACCGGCGACGAGGCCTCCCACTTTCCGGACGTGAGCGCGCGCGCCTTGTTGCCGTCGTGGGCGTACAGGTGCGACCAGCCGCTTTCCTCCGACAGGTACCACAGCGTGCGGCCGTCGCGCAGCCAGCCGAAATCGTTGAAGTTCCAGTTGATCCATGCCGGATCGGTGAGCCGGTGCCGCGGTTGCAGCCTGGCGTTCGCGAGATCGACGCTGGCGATCCAGCGATCCTTGTTGTCGATCGCGCGCACCAGCACCGCGACGTTGCGGCCGTCGTCGCTCCAGTGGATCGCCGGGCCGCTGCCGTCGCCGTCGGTTTCGATGCGCACCGCGCGGTTGCCTTTCAACGGCTCCTGCTTCGCCGCCCGGCGCAGGTCGGCGAGCGGATCGACGGCGATGCCCGGCAGCGCGTCGAATGTCAGCTCGGTCGCCTTCGCCGCGGCGATGTCGACCAGCCACAGCACATGCGCGACCGGCGCGTTGCGGCCGACCCGGGTGCGGACTTCCTCGAATTCCTCGTAACCGGACTCGGTGACGTACTTCGGCATCTTGCCGGCCTGGCCGCCATCGGCGCCCTTGGCGGAGGCGACCACCAGCAACCAGCGCCCGTCGGGCGACAGCGCGCTGTCGCCGATCTCGACGTTCTTGCCGAGATACACGGGCGCCGGCGCGCGGCTCGGATCGGCGCGGCGCCAGGCCAGTTCCTGTTCGCGCGCGGCCTCGCGGCGTTCGCGATCGGTCCGGAGCGTTTCGATCAGGCGCAGCTGGCGATCGCGAAGATCGTCCGCGGCCGGCGGCTTGGCCGGATCGTCCGCGGCCTGCACGTTCGCCGCCTGCAGGACGCCGGTGGCGGCGGTCCAGCGCGACCATTCGTTGCCCGCGCGCCAGACCAGGCCGCCGTCGCGGCTCCACTGCGGCCGCGATTCCTGCGCTTCGGTGCGGGTGAGCTGGGTGAGCGCGCCGCTGCGCAGGTCGCGGATGAAGACATCGCCGTTGCGTACGAACGCCATGCGCGTGCGGGTCGTGTCGAACACCGGTCGCGCGGCATCCAGGGCGGCGCGCGCGGCGTCGCCGGTGCGCACCGGTGCGCCGCCGGCCACCGGCACCGTCCACAGGTCGCGCACGGTCGCGCCTTCGCGCTTGCGGCTGTAGATCGCGGTCTTGCCGTCCCACGACCACCAGGCCTGATCGACCGCCGGGCCGATCCAGTCCGGGTCGGCCATGATCCGGTCCATGGTCAGCGCCTCGGCGGGCTGCGCGGCGGCGTGGCCCGCCATCGACAGGAGTGCGGCGGCGAAGGCGGACAGAACGGGCGGAGCGCGGAATCGGGAGGTCATGGCGGGCGCCGGCGGACGGAATCGGGCAGCTTACTTCGGGCCTTCGCGCGCGGCAGCGGGCCGATGGTCACGGGTGCGCCTGCGCCCGTGCGCGTCTGCGCAGAGGCCGGCGCGGGCGGCCGACGAGCGGGCGCGGAACGCTCTAGCCCCAAACCGTGCTTTGCCGCACAATTCGCCCGGAATCTCCACGATATCCGGCAGTTGGGCGATACTTGGATGCATCCGCCGCAGGTCAGGCCCACAAGTGCTTGATCTGACAGGGGCAGGCCCGATCCGGTTCGATCGGGCCTGTGGCGCCGAGGTCCCGGTCCCGCCGCAAGGCGGGGACGACGCCGCTTTTCCTCCGCACCATTTCCAGGCATCGACCCGTTCCGGCCATGCAAGCCTACGTCTACAAGAGCCAACGGAAGGCCGACACTTACGTCTATCTCGCGGCGCGCGACGATTTCGCGCGTCTGCCCGAGCCCCTGCGCGCCCAGCTGGGCGCGCTGCAGTTCGTCCTCGAAGTCGCGTTGACGCCGGAGCGCAGGCTCGCGCGCCAGGACCCCGCCGTGGTCCGCGCCAATCTCGCCGCCCGCGGTTTCCACGTGCAGTTCCCGCCGACCATGGCCGATCCGATGACCGAGGACTGGGGCACGGATGGCTGAGGACGCCATTCTCAACACCGCCCCCCGCACCCGGCTGTCGGCGCCGCCGCTGGCCGCGGGCGTCCTGCTCACGGCGGCCGCCGGTGCCGGTGGCGCGCTCGTCGGCGGCATGGGTGGCGCGCTCCTCGCCGGATGCGCGGGCCTGCTCGCCCAGCCGGCGTTCGCGTTGGCGATGCGCGGCGGCCGCTTCGTTCCGCGCGACGCCCTGCGCGATGCCGGTGCTCTGGCCCTGCTGTGGGCGTTCGCGCTGCTGCCGTTCTTCGCGCTGATCGCCTGGCCGCTGTCGGCGCTGCTGCAGGGCGGCACGCTCGGCGCCGCGGTGGCGGTCAGCGCGGTGGCCGGCGGCGCGCTGATCGGCCTGTGGCGGACCTGGCCGCTGTGGCGCTGGCTGGAAGGCGAGGGCGGCACCCTGCGCGAGCACTGGCGCGCGCTGATCGACACCGACACCCGCGACTGGCACGGCCTCGGCGCCGCGGCGCTGCTGGCGTCGCCGCTGGCCGGCACGCTGTTGCTGGCCTGGCCGGATCTGATGCCGGCGACCGCGCGCGGACTGCTCGCCGCCGGCTGCGCGCTGGCGTGGCCGCTGGCGCATCGCCTGCTGCTGCGCCTGCCGTCGCCGTCGCCGGTGAGTGCGGACGCGCTGCTGCAGGCGGCGCTGGATGAGGAAGACGCCGATGCCGCCATCGCCGCCGATGTCTCGGTACTGGCCGGCGCCGATCTCGACAACGCGCTGTACGACGCCGCGCGCCACGGCCGGGTCGAGCGCGCGCTGTCGCTGCTCGATGCCGGCGCCAATCCGCACGCGCTGCCGCCGGCCGACGCCCGCGACCAGCGCACGCTGCCGATGCTGGCCGCGGTGCTGCCCGATCTGCGCCTGTTGCGCACGCTGATCGCCCACGGCATCGATCTCAACGCGATGCATGCCGGCATGACCCCGCTGATCGCCGCCACTCGCGACAGCTGGCACGGCCGGCCGGAAGCGGTGATGACGCTGCTGACCAACGGCGCCGATCCGCGCATCGCCGACAGCGAAGGCAACACGCCGCTGCACCATGCGGCGCGCAGTTCCGACCCCGGCGTGGCCGCGCTGCTGCGCGATTCCGGCGCCGAGATCGATCCGCTCAACCGCGATCACGCCACGCCGCTGGCGCTGGCCTGCACCGCCGGCAACTGGCGGCTGGCGCGCTTCCTGCTCGAACGCGGCGCCAGGGCCGATCTGCCCGGCGCGCTGCCGGCCCTGCATGCGGCGGCCGGCGGCGACGAAGACGATCCGGCCGGCGTGCAGCTGCTGCTCAAGCATCGCGCCAAGGCCGATGCCCGCGACCCGCGCGGCCGCAGCGCGCTGCACGAGGCCGCGTTCGCCGGACACGCCGAGATCATCGGCATGCTGCTCGGCGCAGGGGCCGACATCCACGCCCGCGACGGCGAACAGCGCACGCCCTTCCTCGACGCCGCCCGCGGCGGCCGCCTGCCGGCGCTGCAGGCGCTGCTCGCCGCGCGTCCCGACGTGCGCGCCAGCGATGCCCACGGCCGCCACGCGCTGATCCTGGCCTGCCTTGCGGACGCGCCGTCGCCGGCGCTGATCCGCGCGCTGCTCGACCTCGGGCTCGATCCGGCGCAGGCCGACGCCGACGGCAGACGCGCGATCGATCATGCCGCGGCCGCCGGACGCTGGGCGCTGGTGTCGGCGATCGATCCCGATTACCTGTTGCCGGCCAGTGTCGGTGCGGATGCCGACGCCGACGCACCGGTGCCCGACCGCGCGCCGATCGCGCTGCTGCGCGACGCGCTGTACGAGGGCCATGCCGACGACTGCGCGCGCTGGCTGCCATTGGTCGCGCCGTCCGAACTCGGCGCACTGCTGCACGACGGCGGTTCGCCGGCGGAACCGGCGCGGATCGACTGGTTGCTTGCGCACGGCGCGGATGCGGAGACCCGCGACGCCGCCGGCGACACCCCGATGTTCGCGTGGCTGGCGCAGGGGCCGGCGGCCGCCGCCGCGGTGCAGGCGCTGCTGCGTCGCGGCGTGTCCCCGGCCGGCGCCGGCGGGCTGTCGCGCTTCCTCGCCGCCTGCGTCGCCGCCGATCGCGCCGATCGCGGACTCGAAAAGCTCGCGCTCGATCTGCTCGACCGCGGTGCCGATCCGTTCGCGCCGACGCCGGCGGGCGATCCGCCGCTGACCCTGGCGGTGCGGCTGGGCTGGACCCAGGCGATCGCCCGTCTCATCGCCACCGGTGTCGCGCTCGACGCCCGCGACCAGCACGGCATGACCGCGCTGCATCTCGCCGCCGCGCTGCGCCGCGAGCCGATCCTCAAGCAGCTCATCCTCCACGGCGCGTCGCCGAACGTGCGTGCCGCCGACGGCCAGACGCCGCTGGGCGTCGCCCTGTCGAGCGGCCGTCGCGACCTCGCCGACTGGCTGGACTGGCGGCACTGGCCGCTGCCGGGTCGCGCGCTGCGGCCCGCGGACCTGCCGGCCGCAGCGGTGCTGGGCGATGCCGACGCGGTGCGTCGCCTGCTCGATCTGGGCATGCCGATCGACACCGTCGATGCGCAGGGCTGCACCGCGCTGCTGCGCGCGGCCGGCGGCGGTCATCGCGCGGTGGTCGAACTGCTGCTCGCCCGCGGCGGCGATCCGAAACTCGCCGCGCGCACCGGCGCCACGCCGCTGTCGGCGGCGGTCAGCATGCGCCAGGTCGAGATCGTCGACCGCCTGCTCGCCGCCGGCGCCACGCTCGAACAGCGCCTGCCCGGCGACGTCACCGTGCTGATGCTCGCCGCCGCGCTCGGATTGCCCGATGTCTGCACCCGGCTGCTCGCCGCCGGCGCCAACATCAATGCCGCCGATGCGCAGGGGCTCACGCCGCTGCACTGCGCGGCGCTGTACGGTTTCACCACCCGCGATCGTCGCCGGCTGGTGGCGCTGCTCGATGCGCTGCTGCTGGCCGGTGCCGACCCCGACGTGCAGGCCGCGGGCGGCGTCACCCCGTTGTTGTTGTTGCTCGGTGCGCGCGCCGAGCCCGGCACCGCCTGCGACGAGGACGTGGTGCTTGCGGGCATGGCGCGGCTGCTCGACGAAAGCGCGACCCTGCAGGTGCGCGATCCGCGCGGCTTCGGCCCGCTGCATCTCGCCGCGCTGCACGGCCTGCTGCGCGTCACCCAGCAGTTGCTGCGCGACGGCGCCGATCCGCAGGGCCGCGACATGCTCAACCGCACGCCGCGCGAGATCGCGGTGATGCGCGGGTTCGTGGATGTCGCCGCGGAATTCGCACCGCTGTCCGGTGGCGTGTCGATGGCGCGGTTCCTGAAGGATCGCGACACCTGAGCCGCGTCGGCCGGGTGCCGATCCCGGCTTCCGTCAGCCCTGTGGGAGCGGCGGAAGCCGCGACGCTTTCCTGCTGCGGGCGATCGCGGTCGACCGGAGGATGGTTCGGGGCATGGGCGCGCGCCGTGTCCGCAGGAAGCAGGTCCCGCGCTGCGTTCGGGATGACAACCGCGGGTGCGCGGCGACCGCCGCCCGCTCACCGCCCCAGCGGCAATCCCCGGAACGCCTTCACCGTCCGCAGCACGAAACTCGAATTCACGTCGGCGACGCCGGCCTGATTCAACAGCCGGTCGAGCAGGAAGCGCGAGAAATGCTCGAGGTCCTGCACCACCACGTGCAGCAGATAGTCCATGTCGCCGGTGAGCGCGTGGCAGGCCACCACCTCCTCCCAGTCGTTGACGAACCCGGCGAACGCGGCCACCGCCTCGGCATCGTGGCGCGACAACTGCACCCGGACGAAGGCCTGCAGGCCCAGACCGAGCCGCTCGGGATCGACTTCGGCCCGGTAACCGGCGATCACCCCTTCGCGTTCCAGCCGCTGGACCCGACGCAGGCAGGCCGAGGGCGACAGATGCACCCGTTCCGCCAGCTCGGCGTTGGTCTGGCGCCCGCCGCGCTGCAGTTCGGCCAGCAACAGCAGATCGGTGCGATCGAGTTCGGCGGCTGGCATAGCGTTGTCCTGTAAGACTGATATGCGCACGATTATTGCGCGAAATCCGACCTGATCTGCAACGAAGCAAGCTTATTGCGCGGCCGAGCGCTTACAGTGACCGGATCGCCCAAGGGCAGGAAGGGTCATCGATGAATTCTCTCCAGGACCCGGCCGCCGCGCCGCAGCGTGTCGAGCACCGGATGACCGACAAGGGCTATGTCCCGGTCTACACCACCGCCGTGGTCGAGCAGCCGTGGAGCGGCTACAGCCCCACCGACCACGAGGTCTGGGCCACCCTGTTCGCGCGCCAGCAGCGGCTGCTCGAAGGCCGGGCGAGCGAGGAGTTCCTGCGCATGCAGGCCGCGATGGGCATGACCGCGCGCGAGATCCCGAAATTCGACGACCTCAACCGCAGCCTCCGCGCCGCCACCGGCTGGGAGATCATCGCGGTGGAGGGCCTGCTGCCCGAACTGGATTTCTTCGAACACCTGGCCAACCGCCGCTTCCCGGTGACCTGGTGGATCCGCAAGCCCGAACAGTTGGACTATCTGGCCGAGCCCGATCTGTTCCACGACCTGTTCGGCCACGTGCCGCTGCTGATGAACCCGCTGTTCGCCGACTACATGGCCGCCTACGGCCGCGGAGGCGTCAAGGCGCACGCCATCGGTCCGGAAGCGCTGGTCAACCTCACCCGGCTGTACTGGTACACGGTCGAATTCGGCCTGATCCGCGAAGCCGGCGGCCTGCGCATCTACGGCGCCGGCATCCTCAGTTCCAAGGGCGAGAGCATCCACTGCCTCGACAGCGCCGTGCCGAACCGCATCGGCTTCGATCTGGCGCGGATCATGCGCACCCGCTATCGCATCGACAGCTACCAGAAGACCTATTTCGTCATCGACAGCTACGCCCAGCTGATGGAGGCCACGCGGCCGGATTTCACGCCGATCTACGCGCAGCTGGCGGCGGCGGAATCGATCCCCGCCGGCACCGTGCTGGACGACGACGCGGTCTTCCATCGCGGCACCGGCGAGGGTTGGCCCACCGACGCCGACGTCTGAGCGAACCGGCCGTCCGCCGCCCGCCACGGGGCCCGCTCAGGCGGGCCCCGTGCGTTTCCGCGGCCCATTCCCTCGACTGTCGTGCAGGCGTAGGCTCATGCGATGGTCGTCGCTGTCGGTGGCCGCCATCTTCCCTCGACCCAGGAGCGATGCATGGAGCGCATCCCGGATGGTCCCGATGCCCATGGCGCGCGCCGTGGCGGTCCATTGTCGGCAGCAGCCCGTCGCCGACATCCGCTCGGCCGCATGACGGCTGCCCATCCTGTCCACCGGTTCCGTCCGCATCGCGGACCGGATCGGTGCCCGATGGGTGCCCGATCGGGGGCGATCGGGGGTGATGGGGACCGATGAGGCGCGGGCCGCAGACTGATTTGGCGCGGATCCCGCCCGGGCTTGATCCGGATCAAAACGCAGCCTTAACGCAATCTTATGATGCACCGCAACCCGGAGGTCCATCCATGCAAACCGCGACGTCAACCTACAACGACAAAGTGGTGCTCCAGTTCTCGGTGATGACCGTGGTCTGGGGCATCGTGGGCATGCTCGTCGGCCTGTTCATCGCTGCCCAGATGTACTGGCCTGCCCTCAATTTCGATCTGCCTTGGCTGTCTTTCGGCCGGCTTCGTCCGCTGCACACCAACGCGGTGATTTTCGCGTTCGGCGGCAGCGCCCTGTTCGCCACCAGCCTGTACGTGGTCCAGCGCACATCGCACGTGCGGCTGCTCTCGGACAAGCTGGCCGCGTTCGTGTTCTGGGGCTGGCAGCTGGTCATCGTGCTGGCCGCCGTGACCCTGCCGCTGGGCCTGACCCAAGGCAAGGAATACGCCGAGCTGATCTGGCCGATCGACATCCTGATCGCGGTGGTCTGGGTGGCGTATGCGGTGCTGTTCTTCGGCACCATCGGCAAGCGCAAGGTCAAGCACATCTACGTCGCGAACTGGTTCTACGGCGCCTTCATCATCGCCGTGGCCCTGCTGCACATCGTCAACAGCCTCGCGATTCCGGTCACGCTTACCAGCTCCTTCCCGATCTACAGCGGCGCCGTCGACGCGATGGTGCAGTGGTGGTACGGCCACAACGCGGTGGGTTTCTTCCTGACCGCGGGCTTCCTCGGCATGATGTACTACTTCATTCCGAAGCAGACCGGCCGCCCGGTGTACTCGTATCGCCTGTCGATCGTGCACTTCTGGGCCCTGATCGCCATCTACATGTGGGCCGGTCCGCACCATCTGCAGTACACCGCGCTGCCGGACTGGGCGCAGAGCCTCGGCATGGTGTTCTCGCTGATCCTGCTGGCGCCGTCGTGGGGCGGCATGATCAACGGCATGATGACCCTCTCGGGCGCCTGGCATAAGCTGCGGACCGACCCGATCCTCAAGTTCCTGATCGTCTCGCTGAGCTTCTACGGCATGTCGACCTTCGAAGGTCCGATGATGTCGATCAAGACGGTCAACTCGCTGTCGCATTACACCGACTGGACCATCGGCCACGTGCATTCCGGTGCGCTGGGCTGGGTGGCGATGATCTCGATCGGTTCGATCTACGCGCTGCTGCCGCGCCTGCTGGGCCAGAAGGAAATGTGGTCGGTCAAGCTGATCGACGCGCACTTCTGGACCCACACCATCGGCGTCGTCTTCTACATCGCCTCGATGTGGATCGCCGGCGTGATGCAGGGCCTGATGTGGCGCGCCACCAACAGCGACGGCACCCTGACCTACAGCTTCGTCGAATCGCTCGCCGCGACCTATCCCTACTATCTCGGCCGCTTCGCCGGCGGCGCGCTGGTGGTGGTCGGCATGCTGATCATGGCGGTGAATGTGATCCGCACCTGGCAGGCCGCCAAGGGTCCGGTGGCGTATCCGGTGATCGCGCCGGACGCCGCGGAAGCCCGCGCCTGACCGCCCGCCGCAGAACACGAACACGAGGCACAGACCCATGAGCCACGCTCACGAGAAAGTCGAAAAGAACATCACCCTGATGGCGATCCTGATCGCGGTCGCGGTGTCGTTCGGCGGCATCGCCGAAATCGTCCCGCTGATGTTCCAGGCGGAAGCGATCAAGCCGCTGCCGGGCGTCAAACCCTATCCCGCGCTGGAGCTGGCGGGCCGCGAGGTCTACATCCGCGAAGGCTGCTACAACTGCCATTCGCAGATGGTGCGCACGCTGCGCTTCGAGACCGAGCGCTACGGCCACTACTCGCTGGCCGGCGAGTCGGTCTACGACCGTCCGTTCCAGTGGGGCAGCAAGCGCACCGGTCCGGACCTGGCCCGCGTCGGCGGTCGCTACTCCGACGACTGGCATCGCGTGCATCTGAACAATCCGCGCGATCTGGTGCCGGAGTCGAACATGCCCGGCTTCCCGTGGCTGGCCGACGCCACGGTGAACGGCGCGCTGGTCAAGAAGAAGATGAAAGCCCTGCGCACGCTGGGCGACCCGTACACCCAGGCCGACATCGACGGCGCCAACGCCGCGGTGGAAGGCAAGACCGAACTGGATGCGGTGGTCGCGTATCTGCAGGGTCTCGGCAAGCACGCGCCGAGAGGGGGCTGAGCCATGATGTCCGGCATCGTCACCGCCATCCTGCTGGTGTTGTTCCTGGTCGGCAGCGTGTGGGCCTTCAGCCCGCGCCGCAAGCCGGAATTCGAAGCCGCCGCGCGCATGGCGCTCGGCGAGGACGACGCACCTGAAACGGCATCCAATCCAGTCGAACAGAGCAGAACGAAACAAGAGGAGAGCGCCCGATGAGCGCCGCCAACGTGGGTACGGGCATGAGCGGAGGCTGGTCCGCCTTCGTCATGGCACTGGTCGTGTTGAACGTGGTCGGCTGCGTCTGGCTGATCTGGTGGACCGCCAAGCGCCGTCCCGGCGATCCCGGCCCGACCGACACCAGCCATGTCTGGGACGAGAACATCACCGAATACAACAAGCCGTTGCCGAAGTGGTGGAACAATCTCTTCTACCTCACCATCGTCTTCACCATCGGCTATCTCGCGTGGTTCCCGGGCCTGGGCGCCTTCGCCGGCACCAGCGGCTGGACTTCCGCCAAGCAGCACGATGCCGACAAGGCCGCGCAGGACAAGAAGCTGGCCGCCACCTTCGCGCCGTACGAGGGCAAGGCCATCGACGAGATCGCGAAGGATCCGAAGGGTCTGCGTCTGGGCAAGGCGGTGTTCGCCAACAACTGCGCCACCTGCCACGGCTCCACCGCGCAGGGTGCGATCGGTTATCCGAACCTCACCGACAACATCTGGCATTGGGGCGGGGCGCCCGATCAGATCCTCGAGACCGTGCTGAACGGGCGTCAGGCGGCGATGCCGGCTTGGGAAAGCGCGCTCGGCGGCAAGCAGGGCGTGACCGCGGTGGCGGTGTATCTGCAGTCGATGCGCGGCGAGAAGGTCGACACCAGTCTGGCCAACATCGGCAAGAACAAGTACGAGACGATCTGCGTCAGTTGCCACGGTGTCGACGGCAAGGGCATGCAGGCGCTGGGCGCGCCCGATCTGACCGACGATTACTGGCTGTACGGCGAAAGTCTCGCCGCGCTCGAACAGAGCATCGGCCAGGGCCGCAACGGACAGATGCCCGCGCACGCGCCGATCGTCGGCGAGACCCGCGCCCGCCTGGCGGCCGCGTATGTCTGGTCGCTGTCGCAGGGCAAGGCGAACGCGCCGCAGGGTGGGGCACAATAAGCCCCATCAACCGAGACGGAGGCGTGCGATGACCCGGGATGCTTCGAACCAGGATGCTTCCAATCAGGACGCTTCGAACCCGCATGCCGACCCGGCCTCCGCCCGGATCTCCGCGCCGCTTCCGTTCGATCACCCGCCCCGGCCGCTCTCGCAGCGGCTCGGGGCGATTCTCTGGCCGAGCTTCTTCGCCGCCGGCGTCTCGACCATGGTCTGTTTCGCGCTGCTCGACCCGCTGGCGCTGCGCGACATGACGTTCCCGCATCTCGACATCAATCGCGAGACCGGATACGCCATCGGTTTCTTCGCGTTCTGGCTGGCCACCGCCGCCTCCAGTCTGTTCACCTGGATCCTGCTGCGCCCGGCGAGCCGCTTCAATCATCCGTTGAAGCGCGAAGATTAATTTAGTGATTTCTAATATATAATCTTCCTGCCGTCGCACGCCGCGCCCGGCAACGCCCCCCTTCGCCTCCGCAGCCGCCATGAAAAAGCAGATTCCGCTCCAGGTCGCCGACGAACCGGCATCGATGTACGTCAGCGAACAGAAGATTCATCCGCGCGAGATCGACGGCCGTTTCCAGCGCCTGCGCGCGATCGCGGTGTGGGTGCTGCTGGGCATGTTCTACGTGTTCCCGTGGATCAACTGGGACGGTCGCCAATCGGTGCTGTTCGATCTGCCGGCGCGCAAGTTCTACGTGTTCTGGCTGAACTTCTGGCCGCAGGATTTCGTGTTCCTGGCGATGCTGCTGATCATCGCGGGCCTGTCGCTGTTCTTCTTCACCGCGCTGGCGGGGCGCCTGTGGTGCGGTTACGCCTGTCCGCAGACGGTGTGGACAGAGGTCTTCATCTGGATCGAGCAGTGGGCCGAGGGCGACCGCAACAAGCGGATGAAATTCGACAAGTCGCCGTGGACCGCGGAGAAGATCCGGCGTCGCGGCGGCAAGCACGTGCTGTGGCTGGTGTTCGCGCTGTGGACCGGTTTCACCTTCGTCGGCTTCTTCACCCCGATCCGCGAGCTCGGCGACCGCTTCGTGCCGTTCGCATGGGGCGGGTGGGAAACCTTCTGGGTGCTGTTCTACGCGCTGGCCACCTGGGGCAATGCCGGTTTCCTGCGCGAGCAGGTGTGCAAGTACATGTGCCCCTACGCGCGCTTCCAGAGCGCGATGTTCGACCGCAACACCCTGATCATCGCCTACGACCCGATGCGCGGCGAGCCGCGCGGCGCGCGCAAGAAAGGCAGGGTCGCCAGCGTGCTGGAACGCGGCCGCGGGCTGCTCGACAAGGCCCTCGCCTACGACTACGTCTTCCGCGCCGCGCATCATCACACCGCCGCCGACAACCTCGTCGCCGCGCGCGGCAACACCGCCATCGCCGATCCCGGCCTGAAGGCCGAACCGCTGCCGAAATTCGAGCCCGAACAGCTCGGCGACTGCGTCGACTGCACCATCTGCGTGCAGGTCTGCCCGACCGGCATCGACATCCGCAACGGCCTGCAGTACGAGTGCATCGCCTGCGGCGCCTGCATCGACGCCTGCAACGAGGTGATGGAGAAGGTCGGTTATCCGCGCGGCCTGATCCGCTACGCCACCCAGAACGAGATCGACGGCAAGCCGTCGAAGGTGCTGCGTCCGCGCATCTTCGTCTACGGCATCCTGCTGCTGACGCTGGTGATCGCCTGGGCCTGGAGCGTGACCCATCGCAGCGAGCTCATCGTCGAGGTGCTGCGCGATCGCAACGCGCTGTATCGGGAGACCGCGGCCGGCGTGGAGAACGATTACACGCTGAAGGTGGTCAACAAGACCCAGAAGCCGCAGCGCTACCGCATCACCCTGGAGGCGCCGGACGGCATCGTCCTGCGCGAAGGGACGCAGACGATCGAGACCACCGCCGAGCAGGTGCTCAGCCTGCCGGTCACCGTGATCGCCAGAGACGAGGTCATGGGCAAGCGCGAGATCGAATTCGTGGTGGTGTCCATCGACGGCCGCTCGCGCGAAGAGATCCCCGCCCGCTTCTTCGGGAAAACACCGTGAACCGAGACGACATGCCCGCCGATCCGAAACGCCAGTCGCCCTGGCGCAATCCGATGGTGTGGCTGATGGTGGGTTTCCCGCTGGCCGCGGTCGTCGCCGGCATCGCCACGGTCTTCATCGCGATCGACGCCGGCGGCAGCGACGCCATTCCCGACGACGTGCGCCGCACCGCGCAGATCCAGACCACCGAACTCGGTCCCGACGAGCGTGCCGCCGAGCGCAGGCTCGCGGCGGTGTTCAGCGTGCAGGAGGCGTCGGTGGAGGTGCTGGTCGCCACCGGCGACTTCGATCGCGAACGACCGCTGAAACTGTCGCTGCAGCATCCGGTGGACGCCGCGCAGGACATCGCGTTGACCCTGCAGCCCAACGGCCGCGGTGGCTGGAGCGCCGCGCATGCGCTGGATGTCGGCCATGCCTGGCGCGTGCAGTTGCTGGACGATGCGGGCACGTGGCGCCTGCTCGCCCGCCTGCCGGCGGGCCAGCGCGGCGTCCTGCTGCGCCCTGCGCTGGCCGGCGACGACGACGCAGCCGCCGCGAATGCCGCGGGCGTACCGCCCACCGCTGTGCCCTCCACCGACGCGCCACCGCCGGCTGCGACGCCCGCCGCGACGCCGCCCGCCCCGACGCCGTAATCCCCTGAGTCAGCTCGGCATGTCGCGCCCGACGCCGCTCGACAACCGGATTCCGCCGCCGCTGGTGATGCTGCTGGTCGGCGCGGCGATGTGGGCGACGGCGCGGGCATGGCCTGCGCCGGCATTCGATCTGCCGCTGCGGGTGCCGCTGGCGGCGTCGATCGCGCTGATCGGACTGGGGATCGAAATCGCCGCGGGATGGACGTTCCGCCGCGCGAGCACCACGGTGAATCCGCTGCGCCCGCAGAACGCGGCGCGGCTGGTGACCGGCGGGCCGAACCGTTTCAGCCGCAATCCGATGTACCTCAGCCTGGCGTTGCTGCTGCTGGCGTGGGCGGTGTGGTTGGGCCACGCCGCCGCGCTCGCGCTGTGGCCGCTGTTCCCGCTGTTCATCACCCGCTTCCAGATCCTGCCGGAAGAGCGTGCGCTGGCCGCGCGCTTCGGCGCCGAGTACGCGGCGTACTGCGCGAAGGTCCGGCGATGGCTTTGACCGGCGACGCCGGTGCGCGCTCTGGCATCATCGCGGCGATGAGCGACTCCCCCACGCCTGACAGCCGCACCACCCGCGTCCGCGCCGCCTGTTTCCACTGCGGCGAACCGCTGCCCGTGCAGCCGGTGATCGACACCGTGTCCGGCGCCGAACGGCCGTTCTGCTGTACCGGCTGCGCCGCGGCCGCGCGCTGGATCGGCGAGGCGTCGCTCGACGACTACTACCGCCTGCGCCAGGGCGACGCCGCGCGCGTCGGCAGCGAAACGCTGGATTACGCCAGTTGGGATCGCGACGATCTGCTCAGCGAGCACAGCGTCGCCGTCGACGGCGGTCGCGAGATCACCCTGCTCACCGACGGCATGCGCTGCGCGGCCTGCGCCTGGTTGATCGATCGCGCGCTGACCCGCGAGCCGGGCGTGAGCGAAGTCGCCGCGAACGCGGTCACCGGTCGCATCCGCATCGTCTGGGACAGCGCGCGCACGCCGCTGTCGACGCTGCTGTCGCGGTTGGCCGCGCTGGGCTATCGGCCGTCGCTGGCCACCGGCGAGGTGCGCGAACGTGAGCGCCGGCGCGAACGCAACCGCTGGCTGTTGCGCCTGGGCGTGGCCGGGCTGGGCGCGATGCAGGCGATGATGTACGCCGAAGCGCTGTATCTCGATACCGCGGGCGAGATGTCGCTGGCCACCCGCGATTTCTTCCGCTGGATCACCTTCCTCGTGTCCACGCCGGTCGTGTTCTACGCCGGCTGGCCGTTCCTCGAAGGCATGTGGCGCGAACTGCGCGGCCGCCGCCTCGGCATGGACACGCTGATCGCCGGTTCGACCCTGTTGGCCTACTTCGCCAGTCTGTTCGAGACCCTGCGCGGCGGCGCGCACGTCTGGTTCGACGCCGCGGTGATGTTCGTGTTCCTGCTGCTGACCGCGCGGATGCTGGAGCAGCGCGCGCGCGGCATCGCGTCCGCGCAGGTGGACGCGCTGGCCCGCGCCCGCCCCGCGGTGGCGGCGCGCGAACGCGACGACGGCAGCGTCGAACAGATTCCGCTGAGCGCGCTCGCGGTCGGCGACATCGTGCGCGTCGCGGTGGGCGAGGGCGTGCCCGCGGATGGCGAGGTGCTGGGCGAGGCGGATGCCGCCGACACCGCGTTCGACGAATCGCTGCTCACCGGCGAATCCGAGCCGGTGGCGAAAACCCCCGGCGCGATGGCCTTCGCCGGCAGCGTCTGCCGCGAACGACCCGCGCGCCTGCGCGTCGCCCGCACCGGCGCCGACACCCGCCTGTCGCAGCTCACGCGCCTGGTCGAACGCGCGCAGGAACAGCGGCCGCCGATCGCGCGCGCCGCGGACCGCATCGCGGGGTGGTTCGTGACCGTGCTGATCCTCGCCGCCGCGCTGGTGTACGCATGGTGGCGCATGCACGACCCGGCGCGCGCGTTCGAGGTCGCGCTGGCGGTGCTGGTGGTCAGCTGTCCGTGCGCATTGTCGCTGGCGGTGCCCGCGGCGCTGGCCGCGGCGCACGGCGGACTGGCGAAGCTCGGCGTGCTCGCGCTGCGCGGCGAGGCGCTGGACACGCTGGCGCGCGCAGACCGCATCGTGTTCGACAAGACCGGCACGCTCAGCGACCGCCGTCCGCGGCTTGCGGAGGTCGAGAGCTTCGACGGCATGACGGGGGACGCGGCGCTCGCCATCGCCGCCGCGCTGGAACGCGACAGCGGCCATCCGCTGGCCGCGGCCTTCGCCGATGCGGGCATCGCCGCGCCGCCGGCCGTGACCGATCTGCGCAGCGAACCCGGCCACGGCGTCGCCGGGACGGTCGACGGCCGCGCGTGGCGGCTCGGTCGCGCCGCATGGGCCGCCGGTCGCGACGACGACGATGCGGTGTGGCTCGGCGACGGCGCGCGCGGCTTCGCCCGTTTCGTGCTGCGCGAAACCCCGCGCGCCGATGCCGCGGCGGCGCTCGCCGCGCTGCGCGCGCAGGGCCTGCGGGTCGCGCTGTGCAGCGGCGACGCCGAAGCGCCGGTGGCGCGCATGGCCGCGACCGTCGGCATCGCCGCGGACGACGTGCGCGCGCGGCAGACGCCGGAAGACAAGCTCGCCTACGTGCGCACGCGCCAGGCCGCGGGCGAGATCGTGGCGATGGTGGGCGACGGCATCAACGACGCCCCGGTGCTGGCCGGTGCCGATGTCTCGCTGGCCTTGGCCGACGGCGCCGCGCTGGCGCAGCGCGCGGCCGACTTCGTGGTCACCGGCGGCGCCCTGCGGCGCATTCCGCAGGCGATCGCGCTGGCCCGCCGCAGCCGCCGCATCGTCCGCCAGAACCTCGCCTGGGCGCTGGGCTACAACCTGCTGGCATTGCCGCTGGCGGCCACTGGCCAGGTCACGCCGTGGATCGCCGCGATCGGCATGGCGCTGTCGTCGCTGCTGGTGACGCTGAACGCGCTGCGGCTGAATCTCGCGAGTGCGGACCTGACCGACATCGGCCCATCGCACCGGGCGCGATCGTCGCAGGGGTGATCCAGGCCTCCCCCCGCATTTGACCCCGCTCAGAACCCTCGCCGGCCGCGGCGCGTAGACTCGCGGTCATGAACATCCTCCTCGCACTCATTCCGATCAGCCTGCTGCTTCTGGGCGCGGCGATCTGGGCCTTCGTCTGGGCGGTGCGCAAGGGTCAATACGACGATCTCGACACCCCGGCGCTGGACATCCTCGTCGACGACGACAAGCCGATGCCGGTGGCACAGGTTCGCCATGGCGACCGCGACCGATAAACCCGTGCGGGCCGTCGTCTCCCTGTGGGAGCGACGGGAGTCGCGACTGCGGTCCGATCGCGTTGGCCGGCCGGCTCAACTCCTGTCGCGACTTCCGTCGCTCCCACAGTCGGCTGTGCAGGGCATGTCATGCTGATCGACTGGCTCGTCATCGGTGCCGCCCTGCTCAGCGGCCTGCTCGGCGGCGTGCATTGCGCCGCGATGTGCGGCGCCATCGCCACCAGCCTGTCGTTCGGCCAGAAGGCCCCGAGTCCGGCCGCGCAATGGCTGCACGCACTGCAGCCGAACCTCGGCCGCGTGCTCGGTTACACGCTCGCCGGCGCGATCGTCGGCGGCTTCGGCCACGGCCTCGTCGCGGTCGCGCAGACGCCGAAGCTCGCGCTGCTCATGCGTATCGCGGTTGGTCTGATGATGATCGTGGTCGCCGTGCGCCTGCTCGATCCCGGCGGCCGCTTCAATCCGCTCGCGCGCCCGGGCCGCGCGCTGTGGCAACACCTGCAGCCGCTGCAGCGCGCGCTGTTGCCGGCCGATACCGCGTTCAAGCGCATCGGCATCGGCATGCTCTGGGGCTGGCTGCCCTGCGGCCTCAGCGCGACCCTGCTGGCGACCGCTTGGCTGCAGGCGAACGCCTTCAACGGTGCGCTCACCATGCTCGCCTTCGGCCTCGGCACGCTGCCGGTGATGCTGCCGCTGACCTGGAGCGGTGCCCGACTCGGCCAGGCACTGCAACGCGGCGGCCTGCGCGCCGCCGCCGGCGTCTTCGTGCTGCTCGCCGGCGGCGTCACCATCGCCGCGCCGTGGCTGATGCAGGTACCGGCGCTGCACGGCGTGCTCTCGGCGTTGGGGTGCCGGCCGCTGGTGTGAGCGGCGACAGCATGCCGTCGCGATCATGCGGGCGAGCATCGCGCATCGTTCGGTGAACCGTCCGCAGCGCAGCGGGACGATTCCGGTTTCTCCGTACACTGCCCGCATGCCTGCACCTCCTCCGATCGACGGCGTCTCCGCGAGTCGTTTCCAGTTGCCGCCCGGTCCGTGGGCGACGGTGCTGGAGGCGCTGTGCGCGTGTTTTCCGAGGGTCGAACGCGATGTCTGGGCTTCGCGATTCGCGCGCGGGCGGGTGTCGGATGCGGCGGGCGCCGTGCTGCGCGGCGATGCGCCGTATCGCGTCGGTGCCGAGATCCACTATTACCGCGAAGTCGTCGATGAGCCGCGCCTGGCGGTGGAAGAAACCATCCTGCACGTCGATGCGGATCTGATCGTCGTCGACAAGCCGCACGGCCTGCCGGTCGTGCCCGGCGGCGGTCATGTCGCGGAGACGCTGCTGGCGCGCCTGGTCCGGCGCTTCGGCGACATCGGCATCGTGCCGCTGCACCGCCTGGACCGAGCGACCGCGGGGCTGGTGCTGTTCTCGGCCAATCCCGCGACGCGCGCACGTTATCAGGCGCTGTTCCGCGAACGCGCGATCGCGAAGCGCTACGAAGCGATCGCGCCGCCGCTGCCGATGCTCGCGTTTCCGCTGGAACGTCATACGCGCGTGGTGCGCGGCGAGCCGTTCTTCCGCATGCGCGAAACCGCGGGCGAGGCGAACGCGCTCACCCGCATCGATGTGACCGAACGGAGCGCGGACGCCTGGTGTTACGCGCTGGAGCCGGTGACCGGCCGGAAACATCAACTCCGTGTGCACATGGCCGCGCTGGGCGCGCCGATCCTGGGCGATCCGTTGTACCCGATGCTGCGCGACGCGGGGCTGCTCGACGCAGGGGACGATGCGCCGGAATGCCCATTGCAACTGCTGGCGCGATCGCTCGCGTTCGTCGATCCGCTCGACGGCAGGCACCGACGGTTCGAGAGCGGGCTGTCGCTGCGGATGTGAGCGACGCGGCGTGCCCGATCAGCCCTGCTCCCGCACGACCTCCAGCACCTCCGCGCCGTAGCGCGCGAGTTTGGCGCCGCCGATGCCGCCGATGCGGCCGAGTTCCGGCATCGATTCCGGCCGGCGCTCGGCGATCTCGCGCAGGGTGCTGTCGTGGAAGATGACGTAGGCGGGGACGTTCTGGTCCTTCGCGAGGCGCGCGCGCAGGTCGCGCAGGGCGCGGAACAGCGCGAGGTCCTGCGATGCGACCGGCACGCCGCTGCGCGGGCCGCCGTCGCGGTCGCGCTTCGATTTTTCGACGACGTCCCGGCGCAGCATCACGGTCTGGCCGCCGGTGAGCACGGCGCGGCTGGCGTCGGTGAGGCGCAGGCCGCCGTAGGCGTCGGTGTCGATGGCCAGCAGGCCGCCGGCCACGAGCTGGCGGAACACGCCGCGCCAGGTCTTCGCGTCGAGATCGGCGCCGATGCCGTAGGTCGTGAGCCGGTCGTGGCCGAACTGGCGGATCTTCTCGCCTTCGCCGCCGCGCAGCACGTCGATCACGTGCGCGGCGCCGAAACGCTGGCCGGTGCGGTAGACGCAGCTCAGCGCCTTGCGCGCGGCCACGGTCGCGTCCCAGCTGTCGGCGGGCGTCAGGCAGTTGTCGCAGTGGCCGCAAGGTTGCGGGTAGGTTTCGCCGAAACCGGCGAGCAGCACCTGGCGGCGGCAGCGCATCGATTCGCAGTAGCCCAGCAATTGATCGAGCTTGCGGCGCTCCAGTTGCTTGCGTTCTTCGCCGGCCTCGGACTGCTCGATCATCTGTTTCAGCAGCACCATGTCGCCAAGGCCGTAGCACAGCCAGGCTTCGGCGGGCTCGCCGTCGCGGCCGGCGCGGCCGGTTTCCTGGTAATAGCCTTCCAGCGATTTCGGCAGATCGATGTGGGCGACGAAACGCACGTCGGGTTTGTCGATGCCCATGCCGAACGCGATCGTCGCGACCATCACCACGCCGTCCTCGCGCAGGAACCGGCGCTGGTTCTGCGCGCGCACGTCGGCATCCAGCCCGGCGTGGTAGGGCAGGGCCTTGAAACCCTGCGCGGCGAGGAATTCCGCGGTTTCCTCGACCTTGCGTCGCGACAGGCCATAGACGATGCCGGCCTCGTCGCGATGCGCGCGCAGGAAGTCGAGCAGCTGGCGCTTGCCGTTGTCCTTCTGCACCACGGTGTAGCGGATGTTCGGGCGGTCAAACGAGCTGACGAACCGGCGCGCGTCTTCCAGTTGCAGGCGTTCGGCGATCTCGCGCTGGGTCGGCGGGTCGGCGGTGGCGGTGAGCGCGATCCGCGGCACTTCCGGCCAGCGTTCGTGCAGCACCGTGAGTTCGCGGTATTCGCGGCGGAAATCGTGGCCCCACTGCGAGACGCAATGGGCCTCGTCGATGGCGAACAGGCCAACCCTGGCGCGATCCAGAAGGGAGAGGAAACGCGGCGTGAGCAGGCGCTCCGGCGCGACGTACAGCAGGTCGAGTTCGCCCGCGAGCATCGCGCGTTCGATCCGCGCCGCCGATTCGGCATCGAGCGTGGAGTTGAGGTATTCGGCGCGCACGCCGAGCTGGCGCAGGGCTTCGACCTGGTCCTGCATCAACGCGATCAGCGGCGACACGACCACGCCGACGCCGTCGCGCAGCAGCGCGGGCACCTGATAGCACAGCGACTTGCCGCCGCCGGTGGGCATCAGCACCAGCGCGTCGCCGCCGTCCGCGATGTGTTCGATGATGGCCCGCTGCTGGCCGCGGAAGTCCTCATGACCGAAGACGCGGCGCAGCAGGTCCCGTGGAGACTCCTGCATCGCATCAGGGTAGCAGGCGCCGCAAGCGCGCCGCCGGCCCGCGTCGACGCCTGCCCGTGTCGACGCCTGCCCGCGACCGCCGCGGGTTTGGCGCGGGCGGGGTCCTGCCGCGATACTGGGCGGCGTTCGCCCCGCCCGCCTGCTTCGAAGATTCGATGGCCGCAGTCCGATGACCCACACCCTGCAAGTGAAACTGCTCGATCCCCGCTTCGGCGGCGAATGGCCGCTGCCGGCCTATGCCACCGAAGCCAGCGCCGGACTCGACCTGCGCGCCGCGCTGGACGCGCCGCTGACGCTGGCGCCGGGCGACGCCGCGCTGGTGCCTTCGGGGCTGGCCATCCACATCGGCGATCCCGGGCTGTGCGCGGTGATCCTGCCGCGCTCCGGGCTGGGCCACAAACACGGGATCGTGCTGGGCAACGGCACCGGCCTGATCGACGCCGATTACCAGGGGCCACTGCTGATCAGCGTCTGGAACCGCGGCCGCGAGGCCTACGGCATGGCGCCGGGCGACCGGATCGCGCAACTGGTCATACTTCCGATCGTGCGCGCGGGCTTCGAGGTCGTGGATACTTTCACCGACAGCGCCCGGGGCGCCGGCGGCTTCGGCCACACCGGCGTGCGCTGATCCCTGCCGGCCACACTCCCGCAGTTCCCGGCCGCACGACGGCCGGTCATCCGTCAGGTACGAGATCGCATCGATGAAAGACAGTCTTCGCCAGCAACTGATCCAGATCCGCCCCGCGATGAAGCCGGCCGCAGTGCTCTGCGCGCTGCTCGCGCTGTGGCTGGGCTGGAGCGGCGTGGCCCAGTTCCGCGACAACGATCGCCGCGAAGACCTGCAGGCCAGCCGCGACCGCGGCGTGCAGCTGGTGCATCAGGCGCTGATGCAGCAGCAGAAACGCCTCACCGAAGCGCTGGCGCTGGCCGAGGTGCAGACCGCGCTGGCCGGCGACGATCTGGCCAGCGCGTCCAAGGTGATCAGCGCCGGTTGGCCGAACGTGTCCCTGGTGCAGGTGTTGCCGCCGGATCTGGACGACGCCTACGACGGGCTGTCCAAGGGCGGCTACGGCAAGCTGGCGGTGGTGGAAGCGGCGCTGTCCGACGACAAGATCCGCACCTGGGTCATCCGCGACCTCAACCAGCCGCGGCTGGCGCTGGCGGCGCCGGCCAAGGTCGGCGACCGGGTGGCGGGCGTGGTCTACGTGCAGTTGCCCTTCACCGAACTGAGTTCGGGTCTGGAAGCCATCGGCCTGGGCGGCGACACCTACCTGGGCCTGCGTCAGGGCGGGGTGACGCTGTGGGAACGCGGCGAAACCGCGTATGCGGACGGCGCCGAGCGCATGGCCACGGCCGTCGGCGATTCCGGCCTGCGCTTGGTCGCGGCCACATCGGCGCCGCCCGCGCAGGCGCTGGGCCTGGGGCCGATGATCTCGCTGATCGCGGCGGTGATCTTCGCCGTGCTGGTGTACGTCACCTGGCGGATCTCGCGTCTGCGCGAGACCCCCGGCGCGGTCGACGAGTCGCCCACGCTGATGGAAGCGGTGGCCGCCGCGCCCGACGACGACGCGTCGCCGCTGGCGATCGAGGTCCGCGAGGCGCCGAAGCCCAAGCCGGTGCTGATCGACCGCAGCATCTTCCGCGCCTACGACATCCGCGGCGTGGTCGGCCGCACGCTGGACCGCAGCGTCGCCGAGCTGATCGGCCATTCGGTCGGTTCGTTGATGCACGAACAGGATCTGCGCGACATCGTGATCGGCCGCGACGGTCGCCTGTCCGGACCGGAGATGGTCGAGGGCCTGATCGCAGGTCTGCGCAAGGCCGGCGTGAACGTCACCGACATCGGCATGGTGCCGACGCCGGTGATCTATTTCGGCGCCTATCACCTGCGCACGGGCTGCTGCATTTCGGTCACCGGCAGCCACAATCCGCCGGACTACAACGGCTTCAAGATCGTGGTCGGCGGCGAAACCCTGTCCGGCGACGCCATTACCGACCTGCACGCGCGCATCGCCGAGAACCGCCTGCACACGGCCGCCGCGCCGGGCGGGCTGGGCGAGCGCGACATCAGCGCCGATTACGTGCTGCGCATCGCGTCCGACGTGCAGTTGGGGCGTCGGCTCAAGGTCGTGGTCGACGCCGGCAACGGCGTCGCCGGCGAAATCGGCCCGCGCGTGCTCGAGGCCATCGGCGCGGAAGTGGAGGAGCTCTACTGCGAGATCGACGGCACCTTCCCGAACCATCACCCCGACCCGAGCGAGCCGCACAATCTCGAAGACCTCATCCGCATGGTGCAGCGTCTCGATGCCGACCTCGGCATCGCCTTCGACGGTGACGGCGATCGCCTGGGCGTGGTCACCCGCGACGGCGAGAACATCTACGCCGACCGCCTGCTGATGCTGTTCGCCGCCGACGTGCTGGAGCGCAACCCGGGCGCGATGATCGTCTACGACGTGAAATGCACCGGCCGCCTCGCGTCGCACATCCTCCGCCACGGCGGCAGCCCGCTGATGTGGAAGACCGGGCATTCGCTGATCAAGGCGAAGATGCGCGAGACGGGTGCCGAGCTGGCCGGCGAGATGAGCGGCCACTTCTTCTTCGCCGAACGCTGGTACGGCTTCGACGACGGCATCTACGCCGCCGCGCGCCTGCTCGAGATCCTGGCCACCGCGCCGGAATTCCCGGACGAAGTGCTGCATGCGCTGCCCAAGGGCGTGTCCACGCCGGAGATCAAGGTCGACGCGCCCGGTGGCGATCCGCACAGCTTCGTCGAAACCTTCCGCGAGGGCGCGTTCTTCGAGGGCGGCCGGCTGTCGACCATCGATGGCCTGCGCGTGGACTGGCCGGACGGCTGGGGACTGGTGCGCGCGTCCAACACCACGCCGGTGCTGGTGATGCGCTTCGATGCCGACAACGCCGCGGCGCTGGCGCGCATCCAGGGCGTGTTCCGCGAGCGCCTGCTGCAGCTGAAGCCGGATCTGGTGCTGCCGTTCTGACCGGTTGCGGCCCGCCGATCGTGCGGCAGGATGCGTTGGCGCGTGTTCAAAATTTCCGCGAACGCGCCGGTAGAGCGGCCTGACCAGTCATTCGTCTGTTGAAAACCACGCCGCTGCTTTTCCCCGGGAAGACAGCGGCCTGAAGGCCGCTCTACCGATGTCGCAGGGTCGCCGAGAGGCCCGACAGGCGCCTGGAGGCGCGTGTGCGGAACATGCTGTCGCCGGATCGACCCTGCACCGCGGTCGTTGAATCGCGGTCGCCGGATCAGCCGCCCGTTGCGGGCACCGGCGTCGCCGCCGGTGCCGCAGTGCCGTCGGTCTGGCCCTTGAGCGTGCGGTAACGCGAGAGCGCCTGCTTGAATTCGGCGTCGAGCGCCTGGCGCTCGACTTCCTGCCGCTGCTTCAGCGCGCGCAGCGCCTGCAGTTCGGCGTGCTGGTTGCGGATCTTGTCGCGCAGCGCCTTGCCCACCGGCTTCGACTGCAGCTCGAGTTCGTTGGCCTGGCGCAACAGGCTGATCAGGCTTTTGTGCAGGTTCACCAGCGCCAGCGCCGAGCCCTTGAGCGATTCCTCGATCAACTCGAAGCGATTGCGGAAGGCGTTCTCCAGATCCTTTTCGGTCTGGTAGGACACCACCATCGCCATCTCGCGGCGCGCCTTGGCCTCCTCGGCCTTGCGCGCCTCCTCCTCGGCCGCCGCGCGCACCCGCTCTTCGGCGGTCAGCTCGCGGCCGACATGGTTCACGGCGGTGCCGGTCCTGGGGTCGAATTCGGTGCGCTGGCGGCCCACGGCCGAAGCCGGCAGGGCATCGCTGCACACGCGCTTGCCGCCTTCGTCCCAGCAGTAGAGTTTCTTCGGCTTGGCCTGCTGCGCGGACGCGCTGGTCGCAAGCAACGCGGACACCGCCAGGGCGAACCCGGCCAACGCCCGCGCGGAGCGGCGTTCGGCATGGCGACGGCGATGGCAGTGCATGGCGCTCATGTCGCCGTCCCCCCGGTAGGCGCATCGATCTGGTCGGCGCGGCGGCCGTAGCGGGCCCGATAGGCCAGCAGGCGTGCGCGCTGGTCGAGAAGTTCGGCGCTTTCGCCCGCGAATGCAAGCAGATCGTCCAGTCCTGCGACCGCGATCACGGGAATTCCGGATTCCGCCGTCACCGCCTCGGCGGCCGACAGCGCCGGGCCGTCCGGCGGCACCTCCTGACGGTCCAGCGCGATCACGATGCCGGCCGGGGTGCCGCCGCCGTCCCGGATCAGCCCCAGGGCCTCGCGGATCGCGGTGCCGGCGGTGATCACGTCGTCCACGATCAACACCCGTTTGCCGGCCAGCGGCGCACCGATCAGGGTGCCGCCCTCGCCGTGGGTCTTGGCTTCCTTGCGGTTGAAGGCCAGCGGCAGATCGCGGCCGCGGCGGGCGTATTCGCAGGCCAGCGCGGTCGCCAGCGGAATGCCCTTGTAGGCCGGGCCGAACAGCAGGTCGAAGTCGAGGCCGGCGGCGTCCACCGCATCGGCGTAACAGCCGGCCAGCCCCGCGAGCGCGGCGCCGGAATCGAAACGCCCGGCGTTGAAGAAGTACGGGCTCAGCCGCCCCGATTTCAGGGTGAATTCGCCGAAACGCAGCGCTTCGGCGCGCAGGGCCAGCTGGAGGAATCGGGTGCGGTGGTCGGTCACGGGCGGTCGCAGGCGGGCGGATGGGCAGATGATAAATCCTGCGTGACCGCCGCAACGGCCCGGACCGTGCGCGGATGGCGGCCGCCGGGGGCCCCGTCGATCCGGCGGCGAATCCGTTACTCTTGCCCGATCCCGTCGCTGTGCGGCTCCCACCGGGTTTTCATGCGCATCATCAGTTTCAACGCCAACGGCCTGCGCTCCGCGGCCACCAAGGGATTCTTCGACTGGTTCCGCGCGCAGGACGCCGACGTGCTCTGCGTGCAGGAGACCAAGGCCCAGGAACACCAGCTCGGTGCCCCGGAACTCTTGCCCGCCGGCTATCGCGCGTTCTTCAAGGACGCGATCACCAAGAAGGGCTACAGCGGCGTCGGCATCTACAGCCGTCGGCCGCCGGACGAGGTCCGCACTTCGCTGGGCTGGGCGCCGTTCGACGACGAGGGCCGCTACATCGAAGCGCGCTACGGCAATCTCAGCGTCGTCTCGTTCTACATTCCGTCCGGTTCTTCGGGCGAATTGCGCCAGGGCTTCAAGTTCGAAGTGATGCGGTGGCTCAAGCCCATCCTCGACGAATGGCTGCGCAGCGGGCGCGATTACGTGCTGTGCGGCGACTGGAACATCGTCCGCGCCCGCAACGACATCAAGAACTGGACCTCGAACCAGAAGAATTCCGGCTGCCTGCCCGAAGAACGCGCCTGGCTCAACGCGCAGATCGCCGACGCCTGCGGCGACGGCACCGCCACGCCGGATCGCGGCTGGCTCGACAGCTATCGCGTGCTGAAGCCGGAAGGCACCGACTACACCTGGTGGTCGCAGCGCGGTGCCGCCCGCGCCAACGACGTGGGCTGGCGCATCGACTACCAGTTCATCACGCCGTCGCTGCGCGACAAGGTGCGGGCCTGCGCCATCCACCGCGATCCGCGGTTCTCCGATCACGCGCCCTATGTCGTCGATTACGACCTCGGGGCCGACCGCCGATGAGCACGACAACCCCGCCGAAGGCGGCCTACGGCTGGCGCGACGTGCTGCGCGCGCTGCGCCAGCGCAAGGTGCTGGCGATGCTGATGCTCGGCTTCTCCTCGGGGTTGCCGCTGTATCTGGTCGGCAACACGATGGGTTACTGGATGCGCGATGGCGGCAGCGAACTGTCCGCGATCGGTTTCCTCTCCTGGGTGGGACTGGCCTACACCCTGAAGTTCGTGTGGGCGCCGATCATCGACAAGACCAACGTGCCGTTGCTCGGTCGGCTCGGGCACCGGCGCGGATGGATCCTGGCGTCGCAGCTGGTGGTGGCCACCGGCCTGATCGGCATGGCGGTGATCCAGCCCGAAGGCGGTCTGGTGGTGTTCGGCGTGATGGCGCTGATCGCGGCGTTCGCGGCGGCGACCCAGGACATCGTGATCGACGCCTGGCGCATCGAGATTTCGGACAACGGCGAAGAACTCGGCTTGCTGAGCGCCGGTTCGCAGCTGGGCTATCGCACCGCGCTGCTGGTCACCGATGCGCTGATCCTGATCCTGGCCGCCCACATCGGTTGGTCGCTGTCGTACTGGGTGATGGCGCTGCTGATGGGCATCGGCATGCTGGCGGTGTTCCTCGCGCGCGAACCGGTCGGCAAGCGCGCGGCGGCTGATCCGACGACGGGGCATGCGGCCACGACCCTGTGGACCGCGCGCGGTTTCTTCGATGCCGTCGTCGGTCCGTTCGTGTCGTTCTTCCGCACCCACGGCAAATGGGCGCTGTTGATGCTGCTGGCGATCAGCCTGTATCGCCTGCCGGACTTCGTGATGGGGCCGATGGCCAACCCGTTCTACAAGGATCTCGGGGTGACCAAGGAGCTGGTGGGCGAGGTGCGCGCGACCGTGGGATTGATCGCGTCGCTGATCGGGATCGCCGCGGGCGGGCTGTCCGCGGTGCGCTTCGGCCTGATCCCCACCCTGCTGGCGGGCGCGATCGTCGGCCCGGGCTCCAATGCCGCGTTCGCGTGGCTGGCGTACCAGGACCCGACCATGACCAACTTCGCGATCGCGATGGTCATCGACAACGTCTCCTCGGGGTTCGCGGGCACCGCGCTGGTGGCCTACATGTCCAGTCTCACCAGCGTCGGTTACACGGCCACGCAGTACGCGCTGCTCAGCTCGTTCTATGCGCTGCTGGGCAAGGTGCTGAAAGGCTTTTCCGGGGTCGTGGTGGAACAGTTGGAGGTCGGGCGCACGCTGCTCGATGCCTATGCGCTGTTCTTCCTCGGCACGGCCCTCGCCGGCATTCCCGCGCTGCTGCTCTGCCTGTTGCTGGTGATGCGCAAGCCGCCGGCGCCCGCGGCCGCCGCGCCGGCGTGATGGCGTCGCGATCGCCATGACCGATCTCGTCCTCCGCGATATCGATCCGATGATGGCCGAGCGCATCCGCCGGGTCTCGGAGGCGAACGGCTGGACGATGCATCAGACCATCCTGCATCTGATCGAACGCGGGCTCTACGCCAGCGAAGGCGGTGCGCTGCGTTTCGATTCGAAGGAGTCGGACGTGCTGCAGTCGGTGATCGCGGCGCTGGAGACCGTGCCGAACGATCCGGGTTTCTCGCTCATCGGTCGCGTCGCCGGTGCGAGCGCTGTGACCGAAGCGCCGTCGTCGCCGGCCGAGTTCGATCCGAACGAACTCGAACGCTTCCTGCAGAACGTGCCGGTGGGCTCGAAGCTCGGCAGCCACGAGTGATGCGCCTGGAGCGTCCCTCGGCGCGAATCGATGCCCGTCCTATGAAACCGCCCGCTGCGCTCTTGCAGGAGCGACGCGAGTCGCGACCGGCCAATGGAAGGATCTTCCGTAGCCTGTCGCGACTCCCGTCGCTCCTGCAGTGATGTTTCCGCTTTCGATCCGGGCCCGTCTACGCCGGATAGATCGCCCCCAGCACCCGCGGCCCGGCCGCGCCGGTGACGCTGGGCAGGTTGCCGGGGCGCCCGAGCAGGGTCTGTCGCGCCAGCCAGGCGAAGCCGAGGGCTTCGACCATGTCGGGGTCGATGCCGTGCGCGGCGGTGGACTCGACCGCGACGCCCGGCAGCGCGTCCGCGAGCGCCCGCATCAGCGCCGGGTTGTGGACGCCGCCGCCGCAGGCGATGACGCGCGCGGCGCGGGGCAGGGTGGCGCGCAGCGCATCGGCGATGGTGCGCACGCTCAGCGCCAGCAGCGTGGCCTGGACATCGGCCGGCGCGGGCCGCATTCCTTCACCCTGCAGCCGGGCCTCGACCCAGGCGAGGTGGAACTGGTCGCGGCCGGAGGATTTCGGCGGCGGCATCGCGAACCACGGCTCGTCCAGCAGGCGCGCCAGCAGCGCGACGTCGACATGGCCGGCGGCCGCGAACGCGCCGCCACGGTCGTAGCCCGCGCCGGTGTGGCGCAGGCACCAGGCGTCCATCAGGCCGTTCGCGGGGCCGGTGTCGAAGCCGCGCACCGGGCCGCCGTCGCGCGGCAGCAGGGTGAGATTGGCGATGCCGCCGAGATTCAGCACCGCGCGATCCTCGTCCGGCGAGGACAGCAGCGCGGCGTGCAGCGCCGGCAGCAGCGGGGCGGCATGGCCGCCGGCGGCGAGGTCGCGGCGGCGGAAATCGGCGACCGTGCGCACGCCGGTGGTCTCGGCGATCCGGCTGGGGTCGCCCAGTTGCAGGGTGAAGGGATGCGGCCCGTGCGGGCGGTGGCGCAGGGTCTGGCCGTGCGAACCGATCGCGGCGATCGCCGTCCGGTCGACGCCGCTGTCGCGGATCGCGGTCTCGGCGGCCGTGGCGAACGCCGCGCCGATGCGCGCATCGAGCTCGCCGATCTCGTCCAGGGTCATCGCCTGGGCGTGCTGGCCCAGCGCCACCAGCCGTGCGCGCAGATCCGGGTCCCAGGGATAGGTCCGCCCGAACACCAGCCCGGCCTGCGGCGTGGGCGCGTCGTGGAAGCGGGCGATGGCGACATCGATCCCGTCGGCGCTGGTGCCGGAGATCATGCCGAGGTACAGGGCGTCGTCGAAGGCGGTCATCGCCGGATTATCGCCCGATCATCGGCGAAAGCACCCGCGAATTCCGGACCCCGGATGCGCGGACGGCGCCGAGGGGCGCCGTCCGGGTGTTGCCTGCGAAGACCGGGCCGCGGGTCAGCCCTTGTTCTTCGGTTTCTGCGGGGGCTTCGCGCCGAGTGCGGCGGCCAGACGCTGCTGCGCGCTGTCCATCGCATCCGGGAAGACGATGTTCTCGACCGTGCGGATCTTGGCCATCGCGCGCTGGGTCTCGGTGCGGAAGCTGGCCAGCTCGGCGCCGCGCAGCGGCTCCGGCGGCGGCATCGTCATCGACAGCGGATTGCGATGGACGCCGTTGACGCGGAATTCGTAATGCAGGTGCGGCCCGGTGGACATGCCGGTGCTGCCGACGTAGCCGATCACGGTGCCCTGGGCGATGCGCTGGCCCGGGCGGATGTTGCCGAAGCGCGACATGTGGCCGTACAGCGTGGTGTAGCCGCGGCCGTGGTCGAGGATGACCGCGCGCCCATAGCCGCCCTGCCAGCCGACCACCTTGACCACGGCGTCGCCGGCGGCCTGGATCGGCGTGCCCGTGGCCGCGGCGTAGTCCACGCCCTTGTGCATGCGGGTGCGGCCCAGCACCGGATGGCGGCGCGTGCCGAAGCTCGACGACAGCCGGGCGTAGGGAATCGGCATGCGGATGAAGGCCTTCTTCAGCGGCCGGCCGTCGGCGGTGAAGTATTCGGGCCGGCCGTTGCGGGTGTGGCGGAAGCCGGTGTGCAGCCTGCCGTCGATCGTCACCGCCGCGGCCAGCACCGCGCCGGTGCGCTGCAGTTCGCCGTCCACCCACATCTGGTCGACGACCACGCTGAAGTGGTCGTCGGCGTCGAGATCGGAATCGAAGTCGACGTCGTACTTGAAGATTTCGTCGGTCAGCTGGTCGAGATGGGCGCCGCTGAGCCCGAGCTTGCGCGCCGAACGGAACAGCGAGCTGCCGACCTTGCCGCTGAGGACCACGGTGCGCACGTCGACGTCACGGTGGATCAGGGTTTCCTCGATCTCGTCGCCGGTGAGGTCCAGCTGCACGCGCTGGCCGTCGCTGCGCAGGTAGCGGATCGCGCGCAGCTTGCCGTTGATCGGCAGATCCACCGAGAGCTGGGTCTTGGGCGTGATCTGGCCGATCTCGGCCTTCACGCCCGGATGCGCCAGCACCCGCTTGAGGTCGGCCTCGGGAATGCCGAGACTGGTGAACATGTGCTTCAGCGAGGCGCCGCGGCGCACGGTCACCGCATGCCAGCTGTCGCCCAGGCTGCCCTGCAGGCGCGCGCGCGACAGCGGCGGCAGCTTCAGCGAGAGGGTCTGGGTGGGAATGGCGGAGGGCGGCTGCAGCACGGTGGCGAAGCCGGGCACGATCGCGCCGAGCAGCGCGACCATGGTCGCGACCAGGCTGGCCTGGGCCCATTGGCGGCGGGTCCAGCGGCCGTTGAAGCCGGTGGAGGGGCCCTGTCCGGGCTCGGTCTGGCGGTCGACCTGTTCCTTGGCCAGACGCAGATTGCGCAGACGGATCAAACGGTTGCGCAGGGTGCGGCTCGACGGCGTCGTCATGAAACGGATTCCCCTGTCGGGACAGCCAAAGCGGTAACATAAGTTAGTCGAAAAGAGTGCGTCAAATCCTTGACCGGCTTGGTTTTTTTCGACTTTTCGGTTTAACTAGACTTTAACGACCCATTCATGCGCCGGGCCCGGTTCTGCCGACGGGGTAGCGCTTGCGTCTCCCTCATTGCCTATCGGCTCACAGTTCAGTCTGCCCATGTCCACCGACGCTCCGAATTCCGCCGCCGACCCCGCCGTCCTCGAGATCCTCGCCCGCGGCGCCGACGAAATCCTCAAGCGCGAAGAACTCGAAGCGCGCCTGCGGCTGGGCCGCCCGCTGCGGATCAAGGCCGGCTTCGACCCGACCGCGCCCGATCTGCACATCGGCCACACCGTCCTGCTGAACAAGATGCGCCAGTTCCAGGACCTCGGGCATCAGGTGATCTTCCTGATCGGCGACTTCACCGGGATGATCGGCGACCCCACCGGCAAGAACGTCACCCGCAAGCCGCTGACCCGCGAGGACGTGCTGGCCAACGCCGAAACCTACGCCGAGCAGGTGTTCAAGGTGCTGGACAGGGACCGCACCGAAGTGCGCTTCAACAGCGAATGGTTCGGAAAGATGAGCGCGGCCGACATGATCCGGCTCGCCGGCCAGCACACGGTCGCGCGCATGCTGGAGCGCGACGACTTTGCCAAGCGCTACGCCGCGCAGCAGTCGATCGCGATCCACGAATTCCTCTACCCGCTGGTGCAGGGCTACGACTCGGTGGCGCTGAAGGCCGACGTGGAGCTGGGCGGCACCGACCAGAAGTTCAACCTGCTGATGGGCCGCGGCCTGCAGGAGCACCACGGCCAACCGCCGCAGATCGTGCTGACCATGCCGTTGCTGGAAGGCCTGGACGGCGTGAACAAGATGTCGAAGTCGCTGGGCAACTACATCGGCATCGCCGAGCCGGCGATCGATATCGTCAACAAGACCATGAAGATCGGCGACGAGTTGATGTGGCGCTGGATCGATCTGCTGAGCTTCGAGATCTCCATCGCCGAAGCCGCGCGACTGAAGGCCGCGATCGTGGACGGGCAGTTGAATCCGCGCGACGTGAAGCTGCGCCTCGCCCGCGAGCTCGCCGCGCGCTTCCACGACGCAGCCGCGGCCGAGACCGCGATCGCCGGCTGGCACGCCGCGGTCACCGGACAGGGCGATACTTCGCTGCTGCCGCTGCAGGACGTGACCGTGCCGGCCGAAGGCATCCGCATCGCCGCGTTGTTCACCGCCGCGGGCATCACCGCCAGCAACGGTGAAGCCAGCCGCAAGCTCAAGGAACGCGCGGTGAAGGTCGATGGCCAGGTCGTCGAAGATCCGGCCACGACGTTCGCCCCGGGCTTCGAGGGCGTGCTGCAGGTCGGCAAGCGCAATTTCGCGCGGGTGCGGCTGATCGCGGGCTGAGCCCGGACCACAGGAGATCCCTCATGTCGACGGCACGGCTGATTGCATCGATGTTCGGACTGGCCTTCCTGTTCTCGCTGACGGGGTGCGTGATGAGCAATACACCGATGAAAGCGCCGCAGACGTCCTCGGCGATCGAGGTCCCCTCCGCGACCTCGACCGAGGCGCTGTTCTCGTGCGCGGAGACTACCGTGCAGGCGTTGGCGGACACCGACGACCGCTGGGATCCGCGGGTCACCCGCAGGGATGTCGAGGCCGGTGTGCTGGAAACCTCGAATTACGGCAAGGAGAACGAATCGGGGTTCCGGATCAGGCTCCGTTTCGTCTCCGGCAGCGGCCAGGCGCAGGTTGGGCTCAAGGGCGCGGGCGCCTATTTCATCGATCTCGGCGTCGAAGAAGCGATGACCCGGTTCAAGTCGAAGATGTCCGTCTGCCTGTCGTCCCGATAGCGCGCCCGCACCCGATCGGCGCTTTTTCCAATACGGAGTCGCACGCATGCCGGACTATTCGATCGAAGCCAGGTCGCTGGATCTGCCTGGACCCTACAGCCACAACTTCTGGGTGCTGCGCGACCAGGACGGCAAGGCGCTCGCGGAGCTGCACGGGCTCGCGACCGACCGCGAAACAGGCAAAACGGTGCCGATCGGCACCGACGAGCAACTGCATTCCCTGCGCGTCCGCCATTTCCCGCTCGATGCCGATTACGCGCAAAGCCTCGGCGCGAAGCAGAGCATGGGCGGCTACATCGTCGCCGGGCAGGACAGCCGGACGGTGCTGACTTCCGACAAGGAGGAGGTGATGGCGCGCTGGAACGCCGCGGTCGCCGCCACCGTGCCGCTGAACGCGCTCGATCGCGACTATCCGAGCTACGGCTTCAAGACGTTCGCCGAGACGGTCAACAGCAACTCGACCTATCGCACCCTGGGCGAAGTCATGGGCGTCCATGTCCACGAATTCGGCGGCGTCATGGAGCCCGGCATCGACAATCGCATGGTCGATCCGAAGCGGATCGAGGAACTGCGCACGCACGGCTATCCGGTGCTGGAGGAGCCGTCGATCAAACGCAACGGCCAATACGAACGGCTGGAACTGCAGCCCGTACCCACCCCCGGGCCGAGCCCCGCGCCCGTCGACGACGGCCGCGCGCAGTACGACCCGCGCACGCCGGGGCATCCCGGCCATGCCGATTACGCGCGCATCCGCGAAGGCCTGGCCGGCAGCCTCGCGGACGCCCGCGCGCTGGACAACGTCAGCGCCTCGGCCTATCGGGAAATGGCCGCGAATCCGCTGATGAAGCAGGTCGACTACGTCGGCGTGCACAACGGCAACGCCATCGTCGCGTACGCGCCCTACGGTCTGGGCCGCGAGCCGATGTTCAACGTCCACACCGATGTGGCCCAGGCGCGGCAGCAACCGGCCGAAGAAAACCTGGATCGCGCGCAGGCGCTGGTGGAGGCGCGGGCGATGGCGCAGACCCAGGAACAGGCCGCGCAGTCGCAGGGCGGCCCGGCGCTCGCCATCGGTGCCAGAACGACCTGAGCCGGCGCTTCAGAGCGACCGCGGTGCGATCGCCGGCGGCGCGCCTTGCGCGCGTTCCTCCTCCTGTTGCCGATCGAACGACCGCTGCGGCTCGAATGCCGGCGTTCGCGGCTGCGCGGCGAGCCGTTCGAGGCTCTGCTCGGCCGGCGCCAGACCCGCGATCTCCACCCGCGCGCGTTTGGCGTGTGGCGCGGCCGGATCCTCGCCCTGCACCAGGAACAGGCCATGGCCGTCGCGGCTGGGCAGCACGTGGTCGATGCGCGTCATGCCCTGTTCGGCGGCGCTGAGCGCGATCGCGGCCGCGGCATCGGCGTGCCGGTCGGGCCCGGACAGGGCGGCGACCGGTCCCAGCCGCGCCAGGCCGTCGCTCGCCTGCCGGTACAGCGGATGCTCCGGCAGCGTTTCCGGCACCGGGACCGGCGGCGGGGCCGGCGGGCCGACCCACTGCGGCCGTTCACGGTCCGGCGGCAGGCCGAGATTGCGCAGCGCCTGCGCGCGATCGACCACGAAATCGGGATGGTCGTGCTGGAAGGGCGGGAAGCCGAAGACCGCCGGATCCTTCACCGCGACCATCCCGTCGGCCGGGAAATTCAGCAACGCGCGATTCGCGCCGAGCGCGTCGAAATCGACGCGGTAGTGGGTCACGACGACCGCCTCGGGCGGCGGCAGTTTCGAGGCGTCGGTCATCGGGATACCGGCGACGGTGTCGCCGCCGGTCGATCGCAACGCCATCGCGTCCGGCGCCATCGGTGCGTCCTGCACGCGCAAGCCCTCCGCGTATCGCAGCTTCTCGGCGCTCTGGATGACTTCGAGTCCGTTGAGGAGGGCCTGGTGCCGATAATCCATCAGGCCGTTGGGGCCGAACGTGCCGGGCAGGGCGTCGGCGTAATTGACCTTCATCGCGTCCACGTTCGCGTCCGAGAACGGCAGGGTGCCGTCGGCGTTGCGCGTGAGGCCGCGCCAGGCGTAGCCCTGCGGATCGCCAGGGCGCGGCGTCAGGAAATCCTCCGACCAGGTGGGCATCGTCCGCGCGAGGTCGGCGGCGTCGACCGTCATCCCCGCGTGCCGCATCGCCGAGATCACCGCGTTGAAGCCGCCGATCTCCGCGCGCGCTTCGCTTTCGCGCGAGGCTTCGATCAAGCCCCGCAGCGGCTCGGTGTAATCGTGCGGACGTTCCGCGCTGCGGCTGATCGCATCGACCGCCGGCAGGAAGGTCCCCTTGAGGTGGGTGGCATCGTGCGCGTCCAGCGCATGCTGCGTTTCGTGTCCCAGGGTGAAGACCAGCTCCATCGGATGGCCGGCGTCCGGGTTGGGAATCGACATCGCCCGCGTGGTCGGACTGTAGGCGGCGGCCGCACCGGGCGAGGTGCTCTTGTCGAAGCGTTCCAGCAGGCCTTCGCCGATGGCGGTGAGCAGGTTCTGCCGGAGCTCGGGCGAGGATTCGATGGCATGCCGCAGGTAGGTGTCCTGCTCGCGCGGCAGGGACACGCTGAAGGCTGGATGCTCGTAGGCGTCGAGCATCGCGTCGAGCCTGCGTGCCGATTCTTCCGGATCGTATCGAGCCACGCGCTCCCCCTTCGGCCGTCCCCGTTCCATCGAGAACGGCAAGGCCGGCGCGTCGCGGACAGGCGACGCGCCGTCGGCCGGCGGTCGCGCCGCCGTCGGTGCCGCCTAGAGCGTGTGCGGCTTCACCGCGCCCTGCGGCGGCGGGTCCTGGGCCTGCCCCTGGGCTTGCCCCTGGCCTTGCGGGACGACGGCCACCACCGGCGGGTGCTGCGTCTGGTGCAGATCGTGCAGGCTGTCCTGCGCGGGTCGCGCTGCGGCCTGCGCCAGATCGACCGCGGCGTGGCGCGATTCGGGCGCGGTCGGGTCCTGGCCCTGCACGGCGATCAGGCGGCCCGCCGGCTGGCTGGGCACGACGCTGTCGATCCGCTGCAGACCGTCGTGCTGCGCCTGCAGCGCCAGCGCGGCGGCCACGTTCTCGAAGCGCACGCGGTCGCCGAGATCGCCGGTGCCGCTCACGCCCGCCAGCGCCGCGCGCGCCTGGGTCATCAGCGCGGGTTCGTGCACCTGAGGCTGCGCCAACGGCACCGGCACGCGCGCGACGTTCGGGTTGGGATCGTCCGGATCGCGGCTGCCGAAGACCGATTGCGCGAAGGCGGACACGCGCTGCGACGCGCTGCTCGGCAACACGCCCTGCTCGCGCAACAGCCGGCTGGCCTGGTCGCGGCCGCGCACCACGTCGGCGGTGAGGTCCGCACTGGCGTCGATCTGCGCGCGACGCGGGTCGTTCGGGGCCACATGGGCGTCGTCGAGCGCCTTGTTGCGCGCGAACGTGTCCACCGTGCGCAGCACGCCGTCCTGCGGGAAACGCATCACCCCGGGGTTCGCGCCGAGTGCGGCGAAATCGATCCTGTAGGCGTTGTCCACCGGCACGTAATCCGGCGTGCGCCGGGTATAGAAGTCGCGCTGGTGGTCCATGCTGGCGGCGCGGGTGATGTCCTTCTCGGAATCCTGCACCAGCTTCCAGGCGGTGATGATCGACTGGTGGCGGTAGTCGAGCAGGCCGTTGTCGCCGAACGAACCCGGAAACTTGTCGGCGTAGTGGTGCTTCATCGCTTCGACATTCTCCGGCGAGAACGCCAGGGTGCCGTCGGCGGCGTGGGTCAGTCCCGCCTTCATCTGGTAGGCGACGTTCGGCGCGCTGCCGCGGCGTTCGATGAAATCGTCCATGCGTCCGGGCAGGGCCTCATACAGCTCGCGCGCGCTGGGCACGCCGCCGCCCTGCTTGCGCGACACGTACGAACACAGCGCGTTGAAGCCGCCGATGTGCGCCTGCGCTTCCTCGGCGCGCACGCCTTCGACGTAGCGGGCCACCGCCGGCGTGTAGTCGCGCGGGGCGCCATGCGGCGAGGGTTGCGCGGCGCGGTCCGGATCGTCGGGATCGGCCTTCGCCGGCACGTACGGCGCCTGGATCGCGGCGATGTCCTGTTTCAGGCGTTCCGCGTAGGGCTGTTCCTGGCCCTTGAGGCTGAGCGCATGCTGGGTTTCGTGGCCGAGCACGAACACCAGCGCGGCGGCGTTGTCGTAGGACGCCCTGGTGACGTCGAGCGTCTGGGTGCGGCTGTTGTACGAACCGCCGGCGCCGTCCAGCTGCGCGGCGTCCAGGGTGATCGCGTTGATGTAGCCGGCATCGAAGGCGCGCGACAGGTTGTCGCGCAGCACCGGCGATTGCACCACCACCGCTTCGAGCGTGGCGCGGCCGTAGAGATTGCGCTCGCGGCGGTCGGCGATGCTGTCTTCGTAGGTGTCGAGGGCGGCGTCAAGCGTGGGCATGGCGGGCCTCCACGCTGTCGATCAGCACGCGGGCGACGCACAGGCGATCCGGATGCGCGGCGCTTTCGGCGCGCAGCTGCAGATCGACTGCGAACGGGCCGCGGCGGAAGCGGAAGCCCGAGAACGCGTCGCGCGGGCCGAGGATCGGCGACGACGTGTAGCCCGCCGCGGCGAGGCGGTCGGCGAACTCGCCGAATTCCATGCCGCAGACCGCGGACCAGTCGTCGTGGGCGCCCTGCTGGTCGTCGAAGGCGATCAGCAGCCGGTTGGGCTCGCCGCCGCGCTCGGGGTCGCGCAGCGCGATCACGTTGCCGATCCAGCGCGCATCGATGGGTTCGCCGAAACCGAAGACGCGCGCGTCCTCGCGATCGAATTCGACATCGCGGCCGAAGGCGCGGCCGACCTGCGCCGGGCCGATGTCGTCCGCGGTCCGCAGGCCGTCGAGCAGATGCAGGATGCGCGTGCTGAAGGCGCGGCTGCGTTCGAGGGAGGTGTCTGCGCTCATGGCGTTCCTTGCATGCGTGGATGCGGCGCCGGGAGGCGTCGCCGCCGAGAGTGCATGCGCCGCAGCGACCGGTCAATCGCCGGCGGCCAACGGGCGAAGCCGCCCGATGGCCTGCGATCGCATCGACAGGCCCTTGCCCTGCGGCGGCGGATCCCTGGCCACGTGCCACCATGACCACCGCCACGGCGCCGGACGGCGCGGATCTGTCATGCTTGGCCATCGGACTCCGGATTCGTCGCCCTCATGTTTTCACGAAAATTTCACTTACTGATGCTCATGACCCTGCCGCTGACCTCGCTCGCCGCCGATCTGCCCACGCCTCCCGATGCCGCGAAAAAGCCCCATGCGGTCAAGGCCCCGCACGGCGCGGTGCGCAACGACGAGTACTACTGGCTGCGCGACGACACCCGCAAGGACCCGGCGATGCTGGGCTATCTCAACGCCGAGAACGCCTACGCCGATGCGGTGATGGCGCCGCTGAAACCGCTGCAGGAAACGCTCTACGACGAGATCGTCGGCCGCATCAAGCAGGACGACGATTCGGTGCCGTACCGCGAACGCGGCTACTGGTACTTCAGCCGCTTCAAGGCGGGCCAGGACTATCCGGTCTACATCCGCGCCAGGGCCGCCGCCGACGGCAGCCAGGGCAAGGACGATGAAGTCCTGCTCGATCTGAACGTGCTGGCCAAGGGCAAGGATTACTACAGCGTCGGCGATTACGCGATCAGCCAGAACAACAAGCTGATGGCCTACGCCGAGGACACCAGCGGCCGCCGCCAGTACACCGTGCGCTTCAGGAACCTCGACACCGGCGAGCTGTACCCCGACGAGATCAAGGGCGTCTCCGCGAACCTGGTCTGGGCCGACGACGACAAGACCCTGTTCTACGTCGAGAACGACCCCGAGACCCTGCTGACGGTGCGGGTGAAGAAGCACGTGCTGGGCACGCCGGTCAGCGCCGACGTCTTGGTCTACGAGGAAGAGGACGACAGCTTCTACATGGGCATCAGCCGCACCCGCGACGACAAGTACATCTGCATCGGCGTGGAAAGCACGGTCTCCAGCGAAATGCGCTGCGCACCGGCCGCGAAGCCCGAGGCCTTCACCGTGCTGGCGCCGCGCCAGCGCGACGTGGAGTACGACGCCGAGCATCTCGACGGCCGCTGGGTGATCCTCACCAACGCGCCGGGCGCCGACGGCAAGCCGGCCGCGAACTACAAGCTGATGACCGCGCCCAGCGACGCCACGTCGCGCGCGCAGTGGAAGGAATGGATCGCCCACCGCGACGACGTGTTCCTGCAGGGCTTCGAGCTGTTCGACGGCTTCACCGCGGTCGAGGAGCGTTCCAACGGTCTCGAGCGCATCCGCCTGATCCGCGCCGACGGCGGCGAGGAGTACGTGAAGGCCGACGATCCGGCCTATTCCATGGGCCTGTCGACGAACGCCGAAGCCGACACCGCGTGGCTGCGCTACAGCTACACCTCGATGATCACGCCGGCCACCACCTACGAACTGAACACCGCCACCGGCGAGCGCCGGATGCTCAAGCAGCAGCCGGTGATCGGCTACGACGCCACGAAGTACGCCAGCGAACGCGTCTGGGCCACCGCGCGCGACGGCACGAAGATCCCGGTGTCGCTGGTCTACCGCAAGGGCTTCGAGCGCAACGGCAAGGCCGCGCTGCTGCAGTACGCCTACGGCAGCTACGGCAGTTCCACCGACCCGGGCTTCAGCCTGACCAACGTCAGCCTGCTCGATCGCGGCATGGTCTACGCCATCGCCCACATCCGCGGCGGCCAGGAAATGGGCCGCAAGTGGTACGACGACGGCAAGCTGTTCCGCAAGAAGAACACCTTCACCGACTTCATCGACGTCACCGATTTCCTGGTGCGGGAAGGCTATGCCGCGAAGGATCGCGTCGCCGCCTACGGCGGCAGCGCCGGCGGCCTGCTGATGGGCGCGATCTCGAACATGGCGCCGGACCGCTATCGCGTGATCCTGTCGCAGGTGCCGTTCGTCGACGTGGTCACCACGATGCTCGACCCGAGCATTCCGCTGACCACCAACGAATACGACGAGTGGGGCAATCCGGAAAAGAAGGACGCCTACGACTACATGCTGACCTACTCGCCGTACGACAACCTCTCGAAGCAGGCCTATCCGGCGATGTTCGTCGGCACCGGCCTGTGGGATTCGCAGGTGCAGTACTGGGAGCCGGCGAAGTACGTCGCCCGCCTGCGCGATCTCAACACCTCGCGGCAGCCGGTGGTGTTCCGCACGAACATGGATGCGGGCCACGGCGGCAAGTCCGGCCGGTTCCGCCGCTATCGCGAACAGGCCGAGATGTACGCCTTCCTGCTCGACCAGCTCGGCGTGACCGCGGGCAAGTCCGCAGACGGCAATACGTCCGAGAGCCGGTCCGCCGAATGAGACCGTGCGCCCGTCCGCACGCGGACGGGCGCTGCCCGACATGACGTCGCCGCTGCCGCCCACCCGCTTCCGCTGGCTGTGGTGGCTGCTCGCCTACGCCAGCCTCGGGCTGGGCATCGTCGGTATCGTCGTTCCGGGTCTGCCGACGGTCCCGTTCATCCTGCTCTCCGCCTTCGCCGCCGCGCGCGGCTCGCAGCGGCTGCACGCCCGGTTGCTGGCGCACCGCCGCTTCGGGCCGATGATCGTCGACTGGCAGACCCAGGGTGCGGTGAGCCGGCGCTCGAAATGGCTGGCCACCGGCACCATGAGCCTGTGCGCCGTGATCATGTTTTTCACCGCCCCGCAGTGGTGGATGGCCGCCACCGGCACCGCGATCATGACCGTGGTCGCGACCTGGCTGTGGCGTCGCCCGGAACCGCGCCACTGACGCCCGTCCGCGACGCCCCGGCGCACCCGCGGCCGGCCACCGCTTCGGCATGCACGCCGCGCGGCGCATGAAAAAGGGGATCGCACGCTCTACACTGCGCGCATGAACCGACGCTCCCGCTCCCTGATCGTGGCCATCGTCGCCGGCGCCCTCGCGCTGGCCCTCTCCGGTTGCGGCAACAAGGGCCCGCTGGTGCTGGCCGACGACGTGCCCGCCGACGCCACTGTCCCCGCGCCCGAGACTCCCGCGCCCGCGCCGCCGGCGGAACCCGCCGCGACGCCGCCCGCGGCCGAGGATCCCGCCGCCAAACCGCCCCGCTGAGCGATGTACGCGCTGCGCTTCACCAAGATGCACGGCGCCGGCAACGACTTCGTCGTGCTGGATCGCCGGCACGACGCCGCGCCGCTGGATCCCGCGCTGTGTCGCGCGCTGGCCGATCGCCGCACCGGCATCGGCTGCGACCAGATCCTCACCGTCGAACCGCCGCGCAGCATCGGCGCCGCGGCCTCGTACCGGATCTGGAACGCCGACGGTTCGTCCTCGCAGCAATGCGGCAACGGCGCGCGCTGCGTCGCCGCGTGGGTGCTGCGCGACAGCGTCGCGCTCGATCCCGAACGCTGTCTCGCCGATCGTTTCGAACTCGACAGCCCCGCCGGCACCCATGCCGTCGATGTGCTGGATCTGCATCACTACCGCATCGCCATGGGCCGCCCGATCTTCGCGCCGGCGCGCATCCCGCTGCTCGGCTTCGATGCGCCGCGGAGCGAGTACGCGCTGACCTTCGGCGGCGAGACGCTGGCGGTGGGCGCGGTGTCGATGGGCAATCCGCATGCGGTGATCGAAGTCGACGATGTCGACGCCGCGCCGGTCGCCAGCTTCGGTCCCGCGCTGCAGCGCCACGCCGCCTTCCCTGAATCGGTGAACGCGGGCTTCGCCCAGGTGGTCGCGCGCGATCGCATCCGCCTGCGCGTGTACGAACGCGGCGTCGGCGAAACCCTCGCCTGCGGCAGCGGCGCCTGCGCCGCGGCGGTGGTGCTGATGCGTCGCGGCCGCGTGGATCGCGACATCGCGGTGGAACTCCCCGGCGGCACGCTGCGCATCACCTGGCCCGACGACGACGCCGAAGTCGCGATGTCCGGACCGACGGCGTTCGTGTTCGAAGGGGAATGGTGGTCATGACGCACGAACCGGTGAACCCTCAGATGTTCGACAAAGACAAATTCGAAAAAGACAGGATCGGCGCGCACGAAATCGCGGCCTGGCTGCGCCGGCACCCGAATTTCCTGCAGCAGTTCCCGGATCTCGCGCTGAGCCTCGTGGTGCCGCGCGAGCAGGGTCCGGCGGCATCGCTGGCCAGCTATCAGCTGGACATCCTGCGCGACAAGAACCGCGAACTTTCGCGGCGCCTGCACGAACTGTTCGGCAACGCGCAGGAGAACGAGCGGCTCGCCGTGCGCACGCACCAGCTGACCCTGGCGCTGATGAAACAGGACAATGCCGCCGACACCGTGCGCGCGATGGCCGCCAGCCTGGCCGAGGATTTCAACGGCGATCTGGTGCGCATCGTGCTGTTCGCCGCCGTGCCCGGATTGAGCGACACCGCGGGCGAGGGCAGCGAATGGCTGCAGACGCTGGCCGAAGCGGACGCGCGGCTGTCGCCGTTCCGCGATTGCCTGAAGGACGGCGAGCCGATCTGCGGCCGCTTGCAGCCGGAGAAGAACGCGCTGCTGTACGGCCTGCGCGCGGAAGACGTGCAGTCCAGCGCGCTGCTGCCGCTGCCGGGCGTGGGCCTGATCGCGGTCGGCAGCCGCGATCCCAACCGCTTCTTCCCGGGCATGGGCACGCTGTTCCTGCGGATGATGGGCGAAGCCTTCGCCGCGGCGATGGGCCGGTTCGACGGCTGATCCGGAGGCGAGGCTCCCGCCATGTCGCCCACCCCGAATGCATGGCTGCTGGTCGCCGCCGCGCTCGACGCGATCGCGGCGCTGCTGCATGTCGGCTGCATCGTCTTCGGTGCCGCGTGGTATCGCTTCTTCGGCGCGGGCGAACGCATGGCGCGGCTCGCCGAAGCCGGCGACTGGCGCCCGACCGTCGTCACGTCGGGCATCGCGATCGTGCTGTCGGTGTGGGCGCTGTACGCGTTGTCCGCTGCCGGCGCGATCGCGGAATTGCCGCTGCTGCGCATCGGTCTGTGCGCGATCGCCGCGGTGTATCTGCTGCGCGGCGCGGGCGGCGCGCTGTATGCGGCCTTCGGCGCGCCCGCCGACGGCGCCTTCTGGTGGTGGAGTTCCGCGATCTGCCTCGGTATCGGTCTCGTGCACCTGCAGGGCCTGATCCAGGTGTGGGCGCGGCCGTGAACGTGTCGGCGAACCCGCCGATCGCCGATTTCCTCGCCCATCTGCAGATCGAGCGCCGCATGTCCGCGCACACGCTCGATGCCTATCGGCGCGATCTCGATGCGCTCGCGGCCTGGGCCGCGGCGCAGGGCATCGCCGATCCCGAGACGCTGAACGCCGAACAGCTGCGCGCCTTCATCGCCGCCGAACACCGGCGCGGAATGTCGCCGAAAAGCCTGCAGCGCCGGTTGTCCGCCTGCCGCAGCTTCTATCGATGGCTGCTGAAGCACGGCTGCATCGCCGCCAGTCCGGCGGCCGGCATCCGCGCGCCGAAGGCGCCGCGCAAACTGCCGCAGGTGCTCGATGTCGACGAAGCGGTGCAACTGGTCGAACTGCCGACCGATGCGCCGCTGGGCCTGCGCGACCGCGCGATGCTGGAACTGTTCTACAGCTCCGGCCTGCGCCTGAGCGAACTGTGCGCGCTGCGCTGGCGCGATCTCGATCTCGCCGACGGCCTGGTCACCGTGCTCGGCAAGGGCGGCAAGCAGCGCAGCGTGCCGGTGGGTTCGCATGCGCGCAAGGCGCTGGACGACTGGCGCCGCGAATCGCAGGGTCAGGCCGACGGCGCGGTGTTCCCGGGTCGCGGCGGCGCGCCGATCGGCGCGCGCGCGGTGCAGATCCGCCTGCGCCAGCTCGCGCAGCGCCAAGGCCTGTTCAAGCGCGTGCATCCGCATCTGCTGCGGCATTCGTTCGCCAGCCATGTGCTCGAATCGTCCGGCGACCTGCGCGGCGTGCAGGAACTGCTCGGCCACGCCGACATCGCCACCACCCAGATCTACACGCACCTCGACTACCAGCACCTCGCCCGGGTCTACGACGGCGCGCATCCGCGGGCGAAGCGGAAATCCTGACCCGCTCCGCCGGGCGGATGAACGATGGGTCATCGGTCACCCTTGCGCCGCTGCGGACCGGCCCCCACAACCGGTGGACACCCCGGAGGCCGCATGGACCCCAGCCAGAATCCCAACACCTTCCACGCCACCACCATCGTGTCGGTGCGCCGCAATGGCCGCGTCGTCGTCGCCGGCGACGGCCAGGTCACGCTCGGCCACACGGTGATGAAATCCAACGCGCGCAAGGTGCGCAGGCTCGGCCGCGACGGCCAGGTGCTCGCCGGTTTCGCCGGCGCCGCCGCCGACGCGTTCACCCTGTTCGAACTGTTCGAATCGAAGCTGGAGAAACACGGCCAGCTCACCCGCGCCGCGGTGGAACTGGCGAAGGATTGGCGCACCGAGCGCCGCTTCGGCAAGCTCGAAGCGCTGCTCGCGGTGGCCGATCGCGAAACCTCGCTGATCGTCAGCGGTACCGGCGACGTGATCGAGCCCGAAGACGGCCTGGTCGCGATCGGCTCCGGCGGCATGTACGCGCTGTCCGCGGCGCGCGCGCTGCTGGCGCACACCGAGATGAACGCGCACGACATCGCGGTCGAATCGCTGAAGATCGCCGGCGACGTCTGCATCTACACCAATCGCAACATCGTCGTCGAAGAGCTCTGACCCCCTGTGGGAGCGACGCAAGTCGCGACAACGTGCCGAAAGTCCTGACCAGCCATACGGCTGTTGAAAGCCTGCAGTTTGTCGCGACTTGCGTCGCTCCCGCAAAGCCACCGCGAGTCCGATCGCACTCACAGAATTCGAGCCATGCCCAACAAGACCGAACACGCCAACAGCACGATGACCCCCCGCGAGATCGTGCAGGGTGAGCCGATGCGGCTCGCGCGGCACTGCCGCGCAGCATCGGCGAACGCCCGCACAGGGATGTGCGGGCCGGAAACGAACCGCTTGGACGCACATCAGCCGAGGATTGAACAATGAGTTCGACCATGACCCCCCGCGAGATCGTGCAGGAACTCGACCGCCACATCGTCGGCCAGAGCGCGGCGAAGCGCGCGGTCGCCATCGCCCTGCGCAACCGCTGGCGGCGCATGCAGCTCGACGACGCGCTGCGCAACGAGGTGATGCCGAAGAACATCCTGATGATCGGGCCCACCGGCGTCGGCAAGACCGAAATCGCGCGCCGCCTCGCGACGCTGGCGAACGCGCCGTTCGTGAAGGTCGAGGCCACGCGCTTCACCGAAGTCGGCTACGTCGGCAAGGACGTGGAGCAGATCGTGCGCGATCTCGCCGACACCGCGGTGAAGATGTACCGCGAACAGGCCAAGGCCCGCGTGCGCGCGCAGGCCGAAGCGCGCGCCGAGGACCGCATCCTCGACGCGCTGCTGCCACGCCGCGCGCCCGCCAACACCTTCGGTTTCGGCGCGTCCGAGCCCGGCGCCGGCGCGCTGGACGCGGGCAGCGGCGAGACCCAGGACAAGGCCGGCGAGACCCGCGCGAAATTCCGCAAGCAACTGCGTGCGGGCGAACTCGACGAGCGCGAGATCGAGATCGAAACCGCGGTCAATGTCGGCGTCGACATCATGGCGCCGCCCGGGATGGAGGAAATGGGCCAGCAGTTGCGGCAGATGTTCTCGAATCTGTCCGGCGGCAAGACCCACACCCGCAAGCTCACGATCCGCGCCGCGCGCGTGCAGCTGATCGAGGAGGAAGCCGCGAAGCTGGTGAACGAGGACGAGGTGCGCGAGGCCGCGATCGAAGCCTGCGAGCAGCACGGGATCGTGTTCATCGACGAGATCGACAAGGTCGCCAAGCGCTCCGAGAGCCACGGTGCCGACGTCAGCCGCGAAGGCGTGCAGCGCGATCTGCTGCCGCTGGTCGAGGGTTCAACCGTCAGCACCAAGTACGGCGCGGTGAAGACCGACCACATCCTGTTCATCGCCAGCGGCGCGTTCCACCTCGCCAAGCCCAGCGACCTGATTCCCGAACTGCAGGGCCGCTTCCCGATCCGGGTCGAACTCGGCGCGCTGGGCAAGCAGGATTTCGTGCGCATCCTCACCGAACCGAAGGCCTCGCTGACGCTGCAGTACGTCGAACTGCTGAAGACCGAAGGCGTCGAACTCGATTTCGCGCCCGAGGCCATCGAGCGCCTGGCCGAGATCGCCACCACCGTCAACGAGCGCCAGGAGAACATCGGCGCGCGTCGCCTGCACACGATCCTCGAACGGCTGCTCGACACGCTCAGCTACGAGGCGCCGGACCGCGGCGGCGCCAAGGTCACGATCGATCGCGCCTACGTCGACCTGCACCTTGGCGAGCTGGTGCAGGATCCGGATCTGTCGCGTTACATCCTCTGAGCCCCATCCGGACATGGGGTGCGCCCTGGCGCACCGGCATTTCGATGGTTCGGTGCGCCAAGGCGCACCCTATGTCCGGGACGGCGGGCTGAAGCCCGCCCTACTCGGCCCGCACCCGCCACGCCTCGGCCAGCGAGATCGCGCCGCTGCGCGCCAGCCGCACCGCGGCCTGGGTGATCGGCACCATGCCGCCTTCGATCGCGGCGGCGTGGATCGCATCGGCCTCGGCGCCGGGCACGATCAGGCTGCGGATCTTCTGGGTGACGATCATCAGTTCGTACACGGCCTGGCGCTTGTACACGCCGAGGCCTTCGCAGTGGCTGCAGCCGTGGCCGATGTGGAACACCTCGTGGTCGGCCACGCCGAGACGCTCGCGCACGTGCGCCTCCACGCGCTCGATTTCGCGGCAGTGCGGGCAGGTCAGCCGCACCAGCCGCTGCGACATCACCGCCAGCAGCGACGCGCGCAGCAGATAGGCCTCGACGCCCAGATCGAGCAGCCGCGTCACCGTGGTCGCGGCGGTGTTGGTGTGCAGCGTGCTGAGCATCAGATGCCCGGTGAGCGCGCTTTCCACCGCGATGTCGGCGGTCTCGCGGTCGCGGATTTCGCCGACCATGATCACGTCGGGATCGTGGCGCAGGAAATTGCGCATCGCGCTGGCGAAGGTGAACCCGGTGGCGCGGTTCACCTGCATCTGCTGGATGTCCTCGATGTGGAATTCCACCGGGTCCTCGATGGTGAGGATGTTGATCCGGCGCTTGCGCATCTCCAGCAGCATCGCGTACAGCGTGGTGGACTTGCCGCAGCCGGTCGGACCCGTGGTGAGGAACATGCCGTGGCTGCTGTCCATCACGTCGTCGATGCGCTGCCGGTCTTCCGGCGTGAGCCCCAGCTGTTCGAGGTTCCACAGACTTTCGTTGGTGTCGAGCAGGCGCACCACCACGCTTTCGCCGAACACCGACGGCAGCACCGAAATGCGCAGATCGACCTTGCGCCCGTCGTCCAGCGCGAAGGTGGTGCGGCCGTCCTGCGGCCGGCGATGTTCGGCCAGGTTCATCGCCGCCAGCACCTTGATCCGCCCGACCACCGCGGGATGCAGCGCGCGCAGCAGTTGCCGCACCGGCACCAGTTCGTCGTCGATCCGGTACAGCACTTCGGTGCCGCGTTCGCCGGGGCGCAGATGGATGTCCGACGCGCGCCGCGTCACCGCGTCCGCGATCAGGGTCTGCACGATCCGCACCACCGGCCGTTCCTTCGCCAGCCGCTGCGCTTCCACCGGATTGGTCTCGCCGCCCTGCGATTCGGGATCGATGCCCAGCTGCATCGCGACGTCGCGATCCTCGACGCGGTCGTAGTAATGCGCGATGCCGTCGCGGATGTCGCGCGGCGTCGACACCACCGGGATCACGCGGTCGCGGCTGAGGAAGTCGAGCATGCCCTGCACCTGATGGGTGCCCGGGTCCTCCATCGCCACCGCGATCACCCCGCCGAGGGCGCGCAGCGGCACCGCGCGCAGTTGCCGCGCCATGTCCGGGCCGATCAGGGCGATGGCTTTCGGGTCGGGCTGCAGGTGCGCCAGCCGCGCCAGCGGCAGGCCGAGGGTGCGCGCGACCTCCCAGCTGCGTTCGATGGCGTCGTCGCCCTGCGCCTGCCAGGTGGGCAGGTCGATGCCGCCTTCCGCGCCGCCGTCGGCGAAGGCGACCTTCGAATAGGTCTGGAGATAGCGGTCGAGCGCGACGTCGCTGTCGATCAACAGCGGCGCCGCCGGTACGGACGGTTCAAGCGTCATGCGGGCCTCCCCCCTGAGAGACGGGGCCAGTATCGCGCGGGCCGGGGGGCGCGATTTGACCGCGATCATGTTCCGCGACGTTGCGGGTGCGCGCGGCGCGGAGAGACGGTATGGTTTGCGCGCCGTCGCCCCCCGACCATGGAGGTCCCCCCGATGCCGTTCGCCCCCACCCTCGACGCGGAGCAGTGCCTGCTCCGGCTGCTGGCGCTGATCCGCGGCCTCGACAGCGTCGCCGGGATCGATGCCGCCCGTCTGCGCGCCGCCTTCGGCGTGTCCTTCGACAGAGACGAGAACCGGCTCGGCTTCGGCGAACGCCTGAGCCGCGAGTGGTCGACATCGTTCGAATGGGACCCCGGCCATCCGCATGGCCCGCGCTTCGAATTCGCGTTCGTGCCCGATCCGCCCGGCGCGCATCCGCCCGCGACCGCGATCTGCGCCATCGACTTCGACCGCTTCGCCGCCGAACTCGCCGCGATGGGCTTCAGCCGCGAGACCGTCCACGGCGAACACGGACGCGTGCTGCACGACGATTTCGAGCGCGGCGAGCTGAGCGTCACCGTCTACACCCGCGGCGAGGCCGACGACAGCCCCGAGCGCATCGCCCACAGCTGCGTGCGTCGGGTCGTGATGCTTTGAGCGCAGCGCCGGCCCGCACCGCGACCGCGCTGGTGCTGGGCGGCCACGGTTTCATCGCCGGCCATCTGATCGCCGCCCTGCGCGCCCGCGGCTGGCGCGTGGTGCGCGGCGTGCGCGCGTCGCATCGCGCGCTGCGCGAGGACGAGCGCGCGTGCGACTTCGCGACGATGACCCGCACCGAGGACTGGCGCGAGGCGCTGGCCGGTATCGATGCGGTGGTGAACGCCGCCGGCATCCTGCGCGAGAGCGGGCGCCAGACGTTCGAGGCGATCCACGTCGACGGCCCGCTGGCGCTCGCCCGCGCCTGCGTCGACGCCGGCGTACGCCGCTTCGTGCAGATCTCCGCGCTCGGGCTGCCGGCGGATGGCGCGTTCATCGCGTCCAAGCACCGGTTCGACGACGCGCTGATCGCGCTGCCGCTGTCGGCGGTCGTGCTGCGGCCGTCGGTGGTGTATTCGGCCAGCGGTTCCTACGGCGGCACCTCGCTGCTGCGCGCGCTGGCGGCGCTGCCGTTCGCGCATCCGCTGCCGGGCGACGGACGCTGGCCGATCCAGCCGCTCGCCGCCGAAGATCTGGGCGAACTCGTCGCCCGCGCGATCGACGGCGATGCGGGTGGCATCTACGAGGTCGGCGGGCCTGAGGTGATGGCGCTGCGCGACTACCAGTCCGCGTGGCGACGCTGGCTGCGCATTCCCGGCGACCGCGCGTGGCCGGTGCCCGAACCGCTGGTCGGGGTGCAGGTCGCGCTGGGCGAAGCCTTCGGCCGTGGTCCGATGGGCGCGACGATGTGGCGCATGCTCCGGCGCGGGAATGTGGCTGCGGACGATGCGCTGCCGCGACTGCGCGACGCCTTCGACTTCGCGCCGCGCGCGCTGGACGATGTGCTGGCCGCGCATCCGGCCCAGGTGCAGGACCGCTGGCAGGCGCGGCTGTATGTCCTCGCACCGTTGCTGAAGGCCGGCATCGTCGCGCTGTGGCTGCTGTCGGCGTGGGCGGGGTTCGCGACGCCGGCCGCCGAGATCGAGGCACTGGCCGCCGGTTCGCCGCTGGCCGGGCTCGCGCCGGTGGCGCTGGCGCGCGCGACCGCGGGGCTCGATCTGCTGCTGGCGCTGTGGCTGCTCGGCGGCGGGCGACCGCGCGTCTGCATCGCGCTGATGCTGGCCAGCGTGCTGGCCTACACGCTGGTGTTCGGCACGCTGCTGCCGGCGCTGTGGCTGGACCCGCTGGGCGGGCTGGCGAAAAACCTCGCGGTGCTGCCGGCACTGGCGGTGCTGTGGGTCCTGGTGGATCGTCGATGACCACCGCGATGACGACCGACGCTGCGCGCGCGGAGATGCGATGGACTACCTGACCCTGAAATGGATCCACATCCTGTCGTCGACGCTGCTGTTCGGCACCGGCCTGGGCATCGCGTTCTTCCTGTGGATGGCGCATCGCCGCGGCGACACCCGCGAGATCGCGGCCACCGCCGGCACCGTGGTGATCGCCGATGCCTGCTTCACCGCGCCCGCGGTGGTGGTGCAGTTCGCCAGCGGCCTGTGGCTGGCGCACATGGCCGGCATGCCGCTCTCAATGTTCTGGCTGAAGACCGCACTGATCCTGTTCTTCGTGGTCGGCGCCTGCTGGCTGCCGGTGCTGTGGCTGCAATTGCGCGCCCGCGACCTGGCCCGCGCTGCGGCCGCCGCGGGCACGCCGCTGCCGCCGGCCTATTTCCGCGCCATGCGCACGTGGTTCTGGCTGGGTTGGCCGGCCTTCCTCAGCGTGATGGCCATTTTCTGGCTGATGGTGCAGAAGCCGGTGTGAGCCGGCCGCGTCGCCACGACCGCCCCCGGGCCGCCCGCCGGGCCGGCGCGGTAAACTGCCGCCATGAATCCGTCCGACACGCCCGACCAGCCTGACACCGACCGGACATCCTCCGGCGACACCACCCACTTCGGCTTCCGCGACGTGCCCGTCGCCGAGAAGCAGAAGCTCGTCGGCCAGGTGTTCTCCTCGGTCGCCGGCAACTACGACCTGATGAACGACCTGATGAGCCTCGGCATCCATCGGGTCTGGAAGCGCTATTTCGTCGCCACCGCGCAGGTGCGCCCCGGCGACCGCGTGCTGGATCTCGCCGGCGGCACCGGCGACATCGCCGCGCTGCTGAAGGACCGCGTCGGCGACGAAGGCGAACTGGTGCTCGGCGACATCAACGGTGCGATGCTGCGCGTCGGCCGCGACCGCATGACCGACCGCGGCAACGTCCGCGGTTTCGAATACGTGCAGTGCAACGCCGAGAAATTGCCGTTCCCCGACGGCAGCTTCGATCTGGTCACCATCGCCTTCGGCCTGCGCAACGTCACCGACAAGGACGCCGCGCTGCGCGAGATGCACCGCGTGCTCCGCGTCGGCGGCCAGGCGCGCGTGCTGGAGTTCTCCGAAGTCACCGCCGAGTGGTTCAAGCCGATCTACGACTTCCATTCGTTCAAGATCCTGCCCCGGCTGGGGCAGCTGTTCGCGAAGGACAGCGACAGCTACCAGTACCTCGCCGAATCGATCCGCAAGCATCCGCCGCAGGATCAGCTCAAGGGCATGATGCAGACCGCCGGCTTCGAGCGCTGCTCGTACAAGAATCTGTCCGCGGGGATCGTGGCGATCCATACGGGGTATCGGATCTAGCGGGCGGTTCGCCGACACCGCGCAACGGCGAAAAGCGTCGCGACTTGCGTCGCTCCCACAGGAAGCTCCGGAACCTGCGCGGGAAAACAAGGCGACCTCGAATTGCGGACGACGTGACCGCCAGCCCCTGTGGGAGCGACGGAAGTCGCGACGAACGACGACGCGCTTGTCGAAAGCGCCGCGGCGTCCACCGCGAGTGTTACGCCGCCGGCAGGCTGACCGTCGCGCGCAGGCCGCCGAGGGTGGGGGAAGCGTCGAGGGCGATGGTGCCGCCGTGCAGTTGCAGGGCCTCGGCGACGATGGCGAGGCCGAGGCCGCTGCCTTCCACGCCGGTGCCGAGTTCGCGGTGGAAGCGTTCGAACACGCGTTCGCGCGCGTGCTCGGGAATGCCCGGGCCTGCATCTTCGACCACCAGCGTCGCGCGGTCGCCGTCGCGGCCGACGCGCACCGCGATGCGACCGCCGGGCGCGGTGTAGCGCACGGCGTTGTCGATCAGGTTGCGCACCAGCGCGTCGATGACGGACGCGTGGCCGGGCACCTGCGTGGCGTCGAGTGCGAGCTGGAACTGCCCGTCGCCGGCCGCGCCCAGCGCGACCAGATCGCGCTCGTGGCGGCGGACCACGTCGGCGAGGTCGATCGTGGTGGGCGCGGTCGCGACCATGCCGCTTTCGATCCGGCTCAGCGCGAGCAATTGCGCGACCAGGCGCTCCATGCGCAGGATGCCGGCGTCGAGATGCGCCTGCGATTGCGCGCGTTCCCCGTCGTCGTTCGCATGATGCAGGTTGTAGGCGTGCACTTTCAGCGCGGCGAGCGGCGTGCGCAGTTCGTGCGCGGCGTCGGCGGTGAAGCGGCGCTCGCGGGCGAGGCCGCGCTGCAGGCGGTCGAGCAGGCCGTTCACCGCCTGCACCAGGCCGAACACTTCGCGCGGCACGCGCGCGAGCCGGATCGGTTCCAGCCGTTCGGGCGCGCGCAGCGCCACCGCATCGGAGACGCGCTGCAGGCTGCCGCAGGCCCAGCCGACCGCGAACCAGACGAACAGCGCCAGCAGCGGCAGCGCCGCGAGCAGCGGCAGCATCGTGCCGACCGCGATTTCCTCGGCGATCTCCTCGCGGATCGCGGAGAGTTCGCCCGACTGGTACCAGTGGCCGGACGGCGATTTCAGGGTGAAGGTGCGCCAGTGCTCGCCGTCGATGATCTGATCGCTGAAGCCGGGGATCAGCGGCGCCAGTCGACGGTCGGGGCCGCTGTCGGAGCGCAGCAGCAGCGTGCCGCGCGCGTCGCGCACCTGGAACGCGAGCTTGGTTTCGTAGGCATGGCCGTCCGACATCGCCAGCGCGTCGCCCTTGCCTTCGGCGCGGCCGCGCCAGACCGCGATCACGCGCGCCTCGCCGTCGTTCGGGCGCGCATCGATATCGGACAACGGCTCGTCGACCAGGCTCATCAGCACGCGGGAGGAATGTGCGAGTTTCGCGTCGAACAGTTCGCCCGCTTCCTGCAGGCCGGCGCGGTAGCTGAAGGCGGCCGCCACCAGCAGCACCAGGGTGGTGATGCCGAGGATCGACAGCAGCAGCGCGCGCCGGATCGAGATCATGCCGGGCGGAGACACCGCGGTCGCGAACGTGTCGGGACGCGGTCCGCCGCCGCCGATGAGGTCGTGCGCGCTCATGCCGGCGTGGCGCCGTCGGCGTCGCCCTGCGCCACTTTCTCGTCCAGTGCGTAGCCGATGCCGCGGAGGGTGCGGATCAGCGCGGGATCGAGCTTCTTGCGCAGCGCGTGCACATGCACGTCGAGCGCGTTGCTGGCGACGTCCTCGTCCCAGCCGTACAGCCGCTGCTGCGCGGATTCGCGCGAGATCGGCCGGCCGCGGTGCTCCATCAGCAGCCGCAGCAGGGCGAATTCGCGTCGCGGCAGGTCCAGCGATTTCCCGCGCCACACCACGTCCAGCCGCGCCGGATCGAGTTCCAGCGCACCGATGCGCAACGTCGGCTGCGCGCGTCCGCCGGTGCGGCGCAGCAGCGCGCGCGCGCGGGCGAGCAGTTCCTGGGTGTCGAAGGGTTTGCCGAGGTAATCGTCGGCGCCGGCATCGAGGCCGAGGGTGCGGTCGCTGGCGCGCTCGCGCGCGCTCAGCACCAGGATCGGACTGTCCACGCCGGCGCGACGGGCCTGGCGGATCACCTCCATGCCGTCCATGTTCGGCAGGCCGAGGTCCAGCACGGTGAGGTCGATACCGCCGTCCTTCAGCGCGGCCAGCGCGCTGGCGCCGTCGCGCAGCCAGTCGACGGTGAAGGCCGCGCGTCGCAGCGCGGTGCGGAGGCCTTCACCCAAGGATTCGTCGTCTTCGACCAGCAGGATGCGCATCCGCGCAGTGTGGGGCGGCGCTCAGCGCGCCGCAAGCTTGGTGCGGACCTTGGCCAGCAGCGCGGCGACCTCCTTGCGGCGGCCCTGATCGGCGAGTTCGCGGCCGGGCCGGGCCGGAGCGGCGAGGGCTTTCTCCAGCGCCGCGGCGGCGCCCTTCCAGTCGCCCTGGCGATGCAGGAAATCGCCGTAGAAATAATTGCTGTCGATGCCGTTGGGGTTCGCCTGCAGGCCCTTGCGCAGCAGCTCGCGCGCCTTGTCGTCGTCGCCGAAACCGATCGGCCAGCCCGGCACCTGGTAATACAGCACGCCCAGACTGGTGTAGGCGGACCCGTCGAGGGCGTTCGGATCGAGTTTGATCGCCTGTTCGAAATCGGCCTTGGCCTGTTTGGCCAGGCCCATCGCGCCGAGTCCGCCGCGTTCGCCGGCGTAGCTGGACAGCACGATGCCTTCCCAGACCAGTGCGCTGGCGTCCTTCGGCTGCGCGGAGCGCGCCGCCGCGGCCTGTTTGGCCAGGGCTTCGAACGCGGCCTCGCGCTGCGCTTTCGGAGTGCTGTAGTTCACCTCGGCCCAGCGGTCGCGCACGGCGACCACCTGCGACGAGAGGTCGCCGGCGATGGCGAAGGCGGCGGCGGTGAGACAGGCGGCGCCGAGCGCGGCGGCGAGCAGGCGCTGGCGGAGACGGGACTGGCGAAAGCCTGACGGGTGAAAGCGTGAAACGATCATGACGATTCTCCTTCGAACGGGATGTGCGGCGGCATCACGCGCGGGCGTGGCGGCGCACGATGGACAGTTGGGCTTTGAGGTTGCGGTCGACCAGACCGGGCAGCGCGCCGTTGAGGCGCGCGAACAGTTTTTCGGGCCAACCGAGCTGCAGCCGCGACCTGCCGCTGGCGATGGCGGCGACGAGCTGCGCGGCGACATCCGCGGGCTCGTCCTGCGCGACCTTCATCTCGCGGTTCATCGCGTCCACCTGCGGCGTGTTGAACGCGGTACGGGTGGCGCGCGGCGACAGATACTGGAAACGCAGGCCGCTGTCCGCATGCTCGCGCGCCAGGCCTTCCATCAGCCCGCGCAGCCCGAACTTGGTCGCGCTGTACGCGGCGAAGCCCGGAAACGCGAGGCTGCCGAAGGTCGAACCGACCGCGACCACCGCGGCCTGCTCGTGCCGTTTCAGCATCGGCAGCAGCGCATGGATCAGCTGCATCGGTGCGGTGAGATTGGTGTCGACCAGCGTGCGCAGCGCCTCCGGCGACTGGTCCTCGAACAGGCCGAACGCGCTCTGCGCGTGGGCCAGCACCAGCACCGACGGCGGGCGTTCCAGCGTGCCCGCCACGGCGACCAGATGCGCGCGCCCGGCGTCGGTGGCCAGGTCCGCGACCAGCGGCGCCACGCGTCCGGCGGGATGGCGGGCCACGATCGCGTCCAGGCGCGTCTCGTCGCGACCGATCGCGACCACGCGCGCGCCCGCGGCCACCAGCGCGTCGCACAGCGCGCTGCCGATGCCGCCGCTGGCGCCGGTCAGCAGCACGGTGCGGTCGTTCAGCGCGATCATGCGGCCTCCGCCAGCGCGTCGCGGCCGTCGCGCAGGCTGCGGAACACGTCGCCGTACAGTTTGTAGAAGCGCTTCGCGGCATGGATCACCGCGCGGCGATCGTCCTCGTCCTCCAGCCGATTCATCAACTGCTCGTAGAAGCCGGTGTGCTCGATGTCGAGATCGCCGTGCGAACGCAGATAGCTGAAGGCGTTGCGCGGCAGGCCCAGCGTGTGCTCGATGGTTTCGGCGGCGCGCGTGGCCAGCGCCACGCTGGTGCCTTCCAGCACCAGCACCATGCCGAAGAAGCCGACCGGATTGCCGCGGGCGATGGTGTCGTAGGCGTAGGCGATCATCAGTTCGGTGGCTTCCGACGGTTCGCCGCCGGCGACCGCGGCGCGGTTGGCGCCGCAGGCTTCCAGATCGTCGAGGATCCACTCGTGGTGGCCCATTTCCTCTTCGATGTACTCGCCCACCGCGGTGCGCAGCCATTCCAGCCGCGCCGGCAGGCGTCCGCCGCAGGCCATCAGCAGCGGAATGGTGTGACGCACGTGATGGAAGGCCTGGGTGAGGAAGGCGGTGTAGTCGTCCAGCGCGATGCGACCGGCCAGCGCTTCCTGGATGATCGGGATGGCGATCAGCGCGTTGCGTTCGCGCACGGTCTCGGCCAGCAGACGGTCGTGAAAGGGAAGAGCGGGCGAGGTCATGCGTCGACTCCGGACAACGATGAAAGGGGAACAATGGACATTGAATGGGATGCGGATGCGTCGGCGTAGCGCGACGCGACGGCATCGCGGTAGCGCGCGAGGATGGCGTCGCGGCGCGGCCGGCCATTGCTGGTCAGCAGGCCGTCGGCGAACGAGAACGGCGCGTCGGCGCGGACGATGTCGCGGACCTGCGCGTAGTCGGGCAGACCGCGGTTGATCTCGTCCAGCGCCAGCAGCAGGGCGACGTCGTCGAGATCGGCGCGGCGCGGCCACACGATCGCGACGTTGAACGGCCGCGCTTCGCCGTACACCATCGCCTGCGCGAACACCGGATGCTGCAGCAGTTCGCTCTCCACCCATTCGGGCGAGACGTTGCGGCCGAACGAGGTGATGAAGACGTTCTTGCGGCGGCCGGTGATGTGGACGAAACCGTCTGAGTCGATATGGCCGAGGTCGCCGGTGGCGATCATGCCGTTCGAAAGCGCGTCGGCGGCCGGACCGTCCTCGCCGAGATAGCCGAGGCAATGCACGCCTTCGACGAACAGTTCGCCGTCGCGCACGGTCACCGTCGCGTGCGGCAGCGGTTTGCCGACGCTGCCGGCGCGCTGCGCGCCCGGACGGTTGAGGCAGACCACCGACGCGCATTCGCTGAGGCCATAGCCTTCGTACACCGGCAGGCCCAGGGCTTCGGCGCGCGCGATCAGCGCCGGTCCGACGCGACCGCCGCCGACCGCGAGGAATTTCAGCGAATCCGGCAACGGCGCGCCCTGTTCCGCGGCCATCACCAGCGCCAGCAGCAGTTGCGGCAACAGGATCGCGCTCTCGGGGCGATAGCGGTGCAGGCAGGCGAGCAGGGTCGGCACATCGAGGCCGGCGGCACCGGTATAGCCGACTTCGGCCAGCGGCGGCACCGCGATCTCGGCGCCGGAGATCAGCGCGGCGTAGAGGCCGGCGACGTTCTCCAGCAGCGTCGACAGCGGCATCAGGCACAGATGCCGCGTCGGCGACAGCGGCGCCGCGGCTTCCGCCAGCGATGCGGCCACGGCGTACAGCGCGCCGGCATCGAGACACACGCCTTTCGGCGCGCCGGTGGTGCCGGAGGTGTAGGTGATGGTGGCGGTGCCGGCGGGCAGCGTGGTCGACAGCGGCAACAGCCGCAGCAGAGTCAGCGCATCGCCGAGCGCGACCGCCGGTGCCGTCGCGAACGCCTCCGGCAGCGGCGCGTCGGCCGGCACCACCAGCGCGTCGGCGCCGCTGCCGACCAGCGCATGCATCGTCTGCGCGGGAGAGAAGAACGTCGGCAGCGGCACGTGCACCAGGCCGAGCCGGCGGATCGCGAGATCCAGCGCCAGCCACGCGGGTCCGTTGTCGAGCCGGCTGGCGATGCGCTGCGCGCCCGCGGTTTCGAGCGCATCGGCGAAGGCGCGCACCTGCGCGCCGAGTTCGGCATCGGTCCACGCGCCATCGCGCCAACGCACCCGCGGTGCGGGGCCGTCGAGGCGTTCGATCAGGGTCGCGAAATCCAGCTTCTCTAAATCCAGGGTCGCGAAATCGTTCACAGCGCCCCCGCGAAAGAGAACATCGCCGGCCAGCTCGGGGACGCCTCCGGCAACCGCTGCGTGCGTTCCAGATAGGCGTGACCGGCGGCGATGTCGCCGAACATCAGCTGCGGCTGGGTGTCGTAGTAACGGCCCCAGGCGTTGCCGTCGCCATCGAGGCGCGAGGCGTCGGCATCGGCCAGGGTCACCGTGGCCAGATGCAGGCGATCGAAGGCGTTGCGCAGTTGCCGGGTCGCCGCGAACAGCACCCAGCGGAAGCCCGCCGCGTGCAGCCAGTGGGTGAGATGCAGGATCAGTTCGCGCGCGTCGCCGCTGGAGAGCGCGCCGAAATTGCCCACTTCCACCAGCCGGTCGCGCGTCACCGCGCGGCCGACGACGGCGGCGATGGCGTCCTCGGCGCTGCCGTCGAGATACTGCTCGACGAACAGTGGTCCTTCGTGCCCGCAGCGCAGCCCGACCGCGGCCTGCAGTCCGCCGGCCGCATTGCGGAAGGCGAGCAGATGCGGCAGGAACGCGGTCAGCCGCGCGTCGTAGCGCGCGCGATAGACCTGGGCGATGAAGGCTTCGGTATCGGCGCGGCGCGGATCGCCGGGATCGATCAAGGCGCCATCGGCGAACGCGCGGCCATCGAGGGTGCGCGTGCGTCGCAGCGTGGCGGGAAAGGTGGTCGGTGTCATGTGGACGCATGCTGTCCACCGCCGATTAAGCATCGATGAGCCGATTGTTAGGCCGATGTAAGCGAATGCTTCGGAATCCGTATGCCCATGGCCGCGCAGTGAGACGACGCGCACGCGTTTGACACGAAGTTAACGCGGGCTTGTCGAAATCATGACGATTCGGCGCATGCCGCGAGAATCGTTCGCGCTTGCGACGAAATGGAACGAACCATGCGATCCGTCGACACGATGGACACGGAACTTTCCGGTGTCAGTCGTGCGCGGCCGTGCAGGCCGCGGCCCTGTCGCGCATCAGCGCGCGGTCGCGCGCGTTGCCGGCGAGGTCCGCGGCGCGTTCGAACGCGATCCGGGCTTCGTCGCGACGTCCGAGCTGCAGCAGCAGATCGGCGCGGACCGCGTGCAGCAGGCCGTAGTCGCGCAGCTGCGGCGCATCGCGCAGCGCGTCGACCAGCGGCAGCGCCGCGGCCGGGCCCTCGGCGCGCGCCACCGCCACCGCGCGATTGAGTTCGATCACCGGCGACGGCGCGACCCGGGCCAGCACCGCGTACAGCGCGGCGATCCGCGGCCAGTCGGTGTCCTGCGCGTGGCGGGCGCGGGCGTGGCAGGCGGCGATCGCGGCCTGCAGGGCATAGGTGCCCGGTGCGCCGCCCGCGGCGAGCCGCTGCGCGCGATCCAGTGCGGCGAGGCCGCGCTGGATCTGCAGCCGGTCCCAGCGATGACGGTCCTGGTCCATCAGCAGGATCGGGCTGCCGTCGGCGGCGACGCGCGCCTTCGCGCGCGAGGCCTGCAGTTCCATCAGCGCGAGCAGGCCGAAGACTTCGCTTTCGTCCGGCAGCAGGCCGGCGAGCACGCGTCCGAGCCGCAGCGCCTCGTCGCACAGGCCCGGCCGCATCCAGTCCTCGCCGGCGCTGGCGGCGTAGCCTTCGTTGAACACCAGATAGATCGCTTCCAGCACCGCGCCCAGCCGTTCGCCCAGCTCCGCCCGGCGCGGCACCTCGAACGGCACCTGTTTCTCGGCCAGCGTGCGCTTGGCGCGCACGATGCGCTGCGCCACCGTCGGTTCCGGCTGCAGGAACGCGCGCGCGATCTCGGTGGTGCTCAGGCCGCCGAGCAGGCGCAGGGTCAGCGCCACGCGCGATTCCGACGGCAGCACCGGATGGCAGGCCACGAACATCAGCCGCAGCAGGTCGTCGCCGATGTCGTCGTCCGCGTCGCGCGCGGCGTGATCGTCCTGCATGTCCTTCCCCTGCGCCTCCAGTTCGAGGCCGAACTCGACCTGCTTGCGCGCGTGCAGCGCGCGCTGGCGCAGGTGATCGATGGCGCGGCGCTTGCTCGCGGTCATCAGCCAGGCGGCGGGGTTGTCGGGCATGCCGTCGGCCGGCCAGCGTTCCAGCGCGGAGAGCAGCACGTCCTGCGTCAGCTCCTCCGCCACGCCGACGTCGCCGGTCATGCGCGCGATGCGCGCCACCAGCCGCGGCGATTCCATCCGCCACAGCGCGTCCAGGGTCCGGTGCAGGCGTTCGTCGGTCATCGGCGGCGATGAAACCACCGCCGCCGGGAGGCCGCAAGCCATTGCGGAATGCACGCCGGTCGTCGCGCCCGCACCCGTGCTCACCTCCGCCCTCAGATCTGGACGATGGGTTTGAACCCGCCCCAGAACATGCGCTTGCCGTCGAAGGGCATCTTGCCGGGCGGGCAGATCGCGGACATGCGCGGGTCGGCCATCACCTTCGCGTTGATCCTGTCGCGCTGCGCGCGCGACTTGTAGACGATCCACGAGAACACCACCACCTCGTCGGGCTTGAGTTTCACCGCCTGCGGGAACGACGTGTGCTTGCCCGGCTTCACGTCGTCCTCCACGCATTCGCAGTACTCGAGCGCGCCGTATTCCATCCAGATCTTCCCGGCCTGGCGGGCGATGGCGCGATACGCGGCGAGGTTCTTCTTCGGCACGGGCAGGACGAATCCGTCGACGTAGGGCATGGTCTGTCTCCTCGAAGTGGGTGAGATGTTGCGACTCGAAACCTGTTCGAAAATCTGCGGTAAGGTCCTTGTAGGAGCGCCGGAAGGCGCGACAGGTGGCGGAAAGGTTTGCCGTAAAGCGGTCGCGCCTTCCGGCGCTCCTACAGGGGCTTCGGCAACATGTCCGGCGTCGCGGGCCGCCGCGATTCCGGACGGACGATCAGGCTTGCTGGAATTCGGCTTCGTTCATCCAGAACACCTCCCACAGGTGTCCATCGAGGTCCTCGAAGCCGTGCTGATACATGAAACCGTGGTCCTGCACCGGCATCGGCGTCGCCGCGCCGGCGGCCACCGCCTTCGCCACCAGCGCGTCGACCTCCTCGCGCGTTTCGCAGGACAGCGCCAGCAGCACTTCGGTGGCGGCATGGGCGTCGGCGACCGGCTTGCGGGTGAAACCGGCGAAGAACGGCGTGGTCAGCAGCATCACCTGGATGTGTTCCGAGATCACCAGACAGGTGGCGTCCTCGTTGCTGAACTTCGGATTGAACGCGAAGCCCAGCGCCGAGAAGAAATCGATCGAACGCTGCAGGTCGGCGATGGGGAGATTGACGAAAAGCGAAGTCGGCATGGTGAGGATCCTGTGCGTTGCGAATGCGAATGCGGATGCGGATGCGGATGCGGGGTCAGTCGGGCTGCTTCATGCAGTTGACCATCCACGGCTTGCCGAAGCGGTCGGTGAACGCGCCCCAGCGGTGCGCCCAGAAGGTTTCCTGCAGCGGCATCTGCACCTCTCCGCCCTGGGACAGCGCGGCGTAGATGCGCTCGGCCTCCTCGATGCTGTCCACGTCGACGTTGACGCAGGTGCCCTGGCCGGAGGCGTGATGCGGCGGCGGACCGTCGGCGCCCATCAGCACCGCGCCGGCGGCCTCCAGCTGGCAGTGCATGATGCGATTGCGGCTGTAGACGGGAATCTGGTCGCACATCGGCGAGTCGCCGTAGGTCATGCGCATGACGATCTCGCCGCGGAACACCTCGCGGTACAGATCGAAGGCGGCGCGGCAGTTGCCGTCGAAGTTCAGGTAAGCGATGAAACGCATGGCGGTCTCCGGGTCCGGTGCAGGAAGGGCGCGGGGGAAGGGCGGATCAGTTCTTGCGCTCGATGCTCATCTGCAGCCGCGCTTCGCGCTCGCGCAGCTCGGGCGTGTAGGCCTCGCCGAAGTCGTCCGCCTCGAACAGCGGCCGGATCTCGATCTCGCACGGCGTCGGATGCGGATTCGGGCAGCGCCGCACCCATTCGATCGCTTCGTCCAGCGAACGCACCTGCCACAGCCAGAAGCCCGCGATCAGTTCCTTGGTCTCGGCGAACGGGCCGTCGATCACCCGTCGCGACGGGCCGTCGAACTGCACGCGCGCGCCCTGCGACGTGGGCTTCAGGCCTTCGCCCGCCAGCAGGATGCCGGCGTTCGCCAGGTCTTCGTTGTAGCGGGTCATGGCCGTCAGCAGCGATTGATCCGGCATCACGCCGGCTTCGGAATCTGCGGTGGCCTTCACGATCACCATCACTTTCATGGTCGGGTCCTCGCGGGTCGGGGTCGGGATTGCGGCAGGGCCGGGATGGCCCACATCCATGACGACGCCCGGCGGGGCGCGGAATCGACACGCCCGCGAAAAAAATTTCGCGCCGGATTTCGCGCCCGATCCGGCACGGGTCCGCGCCGGCGGTCTGAGGCATCATGGGCGTACCCGTCGCGACCGCCCGAGAGGCACCCTCGATGCAGTATCTGCTGCTGGTCTACACCGACCCCGAATTGATGGCCGCGCTGCCGCCGTCCGAGTACGACCGGCTGATGCATGGCTGCATCACCCACGCCGACGAACTCCGCGCCGGAGGTTGCCTGCTCGGCTCGCAGCAACTGGAGGCGCCGGCCACCGCCCGCACCGTCCGCGTGCGCGAAGGCGCCGCGCGGGTCACCGACGGCCCCTTCGCCGAAACCAAGGAACTGCTGGCCGGCTTCAATCTGATCGAGGCCGACAGCCTCGATGACGCCGTCCGCATCGCCCACGAATTCCCGTGGATCCGCTACGGCAGCATCGAAGTGCGACCGGTGCGGGATTTCGAGGCGGTGCGCAGGCGGGTGGGGGCGTAGACGGATCGCGAAGCGCGCCGCGTCAGCGGCGTGCTTCGCAGTCCTCGACGATCCGGCGCAGCGCGACCGATTGCGGTTCTTCCGGCGGGTCTTCTTCCCGCGTGTAGAGCGCGACGAATTTCCTGCCTCCCGGGGTCTCGCCGAACGCCCGCAACCCGCGATGGTCGTCCTCCGACAACGTGATCGCATCGTCGACGGCGATGCCGTGCGACAGCCGGAAATTCTGGCGTGCGTAGGCGTGCAGCGTCCTGCCGAGCGCGGACGCATTGAAGGCATCCGCCTCGGCGCGTTCTTCCGCGGTGAACGTCGTCGCCAGCAGCGCCTCGAAGGCCGGCGCCAGCGCATCGCCGTCGACGGCCAGAATGCAGTTCTTGACCGCAGGTGCCGCGTTTTCGTTCTGCGAGACGCCCAGTCGCACGCCTTCGATCAGGGCCTGGGAAAAGAACCGGGCCGTCGGGCCCGGGGACTCGTCCGCCGATGCGTGGGGCGCGATGGACAGGAGCGCGAGCAGGCAAAGAGTGAGCCGGACGATCATCAGAGGTCCTCGTCGAATGAAAGGTGTTTGTGGAATGCGCTTGCGGCCACTAGGGCGTGTGATCGCATTCATTGGCCAGCCGGCGGTTCCCAGAGCTCGACCTTGTTTCCTTCGGGGTCGATGACCCAGCCGAATGCCCCTTGTTCCGAGCGCTCGGTCCTGTCGACGACGTTGCAGCCTTCGGCGCGCAGCGCATCGAGCAGACCGTCCAGGTCAGCGACCCGGAAATTGATCATGAACGAACCGGTGCCGGGCGCCATGTAGTCGGTGTCCTGGGCGAAGGGACTCCAGATCGTTATGCCCGGCGGGCTGCCGTCGCCGCCCCAGGAGAAGATCGCGCCGCCCCAATCGGAGACATCCAGACCAAGATGATCGCGATACCAGGCGCCGAGCGCCTTCGGGTCCGCGGATTTGAAAAAGATCCCGCCAATGCCGGTGACACGTTGCATGCTGCTCTCCAAGGAGGGTCGATCGCTTCGCCGTGACGGGCCCTACGATCCGGGCCATCGCAAGACAACACGGCGAAGCCGTCAGCCTAGCGCAGCCATCGGGCCGGTGCCACGGCATGGCGTGGATCGAAAACGAATGGTTGGCGCCGATCTTCGGGCGATGCGAGCGCATGGACGCACTAGAGCGTGTTATGAACTTTTCATATGCAGCGAAGGTCGTCTGCGGGCCTGAGCCAAGGCGCGCACCGTGGCCAAGGCTGGTGGCCTTGGCAAGGTGCGCAACGCCGGATCGGGCCCGCAGACGGCCTTCCCTCCGGGTTTCGCCCCAGTGGCGGGGGGGGGGCGGGCCCCCCCCAGGCCGGGGGCCCCCCCCCCCCCGCGCCCCCGCACCCCCGC
>WYBC01000002.1:0-80000 GCA_011526085.1 Lysobacter sp. | reverse complement strand
TGGATGACGGCGTGCTGGTGATGGATCCGTTCAATCGCGGGCGCCCGCTGAACGCGGACGAGCTCCGGCAGCGGGCCCGGCCGCATTTTGGCGAAGACGTGCCGGACGAGGCCCTGATGCAGATCCTCGACCCCGCCCCGCCCCGTGCGATCCTGGTGCGGATGCTGCGTAACCTGCATGCGCTGTATGCGGAAAACGGCGACTGGGCGCGATCTGTACGCTGCGCCGACCGCATCCTGAGGCTGCTGCCGGACAACGCCGACGCCCTGCGCGAGCGGGGGCTGGGATATTCGGAGCTGGGCCACTCGATCGGCGCGGCCCGCGATCTGGCCCGGTACCTGCAGACGAATCCGGAGGCCGAAGACGCCGAGGCGATCCGCCACCGGCTGGTGGAACAGGGCGTGCGTCGACAGCCCCTGCACTGAACCGGGCCCAAGACTGACAGAACTGGCCTGACGTGGCAGGCCCGGAAGATCGGGCCCGATCGAACAAGGGAACGCGGCGGCGGTCGGAACACCGTTGAACGACGCCTCGCCGTGCCCCGCTCGATATGAAGAGTCCGGAGCAAGTCCGGACTCAGTCCAGACGAATCAATCGCTTGCGCGCCGATCCCGGTCGAAATTGCCGGCCAGGATCGTCCTGACGCGCTTGTTCAGCAGTCTGCCGGGCGGCTCAGATCGTCTCCATCTCGAAGTCGCTCTTGGTCACGCCGCAGTCGGGGCAGGTCCAGGTGTCGGGGATGTCTTCCCAGCGGGTGCCCGGTGCGAGCCCCTCATCCGGCAGTCCCTTGGCCTCGTCGTAGATGAAACCGCAGACGACGCACATCCAGGTGCGATAGACAACAGGGCTTACAGCATCGCTCATCGGGGAAAGTCTCGGGTTCGAAGGAAACGACGATTGTCCCATCCCGTGCGCCGCGCCGGAAGCGCGGCGAAGGCCTCAGGGCAACGGCTCGAAGTCTGCCTTGGTGGCGCCGCATTGCGGGCAGAACCAGTCGTCCGGCAGCGCGGAAAACGGCGTACCCGGCGGGATCCCGGCGTCCGGATCGCCCTCGGCCGGGTCGTAGATGTGGTGGCAGGTGGTGCAGCGGTAGCGGCGTGAGGCCTCATCGGCGGCGTTCATCGGATAATGTCCTTGTATCCAGAATGCGTATTCTGCCGGTTGTGCGGCCGATCCTCCAGATGACCCCGTCCCCGCTTCCCGTCCCGCCGCTGCGCGGGCTGTACCTGATCACCCCCGACGAGCCGGACACCGAGCGGCTGCTCGATCGCGTGCGCGCCGTGCTGGGCCATGCGGCACTGCTGCAGTATCGCAACAAGACCGCCGACGCCTCGCTCCGGCAGCGCCAGATGACGGCACTGCTGCCGCTGTGTCGCGCAGCCGGCGTGCCGCTGATAGCAAACGATGACGTCGACCTGGCGATCGCCGTCGGCGCGGACGGCGTGCATCTGGGCGAGGACGATGGCGACCCGGTCGCGGCCCGCGCACGGCTGGGTGCGAACGCGATCATCGGCGTCTCCTGCTACGACGACCTCGCACGGGCGCGGGCGGCCGCGGCGGCGGGCGCGAGCTACATTGCTTTCGGCGCCTTCTTCCCCTCCTCGACCAAGCCGAATGCCCGCCGCGCATGGCCCGATCTGCTGCGCGACAGCGCGGAACTGCGACTGCCGCGGGTGGCCATCGGCGGCATCACCCCGGACAATGCGCGTGGCCTGGTCGCATCCGGTGCCGATCTGCTGGCCGTGATCAGCGGGGTCTTCGACGCCCCCGATCCCGCGGCGGCCGCGCGCGCCTACCGCGCCGCCTTCGAATCCACCGCACCCGAATTTCCCACCTCACCGACGAGATCCTGATGAAGACCGAGCGTTCCCACGATCTGTTCACCCGCGCCCAGAACCTGATGCCAGGCGGCGTCAATTCGCCGGTGCGCGCTTTCAAATCGGTGGGCGGCGAACCGTTCTTCGTCGAACGCGCCGACGGGGCCTGGCTTTACGACGCCGACGGCAACCGTTACATCGATTACGTCGGTTCGTGGGGGCCGATGATCGCCGGCCACAATCATCCGAAAGTGCTGGAGGCGGTGATCGCCACCGCCCGCAACGGCTTGAGCTTCGGCACCCCGAATCCGCTGGAAGTGACGATGGCCGAGACCATCACGCGGCTGATTCCGAGCTGCGAGATGGTGCGCATGGTCAATTCCGGCACCGAGGCCACCCTGTCGGCGATCCGCCTGGCGCGCGGCGCCACCGGGCGCACCCGGATCGTGAAATTCGAGGGCTGCTACCACGGCCACGGCGACTCGTTCCTGGTGAAGGCCGGCTCGGGCATGTTGACCTTGGGGGTACCGACCTCGCCGGGCGTGCCGAAAGCGCTGGCCGACCTCACCGCCACCCTGCCCTTCAACGATTTCGATGCGGCCACCGCGCTGTTCGACGACATCGGCGGCGAAGTGGCGGCGGTGATCGTCGAGCCGGTCGTCGGCAACGCCAACTGCATCCCGCCGCGCGCCGGCTATCTGCAGCATCTGCGCGACCTGTGCACGCAGCACGGCGCGATCCTCATCTTCGACGAAGTGATGACCGGTTTCCGGGTCGCACTGGGCGGCGCGCAGGCGGTGTACGGCATCACGCCGGACCTCAGCACCTTCGGCAAGATCATCGGCGGCGGCATGCCGGTGGGCGCGTACGGCGGCCGCGCCGACCTGATGCGCCAGATCGCGCCGAGCGGCCCGATCTACCAGGCCGGCACGCTCAGCGGCAATCCGGTGGCGATGGCTGCCGGCCTGGCGATGCTGGAACTGATCCAGGCGCCGGGTTTCTACGAGACCCTGGACGCGCGCACCGCGACCCTGTGCGCGGGTCTCGAAGCCGCGGCGCAGGACGCCGGCGTGCCCTTCAGCACCAACCGCGTCGGCAGCATGTTCGGCCTGTTCTTCACGGCGGAGAAAGTCGAAACCTACGCCCAGGCCACCGCAGGCGATACCGCTGCATTCAACCGCTTCTTCCACGCGATGCTGGAACACGGCGTGTATCTGGCGCCGTCGGCATTCGAGGCCGGCTTCCTGTCCATGGCCCACGACGACGCGGTGATCGCGGCGACGATCAAGGCCGCGCGCGCGTCGTTCGCGGAGCTGCGGACATGAGCACGCTGCGTCCCGAAACCGTCTCGGTCCATACCGGCAACGAATCCGATCCCGCCACCGGCGCGGTGGTGCCGCCGATCCACCTGGCCACCACCTTCCGCCATGGTCCCGCGGGCGAGCGCGTCGCTGGTTACGAGTATCAGCGCGAGGGCAATCCGACCAACGATCGCCTGAGGGAGGCGCTGGCCGCGCTGGAAGGCGGCGCGGAGGCGGCGACGTTCGCCTCGGGCATGGCGGCGATGACGACCCTGCTGGAATGCCTGCCGAACGGCGCGCGCGTGCTGATTCCCGACGACTGCTACACCGGCCTGCGCATGCTGTGCACCGAATATCTGCCGGAACGCGGCATCGAGGCGGTGATGGTCGACATGGGCGACCTCGACGCGGTGCGCGCGGCCTGCGCGCAGCCGACGGCGATGGTGTGGATCGAAACCCCGTCGAACCCGCGGATGAAGATCAGCGACATCGCGGCGCTGGCGCGGATCGGCCACGCGGCCGGCGCCGTCGTCGTCGCCGACAACACCTTCGCCACCCCGCTGCTGCAGCGCCCGCTGGCGCTGGGCGCGGATGTCGTCATGCATTCGACCACGAAGTATTTCGGCGGCCACAGCGACGTGCTCGGCGGCGCGCTGGTGTTCGCCGAACAGGGCGCGCTGAGCGCGAAGGTCGCGCACCGGCTGCACATCACCGGCGCGACCCTGGCGCCGTTCAGCGCCTGGCTGATCCTGCGCGGCTGCCGCTCGCTGGGTGCGCGGATGGCGATGCACTGCGCGAATGCGCGCGCGGTCGCCGCCTTCCTCGCCGAACAGCCGCAGGTCGAACGCGTGAACTACCCCGGGCTGGCATCGCATCCGGGCCACGCCGTCGCCGCGCGGCAGATGCGCGATTTCGGCGGCATGCTCAGCATCGAAGTGCATGGCGGACGCGAGGCCGCGCTGGCGCTGGCGTCGAAGGTCCGCATCTTCACCGTCGCCACGTCGCTGGGCGGCTGCGAGTCGCTGATCGAGCATCGCGCCTCGGTGGAAGGCCCGAACCCGCGCTCACCGCAGAATCTCCTGCGGATGTCGGTAGGCCTGGAGCATGTCGACGATCTGATCGAGGATCTGCGCCAGGCGCTGGCATGACCGCCGCGGAGCGCCTCGTGACATGGAACTACCGTGTCGTTCGCGGGGATGCGGGTCTCCGTATCCATGACGTGTACTACGACGCAGACGGCAATCCCGTGTCGCGACACGAAATGCCGACCTACGTTTACGGCGATACCGTCGAGGAGCTTCGGTCGCAACTGATGTCGATGCTTGAGGCGCTCGATCAATCGGCGATCGACGAAGAGGCCTTCGATGTGCCGGCGTCGCCGCCCACCGGCGAATAGTCAGGCATCGGCACCGACGAACGCCCGCAGCGCCCGCGCCAGCCGCGCCAGGCCTTCGGCGATCTCGTCGTCGGCGATGTTCAGCGCAGGCACGAAGCGCAGCACATCCGGGCCAGCCTGCAACATCAGCAGGCCTTCGGCCGCGGCGAGATCGAGGATGTCGCCGGCACGCCCCGCGTGGGCAGGCGCGAGCACCGCACCGAGCATCAGTCCACGGCCGCGGACTTCGGCGAACAGCCCCAGCTCGCGATCGATCGCGGCGAAGCCATCGCGCAGCGCGCGACTCTGCGCCCCGACGTTGGCGACGATCTGCGGCGATTGCAGCTTGCGCAGGACCACGCGCGCGACCGCCGCCGCCAGCGCGTTGCCGCCGAAGGTGGTGCCGTGGGCGCCGAACTGCATCGCCTCGGCGACCTTCGGGCCGGCCAGCATCGCCCCGATCGGCATCCCGCCGCCCAGCGCCTTGGCGAGGGTGACGATATCCGGGACGATGCCATCGCCCCAATGCGCGAACAGCGGGCCGGTGCGGCCCATGCCGCACTGGATTTCGTCGAGCACCAGCAAGGCGTCGTGACGGTCGCAGAGCGCGCGCACGCCGGCCAGATACCCGTCGCGCGCCGGCATCACCCCACCCTCGCCCTGCACCGGTTCCAGCATCACCGCGCAGACGTCGCCCCCGGCCATCGCCGCGTCGAGCGCATCGAGGTCGTTGAAGTCGACGTGGCGGAACCCGCCGGGCAGCGGCTCGTAGCCGGCCTGGTATTTCGGCTGTGCGGTCGCGGTGACCGTGGCGAGGGTGCGACCGTGGAAACTGCCGTGGCAGGTGACGATGACGCGGCGATCCGGCGGGCGGCCCTGCGCGCTGGCCCATTTGCGCGCGAGCTTGATCGCGGCCTCGTTGGCCTCGGCGCCGGAGTTGCACAGGAAGGCGCGCTCGGCGAAGCGCGACGCGACGACGATCTCTTCGGCAAGGCGGACCGGCGGTTCGCTGTAGAACACGTTGCTGGTGTGCCAGAGCCTGCCGGCCTGTCCGGTCAGCGCGGCGACCAGATCGGGATCGCAGTGCCCAAGGCCACAGACCGCGATGCCGCCGGCCAGATCGATGTACTCGCGGCCGTCGATGTCCCATACGCGGCTGCCCTGCCCGCGTTCGAGAATCAAATGGCGCGGCTTGTAGACCGGAAGGTAATAGCGCTGGCCCTTCTCGACCAGCGTCGTGGTGTCGTCATGCATCGCCATCACCAGACGCCGGTGTTCGGCATCGACGCCCACGGCTCCTGCGGCGGCAGGTGGCCGTCCTGCAGCAGCTCCACCGAAATCAGGTCCGGCGAGCGCACGAAGGCCATGTGGCCGTCGCGCGGCGGACGGTTGATGGTGTAGCCCATCGCCTGCAGGCGCGCGCAGGTGTCGTAGATGTTCTCCACCCGGAAAGCGAGATGGCCGAAGTTGCGGGCGGAGCCGTAGTCTTCTTCCGAGCCCCAGTTGTAGGTCAGCTCGACCTCGGCGTTCGGGGTTTCGTCGGCGGCGAGGAACACGAGCGTGAACTTGCCGGCCGCGTTCTCCATGCGCCGGGTTTCCTTCAGGCCGAGGCCTTCGCAGAAAAAGCGGAGGGTCGCGTCGAGGTCGCGGACGCGGATCATCGTGTGCAGATATTTCATGGGGGATTCCGGGGGGAGGAAACGATCGGTCGAGGCAGCTCCATCGAGGCGCGCTCAATCGAGGAACAGATCCGGCAGCAGCGGCTGCGACGGGTCGACGGCATAGGCCGAGAGATCGGTGACGCCGGCCTCGGCCAGCACTTCGTCGTCGATCAGGAAGCGGCCGTGGAAGCCGGCGGCAGGCCGGGTCAGCACGGCCTGCGCGGCGTCGGCCATGATCTCGGGCCGGCGGCACTGCGCCACATCGACCCCGGGAATCATGTTGATGGCGTCGGTGGCGATGACCGTGCGCGGCCACAGCGCGTTGACCGCGACGCCCTGCGGGCCGAATTCCGCGGCCAGCCCGAGGGTGACGAAGCTCATGCCCATCTTCGCGAGGGTGTAACCGGTGTGCGGCCCCCACCAACGCGGCGCCAGGCTCGGTGGCGGCGCAAGCGTGAGTACGTGCGGATTCGGCGCCTGCAGCAGATGCGGCAGGCAGGCCTGGGCGCAGAGGAAACTGCCGCGGGCATTGACCTGCTGCATCAGGTCGAAACGCTTCATCGGGGTGTCGAGCGTGCCGCGCAGCCAGATCGCGCTGGCGTTGTTGATCAGGATGTCGATGCCGCCGAAGGCGTCGACGGTGGCGGCGACCGCGGCACGGACCTCGTCTTCTTCGCGGATGTCGCATTTCAGCGCGAGCGCGGCCCCGCCCGCGGCTTCCACCGCCGCCGCGGCGCTGTGGATGGTGCCGGGCAGTTTGGGATTGGGCACCGAGGATTTCGCGGCGATGGCGATGTTGGCGCCGTCGCGCGCGGCGCGCAGGGCGATGGCCAGGCCGATGCCGCGCGAGGCGCCGGTGATGAAGAGGGTCTTGCCGGCGAGCGTGTTCATGGATGGATTCTCAACTCCGTGGTCGTCATGGTTTGGGCCCCTGGCCTTCATTGTCCTCCCATTTCAGCAGCCGCCGGGTCACGAAGCGGTACATGGGCTTGCCGGTACGGAACCACAGGTCGCGCACCCACGAGTGCCGCTTCAGCAGCCGGCGTTCGACCGGGGTGAGCGCCTCGGGGCAGTACGTGCGCTTGTGCTTGAGCAGATGGCGCAGGTCCTCGCGCGCCAGCAGGCGCATCCAGCGCGAACGCGGGCGACCGCACACCGCGAGCTGGAAATCGATGATCGCCGGCGTGCCGTCGGCAAGCACCAGCCAGTTGGCTTCCTTGGCCAGATCGTTGTGGGCCAGGCCGCGCCGGTGCAGCGATTGCAGGCGGCGGCGGGCCAGCCGGAAATAGGCGCGGTCGCCGCGCGGCGGCCGCTGGTACATCGCCGCGCCGTCGAGATAGCTGCGATCGAGCCGGCGACCGTCCCAGCCGAGCAGTTGCGGCACCGCCTCGGCGCCCAGCACCTGCCGCAAACCGCGCGCCTCGCGCCGGGCCAGCCACCACGCCGGCAATCGCAGCCACAGCGGCACATGCGCCAGATCGCGACGCACGAACAGCCCGGCGGCACCGCGCATCAGCGCGATCCTGCCGAAGCTGTCGGCCTTGAGGGCCTGCAATTCAATGGCGTCGGGAGACATGACCGGATTGTAAGGCCGCGCCGCCCGCAGCCGGGCCTCCGGGCGGTCGATGGTGGTCGCCTGCCATAATGGCCGGATGACGAGCGCATGGCTTGAGAACATCACCCAATGGATCGGGGCGCATCCGGTCGCCGCCGGCGGCGTGATCTTCCTGATCGCGTTCTGCGATGCGCTGGCGGTCGTGGGCATCGTGATCCCCGCGCTGCCGCTGTTGTTCGCGGTCGGCACGCTCATCGGCCTCGGCCACCTCGACGGCCCCTACGCCCTGGCCTGCGCCGCGCTGGGCGCCTTCGCCGGCGACGCCTTCAGTTACTGGCTGGGTCACCGCTGGGGCCCGTCGATGCGCGAGCACTGGCTGTTCCGGCGCTATCCGCAGTTGATCGATCGCGGCGAACGCATGTTCCGCAAGCACGGCAGCAAGGGCATCGTGATCGCCCGCTTCGTCGGCGCGGTGCGGCCGTTCGTGCCCGCGGTGGCGGGCATGCTGCGGATGCCGCTGAAACGTTACGTCCCGGCCAGTCTGGTCGCCGCCGCGCTGTGGGCCGCCTGTTTCCTCGCCCCCGGCTGGGTCTTCGGGGCCTCCTACGACGCGGTGGCCGCGGTCGCGGACCGCCTGGCGCTGGTGTTGCTGGCGCTGGTCGCGGTGCTGGCGCTGGTCTGGGCCGTGGTGCTCTATACGTATCGCTGGTTCGTCGGCCATGCCGACCGGCTCTTGGCGCGCGCACTGAAATGGACCCGCGCGCACCCGCGTCTTGCCCGCTACGCCGCTCCGCTGATCCAGCAGAACCGCCCGGAATCGGCGGCACTGGCGATGCTGGCGATGTGCCTCACCGCGATCGGCTGGGGCTGGTTCGCGCTGCTGGCGGTGGTGATGGCCAAGGGCGGCCCGCTGGCGCTGGATCATCAGGTCCATACCGCGATGGCCACCCTGCGCAATCCGCTGGCCGACCGGTTCCTGGCGGCGGTGGCCTCGATCGGCGATCTGCAGGTGCTGCTGCCGGCGCTGGGCCTGACCCTCGGCTGGCTCCTGTGGCGCCGCAGGTTCTCCGCCGCGTTGCACTGGGTCGCGGCGGTGGCGTTCGGCGTCCTGTTCACCGCATTCCTGGGGCTGTCGGTGGACATGCCGCGGCCGCCCACCGCGGTCAGCGGGTTCGGATTTCCGTCGTTCCCGGTAACGATGCTGACCATCGTGTTCGGTTTCTTCGCGGTGCTGATCGCGCGCGAGTTGCCCGGGCGCCAGCGCGTCTGGCCATACCTGGTGGCCGGCGCCGCGGTGGCGCTGCTCGGATTCGCGCGCCTGTATTTCGGCGCGCACTGGTTGAGCGACATCGTCGGCGGCGCACTGTTCGGCATCCTCTGGCTGCTGGTGCTGGGCATCGCCTACCGCCGCCACATCGGCCGTTCGTTCTGGATGCGCCCGGTGGCCACGGTCTTCTATCTCAGCTTCGCGGTGGCGGTGCTGTGGCATGCGCCGCGCGCCATCGACGGCGTGCTGGCCCAGTTCGTGCCGCCGGCGCCGACGCGTTCGCTCGCCACCGATGCCTGGTGGCGTGCCGACTGGGCCACCTTGCCCGCGCGCCGCGACGAGCGCGACGAAAGCCGGCGCTGGCCGCTGGATCTGCAGATCGCCGGTCCGCTGGCGCCGGTTCGCGCGCGGCTCGAAGCGGACGGCTGGCAGGTGCAACCGCAGGCGAACTGGGTGGCCACGCTGGGCCTGCTGGATCCCAAGCGCCCGCTGCCGCGGCAACCGGTGCTGCCGGCGACGCTGGACGCGGAAGCCGAAAGCCTGCTGCTGCGACGCCCCGGTGCGCGGCCAGGCGAAATCCACGTGCTGCGCATCTGGCGCGCGCCGGTCTTGCTGGACGAAGGCGAACCGCTGTGGGTGGGCAGCACCCAGACGCTGCGCTGGAGCCGTCCGATCACCGCCTTCGGGCTATGGATGCCGGTCGCCGACGACGGCATGGTGCATGCGCGGGTGCGCAGTGCGCTGGCCGGGTTCGACAGCGCCGAAGGCACGCATCCGCAGGGCGAACTGCGGGTGCTGCGCCTGCGCACCGGAAGGACGAACGCCGCGAACTGAGCCGTCGCCGGCCGCTCAGGCGATCAGCGCGAGCAACCGGTCCAGCCGCGCGTGCGGGTCGTCTTCCTCCAGCAGCAGCTGCTGCTGCGCATGCGTGATCGACAACAGTTCCGCGAGCCGCCAGCCCACCCAGGCCGCTTCGTCGAAGCGCGCCGGCGGCGCATCCGCATGTTCGCCGCCGACCTGATCCACGGCCTGCCGCAGCAAGCTGCCGAGCAGGCCATGCTCCGGGCGCAGTTCGTCGTCGGGATCGGGATCCGACCAATCCACCTCGCCCACCAGCAGGCCGTTGCCGCGCACGTGGGTGTCGCGCACGCGGAAACGGCGCGTGCCGCGCACCAGCAGCGTGAGCAGACCGTCCTCGCTCTTGCCGAAATCCTCGATCCGCGCCTCGGTGCCGACCATCGCGGGCGTCGCCGGCTGTCCGGTTTCGCCGCCGTCCAGGATCAGGCACACGCCGAAACCGGTTCCGCTGCGGCCGCAGTCCCGGACCAGATCGAGGTAGCGGGTTTCGAAAATGCGCAGGCCCAGCGAACCGCCCGGCACCAGCACGGTGCGCAACGGGAACAGGGGCAACAGATCGGTCATGGCGGCGGCGCGGCTCGTTCGACGGTCTCCGCCGCATCGTACACGCCCATGGTTTCGCGCATCAGCAGATCGACCACGTCGCGCAGGGCGCGCGTGCGGGTGCGGCCTTCGCGCCGTGCGCCCGCATACGCGCGCAGTTGACGCTCCGCGCTGCCGCCGTCGCGCAGCAGGTCGCGCGCATGCACCCAGGCCCAGTCGTCGCCCGCCGCGCAGGCGGCGGCGCCGAAGCGTTCCTCCGCCATCGCCAGCCAGTCTTCGATCGCGAGATTGCGACGGCTTTCCTGGTGCAGGAAGGTCGCACGCGTCCCGAAGCGCTTCGCACGCCAGCGATTTTCCTCGATCAGCAGTCGTGTCATCTCGTTCCGCGCCACGCCCAGCCCCGGTTCCACGCTGGCCTGACGCACCATCGCGCGGAAGATCGCCGCCACGCACAGCGTGTCCTCGATGCGCGGACATGCATCGGCGATGCGCAGTTCGAGCGTCGGATAACGCATCGACGGCCGGATGGCCCACCACAGGAAGCTCTCGTTCTTGAGCGAGCCGGTCTGCACCATGAACTCCACGAAGGCGCGATAACTGCGTTCGTTCGCGAAGAAATCGGGAATGCCGGTGCGGGGCCATTCGTCGTACACCGCCTGGCGATAACTCATCAGCCCGGTGCGCCTGCGCTCCCAGAATGGCGACGACGCGCTCAGCGCCAGCAGCAGCGGCAACCACGGCATGACCTGATTCATCACATGCACGCGATCGATCCCGGCGGGCACCGCCACGTGCACGTGCAGGCCGCACAAGAGGTTGCGCTGGGCGACGATCTGGAAATCGTCCAGCAGCCGCTCGTAGCGCGGCAGTTCGGTCGCGGTCTGTTCGCGCCACTGCGCCATCGGATGGGTGCCGGCGCACAACAGGCCGAGGCCGAAATCTTCCGCGATGCCCGCCAGTCTGCGACGGGAGGACGACAGCCACTCGCGCGCGGAAGCGCCGTCTCCGAACACCGGCGAGATCAACTCGATCTGGCTGCGCAAGAGTTCGTGCGATACCGACGCACCGAATGCGGCCCGGCTGGCGGCGAACAGAGCCGCCGGCGGGTCGTTCGCGATGTTGCGACTCGAAAGATCGGAGAGGAAGAACTCCTCCTCGATCCCGAAGGTGAAATCATGCGTCATCGATGTCCGATCCGCCGCGAAAGGCGGATGCTCCGGGGAACGGGACCCCGGAATCTAGCAGGCTGTCGCAAGACGCGCATTCCTCCGCGCGTCAAAACGGGTCAGCGCGCGGCCGCTTCCGACGTTGCCAGCGTCGCCAGGAACCGCCGCGGCGCGCCGTCGAAACCGCCGTTCGACATGAACACGACGTGGTCGCCATCACGCGCATAGGCCTGCAGCGCCGCGATCAGCGCGTCGGCATCGGGCACGGTGCGCGCGTCGCCGCGGATCGCGGCGACGACCTTCGCCGCGTCCCACGGCAATTCGGGGCGATGCAGGAACACCACCGCATCGGCGATGTCGAGCGACGGCGCCAACGCATCGGCATGCGCACCGAGCCGCATCGAATTGCTGCGCGGTTCCATCGCGACCACGATGCGCGCCGCGCCGACCTTCGCCCGCAGGCCTTCCAGCGTGGTACGGATCGCGGTCGGGTGATGCGCGAAATCGTCGTAGACGGTCACGCCCTGCGCCTCGCCCAGCACTTCCAGCCGACGCTTCACGCTGCGGAATTCGGCCAGCGCCGGGATGACCGTCGACGGCTCGACGCCCACCGCATTGCACGCAGCCAGCGCCGCGAGACCGTTGAGGACGTTGTGCAGGCCGAGCATCGGCCAGCGCACCTCGCCGACCGCTTCGCCGTTGCGATACACCGCGAACGCGCTGCCGTCGGCCACGATCAGCCGCGCACCCCAGTGGAACGCATCGTCGGCCATGCCCTCGCGCAGCAGACCGAAACGTTCGACCGGCGTCCAGCAGCCCATCGCCAGCACTTCGTCCAGGCGCGCATCGTCGCCGTTGACGATCAGGCGCCCGCGCCGGGGCACGGTGCGCACCAGATGGTGGAACTGGCGCTGGATCGCGGCCACGTCCGGAAAGATGTCGGCGTGGTCGTATTCCAGATTGTTGAGGATCGCCACCAGCGGCCGGTAGTGCACGAACTTGCTGCGCTTGTCGAAGAACGCGGTGTCGTATTCGTCGGCCTCGACCACGAACTCGCGGCCGCTGCCGAGGCGCGCGGAGACGCCGAAATCCTCGGCGACCCCGCCGATCAGGAACCCGGGATCGCGGCCGGCGCGGTCCAGCAGGAAACTCAGGATGGTCGTGGTCGTGGTCTTGCCGTGAGTGCCCGCCACCGCCAGCGTGTCGCGGCCCGGCAGCACCTGTTCGCGCAGCCAGGCGGCGCCCGAGGTGTAATGCAGGCCGCGATCCAGCACGTCTTCGACCGCCGGATTGCCGCGCGACAGCGCATTGCCGATCACGATCTCGTCGCAGTCGGGGGAGATGTTCTCCGGGAGATAGCCCTGGCGCAGCGCGATGCCGAGCTGTTCGAGTTGCGTGGACATCGGCGGGTACACCGACTGGTCGCTGCCTTCGACCACGTGTCCGCGCTCGCGCGCGAGCGCGGCGATGCCGCCCATGAAGGTACCGCAGATGCCGAGGATGTGGAGTTTCAAGATCGTGTCACTCTGCAAGGGAATGTCGGTCGTACGGATGCGGTGCGGTCTGCCTTGACCCGAAGCGCCTGACGGCATCTCATGGCGTCGGCTGGGGAGGCGACGCCTGCGATGCGCTCCGCATCGGCGCGGCGGCCTCGAAGCGCTCGACCCAGGACCGCAGCGTCGGATCGAGCCAAGGATACTCTTTCGCGAAGTCGTCCCAAGCGACGCCCAAGAGCGTATCCTCGACCCGCTTCGCGAATCCCGCGGCGCGCGGATCGAACCGCCAGTTGGACAGTGGGCGGATCTCCGCCGCCATGCGTTCGACAAGGTCTTCGGGCAGCGAAAACCGTTCGGCGAGCAGCACCGCGTCATAGAGATCCTTGCCCTGCGGATAGATGTCCGTCATGAGCCAGAGGATCTTCCACGCCAGCGATTGTTCTGGCGTCGCGGCGAGCAGGGACACTGGCGCTCCACCGGACGTCGGCAAGTCCAGCGCTGCGGGCGGCACCCAGAATTCCTCGCGGAACACAACGTCGCACTGCAGCTTGCCGGGCGGCAGTCCGGGCGTCGACCAGGAGAAAGTCAGGCGTTTGCCGTCGGCGCGTTCATAGGTCCAGATATCGTCACGCGCCACCTGAGTACTCATCGACACGCCGTCGAGGCTGCTGATGGCGGTCACCACCTCGACGATACCGTCCAGCAGCCGCGCGGCTTCCGGACCGTCGGAACGCCATTCGAACGGCAGAACCACCCAATCCAGATCGCCCGGCCTGCGCGCGGCATCGCCCACCCACGCGGGCATCGCCGCGCTGCCCCGGAGCGCGAGGTGACTTCTCCACGGCGAGGTCGCGATCGCGCGCAGTGCGGCTTCCAGCATGATCGCCTGTGCCGACCACCATCGCGAGGCCTCCGCTGCGTCCTCGAACACCGGTGCGGTTTCGCGCAGGGCCTCCTCGCAGTGCTGCAGCGACGGATCGAAAACGGTTCTGCCGCCCATCGCCGGCAGATCAAGTGCGTTCGGCCGGTCCGGACCGTAGACGGGCACGGCATGCGCCACGGGCGTGACCGGCACGTCGGGATCGCGAACGTCGAGATCGCGCTCGACCGGCTTCTGCGCCGGGAGCCATCGCCTCCACCAACTCATCCGCGCGCCTCCGGCAGCCAGCCGGCATCGATGGCCAAATTGCTGTCATACACGACGTATTCGATCTCAGTGCCGATAATCCGCTCGACTTTGGGGACCAGCGCGGCCTCGAGGGCGGCGGTGTCGTCCGCGATGGCGGCATACCCGCACATTCGTCGTCGCAGGGTGACGAAACGTTCCATCCGACCGTCCTCGCGCACGCGCCGCGCGTTGCGGGAGAGATGGGCGCCATGCGCCATTGCGATATCGCACAGTTCCGCCTGATCGGCCTGCGCATCGAGCAGCAACTTCAAGTGGCTCTCGAAATAGGTGCACGCGGCCGAAGGCGTTTCCCCCTGCGGCACGTCCGCATTGCACGGCGAAGCCTCGATCTTGGTCCGGACGACCCGGATCCCCTGCACTTCCAACCGCTGAACCATCGCCGCGGCCGATGACAGGCACTCCGGCAACGCGCCTTCCGAACGCCAGCTCAGCATGGGCTGGCAGGGATGCGCGCCACGCGGCAACTCGATCTGCACCAGTTTCAACCCATGCTCCGTCGCGAATCGTTCGATCGCATCGACATGCCGCATCGCACCGGATTCGACGGTGAGATGCGTTTCGAAACGGTCGGGCTGTGACATTCGCAGGATCTAAGGTTGTCCCGGCTCACTCCGCGCATGAAGGTGCCGCAGATGCCGAGGATGTGGAGTTTCAAAGCGTTCCGAAATTGCGTTTCAGGATGAATGAAGCGGCTCAGCGTTCGACCGCCCGGAGACGCTCAACGATACCTGGATCAGCGCTGATTACATCGAAGCGCCCGCTGTTCACGGAATCGAGGGTTTCAGCGCACATGCCGTCGCGGTATTCCCGAATCGTCATGGCCTCGAACTGGCGCACCGGCGCATCGGCCGCCACGCTGGCCATCGCCTCAAACATCTCGAATATCTCATCCCATTCTTTCTTGCTGACTTGGCCAGATTCAACGAATTCAGAATGCATCTGGGCCCTGAGCGTCTCCGCGGCATCCGTGAACGCCTGGTTACGCTGTTGCCATGCGGCAATGGCTTTGTCCGCATTCTCCGACGATACGGCGGACACGCGACTGCAATAGCCCAACATGTTTTTGACAGTCGCCTGCTTCATTGCGGGAGCCATGATCGCCGGCATCGCATAAGGGTCATCGCCCCGATACGGCAACAGCTGGTGTTGTGCAGCAACCGGGGCGGACACCAGTGCGAGGACCAGCGCGACACACCTGAATTTCATACCACCCACTCGCACTGCGTCCGCATAGGGACGTCACCCCACATCCGCACCGACCGAAATCGACTCCACGATCCGGTTGAACACATCGTCCATCGAACCTTCGCCATGGACCACCTTGAGCATGCCGCGCTGGCGGTAATAGTCGACCACCGGGGCGGTGACCTGGTTGTAGACATTGAGGCGGTTGCGGACCGATTCGGGGCTGTCGTCGACGCGGCCCTGTTCCTTGGCGCGGCCGGCGATGCGTTCCACCAGCAGGTCGGTATCGACATCGAGCTGCACGGCGTGGTCCATCGGCTGGCCGATGCGGGCGAGCAACTGGCCGAGGGCATCGGCCTGGGCGAGGTTGCGCGGGTAGCCGTCGAGGATGAAGCCACCGGACACATCCGGGCGCGAGAGGCGGTCTTCGAGCATGCCGAGCAGGATCTCGTCGGACACCAGATCGCCGCGATCCATCACCGCCTTGGCCTGCAGGCCGAGCGCCGAGCCGGCCGCGACTTCGGCGCGGAGCAGATCGCCGGTGGAAATATGCGGCACCTGCAGATGATCCTTCAGTCGTGCCGCTTGAGTACCCTTGCCCGATCCCGGGGCGCCGAGGAGAACCAGTCGCATCGCATGCTCCATAGAAATAAGAAGAACCGGGCCCGGGCGCCGGGAGGCTGCCGCTGGGCCGCAACCTCCCCAGCTTAACCGCTCGCCGCCCCCGGCCCAACCCGTCTACGACCAAAAGCGAGGGACACCGGGAGAACGGTGTCCGCGGGGTCGGCGGCCTGCCCAAACGCGGCTAGACTGGTCCGGATGCGCCCGCCCGATCCGTCGCGCGACCCGCGCCGCCCCGTCCCCTTCGACAGACTCCCATGGCATCCGGAAAACTCCTCTACGCCCAGTCCGGCGGCGTCACCGCCGTCATCAACGCCTCCGCTTCCGCCGTCATCGCCGAGGCCCGCGCCCGCAAGATCAAGGTCCTGGCCGCCCGCAACGGCATCCTCGGCGCCCTGCGCGAGGATCTGATCGACACCTCGAAGGAATCGGCCGCGGCCATCCGCGCCCTCGCCCACACCCCGGGCGGCGCCTTCGGCTCCTGCCGCTTCAAGCTGAAGTCGCTGGAACAGGACCGGGCGAAGTATGAGCGCCTGCTCGACGTGCTCAAGGCCCACGATGTCCGGTATTTCCTCTACAACGGCGGCAACGATTCCGCCGACACCGCGCTGAAGGTGTCGAAGCTGGCGGCCGAATTCGGCTACCCGCTGACCTGCATCGGCGTACCCAAGACCATCGACAACGACCTGGCCGTGACCGACTGCTGCCCGGGCTTCGGTTCGGCCGCCAAGTACACCGCGGTTTCCGTGCGCGAGGCCGCATTCGATGTCGCGGCGATGGCCGAGACCTCGACCAAGGTCTTCGTCTACGAAGCCATGGGCCGCCACGCCGGCTGGCTGGCCGCCGCCGCGGGTCTGGCCGGCAACGGCCCGGACGAAGCGCCGCATCTGATCCTGTTCCCCGAACGCGCCTACGACGAAGCCGACTTCCTCGCCAACGTGAAGAAAGTGGTCGCGAAGGTCGGTTATTGCGTGGTGGTCGCGTCGGAAGGCATCCGCACGGCGGACGGCACCTTCGTCGCCGACGCCGGCGGCGGCAAGGACGCCTTCGGCCACACCCAGCTCGGCGGCGTGGCCTCGTATCTGGCCGGCAAGGTGAAGGACGAACTCGGCTACAAGGTCCACTGGACCCTGCCCGACTACCTGCAGCGCTCGGCGCGGCACATCGCCTCGAAGACCGACCTCGACCAGGCCATGGCTGCCGGCAAGGCCGCCGTGCAGTTCGCGCTGAAGGGTCTGAACTCGACGATGCCGGTGATCAAGCGCACGTCGAACGCACCGTACAGGTGGAAGATCGAAGCGGCGCCGCTGGAGAAGGTGGCGAACCACGAGAAGACGATGCCGGCGAATTTCCTGCGCAAGGACGGCTACGGCATCACCGCCGCCGCGCGCGCCTATCTCGAACCGCTGATCCGCGGCGAAGCCCCGCCGCCCTATGGCCGCGACGGCATTCCGAAGTACGTCACGCTGAAGAACGTGGCGGTGAAGAAGAAACTGCCGGCCTGGGAAGGCTGAAAGGCTGTCCAGACTTTCGAGCGGGCGCACCGGTAGAGCGGCCTTCAGGCCGCTGTCTTTCTCCGGAGCGGCAGGGGGCTACCACCGCCCCCTGTCGCGATTCCATCGATAGAGGACGCGCGCGAAGGCGTCGTAGGCCCATCGCATCACCGACCGCACGCCCGGAAGCGCCGACAATCGGCCCATCCAGCGTTGCGCGGGACGGGTCCCCATCACGAACGCCACCGCGTCCGCGCCGACAAGCACCCGGCCTTCCGCATCGCGGACGTGCAGACGTTCGCGCACGTCCTCGAGCCCGGCGCCCACGTCCGCGACGGCATCGGGCACGTGGTGCACATCGATCCATTCGATCCCGCACGACGACGCCCGACCCTGTTCCCATTCGACGCCGGCGCGGCACACCGGGCAGGCGCTGTTGTAATACACCGCAGCCTTGCCGGCTTCGATCGCGCTCATCCCGACCTCACGACATCGCGCAGGAACATCGGCTGCGGCCGCGCGACCGTCATCCGCAGATGCGACGCCGCCATCCGCAGCATCGTCGGTGCGACATAAGCGCGGTGGGTGCGATCGATCGCGCGCATGTAGAAGGCGCCGAACAGATTGCGGTTGCGCACGCGGGTGCCGAGCGAAACGCGTGCGGTGCCGCCGGGCAGCAGCTCGACCCCGACGCAGGACCGGAACGACAGATGCTTGTCGTCGGCACCGAGCACGACCTGGGCGTAGCGATCGCCCGCATCGACCGACTGCGCCAGCACCGGATGGCGGCCGGCGAAACGCTGCGGCGCATCGTTCAACAGCGACGACACCGGGCAACCCAGCGGCGAGGTGCGCAGGCCCAGCGGCTTCACCAGCACGTTGCGTAGGCGCATCAGCCGTGCCACGCCGCCAGGCGGATTGCGCACGAACCCGTCGAGCAGACCGGACAGCAGCACGGTCGCAGACGCCGACGGCAGCTCGGCGATCGGGATCTCCATCGCGAAGCTGTCCTCGTGATCGAAACCGTCGGCGAACTGCGCGCGCAGCAGCGAATGCGGCGGCGGCGCATCGAGCGCCGTCACCATGCGGCCGCGGGCATCGTCGAGAAAACCTGCCGGTGGCCGCCACGCGCCGAGCCGGTGGCGCACGTGCCCCAGCACGCGGCGGATTCGCGCGCAGGCGCGCCCGCGCAGCGAAGAGGTGGCCGCGGTCAGCGACAGCGCGATGGTCGGGATGGACGCCGGATCCAGCATCGCCAGGCGCGCGGCGACCCGCTCGGGCAAGAGTTCGGTGAGGGTGGGAATGTCCGCGGCGTTGGCCAGCACAGTCTCGCGCTGACGCGCGTCGAGGTCGCCGCCGAGTTCGTTGGTATGACAGGACAGCGCGAACAGCGCCGGGTGGCCGGCGTCGGGATCGCGCGGCAGGAACTGGTGCCAGGTGCCGCCGCCGAAGCGCACCGTGAACAGGCAGTCCGGTGGAATCTCGACGTGGCGCAGCGCGTCGACGAAGGCCTGCGGATCGTGCTCGATCTGCGCCTGCGACGCGGTGGAGAAGCGCAGCAGCGCGCCGCCGCTCCCCGATATCGCCGTGAACACCCGGTGCCCGGCATGACGATGGAAAGGATGCCCTTCGGCCCCGACCACGAAGCTGTAGAGCGAGGTCGCGTCGCCGCGGGCGAAGTCGGCACCACCGATCCGGGCCGAAGGCTCGTCGAGCGCATCGACGAAGGCATCGTGCCCGCGCTGCAGGGCGGCGGTGTGGCCGATCAGCGCGGTCCCCGCGCCTATGCCGATCTGCGCGACCAGCACCACCTCGACCGGCAGGCCGCCGGACAGCGACGGCAGGTGGGCCGTCGGGAACGTCCGGAGACGGCGGGCGGTCGGCGTCATGCGGGGTCCTCCGTGTCGGGGGCTTGCGCGTCGGCAGCATCCGCGTCGTCTGTCGGCTCGCCCGGAGCCTGCGGCGTGTTCGCGGCCTTCGCGCGCGCGCGGCTCTCGCGCTTGAGCGGCCGCCCCTGCGGGCACAACTCGGACACCCAGGCGAAGACGGTATTGGCGAGCCGGTCGGGCACCAGCTGGAAATACACGTACTGGCCGCGTTTCTCGCGCGCGATCAGACCGGCGTCTTCGAGGATCCGCAGATGCGCGGACAGTGCGGGCTTGCTGAAATCGAACCGGGAGGCGATGTCCCCGGCGGTCAACTCGCCGCCATTGAGATAGGCGAGGATCCTGCGGCGCGGGGTGGAAGACAGGGCTTCGAAGACGCGGTCCATAAGGAATTCATTACTTAAAGAATTAGTTAAATAATGTCCTTCGTCCCGCATCGGGTCAAGTGCCGCGATCTCCCGGATACCGTCGGCCCGGGCTGCTTTTTTGCGATAATCCGACCGCTTGAAGGGGGCAAACCATTGAATCCGAGATCGATCCGACGCAAGGCCGCCGCCGCGGCGCTATTCCTGGGCGTCTGGATGGCAGACAACGCCATCGCCCAGGACACCGACGTACAGTCACCGACCGCCCCGAAGGACGCTGCGACCGAAGGCCCGGCCGTTCCGCTCCCCGCACCCGTCCCGGCCCCCGGAACCACTGACGCGGGCTGCTGCTCGCTCGCCGACGGCACCATCGTCGAACTCGAAATCGCCGAACCCATCAGTTCGAAAACCGCACAGCGCGGCCAGCGTTTCAAACTCGCCCTGGCCTCGCCGCTCTATGCAGGCGACGTGATGCTGCTCCCGGCGGGAACCGAAGGCATCGGCGAAGTCGTGCACGCTGATCGCGCGCGCGCCGCCGGCAAGCCGGGCGAACTGATCCTGGCCGGACGTTCGCTCAACGGCCCCGGTGGCGATATCAAATTGCGCGGCTTCAGGATGGGCGGAAGCGGCGAAAACCGCACCGTGGCCGCCTTCTGGATCCCGCTCGGCTTCCTGATGCGCGGTGGTCAGATCGAGATTCCACCCGGCGCGCGTGCGCACGCGAAGCTCGCGGGCCCGCACTGGATTCCGCCATCGACGGCAGCGGCGCCGGCTGCGCCCGCCGCGACGATCGATCCTCCGGCCGTTTCCCTGCCTTCTCCGGTTACGGCCCCGGCCCCGACCGCACCCGCTGCCGAAGACGGCACGGAATCGTCGCCACCCTCTCCTTGACCCCACCGACGTCACCCACCGCTGTCCCACCAACAGGAACTTTCGAATGCGTCATTTCCAGAAGACCACCCTGATTCTCGCCCTGCTCGGCGCGAGCCTCGCCGTCAACGCGCAGGACGCCTCCGCGCCGCAGGCGCCTGCCGCAACCCCGGCGACGGAAGCCGCCGCCACCGCATCGCTTCCGGCCGGCATTTCCGCTCCGCCCGAAGGCATGGGGCAGATCGTGTTCTTCCGCGAAAGCAAGATGATGGGCGCCGCGATCGGCTTCATCGTCCGCGAGGGGGAAGCGGAACTCGGCAAGCTGCGCAACGCCACGTACTTCGTTCACCCCACCACGCCGGGCCAGCACAGCTATGTCGTGCATTCCGAAGCCAAGGACGTGATGAACATCGAAGTCGAAGCGGGCGAAACCTATTACGTCAGCGGCAGCCTCAGCATGGGCGTGTTCGCCGGTCGTCCGAACCTGTCGCCGTCCAGCCAGGACGCCTTCGTCGCCGCGCAGAAGAAGCTCAAGCCGGCCAAGCCGCTGAAGCAGAAAGACTGAAGCCCCGGGCGCATCGCGCCCGCCCGGCATCCCTCGGAAGGCCGCATCTGCGGCCTTCCGCGTTTCGGGGCCGGCAACCCCGATTTTGTGACTGGCCTCAAACTTTCCCCGATCCCGTTACAATTCAAGCGAATCTCCGGGGGGAACGAATGTCCATGATCCGATGCGTCTGGGCCCTGTGCCTGTCGCTCATCCTTGCCAGCTGCGCGACTACCCGGGATCTCCCGACCGGCGCGCCACCGATGGATGCGGTGCAGACCCAGGCTGTGGATGCCTATCGGATCGGTGTCGACGATCAGGTCCAGGTGGCGGTGTGGCGCAATCCCGAACTGGGGATCACCGTCCCGGTGCGCCCCGACGGCATGATCTCGGTGCCGCTGATCGGCGACGTGCTCGCCGGCGGCCGCACCCCGCCCGAAGTGGCGAAGGACATCCAGGACAAGCTCGCGGCCTATGTCCGCGACCCGCAGGTGGCGGTGATCCTGACCGAACTGCGCAGCCACGAATACCTGTCGCGCGTGCGCGTGACCGGTGCGGTGCGGCAACCGGTGTCGGTGCCCTATCGCCCCGGCATGACCGTGCTCGACGCGGTGCTCGCCGCGGGCGGCCTCACCGAATTCGCCGCGCCGGACCGCTCCGAACTGCATCGCCGGACCGGCGTCGCGTCGCGCACGTTCGAGGTGAAGCTGGATCGCATCCTCAATCGCGGCGATCTGGCGACCAACTATCCGGTCGCGCCCGGAGACGTGATCACGGTGCCGGAGCGGACGTTCTGATGAGCACGCCGATGTTGCCGCTGCGGCGCACGCCGGCCGCGCGCGCCGGTGCGCAGGGCGCCGCGTCGGCGCTCGCCCCCAACGAACTGATTCCGGCGCTGCTGCACGAAGCGCGGCGTTACCAGCTGGTGCTGGTGTCGATCTTCGCCGTGATCGCGCTGCTCGCGCTGCTCGCCGGACTGTTCCTGCTGCCGCGCAAGTACGTGGCCTCGACCTCGGTGCTGGCGCAGGAAAGCGACATCATCCAGCCGCTGCTCGAAAACCGCGCCCATGCCACCCGCGCCGTGGACCGCGCCGGTCTGGCGCGGACCGTGGTGTTCGGGCGCAGGGTGATGAGCCAGGTGCTGGAGGCCGGCGGCTGGATGGCCGACCGGCCGTCGGCGGCGGTGCAGGAAAAATTGATCGAACAGATCCGCGATCGCACCCAGATCACCAACGCCCGCGAGAATCTGGTCCAGATCACCTACCACGACAACGATGCGGAACGCGCATTCAAGGTCGCCGAGGCGATGGCGAACCTGCTGATCGAGGAAAGCCTCGCCAGCAAGGAACGCGAGAGCCGCGAAGCCTACGAATTCATCGACAAGCAGGTGGCGGACTACCACCGCAAGCTCACCGAGGCCGAAGCGAACCTGCAGGACTACCGCTCCGCGAACGCGGACGCGCAGCCGGGCAGCGCCACCGACGTCACCACCCGGATCGGCGCGCTGCGCACCCAGGTCGAGCAGACGCGCATGAGCCTGATGGAGCTGCGCTCGCGCGAGGACGCGCTGGCGTCGCAGTTGTCCGGCGAATCGGCGGTGACCTCGGTGCAGACCCGCGAAACGCTGTACCGCACGCAGTTGCTGGAACTGCAGAACCAGCTCGACACCCTGCTGCTGAGCTATACCGACAAGCATCCCGACGTGGTGCGCATCCGCCACCAGATGGCCGACATCCAGACCGCGATGGCGGAAGACCAGAACCGTCGCCAGCAGCCGGGCACGCGCAACGAGGCCGAAGCGCGGGTCAACCCGATGTACCAGGAACTGCGCAGCCGTCTCGCCGAAACCCGGCGCGAGATCGCCGCGATCCAGTCGCGCATGTCGGCGTCCGAAGGGCTGCTCGACGGCGAACTCGGCCGCAGCCGGCGCATCGCCGCGTCCGAGAGCACGCTGGCCGAACTCACCCGCGATTACGAAGTGAACCGCGACATCTACCAGGACATGCTGCGCCGGCGCGAGAACGCGCGGGTGTCGATGGAGCTCGATCGCGAACGCCGCGGCCTGACCATGCGCATCCAGGATCCGGCGCAGATGCCGCTGCGTCCCAGCGGCCTGCGCTTCATGCATTTCGCGCTGGGCGGGCTGGCGGCCGCGGTGGCGGTGCCGCTGGGCCTGCTGTTCCTGCTGGTGCGCTTCGACCCGCGCGTGCGCGCACCCGGCCAGATCGAACGCCAGGGCAACTATCCGGTGCTCACCGTGGTTCCGGGCTATCGCACCCCGCGCGACCGTCGCCGCGAATTCGCGCGGATCTCGCTCAGCGCCTCGATCCTCGGATCGGTGATCCTCGCCTACGGACTGGTCTACCTTTTCAAGCAGATGCACGCATGAACGACCACGACCGCGACGACCACCGCGAGCACCGCCTTCCCCTGGCCGGCGCGCGGCAGGAGCAGGCGCTGACCACGCGCCAGCTGGAAGAGCGCCGCCTGATCCATCGCCACGAATCCGTGCGCGTGCATGCGGACGCCTTCCGTGAACTGCGCACGCGGCTGATCGCGCTCGCCGGCGGCCCGCAGGGCGAGAGCCGGAATTTCGTCACCCTGGTGGCGCCGGTGCGCCATGGCTGCGGCGGCAGTTACGTCGCGCGCAATCTCGCCGCGGCCTTCGCCTTCGACGACACCAAGCAGGCGCTGCTGATCGACTGCGACGCCACCCATCCGGCGCAGGGCGACGCGCTGCAGGTCTCGGCGGAGCGCGGGGGGCTGATCGACTATCTCGAGAACGACGCGCTGTCGCTCGACGACGTGGTCTATCCCACCGGCGTACCGCGGCTGAAACTGATTCCCGCCGGCCGCATCCGCGAGACGCCGGGCGAAAGTTTCAGCGCCTTCCGCATGCGCGCGATGATCGATTCGCTGCGCGCGCACCAGGGCAACCGCCACCTCATCCTCGACGGCTCGCCCGTGCAGGGCTCGCCGGACGCGCGGATCCTGTCCGATCTCGCCGATCTGGTGGTGCTGGTCGTCGGTTACGGCCAGGTCGGCACCGAAGCCATCGACAAGGCCGTCGCCAGTTTCCCGCCGGAGAAATTCGCCGGCGTGGTGTTCAACCGGCGCCCCTGAGGCGCCCACGGAGGCCGCATGCATCGCAAACGCCTCTGCCTCGCGGCGCTCGCCGTCGCCGCCGGCGCCGCACCGAACGCCGCACTGGCGCTGCGCGTCGACTACATCGTCGATCTGGCGATCGAACGCAACGACAACCTGCTGCTCACGCCCGCCGATCCGATCGCCATCACCCTGCTGCGTCCCGGGCTCGGCTTCGAGATCGTGCACGACACCTCGGTGCTGCAGGCGCGGGTCACCGGCCGCACCGAATATCGCCGCTACGGCGACGATCGCTTCGACGACAGCGTCGACGCCACGCTCGTCGGCCGCGTCAACTGGGTGGCGATCCCCGAACGCCTGAGCTTCTCGGTGGTCGACAACCTGACCCTGCAGCCGGTGGACACGCTCGCGCCGGATTCGCCGGGCAACCGGCAGCAGGTGAACGTGCTCTCGGCCGGACCCACGCTCAGCTTCGAATGGGGCGACGGCTGGCGCGGCGTCGGCGAACTGCGCCACATCCGCAGCGAAGCGGAGATCACCGACGAATTCAATTCCGAACGCAACGAAATCGCGTTGCGCGCGATCAGGCGGCTCAGCCCGACCAGCCGCCTGGCCTTCAACGCGCAGCACCAGCGCGTGGATTTCGAGCGCGACACCGTGGCCCGCGACTACACCCGTTCGGAACTGTTCGTGCGCTGGTCGCGCACCCTCAACCGCGTGGATCTGGCGGTGGACGCCGGCTATTCGCGATTGCGCTACCGCAACCCGCTGCCGGGCTTCGCCGATGCGCGCAGCGACCCGTTGCTGCGCACGTCGCTGACCTGGCGGCCGAGCGATCTGCATCGCTTCGAGGCGAGCCTCACCAGCCAGTTCTCCGACGTGGCCGCCGACAGTCTCGCCGAGATCGGCGAAGACGCAGGACCGCCCACGGGCGTGGCCGCAGGCGACACCGTGGTCAACGCCTCGCCCTATCTCGAACGCAGGCTCGACGCCGAATACACGTGGACCGCCACGCGCTGGACCGTGAACGTCTCGCCGTATCTGGACCGGATCCGCTACGAGGACACCGACCAGTTCGACCAGAACGGCTACGGCAGCGGCTTCGAAGCGTCCTGGCGCGCGCGCCGCAACCTGATGCTCGGCGTCTCGGCCGCGCTCGATCACAACGAATACATCCGTCTGGCGCGCGAAGACGAAACCCGGCGCTACGGCGTGTTCGCGCGCCTCGACTGGACCCGCCACTGGAGCGCGATGCTCAACCTCGGCCGCTACGAACGCAGCAGCACCGCCAGCGGCCAGGATGCGGCCCAGAACGTGTTCAACCTCACCTTCAGTTACAGCAACCGCTGACCATGCGCGCAGGCCCTCGTTCCCCATCGGCGAAGCTCGCGCTGCGGGTACTGTCGGTCTTCGCGATCGGCGCGATCGCGGCCGCCTGCAACCCGCGGACCGGCGCGAACGCCGCGGTCGGCGACGCGCACGCCGCGGGCGCATCCGCGGCCACGACCACGCCATCCATCGCGCGCAAACCGCTGCCGCCGATCGAACCCGGCATCCCGCTGGATCTGTCGTATGTCGACCGAACCTCTCCGGCCTACGACCGGTTCCGGCGCTGGGTCGGCAGCGCGGTAGCCGGCCAGCCCGGCTACGCCTTCTCCGCCTACGACGCGGCGCTGCTGTACCGGCTCGATCCGAAACCGGAATACTGCGGACTCGCGGTCCGGATGGTGGAAAAGGAAGTCGCCGACGCCGAAGCCGCGATCGCCGGCGGCCGTGCGCCGGAGATCGCCGGCGATTCGTATCTGGAAGTCGGCCCGCGCATCGCCGCGCTGTCGATGACGCTCGACGCCTGCCGCGACCGGATCGACGATGCGCAACGCGCGCGCTGGTCCGCGTTCGCCGAACAGGCGGTGTGGAACGTCTGGCATCACCTGCGCGCGCACTGGGGCGGCCGCCCGCGGCCATGGACCGGCTGGTCCGTCGACAATCCCGGCAACAATTACTACTACAGCTTCGTCGAGGCGACGCTGTACTGGGCGCTGGCCAGCGGCAACGACGAATGGATGAGCTTCCTCAACGAAGAGAAGATCCCGCCGCTGATCGATTATTTCGCAGGATTGCCCGGCGGCGGCAGTCTGGAAGGCACCGGCTACGGCGCCGCGCACATGCGCCTGTTCGCGCTGTACCGGCTGTGGCGCGACGCCACCGGCGAGGACATCGCCAACACCAGTCCGCACGCGGACGACACCATCGCCTACTGGGTCCACGCCACGGTACCGACGCTGGATCGCTTCGCGCCGATCGGCGATCAATCGCGCAACTCGGTGCCGGAGCTGTACGACTACCACCGCCGCCTGGTGCTGGAAGCGCGCGCGCTGAGCCGGGACGCGTCCTCGCAGGCGCTGGCGTCGTGGTGGTTGCACCGGATCTCGATGACGCAGATGAGCAACGGCTTCAATACCGCGCACGATCTGCTCCCCGCGGGCGATGCGAAGACGCCGGCGCCCGTGGCGCCCGCCACCGGACCGATCTTCCATCACGCCGCGGGCACCGGTCATCTGTTCGCGCGCAGCGGCTGGGACCGCGACGCGATGTGGCTGGCGTTCGTCGCCGGCCCCTACAACGAAAGCCACGCGCACCAGGAACAGGGCGGCTTCACCCTGTTCGCGCGCGACTGGCTGACGGTCAGCGAGAACATCTGGAGCCACAGCGGCATCCAGCAGGGCACCGAAACCCACAGCGTGCTGCGCTTCGAACGGGCGACGCCGATCGCCCGGCAGTGCCACGCGCCGCCGGACGACCGCGTGGTCCACCAGTGCGAACCCACCCGGTCGACGATGACCGTGACGCCCGCCGCCGACGGCGGCCTGCGCGTGGACGCGGATCTCGCCGCGGCCTACGGGTCGGAGTCGCCGGTGCGGCGCTGGACCCGGCGTCTCGATTTCGGCGGCCGCCGGCTGCGGGTGGAGGACCGGTTCGCGCTGGAAGCCGGCACCCGAGCGGTGTTCCAGCTGCAGTTGCCGTCCGAACCCCGGATCGACGGGCAGACTGCCGTCGCCGGCCGGCTGCGGGTCCGGGTCGTCGCCCCGGCCGGGGCCACCCTCGCCGCCATGGACTGGCGCAGCGTCGACAGCGCCGAATTCCGCAGCGGCTGGCGTCTGGATATCGCAGGCGGGACGGACACTTACGTCGTCGAGCTTGAAGAAGACAGCTCAAACTGAACGACGCCTGACTTTCGCCTGAGACAGAATTCACACTTTCTGTCGGAGGCTGTCGCAACAGTCCGGCCCGTCACACTTCGGCGCGGATCGCATCGCCATACTCGATTCAGGTTGCCGCCGCCGGATCGGAGCGGTTGCCGGAACGTCCGGTCCGCCGGCCGTTCCGCAGGACGCGCTGCACCACGGTCGCGACAGGACAGGACCGGGTGCGCCAGGGGGCGCGAACGACACACGATCGCCACGGATGCGAGATTCGAGCCCACGCCATGCCCAAGCGCCGCCCCTCCCCCGATGCCGTCGCCCGCCCTGCCGCCTCCCGCCGACTCGGCAGGCTGGCGCTTCTCGCCGTCGCGGTCGCGACCGCCGGCATCGCCATCGCCGGGCCGATGACGCTGATGCGCGAGCTCCGCGCGCGCTTCGCCGAAGCCGAGCGCAAGCCGCTGGCCGGCGTCGAACGCATCGCGGGTCGTCTCCCGGGCGCGCGCACCGCCGCGCCCAGCCGCAACACCGGTCGGCTCTCGGCCTCGCAGGTGCTGCACATTCCGATGAACCTGACCTACGTCGACACCGCGCGCACGCCGTACACACGGTTCCGCACCTGGGTCGACAACGCGGTGAACGGCAGCCCGGGCTACGCCTACGAAGCCCGCGACTCCGCGCTGATGTTCCGCATCACCCGCGACGTCAAATACTGCAACCACGCGGTCACGATGGTCGAACAGCACGTCGCGCGGGCCGAGACCGCGATCGCGGCCGGGCAGCGCCCCGAGATCGCCGCCGATTCCTATCTCGAAGTCGGTCCGATGATCGCCGACCTGGCGATGACCTACGACACCTGCAGCGCGCGCCTCACCGCCGGCCAGCGCCAGCGCTGGGCCGCGTACGCCGAACAGGCGATCTGGAACGTCTGGAACTACCAGAACGCCCGCTGGGGCGCGGTCTCGCATCCATGGAGCGGCTGGTCGGTCGACAACCCGGGCAACAACTATCACTACAGCTTCATCGAGGCGACGATGTCTTGGGCGCTGGCTTCGCGCAGCGCCACCTGGATGAGTCTGCTGCAGAGCGACAAGCTGCCGAAGCTCGAAGCCTATTACCGCGCGATGCCCACCGGCGGCAGCCTCGAAGGCACCGGCTACGGCACGGCGCAGATGCGCCTGTTCGAGCTGTACCGGATGTGGAAGGACGCCACCGGCATCGATCTGGCCAACGCCAATCCGCACGCCACCAACACCATCAAGTGGTGGGTGCACGGCACCGTGCCGACCCGCACCCATTTCGCACCGATCGGCGACCAGTCGCGCAACTCGGTGCCCGAGATCTACGACTACCACCGCCGCCTGATCCTCGAAGCGCGCCACCTGACCAACGACGCCACCGCCCAGCGCATCGCGACCTGGTGGCTGACCGGCATTCCGGTGCAGCAGATGGGCCAGGGCGCGAATTTCCGCTACGACCTGCTGCCGGTCGGCAGCAACGGCGCACCGCCGAGCGAGCTGTACTACAACGGCACCGGCACCGGGCATCTGTTCGCACGCACCGGCTGGGACGCCAACGCGATGTGGATGGCCTACGTCACCGGCAAATACAACGAAAGCCACGCCCACCAGGACCAGGGCGCGTTCACCCTGTTCGCGAACGACTGGCTGGCCGTCACCGAAAACATCTGGAGCCGCAGCGGCATCCAGCAGGGCACCGAAGTGCACAACATGCTGCGCTTCGAACGGAGCAACACGAGCGTGCAGCAGTGCGGCAGCCCCGCGAACGACCGCATCGTCCACCAGTGCGAGCCGAGCACCTCGACGATGACCGTCACCCCCGGCGCGAACGGCGCGCTGACGGTCGCCTCCGATCTCACGCCCGCCTACCGCGGCAATCCCGCGCTGACCCGCTGGACGCGCAACCTCGACTTCGCCAACCGCAAGCTCACCGTGCGCGACAACTTCGTCCTGGCCGCGGGCACCACCGCGTTCTTCCAGGTGCAGGTGCCGGTGCAGCCCACGGTCAGCGGCAGCACCGTCACCGCCGGCCGGCTGCGCGTGCGCGTGCTGGAACCGGCCAACGCCACCATCACCCTGCGCAACTGGAACACCACGGATGCCAGCGAATTCACCAAGGGCTGGCGCATCGACATCGGCGGCGGCACCACGACCTATCTGGTCGAACTGAGCGAAGCTCCTTGACCGTCGTCGTACGCCGCGCGACCCTCGGGGACCTGGGCGACCTCGTCCCGCTGTTCTCCGATTACCGCAGCTTCTACGAACAGCGGCAGGACCCCGACACCGCGCGGCGCTTCCTGCACGAGCGGTTGAGCCGCAACGAATCGACGATCTTCCTCGCCCATCTCGACGGCGTGATGGACACCGCGCCGGCCGGTTTCACCCAGCTCTATCCGATGTTCTCTTCGGTGCGCGCGGCGAAGGTCTTCGTGCTCAACGACCTCTATGTCGCCGAACGCGCCCGCCGTCGCGGCGTGGCGCTGGCGCTGCTGTCGGCGGCCGCCGAGTACGGCCAGCGCGAGGGTGCGATCCGGCTGGAACTCGAAACCATGCCCGACAACCACGACGCCCAGGCCCTGTACCGCGGCCACGGCTGGCGCCAGTACGACGAGACCCTGCGCTTCCGCCTGCCGCTGGCCTGAGCCCCGACCCACACCGCGGGGCATCGCCCGCCGCGGACGAAAGCGTTACCCTGCGGCCCATGACCGCAGCCCAACAGTTCATCCCCCTCTCGCTGTGCGTGCTGACCGTGTCCGACACGCGCAGCCTCGCCGAAGACAGCTCCGGCGACTATCTCGCCACCGCCCTCACCGACGCCGGCCATCGCCTCCACGACCGCGCCCTGCTGCCCGACGACAAATACCGGCTGCGCGCGCAGGTCTCGCAGTGGATCGCCGATCCCGCCGCCGACGGCATCCTCGTCACCGGCGGCACCGGCTTCACCGGCCGCGACTCCACGCCCGAAGCCCTGCTGCCGCTGCTCGACAAGGAGATGCCCGGCTTCGGCGAACTGTTCCGCGCGCTGAGCTTCGAGGAGATCGGCACGTCGACGCTGCAGTCGCGCACGTTCGCCGGTCTCGCCAACGGCACCTTCCTCTTCGCCCTCCCCGGCTCCACCTCCGCGTGCCGCACCGCCTGGGAAAAGATCGTCCGCGCCCAGCTCGACGCGCGCACCCGCCCCTGCAATCTCGCCACGCTGCGTCCGCGGCTCAAGGAGTGATTCGATGTCCATCGGCAATACCTTGCGACTGCTCACCAAGGCCACCGGCCTGAGCGTGACCGACCTGGCGACCGCGATTCCGCGCGCCGGCGTCAACACCGTCAGCGCCTGGCTGAAGGACGAGAAGATGCCCGGGCGCGACCAGATCGACGCCCTCGCCCGCACCTTCGGCGTGCCGGCGGGCGCACTGCTGTCCGAACTGGCCAGCACCCTCGACCCCGCGCGCACCAAGGGCGAGCACGAACTGCTCGCGTCCTACCGCGCGCTCAACAGCAAACAACAGGGCGCACTGCTGGAAGTCGCGCGCAGCATGGCCGCTGGCGTCCGCGACGAGGACGAAGCCCCGGCGCGGCCCGCGCGCAAGCGCAACGCGGCGAAGCGCGCAAAGCGCGCGTAATCCTCCCTGTCATTCCTCGCCGCGCCGGGAATGACCACCATCAGCGCGTCATCGCCTCGACACCGGATCCCCGCATGAGCAAGCCCGAAAAGCTGAAACGCAAAGAATACGAGGAACTGCTGGAACCCCTGCAGCGCGAACTCGCGATGATGGCGCGCTGGGCCTCGACCTCCGGCCAGCGCATCCTGGTGCTGCTGGAAGGCCGCGACACCGCCGGCAAGGGCGGCGCGATCGATGCGATCCGCGCCCACATCAACCCGCGCCAGTGCCGCGTGGTCGCCCTGCCCAAACCGAACGATCGCGAAAAGACCCAGTGGTACTTCCAGCGCTACACCGCCCATCTGCCCGCGGCCGGCGAGATCGTGCTGTTCGACCGCAGCTGGTACAACCGCGCCGGGGTCGAGAAGGTGATGGGCTTCGCCGACGACAAACAGGTCAAGGCGTTCCTGAAACAGACGCCGGTGTTCGAACAGATGCTCGTCGACGACGGCATCCAGTTGTTCAAGTACTGGCTGTGCTGCGACCAGGAGCAACAGGAAAAACGCTTCGCCGAACGCCGCGAAGACCCGCTGAAAGGCTGGAAGCTCTCGCCGATCGACCTCGAAGCCCGCACGAAATACGGCGAGTACACGAAGGCCCGCGAAGCGATGCTCAAGGCCACGCACACGGAACACGCGCCCTGGACCCTCGTCGACTTCAACGACCAGAAACGCGGCCGCCTCACCCTGATCCGCGACCTGCTCGACCGCCTGCCGGACACCGAGATCAAACCCGAACCGATCGACTTCCCGCCGCTGCCAGGCAAGCCGGTGAAGGAGAAGTATTCGGTGGTGGAGCCGATCGACGATTTCCAAGCATCGCCGTAGCCCGGGTAGAGCGCAGCGAAACCCGGGGATTTTTGCCTGAAAACGGCAGTTCCATGAATCTTGAAAAACCCCGGGTTTCGCTGCGCTCTACCCGGGCTACGCGCTGACCCAGGCACCAACTTGGCTTTATCGCCTACCGATTCGTTACGACGAGATTGCCGACCCGGCGCATCTTCCCGCAATGGGAGACCCGGAGGGCGACGGACAGGAGGTCCGTCGTTTTTCGACAAGACAGGGATGTCTTGTCGAAAAATCCCGGCCAAGACTCCGACGGCAGATTTGATCTGGATCTGAAAAGCTTTCTTTGGTCACTTTCTTTACGCTAAAGAAAGTGACCCGCGCACCAGCGCGGAAAAGATTCCGGGCTTTTCACAAGCACCATCAGCCACCTGCGAGCGCGAGTTCATAGTTTCGCAGGCTGGGTCAGCGACCCAGCCTACCGATTTCCAGACAGACACCGTGCATCAGGCCAACATGCGGATCTTCGGCTCCCGCGCCCACTGACGCGTGCGCGCGAGCGCGAGGAATGCATCGACGTCTTCGGGCGGCACCACGCCCGCATCGGGCTTGATCCCGGCGGCCTTGAGGATGATGTGCGTGCCCTTGCAGGCCGCGATCGCCTTGAGATGGCCGAACGCATCGCGGAACCAGTCGGTCGCGGCGCTGTCTTTCGCCAACGCTTCCGCCTGCGCCGGATCGAGCACGCTGGCGACCGCATCGAACACGGTCGACGAGGTACCCGCCAGTTGGCCGTCCGCATCCAGCCGCTTCCCGTTCGCCAACAGCACCGACAGCTTCGGCGCGACGATCTTGACCCGCGCGCCGGCCTTGATCGCCGCCGAGCGGATCGCATCGATCGACTTGGCGTTGGAGCCGTCGGCGACCAGGATGCCGATGCAGCGTCCTTCCAGCGTGTCGCGCATGCGATCGATGATCCGCAGCGCCGGCGAGGGCTCGAAATCCCGGACCGGCGCCGCCGGTGCCGGCGCATCCGGCAAGGTCTCCATGCCCAGGCCATCGGCGACCCGCGCGGCGAGTGTTTCGTCGATATTGCGCAGATGGCCGACGACGCTCGCGCGCACGTGCGCAGTCGCCACTTTCGACAGCTCGAACACGAGCGCCGAGGCCATGTGGGCCTGTTCCAGCGCGCTCTGGCTGCGGAAGAACATCCGCGCCTGGCTGTAGTGGTCGGCGAAACTCTCGGGCCGGACGCGGCCCTTCGCGCCGTCGTCGGGCGTCTCGGCTAAGTGGCGGAAGCCGCTTTCACGACTCGCGCGCGGCGATTCCGGATCCAGGCTGGACGGCTCGTAGGCCACCCGTCCCTTCGGCACCGCCATCTGCATGTGTCCGTCGCGCTGGTGATTCGCGAACGGACATTTCGGGGCATTGATCGGGATCTGATGGAAATTCGGCCCGCCCAATCGCGACAGCTGGGTATCGAGGTAGGAATGCAGCCGCCCCTGCAGCAGCGGGTCGTTGCTGAAGTCGATGCCCGGCACGACGTTCGCCGGACAGAACGCCACCTGTTCGGTTTCCGCGAACAGATTGTCGACGTTGCGGTCGAGCACCATGCGCCCGATCACCTGCAGCGGCACCAGTTCTTCGGGGATCAGCTTGGTGGGATCGAGATGATCGAAGGGAAACGCCGCGGCGTCCTCCTCGGTGAACAGTTGCACCGCCAGTTCCCACGACGGAAATTGACCGGCGTCGATCGCTTCCCACAGATCGCGTCGATGGAAATCGTTGTCGGCAGACTGCAGCTTGACCGCCTCGTCCCACACCGTCGACTGGATCCCCAGCGTCGGCCGCCAGTGGAATTTGGCGAAGGTGCTGCGACCCTCGGCGTTCAGCAGGCGGAAACTGTGGATGCCGAAGCCTTCCATCGTCCGCAGACTGCGCGGAATCGTGCGGTCGCTCATCGCCCACATGATCATGTGCATGCTCTCGGGCATCAGCGACACGAAATCCCAGAAGGTGTCGTGCGCACTTCCGGCCTGCGGGAAGCCGCGATCTGGCTCCATCTTGACCGCATGGATGAGATCGGGGAATTTCATCGCGTCCTGGATGAAGAACACCGGGATGTTGTTGCCGACCAGGTCCCAGTTGCCTTCCACGGTGTAGAACTTCACCGCGAAGCCGCGGACATCGCGCGGCGTATCGACCGAGCCGGCGCCGCCGGCGACCGTCGAGAACCGGGCGAACACCGGCGTCCTGACGCCCGTGCGGGTGAGGATCGCCGCGGTGGTCTGGCGCTGCAGCGAACGCGTCAGTTCGAAGTAACCGTGCGCCGCGCTGCCGCGCGCATGCACGATCCGCTCCGGGATGCGCTCGTGATCGAAATGGGTGATCTTCTCGCGAAGAATGAAATCTTCCAGCAGCGTCGGACCGCGCGGGGTCGGGGTCAGAGAATTCTGGTTGTCGGCGATCGCGATGCCCTGCGCGGTGGTGAGCACCGGATGCGCGCCGCCGGCCTGCTGCTGGATCTCGCCGCCGTTGCCGACCGCGTCACCGGGCATTCGCGCCGTGCCTGTTCTGTTGCCGGCCTTGCCGGCACCGTCTTTTGCCGCTGTCGATTTCTTCGCAGTCGCCATGTCGTTCTCCATGCAAACGCGTCGCGCAGCCTTTCGCTGCGTGCGATCACGGTAATGGCGAAAACGCGGCGGTCCGCGCAGCGGCCTGCATCGGACGACTGCGGGCAAGGTGGAATTCAGTTTGGACGGCGATTCGCGACGTGTCGCCGCGGGGATCGCATGCGATGCCGTCTTTTTGCTTGGCATCGTGCAATCGGCACGACGCGCGCGCCGCGCGTGACGCGCCGACGTGCGGTCGAGGATGTCGATGTTCGCGAGGCGCCATGAAACCTCGCGGAGCGCATGGGGTGCGCTTCAGCGCACCGTGTTCGATCCATGCGAACCCATCGACGCGCTGAAGCGCACCCGATGACGGTCGAGCCTCACACCGCCCTGAACACCAGCGCGGCATTGGTGCCGCCGAAGCCGAAGCTGTTCGACATCACCGTGCGCAGCGGCGCCTCGCGGGTTTCGCGCAGGATCGGGGCGTCGCCGACGCGCGGGTCGAGGGTGTCGATGTTCGCCGATGCCGCCATGAAACCATCGCGCAGCATCAGCAGGCTGTAGATCGCTTCGTGCACGCTGGCCGCGCCGAGCGAATGCCCGGTCAAACCCTTGGTCGACGACAGCGGCGGTATCGCGTCGCCGAAGACTTCGCGCACCGCCTTCAATTCGACGATGTCGCCCAGCGGCGTCGCGGTGCCGTGGGTGTTGAGGTAATCGATCTCCCCGACCGGCGCGCCATCGGCCGCGAATCCCGCCAGCGCCATGCGCATGCAGCGCACCGCGCCTTCGCCGGTGGGCGCGACCATGTCGGCGCCGTCGGAGGTCACGCCGTAGCCGACGAGTTCGGCGTGGATGCGTGCGCCGCGCGCGACCGCGTGATCGTAATCCTCCAGCACCAGCATGCCGCCGCCGGCGCCGATCACGAAGCCGTCGCGGCCTTCGTCGTACGGGCGCGAGGCGCGCTCCGGCGTGTCGTTCCATGCGCTGGACAGCGCGCCCATGCCGTCGAACTGCACCGACATGCCCCAGTGCAGTTCTTCGCCGCCGCCGGCGATGACGATGTCCTGCGCGCCGTAGCGGATGAGATCGGCCGCGGCGCCGATGCAGTGCGCGGAGGTCGCGCAGGCGGCGGAGATCGAATAGCTCACGCCCTGGATGCCGAACGCCGTCGCCAGCGAGGCCGACACCGTCGAGCACATCGTGCGCGGCACCATGAATGCGCCGACCTTGCGCGCACCCTTGTTGCGCATGAGATCGCCGGTCTCGATCTGCCACTGCGCCGAGGCACCGCCCGAGCCGGCGATCACGCCGGTGCGCGGGCTGCGCACCTGCGCGTCGTCCAGCCCGGCGTCGGCGATGGCGTCGCGCATCGACACGTAGGCGTAGGCCGCGGCATCGCCCATGAAGCGCTTCAGCTTGCGATCCACCATCGCTTCCAGATCGATCCGCGGGACACCCGCGACCTGGCTGCGGAAGCCTTTCTCGGCGTATTCGGGCACCGCGGACACGCCGCTGGTGCCGTTGCGCAGCGCGTCGGAGACGGTCTGCGCATCGTTGCCGATGGGCGAGACGAGGCCGAAGCCGGTGACGACGACGCGGCGCATCAGAAGCCCTCCGTCGAGCGGAACAGGCCCACGCGCAGATTCTCGGCTTCGTAGATCAAACGATCGTCGACGTAGGTGCGGCCGTCCGCGATCACCAGCGCGAGCTTGCCGCGCATCACCCGGCGCACGTCGATTTCGTAGCGCACGAGCTTCGCGGTCGGCAACACCTGGCCGCTGAATTTGACCTGGCCGACGCCGAGCGCGCGCCCGCGGCCCGGTTCGCCCAACCAGGGCAGGAAGAAACCCGCGAGTTGCCACATCGCGTCCAGACCGAGACACCCGGGCATCACCGGATCGCTCTCGAAGTGGCAATCGAAGAACCACAGGTCCGGGCGGATCTCCAGTTCCGCCACCAGCTGGCCCTTGCCGTATGCGCCGCCGGTGTCGTCGACATGGGTGATGCGATCGAACATCAGCATCGGCGGCGCGGGCAAACGCGCGTTCCCGGGGCCGAACATCGCGCCATGGGCGCAGACGAGCAATTGCGAATGATCGAACGAAGCAGGCAGCGACATGCGGAACGCCCAAGACGACGGAGGCGGCGATTATCGCCTGAAAAACATCGTCGACCGTGAACGCGAAAGGTCGATCTCCGCATTCGCATGCGTATGGAACCACCTTGTTTTCAAGTGGTTTCGACCATTCGCCGCAGTATGCAGACAACGTACGCAGGCGTTTGTATCGACATGCGGCACCGTATGCATGCAACGCGCATCGATGCCGCGCATCGCAGGCATCAACTCTTGTCCAAAGCCCGCCGATAGCCCTGGAACAGTTGCAGCAGCCACGGTTTCTGCGCGAGCACGAGACTCATGCCGATGCGTTCCTTCGGCGACAGGGTCGCATCGCGGATCAGCAGCGCGTCGAACTCTCGCACCACGTCCTCCAGGCGCTGGCGCATCTGGCGCACGCCGTCGACGCTGAGGCTGCCGCTGAGCAGGAACAGGCCGTCCTGTTCGCCGTCGAAGGCGTCGGCGAAATAATCGGTGAGCAGTTTTTCGCGGAAGTAACGTTCCATCGGTCCGCCGCGCCGCCAGCGGAAGTTGCGCGCGGTGAGCGCGCGCGCGCGATTGCCGGGCAACAGTTCGATGATGCCCAGGCGATCGAGCTTCACCAGCAATCCGGTCCACTGCGCCTCGGTGAAGGCGAACTGCGCCAGCACGTCCTGCTGGCGCCAGCGATTGAGACTGAGGAACAGCGCCAGCAGCAGCGCCGGCTCGGACACCAGCGCCTTTTCCTGCGCCTCGGTGAGTGCGGCCATGCTCTCGCGGCCGCGCGAAGCCTCGGCGGCCAGCTCCGAGAGGCCGACATCCAGCACGTCGCAGATCTGCTCCAGCCGCTGCAGGCTCATCGCGCGCAGCGAGAACATCCGCTTCACCGCGGCCTCGCTCATCTTCAGCCGCGCCGCCAGCTCGCGATAGGTCACTCCCTGACCGCGCAGCAGGCGTTTGAGCGCATCGATCAGTTCGACGGAAACGGCCATGGGTCTATTTTTCCAATACCGGAGGATGCCCGTTATCTACACTCGGTCGACGTGGATTGCAACGCCGGCCGTCGCGGGTGTCTCTTCGCCGCAGCCCCGCGAGCCATCGCCCACCGAGTCCACGCCATGTCGCCGACGCCATCGATGCCCGCTTCTCCCTCCCGCCTGTCCTTCCGCTTCGCCGCGCTCACCGTCGCCCTCGCCTGCCTGCTGGTGCCGCCGGCGGACGCGCAGTCCGACGCGTCGGGCCGGCATTCGGAAGCGAGCGTGATGGCGTCGGTGGAAGTGCCGGTGGCGGTGGTGGGCGCGCTGGTCGCGGGCGGGAAATTCGTGGTCACCGGCGTCGCCGTCAGCGGCGGCGCGGTGGCGGTGACGGTCTCCGTGGTGGGGCTCGGCGCCTCGTTCGTGGTCCATCTCACCGCGGAAGCGGCCAAATCGCTGGCGATCGCCAGCGGCACGGCGGTGGAAGCGGTCGCGGTCAGCGGAGGCTGGCTGTTGATGGCCGCGGGCGAGGCGCTGTGTTTCGTCGCCGACGAACACGCCCGCGCGCACGTGCATTCGCGCGAGATCGACACATGAATCCACGCACGACCCCACGCACGGCCTGCCGGCATCCGCCCGGACACTGCCAGCGCCGACGCAGCGCGCGGATCGCGGGCGGTCTGCTGGGGCTGATGCTGGCCGCGCTGACCGCGCTGCTGCTCACCGTCGCGCCCGCGGCGCGCGCCGGCACCGACTGCGACGCCCGGCCGATGCCGCCGCATGCGATCGCCGATGCGGCCGCCACCGCAATCGCCGTCGCAGACGCGCTGGACGCGGCCGATGCGCCGGTGGCGCTGGTGTCGCGCGTCGGCACCGATCTGTCGAAACACGGCCTGCGCTACAGCCACGCGGGATTCGCGGTGCGCGACCATCCCGACGGCCGCTGGACGGTGGTCCATCTGCTCAACGATTGCAGCAGCGACGGCTCCGGCCTGTATGCGCAGGGCCTGGTGAATTTCTTCGCCGACGATCTGATCAACCAGGACGCGCGCATCACCTGGCTGCCGCCGGAGGTCGCGACGCGTCTGGCCGCGCGTCTGATCGCGCTGCCGCGCGATGCGCTGTACACGCCGCGATACAACCTGATCGCGCGCCCCGGCAGCGCGAACTACCAGAACTCGACCGCGTGGGTGCTCGAACACATCGCCGCCGCGCTGCCGCCGACGACGCCTGTGCGCACGCGCACGCAGGCCTATCAGCTCGCCGTCGGCCACGGTTTCAGGCCCGGCCGCATCCACATTCCCTACACGCAGCGGATCGTCGGCGGACTGTTCGGCGCGCACCTGGTGTTCACCGATCACCCGGTCGCGACCCGGCTCGGCGGCGACTACCCGGTGGTGACGGTGCGTTCGATCCTGGAGTGGCTCGACGCCACGGGGCTGGCATCCGGCGAACGCGAGTGGCGGCACGGCCGCTGGGTCGCGACACCGGGGCCTGGTTAGTTCAAAAGGAATCCGGTGCGTCGCGCGACCTCGCAGGCTCACCCTTCGCGCGGATAGAAACGCACCCGCGACGGCTGCAGCCGCAGCGCCTGCCCGGGTACCGGCGGCACGAGTCCGGGCGTGGCGATCATGTCCCACTCGAACGGCTTCGGGTGTTCGCCGATCGCGAGATCGATGGTGATGCGGTCCGCGCGTCGATGCGAGGCGAGCACGCGCGCGCGGATGCCCTCTCCCGCCGCGTCGCCGTCGGCCCGCGGTTCCAGTTCGTGCGGCCGCAGATGCGCGACCACCGGGCCATCGGCGCAGCCGGATGCGGCGAACACGGCCGCGCCATCGGCGGTCGAGAACACGCCGTCGCGCACCGCGCCATCGAGCGCATTGCCGCGACCGATGAAATCGAACACGTACGCGGATGCAGGCGTTTCGTAGATCTCGGCCGGGGTGCCGACCTGCTCGATCCGGCCCGCGCGCATCACCACCACGCGATCGGCGAGTTCCAGCGCCTCTTCCTGATCGTGGGTGACGAACACCGTGGTCTGCCCGGTCTGGTCGTGCAGGCGGCGCAGCCAGCGCCGCAGCTCCACCCGCACCTTCGCATCAAGCGCGCCGAACGGTTCGTCCAGCAGCAGCACGCTCGGATCGATCGCCAGCGCGCGCGCCAGCGCCACGCGCTGCTTCTGCCCGCCCGACAACTGGTCGGGATAACGTCCGCCGAGTTGAGGCAACTGGATCAGGCCCAGCAGTTCCTCCACCCGTTTCGCGATGTCCGCCTTCGCGGGGCGGCGCGCGCGCGGACGACTGCGCAGGCCGAAGGCGATGTTCTCGGCCACGGTCATGTGGCGGAACAGCGCGTAATGCTGGAACACGAAGCCGACATTGCGTTCGCGCAGGCTCAGGCGGGTGGCGTCGCGCTCGCCGAACAGCACGCGGCCGCTGTCGGGCGACAGCAGGCCGGCGATGACCCGCAGCAGCGTGGTCTTGCCGGAGCCGGAAGGCCCGAGCAGCGCGATCAGCTCGCCGGAGGCGATCGTCAGATCGACGCCATCGAGGGCCGCGACGCCGGGATAACGTTTGTTCAATTCGAGAATGCGCAACTGCATGTCAATGCTTCCTGTGCGATGCGGCCAGCGCGTCGCCGTGTTTGGATTCCAGCCAGAACTTCAGGACCAGCGTCACCAGCGCCAGCCCCGACAACAGCGACGCGGCCGCGAACGCCGCGGTGGTGTCGAACTCGTTGTAGAGAATTTCGATGTGCAGCGGCAGCGTGTTGGTGAGGCCGCGGATGTGTCCGGACACCACCGACACCGCGCCGAATTCGCCCATCGCGCGCGCGCCGCACAGCAGCACGCCGTAGAGCAGGCCCCAGCGGATGTTCGGCAGCGTGACCCGGAAGAACATCGACCAGGCGCCGGCGCCCAGCGAGCGCGCCGCCAGTTCTTCGTCCGCGCCCTGCTGCTGCATCAGCGGAATCAGTTCGCGGACCACGAACGGAAACGTGATGAACAGCGTCGCCAGCACGATGCCGGGGCGCGCGAACAGGATCTTGATGTCGTGTCCGGCCAGCCATTCCGCGAACCAGCCGTGGGTGCCGAACAGCAGCACCAGGCACAGGCCGGCCACCACCGGCGACACCGCGAACGGCAGGTCCAGCAGCGACAGCAGCACGCGCTTGCCGCGGAATTCGAAGCGGGTGACCGCCCACGCCATCAACAGGCCGAACACGGCGTTGATCGGCAGCACGATCGCGACCGTGAACAGGGTGAGTTTCAGCGCCGCCAGCGCGTCCGGTTCGGACAGCGCCTTGATCCAGCCGACGAAGCCGTCGCCGAAGGCCGCGGCCAGCACCATCAGCAGCGGCAGCACCACCAGACCGAGCATCGCCAGCACCGCGAGCGCGATCAGCAGCCAGCGCAGCCAGGCCGGCTCGCGCACGGCGTCTTCGATCTTCGCACCCTCAGCCACGACGGCCTCCCTTGCGCTCGTGCGCGAACAGCAGCGGGATCGCATTGATGGCGAGCAGGCACGCGAAGGACGCGGCCAGCAGCAGCGCGGCGATCGCGATCGCGCCGTTGTAGTCGTATTCCTCCAGACGGATCGTCACCAGCAGCGGCGCGATCTCGGTCTTGTACGGCAGGTTGCCGGCGATGAAGATCACCGAGCCGTATTCGCCAAGCCCGCGCGCGAACGCCAGCGAGAACCCGGTCAGCAGGCCCGGCAGCAATTCCGGGAAGACCACGCGCCGCAGCGCCGTCCAGCGCGATGCGCCGAGCGAGGCCGCGGCTTCTTCCGGCTCGCGGCCCAGGGTTTCGAGCAGCGGCTGCACCGTGCGTACCGCGAACGGCAGGCCGATGAACACCAGCGCCAGCACGATGCCGATCGAGGTATAGGCGATCTGCAGGCCCATCGGCTCGATGAACCGCCCGACCCAGCCGTTCTTGGAGTAGATCGCGGTCAGCGCGATGCCGGCGACCGCGGTCGGCAGCGCGAACGGCAGATCCACCAGCGCATCCACCAGGCGCCGGCCGGGAAAGCGGTAACGCACCAGCACCCAGGCGATGAGACCACCGACCAGCAACGCGATCAGCGCCGCGACCAGCGCGGCGCCGAAGCTGAGTTTCAGGGCTTCCTGCACGCGCTCGTCGCGCAGCGCGCGCAGCCAGCCATCCGTTCCGAGGCCGGCCGCGCGCACGCTCAGCGCCAGCAGCGGCAACAGCACCACCGTGCCGAGCCAGGCCATGCCCAGGCCCAGACTGATGCCGAACCCCGGCAAGGGGTTCGGCAGTCTTCGCGCGCGCGGCGCGGTTGCCGCGGTGCCGGCGTCTGCGGTCATCGCGAGGCCTTGTAGATGCTGTCGAAGAAGGCGCCATCGGCGAAATGATCCGCCTGCGCTTTCTTCCAGCCGCCGAACGCGGCGTCGACGGTGACCAGCGGCACCTTCGGGAACCGCGCGAGTGCGGCGGCCGGCACCTTGTCGGGCTCGGCCGGGCGATAGAAGTGCTTCGCCGCCAGTTGCTGCCCTTCAGGCGAATAGAGGAAGCGCAGATACGCCTCGGCCTGCTTGCGGGTACCGTGCCTGGCCACGTTCTTGTCCACCCAGGCCACCGGCGGCTCGGCCTTGATGCTCAGGCTCGGCACCACGATCTCGAACTTGCCGCGGGTGTCGGCCTGGTTGAGGGTGAGCAGCGCCTCGTTCTCCCACGCGATCAGCACGTCGCCGATGCCGCGCTCGACGAAGGTGGTGGTCGATCCGCGCGCGCCGGTGTCCAGTACCGGAACGTTCTTGAACAACCGGGTGAGGAAGCCCACGACCTTGTCGCCGTCGCGGTATTCCTTCGACGCCCACGCCCAGGCCGCGAGATAGTTCCAGCGCGCGCCGCCGGAGGTCTTCGGGTTCGGCGTGATCACCGCGACGCCCGGCTTCGCCAGGTCGCCCCAGTCGGCGATCTTCTTCGGGTTGCCCTTGCGCACGAGGAACACGATCGTCGAGGTGTAGGGCGAACTGTTGTGCGGCAGCCGCGACTGCCAGTTGGCGGGCAGCAGCTTGCCGTTCTGCACGATGGCGTCGATGTCGACCGCGACCGCGAGGGTCACGACGTCGGCTTCGAGACCGTCGATCACCGAGCGCGCCTGCTTGCCGGAGCCGCCGTGCGACGCGCGGATCTTCAGGGTTTCGCCGGTCTGCTGCTTCCACTGCGCGGCGAAGCGTTCGTTGACCTCGGCGTAGAACTCGCGGGTGGGATCGTAGGAGACGTTGAGCAGTTCGCCGTCGGCGGCCTGCACCGGGCGCACGTGGGCGACGCCGGCGACGATCGGGGCGATGAGCAGGCCGATGAGCAGGGGTTTGAGGAGGCGTTTCATGGCATTCGCTCCGGGTCAGAAGGACAATTGCGCGCGGGTGAAGAAGGATTTCTCGTCTTCGCGGTCGGCGCCGGCCGCGGCCCCGCCCTCGAAGGTGGTCTGCGTGTAATTCGCGACCAGCTTGAGATTGCTGTTGAGGTACCAGTTGAGGCCGAGCGTCCACGCCTTCGCGGAACGTGCGGACGAGGCGGCGTTCGCGAACAGCGGGAAGGCCTCGTCGTCGACCTTCAGTTCGCCGAAGCGGCCGACCAGCTCGAACGCGCCCCAGCCAGTCGCATCGGACGTGAAAGGCTTGTTCGGCCTGGCGACGCCGCGATAGCTCGCGTCCTCGCCGGTGAGCACGACGCTGCCGGTGAGCTGGTAGGCCTCGTTGACGAGATGGTCGCGGCGACCGGCGTTCGCGCCGCTGGTCACGCGCACTTCCTGCTCGGAGGTGATGTATTCGCCGAGCAGGCCGAAGCGGCCGCGATAGAAATAGCCCTGCGGCGAGAAGCGACGATGCAGACCGTCGGCGGCGACGTTCGCGTTGTAGGCGAAGAACTGCGCCTGCCCGGGGGTGCGATAGCGCGGCAGGAAGTTGTTGCCGGTGCCGAAGGTGTCGCCGACGCTGGCAGCGACGCCGACGCCGAGGCCGGACCAGCCGTTCGCCGCATTCTTGAACGGTTCCCAGAACACCCGGCCCGCGTACTCGAACTCGTTGTCGGGATTGGTGGTGGCGGCATCGCGACCGTCGGGCGCGCCGTTGTAGGCGCCCACCACGTAGCTCAGACGGGTGTCGAACAGTTCGCCCTGCAGTTGCACGCCGAGATCGCGGTTGGGCGCCAGTTCGGTCGGGAAGCCGCGCTCGACGAACGCGATCGAACCGCCGGACTGCAGGCGTTCCAGACCCACGGGGCCCTTGACCTTGCCGATGCGCACGGTGGCGCGCGGATCGAATTTCAGGTCGACGTAGGCGTCGACGATGGTGGCGCTGTCGCCGGCGAATTCCGGGGTGAGCCGGAAGCCGACCAGCGACCCCCAGGTGCCTTCCAGCGTGGGCCGGATGCGGCGGAACAGGAACGTGTCGTTCTGCGGATTGGCGTCGTCGCCGATGAAGAATCGTCCGTCGGCCTGGACCAGGCCGCGGACCTTGAGTTCGAGGCCGTCCGGCGATTTCACCGACAGGCCCTTCGCGGGCGTGAGCGAGATCACCGGATCCTTCGCCGCCTTCGCGGCGAGTTCTTCGGCCTGCAGTTCGAGTTTGCGTTCGATCACGCGCAGACGCTGATCGAGATCGGCGGCGGATGCCGCGGATTCGCCGTCGGCGGCGACGCCGAGCCGGCGTTCGACCGCTTCGAGACGTTCGATCAGCGCGCGCGTGGCCGGATCGGGATCCTGCGCATGGGCGGAAGGCAGCGCAAGCGAAAGCGCAATGGCGAAGGGAACCGCTGCCTGGGATCGGTGGCGCGTCGCAGCGCGCCTGGCATGATTGGACATCGTCGACTCCGTGAGGATTGACGCGCGTCCGGCGGTCCGGTCTGCGCTGGGCTGGGATGGGATGGGATGGGATGGCCGGAACCGACCGTTCAACGGTCGGCGAATCGGAATTTCTGGCTGCGGGTGATCTGCACGATCTTCGCGTTGTGGACCACGACTTCGACCTCGCCGAACGCGATGTCGCGCAGCGCGGCGATCACCGCGCGCTCGTGATCGTTGAGACGCGCGCCGACCGGCGGAATGCCGGCGACATTGCGGGCGTCGCCGTCGCGCTCGCGGGGCGCATCGGAATCGGAAACGTCGTCGGTGGTCCGTCGTTCGTTCATGACTGCTTCCTCAGGGATGGGCGGCCACGGGGGACATGGCCGCGACCGCCGAAGCCTCGACTTCGGCGTTGGCGAAATCGTGCAGGCTGCGCCGGTCGAGCACGCGCGACAGCGCATCGCGCGATTCGCGCATCAGCGCGCGCAGGGCGCAGGCGTCGGGATCGGGGCAGTCGCGGCAGGGTTCGTAGGCGGTGACGCTGGCGCAGCGCACCGGCGCAAGCGGTCCGTCGATGACGCGGATGAGATCGCCGATCATGATCTGCTCCGGCGATCGCGCCAGCGCATGGCCGCCGTGCTGGCCGCGGCGGCTGTCGACGAAACCGGCGATGCGCAGGTCGACCAGGATGGTCTCGAGGAACTTGCCCGGCGCGCGGCAGCGCTGCGCCAGTTCGTGCGCCTGCACGCGCGCCTCGCCGGCGCGCGCCAGCTCGCTCATCGCCCGCAGTGCGTACTTGGCCTTCATCGAGAGCATGTCGCGGCGTTATTCCTATCGAAACCGTAGGAATTGATGCCACAGCCCCGGGAACGGGTCTAATGCCCGGAGGTCATATCCTGATAGCGACCGGACCGGGCCGCCTCAGCCGACCGAAAATCCCTGCGATGACATGGGCATGTCGGGCGCGTCGGGCGCATCGCGGACCACGCCGTCCACCCGCGCCAGCGGCGGGCCGTGCTGCAGCCAGTCGGCAAGCCGTTCGATCGCATCCTCGTCGCCGATGGCCAGGACTTCGACGCGACCGTCATCGAGATTGCGCGCGTGACCGCGCAGACCCAGCGCCAGCGCCTGCGCGCGGGTGTGGACGCGGAAGGCCACGCCCTGCACGCACCCGGAAACGAAGAAGCGCGCGGCGGGCATCGCGGATCAGCCTTCCGGTTTGGCCACGGGCGCGCCGGTCGGCGCATCGATGACCGCGGCCAGTTCGGCACCGGTCACCGGGCCCATGAACGATTTCGCGATCCGGCCGTCGGGCGCGATCACGTAGGTCATCGGCAGACCCCGCGGCGTGGGGAAATCCGCCGGAGGGTCGTAGGTGTCGACCAGCGCGATCGGATAACGCACCGGACGCTGCTTCAGGAACGCGCGCATCTCCTCGACCGCGATTTCCTCGTAGGCCAGGCCGATGACCTCGACGTCCGCGCGCTCGGCGTCGAACGCATCCAGCTCGGGCATTTCCTTGATGCACGGCGCGCACCAGGTCGCCCAGAAATTCACCACCACCCAGCCGCCGCGCTTCGAGGCGAGGTCGTACTGCGCACCGTCGAGCGTGGCGATCTTCAACGCCGGCGTCCCGGTGCCCTCGGCCGCGGGCGTCGCGTCGGCAGGTTTCGCGTCGACTGGCTGCTTCGGATCGACCTGCTTCGCGTCGGCGGACGCGGCATCGGTCGACGCGGGTTGACAGGCGGCCAGCGCGAGCAGCACCGGCAGAACGCAGTACTTCGGAATCATTCGGAATCCTTGCGATAGATCGAGGCGACCGGCCGTTTCAGCAGATCGCGCAGGGGAAGCCGGAGTTCGTCCAGCGCGGCGACCGCGGCTTCGCCCAGCGCATCGTCGCGCGCGGGCAGCCAGGCCTCGGCCACCGGGATGCGCAGCCGGCAGGCCTCGTAGAGCTCGCCGAGGGTGAGATCGTCGAGATCGCGCGCCAGCAGCCATTCGCCGGATTCGGCGCGCACGATCAGCCCGATCTCGCACAGCTGGCTCAGCATCTGCTGCACGAGTCCGTCGGTGAGGACGGGCTCGACCCGGCGGATCTCGTCCAGATGCAGGCCCTTGCCGCGCTGCCGGTATTCGTCGAAACGACCGATCAAACGCAGCAAACCGTGGAATTCGTAACCGACCGGCAGACGCTGCGCCGCCGGCTGGTAGCGGAACGCCGACAGCGACGACGCCAGCGACGCGCCGAACAGGATCGAGACCCAGCTGAAATACACCCAGCCGAGGAAGATCGGAATCAGCGCGAGCGTGCCGTAGATCTTCTCGTAGGCGCCGAAACTGCCGAGGTAGGAACCGACCGCGATCTTCACGACCTCGATCATCACCACCGCCAGCAGCGCGCCCGGCGCGACGTGGCGCCAGCGGATCGTGCGGTGCGGCACCACGCGGTAGACCACCGCCAGCGCCACGAACTCGATGACGATGGGGCTGCCGCTGAGCAGCCAGTGCTCCAGCCATTGTCCCGGCTCGGTCTGGAAGATCGACAGCGCGAAGAAGCGCGCGGAGATCGCGAGGCTGGCCGCCGCCAGCAGCGCGCCGAAGGTCATCACCGTCCAGTACACGACCAGCCGGCCGAACCGCGGCCGCGCGGTGGGCACGCGCCAGATCCGGTTGAAGGTGGCCTCGATGCTGGTGAGCGTGATCAGCAGCGACACCACCAGCACGATCACGCCGACCACGGTGAGCTTGCCGGCGTTGCCGGAGAAATCGAGCAGATAGGCTTCGACCGAGCGTGCCGAAGACGGCACGAAGTTCGAGAAGATGTAGGTGCTGAGCTGCTGGCTCCATTCCTGGTAGACCGGGAAGGCCGACAGCACGCCGAACACCACCATGCTCAGCGGGACGATCGCGAACGCGGTGGTGAAGGCCAGCGCGCCGGCCGCCTGCAGCAGGCGGTCGTCGAGGAACCGCAGCCACAGGAAGCGGAAGAAGGTGCCGGCGCGGGCGCGGTCCCAACCGCGCGCGCGCCATCGCTGCAATGTCTCGATGAATGCCATGGCCGCGCAAGGGTAGCAGGCCCGGCGCCGGCATCGCGGCCTTCGCACCCGGCCGGCGCTTGGCTTACCCTGTCGGCCCTCTCCGCACGATGCCGCCCGGACCGCCCATGCCCGAGATCCTGGTTCTGTACTACAGCCGCGGCGGCTCGGTCGCGCGGCTGGCGCGGCAGATCGCGCGCGGCGTCGGCGAAGTCGAAGGCGTCGCCGCGCGCCTGCGCACGGTGCCGCCGGTGGCCCCGGTGACCCGTGAAACGGCGCCGCCGGAGCCCGAAGACGGCGCGCCCTACGTCGAGACGCGCGATCTGGCCGAATGCGCCGGCCTCATCCTCGGCAGCCCGACCCGCTTCGGCAACATGGCCGCGCCGATGAAGCATTTCCTCGACACCTTGGGCGCGGAATGGGCCAGCGGCACCCTGGTCGGCAAACCGGCGGCGGCGTTCACCTCCACCGCGACCCAGCACGGCGGCCAGGAGTCGACCCTGCTGACGATGCTGATCCCGCTGCTGCATCACGGCTGCGTGATCGCCGGCATCCCGTTCACCGAGCCGCAGTTGAGCACCACCCGCAGCGGCGGCACGCCCTACGGCGCCAGCCACGTCGCCGGCGCCAAGGACGACCCGCAGCTGACCGACGACGAAGCCGCCCTCGCCCGCGCGCTGGGCCGGCGCATCGCCCGGCTCGCGCTGAAACTGGCATGAGGCGACCGTCATGACCGACAACACCCGCCGCCATGATCGCATTGCCCTGATCGGGGCCCTCCTCGGCCTGGTCGCGCTGTATGCCGTCTGGTTCCACGGCGACAGGCACCGCATCGCGGCGCTGGTGGTGTTCGCGCTGCCGCCGCTGCTGTTGGCGCTGGGTGCGCTGGCGCGCCGGCGCACGGCGTCGTTCTGGGCCGGCGTGTTCGCGCTGGCCTGGTTCTCGCACGGGGTGATGTCCGCCTGGACGCATCCGGAGACCCGCGCCTTCGCGCTGATCGAAGTCGTGCTGGCCCTCGTGGTGGTGTTCGCCGCGAACGCTTCGGGACTGCGCGGACGCTTCGCGAAACGACGCTGACCGCCGCGTACGGTGACCGCCACCGGGGGCGGGTCTAGAGCGTGTCATGCACTTTTGTTGGGTCGCGTTGCGCAGCCTGTGGCGTCGAGACAAGGTTCCGTGGCGCAGTCTTGGCTGATGGCCAAGGCAAGCCGCGGGCCGCAGGATCGGCGCCACAGGGGCGCAACCCGGAGGGAAGGCCGTCTGCGGGCCCGATCCGGCGTTGCGCACCTTGCCAAGGCCACCAGCCTTGGCCGCGGCGCGCGCCTTGGCTCAGGCCCGCAGACGACCTTCGCGACCCCTCAAAAGTGCATGACACGCTCTATACTTCCGCGCTCACGAACCGACCTGCACGGCGCCCCATGGAACAGCTGCTCATCGTCACCACCGGCGGCACCATCGACAAGATCTATTTCGACGACAAGTCGGACTATCAGGTCGGCGAGCCGCAGATCGGCCGCATCCTCGAAGAGCTCGGCGTCGCCTTCCGCTTCAACGTGATCCCGATCATCCGCAAGGATTCGCTGCACATCACCGCCGAGGATCGCGAGCTGCTGCGCGCCGCGATCGCGGCGCAGCCCACGCGCCATGTGCTGGTCACCCACGGCACCGACACCATGGTCGACACCGCGAAAGTGTTGAGCAGCATCGCCGACAAGACCATCGTCCTCACCGGCGCGCTGAATCCGGCGCGCTTCCGCGGCTCCGACGCGGAATTCAACATCGGCACCGCGGTCGGCGCGGTGCAGTCGCTGCCGCCCGGCGTCTACATCGCGATGAACGGCCGCATCTGGGACCCGCTGAAAGTGCGCAAGAACGTCGCCGCCAACCGCTTCGAAGCGGCGGGCTGAGCGTTCGCGGCATCCGGCGCACGATCACGCCGGTAGAGCGGCCTTCAGGCCGCTGCTCTTAGCGAAAGAAGCAGCGGCCTGAAGGCCGCTCTACCAACCGCTCGCCACGGCGCTCGCCGGAAACGTGTTCAGGCCCGAGGTCTTGGCGGTTTCGCCCAAGAACGCGAGCCCGAGCATCGCGAACCTGCCGCTGTTCTGCGCCGAATTGCCCATGTTCGCGAGCGTGTCGCTGGTGCTGTGGATGAGCGGGAACGCACGGCCATCGGCGCCGCCGCCCTCGAAGAAGAAGCCCGCCGGATAACCCGCGGCCGTCCAAGAGGCGTGATCGGAACAGGCGTATCCGCAGGTATCGAGACCGCGGGTCAGGCCGCGCGGCGCGAGATAGGTATCGAACAGCGTGTTGAGGAACGTCTGCAGCGGCAGGTTCGAATAATCCGTGACCAGGCGCATGTCGACGCTGCTCGACGCCCGGTAGTTGGTCATGTCGAACTGCAGCACCGCGACCACGTTCGCGCTCGCGGCGCGGTGCGCCTGCGCGATCGCGTTGGAGCCGCGCAGTCCCACTTCTTCGGCGGCATAGCCCATGAATTTCACCGTGCGCCGCGGCTTCCAGCCGCTGGCCATGGCGATGCGCAGGATCTCGGTGAGCGTGGCGATGCCCGAGGCGTCGTCGTCCGCGCCGGGCGCGCGCTGGCTCACGCCACCGCCGCTGATGTTGATCGAATCCAGATGTCCGCCCAGCACCACGACTTCGTTCGGGATCTCGCGGCCGCGGATGGTCAGGATCACCGAGGGCTGGGTGGAACAGGTGGCGCAGGCGAACAACTCGGAGGTCACGTCGCTGCGACCCGCGGCGAGCGCCATCCACGTGTTCTGGATCCACTCCGCCGACTGCCGGCCGTAACTGCTGGCGTAATAGCGGTTCTGGTAGTTCGACAGGTGGGTGATGGTGGCGTGGATGTTGGCGTGCTGCACCTGGTCGAGCCACGGCGCGACCGTGATCGCGTTGTCGATGGTGTAGCGGATCTTCGCCGCCGGGCTGTTCTTGGCCTGTTGCGAAAGATCCGCACGAATGAAGGCTTCGGCATCGGCGCGGCTGGCGAACGCGAAATAACCGCCGCAGCGCCGCTCGCGCTGGTGGATGCGTTCGGAGATACGGCTGAGCTGTTGCGCCCGGGTCTCGACCAGCATCAGCGCAGCGCCGGTGCTGTCGCGCTTGGCGATGCCGCCGCGCACCAGGTCGGGCATCTGTTCGTAGGTGCGGCGCGACATGACCAGGTGCACCGCAGCGGTCGGGTCGCGCTCCAGGCGCAGCGAGGTCAGGTCGCTTTCGGCATGGCGTCGCGCGTGCGCGTCGGCGGCGTCGCGATTCGCCTGCTGGCGCAGGCCCTGCGCGCCGCAGGGCATCGCGAACGCGAGGACGCCGACGGCGAAAATGGAAGCGAATCTGCGCATGATCATCTTGTCTCTCCGGTGCCGTTTCTCCGGTGCGTCATCGGCGTGGCGCCTCCGCTTCCGCGGAGCGCCCGTCCGTCGCAGCGCGATGATACGCCGCATCGCGGTGGATCGACCGTGCCGCCCGGGCCGGCATCGGCAGCGGCATCTGCATTCCGCGTCGATGTCCATCGGCGTATACGTTTCGATCGACGCTTCCGATCGCGTAGACATGCCCCCCGATACCGTACGCCGCCCACTTGATGCAGCGCAAAAGCCTTATTCCGCAGGCGTTGCCGATATTCCGCATCGTCATATCCGCGCTGCGCGCTGGATTCGGATTCCTAGACGGCGTTCAAGATATCGACGTATACGATATACCCATGATGCCGACGCCCGGCTCCCCCGCTGGCGTACGACCGCCGGGCGCGTGTTCGATCGAAAAATCCAGGGAACAAGCTCAGGAAAGCGAACGTTCCATTCATCCATTTCATTGCATCGGGAGTGATTCAATGTCCGCATCGAAATACGTGGGCCGCAGGCCCCTCATCGCCGTCGCCCTCGCCACCGTCGCCTTCTCCGCCACCACCGGCGCCGCGGAGCGCGGCCCCCGCATCGACGCCAGACTCGCCGCCGCCATGGAGCGCGATCTCGGCATCTCCGCGGAACAACTGCCCGGCTATTTCCGCGCGCAGGAACAGGCGCGCGCGAAGGCCGCGCAGGCCGAGCGCGCGCTCGGCGCGCACTACGCCGGCACCTGGCTGGAGCGCGGCGCGGACGGCGAATTCCGTCCGGTGGTCGCCACCACCTCCGCCGCGAAGGCGGCCCGGGTCTCCGGCGCCGAAATCCGCCAGTTCCGCCATTCGCTGCATCAGCTGGAAGACAGCCTGGCCAGCCTCAACGATGTCCGCGCCCGCGCGCGCGACGCCGGCAAACTGCAGGGCGTGCAGTCCTGGTACATCGACCTGCCGAGCAACAGCGTGGTGGTGAAGGTCTCGCCGGGCGCGATGCTGAAAGCGGCGGATTTCGTCGCCGTGAGCGCCGCCGATGTCGGCGCCGTGCGCTTCGAGATCGATGCCGGCACGGCGATGCCGGCCGCCAGCGTCGTCGGCGGCAACCAGTACCAGTCGGGCGGCGGTTCGTGCTCGATCGGCTTCTCGGTCACCCGCGGCGCCACCAAGGGCTTCGCCACCGCCGGCCACTGCGGCGCGGCCGGCACCACGGTGCGCATCGGCGGCGTCACCGTCGGCTCCGTGCAGTCGAGCAGCTTCCCGACCAACGATCGCGCGTGGGCGACCGTGCGCAGCAGCGACACGCTGGTCGGCGCGGTGAACCGCTACAACGGCACGAATGTCGCCGTGCGCGGCAGCACCGAGTACGGCGTCGGCACCGCGGTCTGCCGTTCCGGTTACGCGTCCGGTTGGCGCTGCGGCACCATCACCGCGACCAACGTCACCGTGAACTACTCGAACGGTCCGGTGTACGGCCTGCGCCAGTCCAACGCCTGCCTCACCCAGGGCGATTCCGGCGGCTCCTGGATCTCCGGCAACCAGGCGCAGGGCGTCAGCTCCGGCGGCCAGCTCTATGGTTCGGCGCCGCCGTACTCGAACTGCGGCGTGGCCAATCCGGTGAGCTACTACCAGCGCATCAATCCGCTGCTGAGCGCCTATGGCCTGAGCCTGGTGCTCGGCTGATCGCGGCATGCGGTACGCGACACGAAAACGCCCCGGATCTCCGGGGCGTTTTCTTCATGCGGCGAGACATCGAAGACGGGCTGCGACAAGATCAGCCGCTGTCCTTGAGCATTTCGACCAGGTCGTCCCGCGTTTCCTCGATGTGGATGCGGATCAGGCGCGCGACATCCTTGCTGCGTCCCGCTTCCCAGGCCTTGAAGATCGCGGTGTGTTCCTCGACCGAGCGCGTCGCGCGGCCCGGCACCGCCATGTGCACCTGCGAATACCGCTGCGAGATCGCGAGCAGGCGGCTGACGATCTCGGTCGCGATCGGCTGCAGCCGCGGCACCGTCAACGCGAGATGGAACGCGAGATTCAGTTCGCCGGCTTCATCCATCCGCCGGCTGGTTACCCGGCGATTGAGCGCGTCCAGCGCGGCCTCGGCCTCGACACGATCCTCGTGGCGCGCCAGGCGCGCGCCTTCGGCGCAGATCGGGGGTTCGATCATCAATCGCAGGCCGAGCACTTCCTCGGCCTCGGCCAGCGACATCGAACGCACCTGGAAGCCGCGATGCGCCTGAATGTCGACCAGTCCTTCGGCGCTGAGCTGCACCAGGGCTTCGCGGATCGGAATCTTGCTGACGCCGAATTCGGCGGCGATGGCGTCCTGCAGCAACTGCGCGCCGCCGGCGTAGTGCCCGGACAGGATCCGTTGCCGCACCAGTTTCGCGATCTGGGCACTGATGGTGCGTTGGAGCGGGCGGACCGCGATGCGGTCCTGGGCGCGGCTTGGCGAACGCTTCAATCGGGTATTCATCGCTGACTTGAGCCCTGGGGGAAGGGACTGCGCGCGATGCCGCGAACGGCTGGCGCACCGACAGCCTACAGCAAACCCGTGACCGCGAAAGAAGAACCCCGGCCGAAGCCGGGGTTCCGGGTGTCGCAAACGATCGAGCGCGACTCAGCAACCGGGGAACTTGAAATCCTGGATGCGGGTCTGCCAGCTGCCGCTCGGACGGTACATGCCGACGAACCAGAAGGTGCAATCGTCGACCGGATCGACCGTGGTCTGGTAGTAGTCGCCCCAGCGGCCCGAACCCTCGACCGCGGCGCCGGCGGCGACGGTGGTTTCGGCCAGCGACATCACGCCCAGCGGGTCGGACGCGGTGCGGCCGGTGTAGCGCAGCGATGCGAACACGGTCGGGCTGCTGGTCTTGGTGACGTTGTAACCCATGCCGATGTTGCCGAACTTGTCCATCGCCAGAGTGCCCAGCAGGTGATGCGTGTTGGCATCGCCCGGGCCGAACGTGCCTTCCTGATGCAGGGTCCAGTTGCCGCCGCCCACGCGGCGCAGTTCGAACCAGCGGATGCCGGAATTCACCGGACTGCGGCGGGTACGGCCGGGATCCTGATTGGTCGCGAAACTGCCGACGATCGACTCGTGCGTGCCGAAGTTGCGATAGCTCAGCTGATTGAGGATCACTTCGCGGATCGGATCGAGCTTGGAACGACTGGTGGTCGGCTGCGGCACGGTGGCGAAGGTGGAATAGTCGACGAACCAGCTGTTGAACTCGGTGATCGGAATCCGCGGCAGTGCGGTGATGCCGCTGTTCGCCGGCGTGTTCCAGTCGATGTTGATCTCGAACAGTTCGATGAAGTCTTGGGTGCCGCTGGCGCTGGCGCCATCGTGGGCTTCGTCGTCGCGATGGCGGGCGAGGATCTGTTTGCGGCCCGTCGGCGCGGCGGTGCTGCCGTAAAAGGTCGACGGCGTGAGGATCTGGAATCCGTAGCCCGGCAGCGTCGGCACGCTGTTGAAGCGCTGGGCCGCACGCGCGGTGGCACCGTTGAGCATGTTGGCGCGATCGAACGCGTAAACGTCGGCACCCGCGATGCTGCCTTCATTGGTGGTGCAGACGTAGGCGTCGTTCCAGATGCCGCAGTGCGGGTAGTCCGGGAAGGCCAGCGTGGCGTAGCGGTAGAACCACCAGCCGCCGGTCACCGGATCGGAGGTCTTGGAGACGAAGGTGCAGACGCCGCCGTCGTCCATGGTCAGCATGAACCAGCGGCTGGCCTGACGATCGAAGTAGACCAGCGGGTCGCCGCGATCGCTGGTGCAGGCGTTGCCGGCCGGAGCCAGCGAGCCGAAGTTGGTCGGACCCGCGACCAGATTGCCTGCCTTGTCGTAGATCTTGAAGGTCGTGGTGACGCCGTTGACCGCATAGATCACGTGGTTGGTGCCGACTTCGACCACCGGATCGCCGGGGCTGACGCCGGTGTTCGGATTGTTGATGCTGACGCGGCTGCCCTGGCTCTTGGTGCGCAGGCGGCTGGGAATGCTTTCATCGAAGATCCGCTGCAGTTCGGGCAGACGGTCGACAGCCGTGGCCTTGGTCTCCGGCGCGTGCGGCAACTTGCTGCCGAGCGGGGTGTATTGGCGGCGATGGGCTTCGCGGATCGGCATGCCCGGGCGCCACTCCTCCGCCTTCGGCAGATTGCGCACGTCGACGTTGACGCTGTGCGCGGTGACCGGGCTGCCCACCATCGGGCGGCTGGAGGGCGCGGGCTTGCCCTTGATCGGTGCAGCCGCGGCGATGCACGGCAGCGCCAGCAGCAGGATCGCCGCCGCTTTCGCGGAAGCGGAGAACATCGTTGACTTCATCGGAACTCCCCTTGGATTCAATCACCAAACATCACGAACACGCGCCTACGGCACGGATGGCCGCGCGCATGACATGCAGCAACACGATCGACTTCGATGGTCGGCTGGCGAACCCCCGTTCCGCCGACCTTCTTCGAACGTATACGGCAGCGCGCCCTGCCGTCAATCGCGTCCCGCCCAACGGCCTGCGGATACGCATCGATACTGCCGAAGTGATTGATTCGATTCGCCTCCGAGACGGACGGCATGCGCTGCCGATCGGTCTGATCGCGGTTCTTGTGCGCCGCAGCAATCGCGGTGCGCGCGTTCCGATGATCGGATCCGATCGCAGGAACCCCGGCGCATGCCGGGGTTCCGTGGTTCAGCGCCGGCAATCCGGGATCAGAACGTCACGCTCCAACTGTTGATGTAGCCGGTGTCGGCATTGGCGTTGTCGTTCACCCGCAGGTTCCACGTGCCGTTCAGCGCTTCCGAGGACAGGTTCACGGTGTACGTCGTGGCGATGTTGTCGGCGCTGCCGCCGGTACGGTTGTGCAGCACGTACACGCTGCCGTCCGGCGCCACCAGGTCCACCTTCAGATCGCCGATGTAGGTGTGGACGATGTTCACCGCGACCGGCACGGCCGTGCCCGCGTTGCCGCTGCGGCCGGACACGACGATCGGGCTGTTGACGGTCGCGTTGTCGGCGATCGCATAGTCGGCGGTGTTGGTGTAGGTCTGCGTGCCGCCGCTGCCCGGCGTGCCGGTGAAGTTCTGGCCGGTGACGTTGGCGCCGTTCACGGTCACACTGCGGCTGGCCGGCGAGAACGTGTAGCCGCCGAGCGATGGCGTCAGCGTGTAGGTGCCGTTGCCCAGGCCGGTGAGGGTGTAGGCACCCGAGGCGTTGGTGGTGGCGCTGACGCTGCCGGTGCCGATGGTCACGCCGCCGATGCCGGCGCCCGCGCTGGTGGTCACGGTGCCGGAGATCAAATACGTGACTCCGCTGCCGCCGACGCCGTCCAGGGTCTGCGCGCCGGTGCCGCCGGCATCGAGCCAATTGCTCAACCGGGTGGCGTTGGTACCGCCGCCCGTCCACGACACCGACACGCGACCGTAGTAGTCCGCCTTGGCGTTGTCGGCCGCCGAGCAGGACGACGGGCCGCCATGCAGCTGACCGATCACGCGTTTCTCGGGGCTGTACAGGGGCGAGCCCGACGAACCGCCCTCGGTCACGCCGATGCCCGGGATCCAGCGCGCGAAGATGTGCGTACCGTCGCCGGGCGACGTCGGATTGGTGTTGGCGCCGCCGTAGCTCGTGGTCCGGGTCGCGGTGGTCGAGTGGGTGATGCGCTTTTCGCCGCCGTTGGGATGATGGATGCCGGTGGCGCCGGTGAAATCGATGCTGCGGCGATCCCAGCCGTTCCAGAACAGGTTGTAGGCGGCCGGCGCCGGATCGTCGAGTTCCACCAGGGTGAAATCGCTGGCGGCGTAGGACGCACGGAAGAACGCGCCGGTGAGGTTCTGGGTGAGCACGCCGTTGCCGTTCTGCCCGTTGGCGGTGCTGCCTACCACGCGGCACACCGAGTTCTGGTAGTTCCAGTAGGTGACCAGCGAGGCCGCGTTCGACGCGGTGATGCCGCAGTGATTGGCGGTGAGGAAATACATCTTCCGATCGTTCGCCGTGTTGTTGAGCAGGCTGCCGGTGCAGAACAGGCTGCCGCCGGTCGAGATCGCGGCGACGGAGCGGATCTGGTCGCGCCAGGCATCGCCTTCGGGACATGCGACGTCGACGTTGCAACTGCCGGACGTGCCGAGCGTGCCGAACCCGCCGCCGCTGCGCGACGCCAGGCGGCGGAAGCCGACATAGTCGTGACCGACCTGGACCAGGCGCAGCCCGAGTTCGGCCTGTCGCGCGCGCGGCACCACCACTTCGATCACCGCCTGATCGCCGGGCACCACCGGCGTCCACAGCTGGCCGTGCGATTCGTTGTCGGCGGACGTGAACGTGCGCACTTCATCGGGATCGGAGGTCGCCGTCTGCGTGGCCGGATAGACCAGCAGGCGACCGCCCTCGGGCATGCGGTACTCGCCGAAACCGAAGTTCAGCGACAGCGCACCGGGAGACGACACCCGCAGACGCCAGACCATGTGGTCCTGATCGAGGATTTCCCACGCACCGGCGTTCGCCGGGGTGAGATCGACGCGCATCGGCTGCGCATAGCGCAACGGCAGGCCGCGGAGTTCGCGCTGCGCATCCTCGGCGACGAGACCCGGCACGTCGACCGCAGGCATCCGCCTGACCTGCACGCTGCCCAGCGGCTGGATCGAATGATCGAAAATCGCCGGACGGTCGGGTGGCGCGGCGATCGCCGCGGCGGACGCCGCCCACAAGACAAAGGCATAACCCATTCCTTTCATCGCACTCACTCCTCGTTGATGGGGTCGTGCCGTCGGAACGGGATGCGGAGTCGAAATGCCTGCGCATCCTGCGCCGATCGACGTGTTCGAAACATGGGCCGGCGGATGCGATTGGCCGGATGCAGGCGCTTGCGCGATCGATCCGTTCGCGGGCGTGATGCGCGCGACAAAGACCGAAGACCACCGTCCGATCGCGATGCCTGAACCTCGATGCCATGAAGCGAAGGCGGCGCGGAGAGGAAGCGCCGGAACGCAGCGCTCCGCATGCGCGGATGCGTTGCAGGGCGATCCTTGCCGCTACGACGACACTGCCGCCACCGTCGCCGGAAGGACGGTACGGCCCCGCTACGCTAACAGCACGTCCACGCGATGCAACCCGCAAAAAACACGCCGCGTCACAGATTCAGGAAACGCTTCGTCGGCATTCATGCTTGTCGCAACGCAGCACGTGCCTGCCACGCATGCATCAGGCCCCGGCGCGTGCCGGGGCCTGGTCGCACGTCGGGATGCGAAGATCAGAACGTGACGCTCCAGCTGTTGATGTAGCCGGTGTCGGCGCTGGCGTTGTCGTTCACGCGCAGATTCCAGGTGCCGTTCAGCGCTTCGGTCGACAGGTTCACGGTGAAGGTCTGGACGATGTTGTCGGCGCTGCCGCCGCTGCGGTTGTGCAGCACGTACACGCTGCCGTCCGGCGCCACCAGATCCACCTTCAGGTCGCCCTTGTAGGTGTGGACGATGTTCACCGCGACCGGCACGGCGGTGCCCGCGTTGCCGCTTCGACCGGACACGACGATCGGGCTGTTGACGGTCGCGTTGTCTGCGATCGGATAGTCGGTGGTGTTGGTGTAGGTCTGCGTGCCGCCGCTGCCGACGGTGATCGAACGGCTCAGGGTGTTGCTGGCGCCGCCGTTGTCGGTGACGGTGAGCGCGACCGTGTAGGTGCCCGCCGTCGCGTAGGTCTTCGACGGATTGGTCGCGGTGGACGTGGTGCCGTCGCCGAAGTTCCAGCTCCTGGACACGATGCTGCCGTCGCTGTCGGTGGACGTATCGGTGAACGCCACCGTGAGTCCGCTGGCCGCGGAGGTGAAACCGGCGACCGGCGCCGCATTGCCGCCCGCGCCCGTGGTCTTCGCCGCCTCGCCGAGGAACGCCAGGCCGAGTTGCGCGAACTTGGCGCTGTTCTGCGCGGAATTACCCATGTTCGCGAGGGTGTCGTTGGCGGTGTGGATGTACGGGTTGTAGGAAGACCCCGAGGTGGCGCCGGTGCCCGCCTCGAAGAACATCGCCGACGGATAACCGGCGCTGGTCCAGGACGCATGATCGGAGCAGCCATAGCCGCAGGTGTAGGTGCCGCGGGTCATGCCGCGCGGCGCGAGGTAGGTGTCGAACAGATTGGTCAGGAACGTCTTCATGTCGACGTTCGAATAATCCGAGACCAGACGCATGTCCACGGTTCCGCCGGAACGATAGTTGGTCATGTCCAGCTGCAGCACGGCGACCACGTTCGCGTTCGCCGTGCGGTGCGCCTGCGCGATCGCGTTCGAGCCACGCAGACCGACCTCTTCGGCGGCGTAGCCGATGAACTTCACGGTGCGCTTCGGTCGCCAGCCGTTGGCCATCGCGATCCGCAGCACTTCGGTCAGGGTCGCGATGCCCGAGGCATCGTCGTCGGCGCCGGGCGCGCGCTGGGTCAGGCTGCCGCCGGCGCTGCCGTTGATCGAATCCAGATGCGCGCCGAGCACGACGATTTCGCCCGGCAGTTCCGCGCCCTGGATGGTGAGGATCACCGACGGCTGGGTCGAACAGTTGCTGCAGGTCGACAGTTCCGAGGTCACGTCGGTACGGCTGCCCGCGAGCCCCTGCCAGATGGTGCGGATCCATTCGGCCGAGGTGCGGCCGGTGGTGCTGGCGTAGTAGCGGTTCTGGTAGGCCGACAGCGTGTTGATGGTGTTGTAGATGTTGGCGTGCTGCACCAGCGACAGCCACGGGTCGACCGTCGCCTGATTGTCGATGGTGTAGGCCGCGAGCGCGGCCTTGCGCGCGACGCCCTGCGCCGAACGGTCGTTGCGCACGAAGGCATCGGCCTCGGCCTGGCTGGCGAACGCGAAGAAGCCGCCGCAGCGTTGCTCGCGGACGTGGATGCGTTCCGACACCTGGCTGAGCTGGTAGGCGCGGATCTTCGAGACGATCAATGCGGTGCCCGCGCTGTCGGCCTTGGTCACGCCCGCGGGCACCAGGTCGCGCATGCCGTCGTAACTGTTCCGCGACATCACGACGTAGACCGGCGCGAGCGGGTCGCGCTCCAGGCGCAGCGACGCCAGTTCGGCGTCCGCATGCGCGTGGGCATGCGAGAGGGGTGCCGACGATTGCGCGGATGCCGACCCGCACGCGACGACGGTGCCGGCGAACAACGCCAGCAGCTTGCCTGCGATTTTCATGTGCTCTCTCCCTGAGTTCGGCTTGCGCCGATGAATGATGGATGGCGACGCGATCGCCGACGGCCGGACCGTCCTGCGCTGCCCCGTGTCGCCAGCCGATTGTGCGCATCCGCGTCGTCGACGTCGATGCCGGCATGCGGACGCAGGTCACGGATGGCGCAGCCCGCGCCATGCCGCAAACGAAGACGCCTCCCGCAGGGCGGGAGGCGTCGGGTCGGGGTCGGCGATGAAGGCGTCCCCCGGATGGATCAGAACGTGAGGCTCCAGCTGTTGATGTAACCCACGTCGCCGCCGGCGGCGTCGCGCACGCGCAGGTTCCACGTGCCGTTCATGGCTTCGCCCGACAGGTTGACCGTGAAGGTCTGGTTGACGTTGTCGGCGCTGCCGCCCGAGCGGTTCAGCAGGTTGAAGACGCTGCCGTCCGGCGCGACCAGATCGACCACCAGATCGCCGCGGTAGGTGTGGACGATGTTCACCGCCACCGGGGTCGATGCCGAGCCGTTGCCGCTGCGACCGGACACCGTGATCGGGCTGCTGACGGTGGCGTTGTCGCTGATCGTGTAGTCGGCGGTGTTGGTGTAGGTCTGGCCGGTCGGCGGCGGAGTCGAACCGAACAGCGAGTACAGCAGGCGGTTCGGCGAACCCGTACCCGGGCTGGTGACCTTGTTCGGGGTCGAGGCGTTGATGATCGCGCTGGTGACCTGCGCCGGCGTCGCCGACGGATTGCTGGCCAGATACAGCGCGGCGACGCCCGCGACGTGCGGCGACGCCATCGACGTACCGCTGATGGTGTTGGTCGCGGTGCTGCTGGTGTACCAGGCCGAGGTGATCGACGAGCCCGGGCCGAAGATGTCGACGCAGGTGCCGTAGTTCGAGAACGACGAACGCGCGTCGGTGCTGGTGGTCGAACCGACCGTGATCGCGTTCGGGGCGCGGGCCGGCGAGTAGTTGCAGGCGTTGCTGTTGTCGTTGCCGGCGGCGACCACCACGGTGACGCCGGCGGCGACCATGCGCTGCACCGCGTCGTCGGTGGCCTGCGAAGCGCCGCCGCCGAGGCTCATGTTGGCGACCGCGGGCTTGACGTGGTTGTTGGCCACCCAGTCCATGCCGGCGATCACGCCGGAGTTGGTGCCGGAGCCGGTGCAGCCGAGCACGCGCACCGGATGGATGGTCACGCCCTTGGCGACGCCGTAGGTGGTGCCGCCGACGGTCCCGGCGACGTGGCTGCCGTGGCCGTTGCAGTCGTTGGCGTTGCCGCCGGAGGTGACGGCGTCGTAGCCGTTGCCGATGCGGCCCGAGAACTGGCTGTGCGACAGCAGCACGCCGGTGTCGATGATGTAGGCATGCACGCCGGCCGCGGTGGTGTCGTAGGTGTACGAGCCGCTCAGCGGCAGATTGCGCTGGTCGACGCGGTCGATGCCCCAGGTGGCGCCGGTCTGGGTGGCGTTGATCGAGACGTAGCCGTCTTCTTCGACGTAGGCGACGTTGGGGTCGGCGACCAGCCGGGCCAGCGCTGCGTCGTCGGCCTGGGCCACGAAGCCGCGGAGGGCGCGATCGAAGCTGCGGACGACCCGGGCGCGATGCTTGCCGGCCATGCCGTTGGCGACGTCGGCGACGCGCGGCGCGCTGCTGCGCTCGCTGGCGAGGCTGGCCGTGCCGTCCTTCAGCACGACGATGTACTGGCCCTTGACGGGATTGCGCGCGGCGCGGAATTCGCCGGCGAACGCCGGGGCGGATGCGATAACGAGAGAGGCACCAATGGCTGCGGACAACAACGAGACTCGACGATTCACGGTCACTCCTTCAATGGATGGTCATGGCGGATGGTTGTGGATACGCAGCGCGGGTCTTGCCGCGGGGGCGGCAGGGAACAGGACGCGGTGCGCATTGTGCGGATCGTTTCTGACCCACGCGCCGGAAACGCAAGGTGCGTGACTCCAGACGTCGTGAGTCGGCGATGCGACCTCGTGTCGCGGTCGCTGCCGATGGTGCGTTTCCCCCGAATCCGCCCATTGAACTTATGCGAGTTCCACCATGCGATCAAGCCGCGTCGCAACATCGACGCGCATGCGATGCGCCGCGCATCTTCCGTACGGGAACATACATCCGCGTATCCAAAGATCCGCATCGCGTGCGAAGAAAACGTTTTCGCGGCATGTGCGACGACGCGTGGAAATACGAACGAAACCCCGTGTTTCGTGCGCTTTTCGACATCGTGCTTCGATCGATCGCCGACCTCGGACGAACTCGCGGAATCGCGCGGATCCAGCCCTCTTCGCGCGCATTCCGACGCGATATTTTCAACGCCTCGCGCGTTTGACGCATTGCAGAACGCATGACCGCGCAGCGCGTGCGCGACGCGGCGACGCCGGTCCGCCGTCCCGGGGCGGAACGGCATGAAAAAACCCCGGCTTTCGCCGGGGTTTCGATCATTCCGAAAAGTGATTTCGACAGAATGGATTCGTCAGAACCCATTCGACAGAATCAGAACGTGATGCTCCAGCTGTCGATGCGGCCGGTATCGGCGTTGGAGTTGTCGTTGACGCGCAGCCGCCAGGTGCCTTTGATCGTTTCCGTCGACAGATCCACGCTGTAGGTGGTGATGATGTTGTCGGCGCTGCCGCCGGTGCGATCGTGCAGCACGTAGGCGGTACCGTCCGGCGCGATCAGGCTCACCCTCAGATCGCCGATGTAGGTGTGCAGGATGTTGACCGCCACCTGGGTGTTGTTCGGCGCGTTTCCGCTGCGGCCGTTCACCTTGATCGGGCTGTTGACGGTCGCATTGTCGGCGATCGGATAGTCGGTGTTGTTGGTGTAGGTCTGCGTGCCCGGCGCGTTCACGGTCACCGAACTGGTCCTGGCGTTGGTCGCGCCGCTGTTGTCGGTCACGGTGAGGGTCACCGAATACGTACCGGAACCGGCGTAGGTCTTGACCGGGTTGGCCGCCGTCGACGTGGTGCCGTCGCCGAAGTTCCAGCTGCGCGACGCGATGCTGCCGTCGCTGTCGGTGGAGGTGTCGGTGAAGGTCGCGGTCAGTCCACTGGTCGTGAACGTGAAGTTCGCCACCGGCGGCGCGTTCGGAGCCACCACGGTCACCGCGGTCGTCCTGGTGCTGGTGGCGCCGACGTTGTCGGTGACCGTCAGCACGACCGAGTACGTTCCCGATGCGGCATAGGTCTTGGTCGGGTTGGTCAGGGTCGACGTGGTGCCGTCGCCGAAGTTCCAGCTGCGCGACGCGATGGTGCCGTCGCTGTCGGTGGACGTGTCGGTGAAGGTCGCGGTCAGTCCGCTGGTGGTGAACGTGAAGTTCGCCACCGGCGGCACGTTCGGCGGCGGCGTGCCGGTGAAGTCCTGCCCGGCGACGTTGGCGTCGGCGATGGTGACGCTGCGGCTGGTCGGCGAGAACGCGTAACCGGCGCGCGACGGCGTGAGCGTGTAGGTCCCGTTGGCGATGCCCGACAGCGTGTAGGCACCGGTGGCGCCGGTCGTGGTGCTGTTGCTGCCGGTGCTCACGGTGACGCCGGCGATGCCCGCACCGGCGGTGGAGGTGATCGTGCCGGAGATCGTGTAGGTGGTCACGCCGCTGCAGGCCGGGAACTTGAAGTCCTGGATGCGCGTCTGCCAGCCGCCGGTGGGGCGATACATGCCGACGAACCAGAAGGTGCAATCGTCGACCGGGTCCACCGTCATCTGGTAGTAGTCGCCCCAGCGGCCGGAGGTTTCGACCGCGGCGCCGACGGCGACTTCATTCTCGCCCAGCGACATCACGCCGGGCGCGTCCGCGGCGGTGCGACCGGTGTAGCCCAGCGTGGCGAACTTGGTCGGCGCACTGGTCTTGGTGACGTTGTAACCCAGCGCCATGTTGCCGAACTTGTCCATGGCGATCGTGCCCATCAGATGATGGGTTTCGGCGTCGCCCGGGCTGAACGTGCCTTCCTGGAACAACGTCCACGGACCGCTGCCGTTCCTGCGCAGCTCGAACCAGCGGACGGCGGAATCGATCACGGTGCCGGTGCGCGCCGGATCCTGGTTGGTGGCGAGCGTGCCGACGATCGCTTCGTGGGTGCCCATGTTGCGATACACGAGCTGGTTCAGCAGCACTTCGCGGATCGGATCGAGCCGAGCGGTGGTCGACGTCGGCTGCGGCACGGTGGCGAAGGTGGAATAGTTGCGGAACCAGCTGTTGAACTCGGTGATCGCGATGCGCGGCAACGTGGTGATGCTGCTGTTCGCCGGCGTGTTCCAGTCGATGTTCATCTCGTACAGCTCGATGAAATCCTCGGTCGCGCTGGCGGCGGCGCCGTCGTGCGCCTCGTCGTCGCGATGACGGGCGACGATCTGCCTGCGACCCGCCGGAGCGGCGTTGCTGCCGTAGAACGTGGCCGGGGTGATCATCTGGAAGCCGTAGCCCGCGAGCTTCGGAATGCTGGCGAAGCGCTGCGCCGGACGCGCGGTGGCGCCGTTGAGCATATTCGCGCGATCGAAAGCGTACAGGCTGATCTGCGCGCCGCCTTCGTTGTCGCCGCAGACGTAGGCGTCGTTCCACACGCCGCAATGCGGATAATCCGGCAGCGACGGGGTCGGATAGTTGTACGCCCACCAGCCGCCCGTCACCGGATCCGAAGTCTTCGAGACGTAGGTGCAGAGATTGGAGCTGTCCAGCGCGAGCATGAACCAGCGCCCGGCCTGGCGGTCGTACAGCACGATCGGGTCGCCGCCGTCGCTGGCGCAGGCCGAGCCCGCAGGCGCGAGCGAACCGAAGGTGATCGGGCCGGCCACGAGGGCACCGGTCTTGTCGTAGACGTTGAAATAGGTGCCGGAACCGCCGCTGTTGACGGCATAGACGACGTGATTGGCGCCGACTTCGACGACCGGGTCGCCGGGGCTCACGCCGGTGTTCGGGTTGTTGATGCTGACGCGCTCGCGGATGGCGGCCTTCACGCGCGTGCGCGCGCGGATGCCGGCCGGGCTTTCGTCCCACATCTGCTGCAGTTCGGGCAGACGGTCCTCGGCGGTCGGTTTGTCGGCGGACGCATGCGGCAGCACGCTGCCGATCGGGCGATAGACGCGACGATGCGCTTCGCGGATGCCCATGCCCGGGGCCCATTGCCTGGCCTTGGGCAGATTGCGCAGGTCGGTGTTCATGCTGGTCGGGGTGACCGGCTGGCCGATCTGCGGGCGGGTGACCCTGGTCGCCTCGCCGTCCTTCGGTGGCGCCGCCATCGCTGCGCACGGCAGCAACAGCAGGACGGCCGCCATCTTCAATGCGGATTTGAATCTCGATGCGTTCATTGTTGCGTCCTCACTCCATGGATGGGGTGTCACGGATGTCCCGGACCACGACGAAACCGATTCCCCTGTCGACCGGCACCATGCCGGCCGACCGTTCAACGACAGCGCCGACGTTACCACGTCGGCGTCGCATGCTTCGAGAAGCGAGAAGCCCCGGCTCGCGCCGGGGCTTCTCCTCTTTGCTTCAGGACACCATCGATCTCAGAACGTGATGCTCCAACTGTTCAGCGTGCCGGTGTCGCCCGCGGCGTTGTCGTTCACGCGGAGGTTCCACGTGCCGTTCAGCGCTTCGGTCGACAGGTTCACGGTGAAGGTCGTGATGATGTTGTCGGTGCTGCCGCCGGTGCGGTTGTGCAGCACGTACACGCTGCCGTCCGGCGCCACCAGATCCACCTTCAGGTCGCCCTTGTAGGTGTGGGTGATGTTCACCGCGACCGGCACCGAGGTCCCGGCGTTGCCGGTGCGGCCGGACACCGTGATCGGGCTGTTGATCGTGGTGTTGTCGCCGATGGCGAACGACGTGGTGTTGCTGTACGTCTGCGTACCGCCGCCACCGCCCGTCGTGTAGTCGCCGACCAGGCTGACGCCGGAGAAGGTCGAGTAGGCCTTCAGACGGACGTACCAGGTACCGGCCGACGGCGCGGCGAAGGTGCAGGTTTCGGCGTTGCCGCCGGCATACGGACGGCAGTCGTAGACCGTGTCGGTCGGCGCGGCGCCGAACTTCACGTACATGTCGGCGTCGCCGGTGCCGCCGGAGGTCGTGAACGTCAGGTTGGTGGCGCCCGCGGGCACGACCATCGTGTAGTTCAGCGAATTGCCGGTGGTCGCGGTGAGGCCGGTGACCGGAACGCCCTTGGTCAGCACCGTACCGCCGCCGCCCGCCGTCACCGTCACCGAGCTGGACTTGGTGTTGGTGGCGCCGGCGTTGTCGGTCACGGTCAGGGTGACCGTGTAGGTGCCGGCCGCCGAGTAGGTCTTGCTCGGGCTGGTCACGGTGGAGGTGGTGCCGTCGCCGAAGTTCCAGCTGCGCGACGCGATGGTGCCGTCGCTGTCGGTGGACGTATCGGTGAACGTGGCGGTCAGACCGCTGGTGGTGAACGTGAAGTTCGCGACCGGCGGCACGTTGGCGGGCGGCGTACCGGTGAAGTTCTGGCCGGTGACGTTCGCACTGCTGACGGTGACGCTGCGGGTGGCCGGCGAGAAGGTGTAGCCGCTCAGCGACGGGGTCAGCGTGTAGGTGCCGTTGACCACGCCCGAGAGCGTGTAGGCGCCGCTGGCGTTCGTCGTCGTGCTGGTGCTGCCGTTGCTGACGCTCACGCCGTTGATGCCGGCGCCGGCGCTGGTGGTGATGGTGCCGGAGATCGAGTACGTCGGCGTACCGCCGCAGGCCGGGAACTTGAAGTCCTGGATGCGGGTCTGCCAGCTGCCGGACGGACGGTACATGCCGACGAACCAGAAGGTGCAGTCGTCGACCGGGTCCACGGTCATCTGGTAGTAGTCGCCCCAGCGGCCCGAGGTTTCGACCGCGGCGCCGATCGCGACTTCATTTTCGCCCAGCGACATCACGCCGGCCGGGTCGGCAGCGGTGCGGCCGGTGTAGCCGAGGGTCGGGAACTTGGTCGTCGCGGTGGTTTTGGTGACGTTGTAACCCAGCGCGATGTTGCCGAACTTGTCCATGGCGGCCGTACCCATCAGGTGATGGGTGCTGGTGTCGCCCGGGCTGAACGTGCCTTCCTGGTGCAGCGTCCAGTTGCCGGAACCCACGCGGCGCAGCTCGAACCAGCGCACGCCGGAGTCGACCACGGTGCCGGTGCGGGCGGCGTTCTGGTTGGTCGCCAGGGTGCCGACGATGGCTTCGTGCGTCCCCATGTTGCGGTACACGAGCTGGTTCAGCAGCACTTCGCGGATCGGGTCGAGCTTCGAGGTCGAACCCGGCTGCGGCACGGTGGCGAACGTCGAGTAGTTGGTGAACCAACTGTTGAACTCGGTGATCGCGACGCGCGGCAGCGTGGCGATGCTGCTGTTCGCCGGGGTGTTCCAGTCGAGGTTCAGTTCGAACAGCTCGATGAAGTCCTGGCTGGCGTTGGCGCTGGTGCCGTCATGCGCTTCGTCGTCGCGGTGACGCGCGATGATCTGCTTGCGACCGGCCGGAGCGGCGGCGGTGCCGTAGAAGGTCGACGGGGTCAGGATCTGGAAGCCGTAGCCCGGCAGCTTGCTGACCGTCTGGAAACGCTGCGCCGGACGCGCGGTGGCGCCGTTGAGCATGTTCGCGCGGTCGAACGCGTACAGCGTGACCTGGGCGTTGCCTTCGTTGGAAGCGCAGACGTAGGCGTCGTTCCAGATGCCGCAGTGCGGGTAGTCGGGCATCGTCGGGGTGGCGTAGTTGTACACCCACCAGCCGCCGGTCACCGGATCGGAGGTCTTCGACACGAAGGTGCACATGTTCGAGTTGCCCATCGTGAGCATGAACCAGCGGCCGGCCTGACGATCGTAATGCACCAGCGGATCGCCGCGATCGGTGGCGCAGGCGGTGACCGAGCCAGCGAGCGAGCCGAACGAGGTCGGGCCCGAAATCAGGGTGCCGGCCTTGTCGTAGACCTTGAACGTGGTCGACGAACCATTGACCGCATAGATCACGTGGTTGGCGCCGACTTCGACCACCGGGTCGCCGGGGCTGACGCCGGTGTTCGGGTTGTTGATGCTGACGCGGCTGGTGATCGCCGCCTTGGCGCGGCGCCCGTTCGGGCTCTTGTCCCACATGTCCTGCAGTTCGGGCAGGCGATCGACCGCGGTCGCCTTGCTGGCCGGCGCGTGCGGCAGCACGCTGCCGATCGGACGGTACTGGCGGCGGTGGGCTTCGCGGATGCCCATGCCGGGCGTCCACGGCTTCGCCTTCGGCAGATTGCGAAGGTCGACATTGACGCTGTGCGGCGTCACCGGCTGACCGATCTGCGGCCGACCCGGATTCTTGGCTTCATCGCGCGTGGGCGGCGCGGCCATCGCGGCGCACGGCAGCAGCAGCATGATCGCCGCCGCTTTCAACGCGCCCTTGAATGTCACTGGTTTCATTGCTGAGTCCTCAACGCTTGGATGGGAATGCAACAGATTCGTTCGATGCAACATCCCGAACGAAGATTTCGAAACAACACAACTACGGCACCACATGCGCCATCTCGTCGCGTCGCCGTGCGTCCCGCACGGCGGCCGCGATCGGATGCCGCTTATTCGGGATCGACGAAGACGCCCTTGCGTTGCAGGCGCACTTCCCCGCCCAGACTTTCGAGCACGACCTCCGCCTTCTGCTTGCCCGGCTTGGGCGAACCGACCACGGCGGTCGCGCGCTTGTTCGGTTCCTGGCCGTCGAGATGGCGCACGTCCAGGGAGTAATCGGTCGCGAACTGCTGCGAGGTCGACAGGGTCACCTCGGCGTCGAGCTTGTCGCTGACGTTCACCGAGACCACGCCGGTGCGGCTGGCCAGGCGCTGCATCGAACCGGGACGCGCGCCGTCCTCCAGGGTGACTTCGATGCGGCCCTCGCCGCTCTGCGCCTGCAGCGTGCCGTCGGTGCCGCGCACCGCGATGTCGCCGGACGCGGTGGTCAGGTCGAGATCGCTCTTGACCCCGCGGCTTTCGATGACGCCGAAACCGGTGCGCACCGTCACCGGATGTCCCTTCGGCACGTACAGCACCAGATCGACGCGCTGGCCCTCGGCCAGCGCAGCGCCTTCGGGCAGCGTCGGCACGACCACGAAACGGCCCTCCCGCGCGCCCGGCTGGAAGGTGAATTCGGCCGCGTCCTTCGGTTGCTGGATGGTGGCGCGGATGTCGAGCTGGTCTTCATAGCCACCGAAGCGCATGTAGACGCTGCCGTAGGCGTTGTCGACCCGGATCGCCTGCCCGGCCGGCAGCTTGAAGCTCACGTCCAGGCGGGTCGGTTCGGGCATGGTCGGCAGCGCTTCTTCGGACTGCGCGACCGCGGGCATAGGCGCGAAGGCGAAAGCGCCGCCCGCGACGACGGCCGCAAGCGCGAAGGAACGGATCAGCGGAGACGAAATGCAATGGCGCATGCGATGGGCGACCTCAGAAACGGTAATCGGCGGTGAGAATGAAGTTGCGACCCGGCTCGTCGAGACCCGAGCCGTGTTCGCGATAGTGCTTGTCGGCGAGATTCTCGGCGCGCAGCGACAGTTCCAGCGCCGGCAGCGCGCGCCAGGACACGCGGGCGTTGAGCGTGCCCCAGCCGGCGGTGCCGTTCGGATTGACGCGCGGATCGACCAGATCGCGCGCGCTCAGGCGATCCTGCCCCGCGGCGTACAGGCCGTAGCCCTCGAGGCTCAGGGTGTCGCGCAACTGCCAGCGCGCGCCGAGCTTGCCGAACAACGGCGGCACGCGATCCGCTGGCATGGTGCCGGTGTCGGTGTCTTCGTCGCCGCGGGTGTAGGTGGCGGTGGCGTAGAGTTCGAGATCCGGCGAAGGCATGCGGTAACGCGCGCCGGCCTCGATGCCCCACAGGTCGAGCCGGGTCACGTTGCGGTTCTGCACTTCCAGCGCGCCGTCGACGACATTGCCGGTGAGCACGCTGGTGATCTTGTCGCGATACTCCGAGCGGAACGCGATGATCTCGCCGCTGAAACGCTCGCCGCCGAACTTGAGGCCGGCGTCGATGCTGACCACGTTCTCGGGCTTGAGGTTGGGGTTCGGCGAACTGAATCGGTTGCCCGGACGCGGGCCGAACACGCCGAGATCGAAGATGTTCGGCGCGCGGAAACCGCGGCCGAGATTGGCGACGATGCGGGCCGACTCCGACAGTTCGAAGGCCATGCCGATGTTGCCGGTGAGATCGTCCGGCGACAGCGACACGCCCGGCGTGCCGGCGCCCGCGGGGATTTCGATGTCGAACTTGCTGTAGCGCAGACCGGTGTTGAGATCGAAACGGCCGCGGCGCCAGTCGTCGCCGACGTAGACCGCCCAGTTGCGCATCGTCGAACCGTCGGGGAACCGCGGCGCGCGCACGCTGAAGGCGCCGGTGTTCACGTTGACGCGGGTCTTGGCGGAATCGACCACGTCGCGATAGAACTCGAAGCCGTAGCTGAGGTGGTGTTCGCTGCCGAGGCTCTTGCCGAACTGGCCGGAGATGCCGGTATTGGTATCCCGGTTGTATTCGCGCTCCAGATTCGGCGTGCCGGTCGCTTGGGTGCGGCGATCGTCGACGATGATCTGGCGGCCGAGATGCAGTTCGCCGTCGTCGAACAGCGCATTCGGCGCATCGATGCGCCAGCGCAGTTGCGCGAAGCGGCGCTCCTGCGGCTCGAAGAAGAAGATCGCGTTCTCGGGCGCGGTCTGCCCGAAACCGGGCACCAGCGCGTCGTGCCGCGGCGTGCGCGGCTGCTGCGAATACTGGAGGCTGAACATCAGTTCGTGGCCCGGCGCGATGTCGCCCTGCCACTTGAAATCGGCGCTGCGCTGCGTGAAGCCGGTGAACGGGCGGGTTTCGCCGTCGCCGGAACGCAGGTCGTTCACTTCCTGCGACGTGATGCCGAGCGAGAAGCCCATGCCCTCGCGGCCGCCCGACAGTTCGGCGCGACCGATCAGCGAATCGTCGGCGCTGCCGGCGATCGCGCGGAGCCCGCCGTTCCACTGCCAGTCGCTACCGCCGAAGCGCAGTTCGGGCGTGAGCATCTGCACCACGCCGCCCATGGCGTCGCCGCCGTACAGCGTGCTGGAGGGGCCGCGCACCACTTCGATGCGGTCCAGGCTCTGGCCGTCGACCAGCGCGATGTACTGGTTGGGCGCGTTGCGGAAGATCGCGTTGTTGAGGCGGAAACCATCGACGAGATGCAGCACTTCCGAGCCCTTCAGCCCGCGCACGATCACCACGCCCTGCCCCGGCGTGGTCTGCTGCACGAAGGTGCCGACTTCGCCATGCAGCGCGTCCATCGGCGTCTGCGGCGCGGTCTCGCGCAGGCGCGCGCCGCCGACGATGGTGGTGGCCGCCGGCACGTCGAGCGTGGATTCGGGGCGTTTGGTGGCGGTGACCTGCACGGTGTCGAGGCAGGCGGCATCGTCGCCGCGGCACTCGCCCGTCATGTCGCCATTCGTTCCGCCGTTCCCCGCGGCCATCGCCTGGCCGATCGAGAACGCGAGCATCGTCAGCATCATCGTCGTCGTTCTGTTGCGCATATCGTCCGGAATATCTCTCTTGCCGTAGAAAAAATGTCGTACATCCCACAAAAGCGAACCCCTCCCCGCCATCGGCGGGGAGGGGTCGCGGAAGCGGATCAGAACGTCACGCTCCAGCTGTTGATGTAACCCACGTCGCCGGCAGCCGCATCGCGGACCCGGAGATTCCAGGTGCCGTTCAGGGCTTCGCTCGACAGATTCACCGTGTAGGTCTGGATGATGTTGTCGGTGCTGCCGCCCGAGCGGTTGTGCAGGTTGTACACGCTGCCGTCCGGCGCCACGAGGTCGACCACCAGGTCACCCTTGTAGGTGTGGACGATGTTCACCGCCACCGGCGTCGCGGCCGAGCCGTTGCCGGTACGACCGGAGACGGTGATCGGGCTGCTGACCGTGGCGTTGTCGCTGATCGTGTAGTCGGTGGTGTTGGTGTACGTCTGCGCACCGCCGCCACCGCCACCGGTGGTGTAGCTGCCGACCAGGCTGACGCCGGAGAAGGTCGAGTAGGCCTTCAGGCGGACGTAGTAGGTGCCGGCCGACGGCGTGGCGAAGGTGCAGGTTTCGGCATTGCCGCCGGTGTACGGACGGCAGTCGTAGACCGTGTCGGTCGGCGCGCTGCCGAATTTCACGTACATGTCGGCATCGCCGGTACCGCCGGAGGTCGTGAACGTCAGATTGGTGGCGCCCGCGGGCACGACCAGCGTGTAGTTCAGCGAGTTGCCGCTGGTGGCGCCCTGCCCGGTGACCGGCACGCCGTTGGTCAGCGGGGTGGTGACCGGCGGAGGCGTGGTGCCACCGCAGCTCACGCCGACCGCGGTGAAGGCGGCAGTCACGTTCGCGACGGTGAAGCCCAGATCGGAGGCCGCCGTCTGCACGCCGCACGCGCCCTGGTTGAAGTCGGTGCTCGCGGTCCAGTACAGATCGTTGGCGCGGGCGAAGACCTGGAACGCCTTCTGCGTGTTCCAGCCGGCGGTGGTCGCCAGCGTGTAGAACGCCTTGTTGTACACGCCCGACGAGTAATGCACGTCCATGCCCGAGGTGTAGTTCGAGGCATGACCGATCGAACGGCCGTCCTGCGGCGGATTCGCCATGTAACGCAGCGCACCGGTCGCCTTGAAGATGTCGGCGCCGACGAGGAAGTCGTTGGTGCCCTTCATGTAGTACTCGGCCGCTTCGCCGGCGATGTCGGAATACGCTTCGTTGATGCCGCCCGACTGGCCGGAATAGGTCAGGTTCGAGTTCTGCGAGGTGTAGCCGTGCGAGACTTCGTGCGCGGCCACGTCGAGGCTGACCAGCGGATAGAACGTGCTGGCGCCATCGCCGAAGGTCATCGCCGAACCGTCCCAGAAGGCGTTTTCGTAGCTCGTGCTGTAGTGCACGCGCATCGTCAGCTGGAAGGTCAACGGCGCCTGGCCCATGTAGGCCTGGTACATGTTGTAGATCACGCCGCCGAAGTAGTGGGCGTCGTTCAGCGGCGAGTATGCGCCGTTGATCGTCTTCACGGTGTTGCGCGGGCAGGTGTACGAGAACGCGGTGGTGCCGGACGTGCCGCCGTTGAGATTCACGGTCTTCACGTTGGTGTTGTTCATCGTGCACGTGGTGCCCGACTGGGCCACGTCGAGGAACCCGTAGTTGGTGCCGTATTCGTACTGGCCGGTCTTGGCGTTGCCGCCGGGGCCGGTGCCGACGAGGGCGTGCTGCAGGTTGTCCCACTGCTTGAGGACACGACCGGTCTCGGCATCGACGATCACGGTCGGACGCGTCGGCGAGCCGCCGCGCAGGGTGTCGGCGAAGTACGACACGACGTAGGCCTTGCGTGCGCGGCCGGCGTCGTCGATGTGGATCATCAGTTCGGCCTTCTCGTCGCGCGTGCGCATGAAGCCGACGCGGGTGCCGAGGCCGGCGCTCTTGCCGACGGCGAGGGCGCGATTGGTATTCAGGCGCGGACGACCGGCCGGGATTTCCGATGCGAGCCCGTCGACCTTGCGGCCGAACAGGGTGCGCAGGTTGCCGCTCTCGTCCTCGTTGACGATGACGTGTTCACCGAAGATCGGCAGGCCGCGGAAGGTCTGCTGGTAACGGTGGTTGCGCACGCCGAGGCTGGTCTTGCGATCCAGCAGGAACAGGCGCGAGTCGGCGTCCAGGCCGAGCGCGCGGGCATGGCGGGTGTGCACCATCTCGGCGCTGCCGTCGGCCGCGATCGACGCGTTGACCCGCTTCGCGCTGGCCATGTCGTTGCGATGCAGATCGGACCGGGTGGCCGCGGAGGCGCCGGTGGCGAACAGCGCCAGCGCGGTCGCACTGGCCAGAACATTCAGATAACCGTATCGATTCACAACTTCTCTCCCTGATGATGCGATGTGAGTTGGAAAGCCATACTGCACGTTGATGTAGCCGCACTTCCTGGTGAAACCCTGCATGCGGTTGCCCCCGCATTCCACCGGCACACACGCTTCCGGGCCCGGCCGGGCCCTGGCGGCACCGGTCGGTGAAAGGCATGCCCCTGTGGCGTCGCCCTGCTCAGCCCCCTGACGGGCGACTGAATGGACCCTAAGCGGAACTGACGCTTTGCGTCAACTGTTGACCCTCTCAGACGTGCGTCTGTCGTGCCACACGGGGCACGCCGTCAAGGAAATCGCGATTTCCCCGGCCGGAGACGTGACCGAATTCACGTTCGTACGCAGATGATGAACGCATGAATACGTATTCTTGTGCGGCGCAGCACGATTCCGCGCCACGCGCGGGCGCGATGGGGGCTCCCGGGATGCGCGATTGCGGAAGCGGCGCCGGTCGATCGCCCTGCCCGGCCACCGGAAAAGGCCCCGGCTTGCACCGGGGCCCCGGTTCACTCGTCCGCGAAGCGATGCCGCGTCGCGGGAAGGGACATCGGACGCCCGTTTACGGCGTACGCGTCGCCTTCAGGGTCGCGCCCGAGAACGCCGCGTAAGCGTACGCACGGATGTTGTACGTGCCGCCCACGGTCGGGTTGTTGATGGTGCAGGTTTCCGTGTTGGTGCTGCCGTTGGAACGGCAGGTGTAGCTGGTCGTGGTCGGAACGGCATTGAGGCGCACGTACAGATCCGCATCGCCGCTGCCGCCCGAGGTGGTCACGACCAGCTTCGTCGTACCGCTGGGGATGGTCACGGTGTAATTGCTGGAGTACGCGTTCTTCGCGACCGCAGGCAGCGCCACGTTGAGGACCACCGTGCCGGTGCCACCGCCGCCGCCACAGGCCACGCCGACCGCACTGAAGGCCGAGGTGACGTTGGCGACGGTGTAGCCCAGATCGGAGGCCGCCGTCTGCACGCCGCACGCGCCCTGGTTGAAGTCGGTGCTCGCGGTCCAGTACAGGTCATTGGCGCGGGCGAAGACCTGGAACGCCTTCTGCGTGTTCCAGCCGGCGGTGGTCGCCAGCGTGTAGAACGCCTTGTTGTACACGCCCGACGAGTAGTGCACGTCCATGCCGGCGGTGTAGTTCGCGGCGTTGCCGATCGAACGACCATCCTGCGGCGGATTCGCCATGTAGCGCAGCGCGCCGGTCGCCTTGAAGATGTCGGCGCCGACGAGGAAGTCGTTGGTGCCCTTCATGTAGTACTCGGCCGCTTCGCCGGCGATGTCGGAATACGCTTCGTTGATGCCGCCCGACTGCCCGGAGTAGGTCAGGTTCGAGTTCTGCGAGGTGAAACCGTGCGAGACCTCGTGCGAGGCCACATCGAGGCTGACCAGCGGATAGAACGTGCTGGCGCCATCGCCGAAGGTCATCGCCGAACCGTCCCAGAAGGCGTTTTCGTAGCTCGTGCTGTAGTGCACCTTCATCACCAGCTGGAAGGTCAGCGGCGGCTTGCCGATGTAGGCGTTGTACATGTTGAAGATCACGCCGCCGAAATAGTGCGCGTCGTTGAGCGGCGAGTACGCGCCGTTGATCGTCTTCACGGTGTTGCGCGGGCAGGTGTACGAGAACGCCGTGCTGCCGGACGTGCCGCCGTTGAGGTTCACGGTCTTCACGTTGGTGTTGTTCATCGTGCACGTGGTGCCCGACTGGGTCACGTCCATCTTGCCGTAGGTGGTGCCGTATTCGTACTGGCCGGTCTTGGCGTTGCCGCCGGGTCCGGTGCCGACGAGGGCGTGCTGCAGGTTGTCCCACTGCTTGAGGACACGACCGGTTTCGGCGTCGACGATCACGGTCGGACGCGTCGGCGAGCCGCCGCGCAGGGTGTCGGCGAAGTACGACACGACATAGGCCTTGCGCGCGCGGCCGGCGTCGTCGATGTGGATCATCAGTTCGGCCTTCTCACCACTGGTGCGCATGAAGCCCTGTCGCGTACCGAGGCCGGCGCTCTTGCCGACGGCGAGGGCGCGATTGGCGTTCAGGCGCGGGCGACCGGCCGGAATCTCGGACGCGAGACCGTCGACCTTGCGGCCGAACAGCGTGCGCAGGTTGCCGCTCTCGTCCTCATTGACGATGACGTGCTCGCCGAAGATCGGCAGGCCGCGGAAAGTCTGCTGGTAACGGTGGTTGCGCACGCCGAGGCTGGTCTTGCGGTCCAGCAGGAACAGGCGCGAGTCGGCGTCCAGGCCGAGGGCCTGGGCGTGGCGCGCATGGGTCGTGCCCACGAGACCCGCCTTGGCGACCACGCTGTTCTGGCGCGCGATGGCGGCGACGTCCTGCTGCTGCAGATCGCTGCGGACCGCGGCGGACGCTTCGCTGGCGAACAATGCCAGCGCAGTCGCGCCGGCCAATACACTCAACTGACAAAAACGATTCACTTTTGATGCTCTCCCTGAAAAAAGTTGGAAACGCTTCGTGTTGCGGTGGATGTCACGACATTCGCTCGAACGTTCCGTGCCGAATCGACAAAGCCGCCCGCGACTTCACGGCCCCCGAGGCTTGCGTGAAATCGAGCACGATCGAAAAAGCGATTCGGAACGGAGGCCTTCGGTCCGTCGATGGACGGAAGGCGGTCCGACACTAAGCTGAACGGCCGTTCAGCGTCAACAACGTCTGCGAAATTCAAACGTTCGGCGGTCTTCTGGCGATTATTTCGCCATTTCGACGCGATGCTCCGTGATGCGCTTCGCAGCTTTTCGAGGCCTCGGGCGGGCGCGGGCGCCGCCGATGTTGCGGTCGCCGCAAACGTTTGCGCAAACCGACGCGGCCGGCAGGACGGATGCGGACGGAGTGGCGGCGCCGCGAGGGCGCGGCAGCGGTGAGACCGGCAGAGGAGAACGTCGTCCGGCGTGGCCGGCTCAGAACATCCCGGTTTCGAGGCGGGCGACCTCGGACATCATGCTGCGGCTCCACGGCGGGTCGAACACCAGCTCGACATCCGCCTCGGCGACCGTGGGAATGCGCTCGAGCTTGCCGCGCACGTCCTCGACCAGGATCTCGCCCATGCCGCAGGCCGGCGCGGTCAGGGTCATGCGGACCTCGATCCGGCGCTCGCCGTCTTCGCGGCGAACCACCGCTGCTTCGTAGACCAGGCCGAGGTCGACGATATTGATCGGGATTTCCGGGTCGAAGCAGGTGCGCAACTGCGCCCAGACCAGCTTCTCGACCTCGTCGTCGCTGGCGCCCTCGGGCAATTCGATCGGCGCCGGTGGCTCCTTGCCGATGGCGTCGGCGTCCTTGCCCGCGATCCGCATCAGGTTGCCTTCGACGAAGACCGTCCAGCTGCCGCCGAGCGCCTGGGTGATGTAGCCGACGCTGCCGGCGGGCATGGTCACGGCCTCGCCCTGCGGCACCAGGACGGCGTCGCAATCGCGTTCGAAACGGACGGGTTCACTGCTGCGGGAATACACGGCGGCGTGGGCGGGCCGCGGTGGCGGCGCCGAGGAGGAGCGGGCCGCCATTGTACCGGAGCGGCTTCCCGACATGTCCGTGCGGTATAAAGGACCCGCAGCCGGTATGGCCCGGCGGCACCCGGGAGGGGGAACCCCGGTGCCGCATCATCCCAATCCTCATGGAGAGTGCTTCACATGTTCCGAAACGCCCACGCGATGCGGCAGATGCGCCGCGATCACCTGTCGCTGGCCCTCGCGGCCGCCCTGGCCGCCAGCGCCACCCTGCCCGCCCTCGCACAGGACGCGACGCAGGCTCCCGCGCCGGATGGCGCCGGCGATCTGGACCGCATCATCGTCACCGCGCAGAAGCGCGAACAGCAGATCGAGGATGTGCCGATCGCGATCAACGCCTATTCGGGCGAGTTCCTGCAGGCGCAGGGCATCCAGGATTACGGCGATCTCGGCAATCTGGTCCCGGGCCTGGAAGTGCAGACGCAGAGCGTGAGCAATCCGAGCATCTCGATCCGCGGCATCACCGCCGATCTCGACGATCCGACCCAGGAGCCGCGCATCTCGGTGTTCCAGGATGGCGTCTCGATCAGCCGCTCGCGCGGTTCGTCGGTTGAAATGTTCGACATGGAGCGCGTGGAAGTGCTGCGCGGCCCGCAGGGCACGCTGTTCGGCCGCGCCGCCGAAACCGGCGCGATCCACCTGATCCAGAACAAGGCCCGCACCGGTACGTCCGCCGGCTTCGAGCTGGGCGCCGGCAGTCACGACCAGCGCCGCTTCACCGGCCACTACAACACCGATCTCGGCGAGAACGTGCAGGGTCGCATCGCCGCCTTCTACGAAACCCGCGACGGCTTCATCGAAAACCTCGACGGCGGCACGCTGCAGGGCAAGGACACCCGCGCGCTGCGCGGTTCGCTGCACTTCGACATCGGCGAGCACAACGGGATCGACGTGATCCTCAACTATCAGAAGGACACGCCGCCCGGCACCGGCTTCCGCAGCCAGGTGATTCCGAACCTGCAGGGCAGCCTCGATCCCTACACCGCGAATTCGCAGCGCGGCGACGATCTCGGCACCGACCGCGAGGTCTACGGCGTCACCGCGCTCGGCGACTTCATCCTGAGCGAGAACTGGACGCTGTCGACGATCACCGGCTGGCGCAGATACGAAGGCCTCGACAAGTTCGACTCCGACGGTTCGCAGGCCGATCTGATCGAATTCGACGAACGCGCCGACGGCCGTCAGTTCAGCCAGGAAGTGCGTTTCAATTTCGACAACGGCGGCAATTTCACCGGTTTCGTCGGCGGCTCGTATTTCGACGAGACCTCCGACCGCGAACTCGATTACCAGGCCGACGAGCGCCAGCTGTACGCGCTGCTGTCGCCGCAGATCAACGCCAACACCGCTGCGCTGCTGGGCCCGGCGCTGGCCAATCTCTACTTCCCGATCGTGCCGCTGCTGAATCCGAACGCGACCCCGAATACATCGGTGGTCTCGACCTGGCTGCCGGTACCGGGCATGGTCGCGCCCACGCCGACGAATCCGGCCGGTTTCCTCGCGATCCCGCTGAACCCCGATCATCGCGAAACTTTCGGCAACGATGTCGATGTCCGCGCGATCGAACTGTTCGCCGACGGCACCTGGCAGTTCAACGACCAGTGGTCGCTCACGCTCGGCCTGCGCGGCTCGCACGAATCGGTGGAATACGGTTATTTCTCGCGCGGCGGCAATGCGTCGAGCCTGGGCTTCCTGCTCTCCGGCCGCGGCACCCCGGCCTGCGGCGCACCGCCCTGCAACAACCTCCTGTTCCCGGCCACCGCCGGTCGCCTCAGCGCTAGCGACAGCTTCAACTCCTGGGTCGGCCGCGCCGTCCTCGGCTACAAGCTCTCCGACACCATCAACACCTACGCCAGCGTCTCGCGCGGTCGCCGTCCGAACATGATCAACGTCAGCGACACCGGGACGGAAGACGTGCCTGCGGAAATCGTGTGGAGTTACGAACTGGGCATGAAGGGTTCGGCCGCAGATGGCCGCTTCGTCTACGACCTGTCGCTGTTCTATTACGACTACAACAACTTCCAGGCTTCGGTGCAGAACGATACCCCCCCGCCGTTCTTCGTCACCACCAACGCCGGCCGCGCGCATGCGTTGGGCTTCGAGGCTTCGCTGTTCGGCCGTTTCAGCGACAACGTCAACGGCTGGCTCAACTACGGTTACATCGACGGCGGCTTCAACGCCTTCGACGACAACGGGACCTACCAAGAACTCGCCGGCAACCGCTTCCGGATGACGCCGAAGCAATCGTTCTCGCTCGGCCTGGACTGGAGCATTCCGCTGCAGAACGGCGACAGCCTGTACCTGCGCCCGAGCTACAACTGGCGCGGCCACGTGTATTTCGAGGACGAAAACCAGCCGGGCATCGAACAGGACGGCTACGGCCTGTTCAACCTGCGCGCCGGCTGGCGCTTCGCTGACCATTGGGAAGTGGGCGTGTGGGGCAACAACCTCGCGGACAAGGAATACCTGACCGATGCCGGCAACACCGGCCTGCTGTTCGGCATTCCGACCGTGATCGCCGGCGCCGACCGCAGCTACGGCGTGACCCTGCGCGCGAAGTTCTGATCGGACCCGCGCCGATCCGACAAAGACGGGCGGCCGCCTGCTGGGGGCGGCCCGCGACGCGTCCGCAAGCCCCCCCCGGTCCACCCGCGGCGGCGCGTGGCGGCCCCCCC
>WYBC01000020.1 GCA_011526085.1 Lysobacter sp. | reverse complement strand
GGCCAGCGAGGTGAAGATATCGGTGATCTGCGCCGGTAGCTGGCGCATCGCCTGCCGGGTCTGTCCGACGGAGATTCCGTACTGGTCCACGGCCCGGCGACCGACGTCGGTCGCACGCGCGGCGGTGACGGTCGCGGTGGCGAGCCCGGTCCGCGTCGTCGCCAGCCGCGCTTCCAGCGCGTCGGCGCGGCGATTGATCTCCAGCATCCGCAGTTCGGCGTCCCGGCGCAGCGCCTGGGCCTGACCCAGGGCGGCGGTACGCTCGGCCGGTGTGCGCAACTGCTCCGGCGTCGCCGCGCTGAATACGGCGGTGGACGCGGCGCGCCGCTCGGCGATGCGCGCCTGCTCGGCCGCCTGCTGGCGCAAGGCGGCAGCGTTGCGGGCTGCGGCGTCGGCTTCCAGGCGGGTGCGTCGCTCGACCTCGGCAGTGATCGCGCGCTGCGCGGCGAGCACGGGCGCCGTCTGCGCATCGACGGTCACCGCCCGGCCGGCGGCGCGCACCTGACCGAGCGCACGGTCGACCTGGACCAGTGCGGTCTCCAGTCGGCCGAGACTGGTCTCGGCCTGCGCCGAGTCGCCGCGAACCTTGAAGTTGAGGACGAAATCCTGATTCATCGGGATCGATTTACGGCGCTCGGTTCACAGACGACCGCGCAGGGACTTCACGCGCGCCTCGGCGGCCTCCCCGCCCCACACGGCGGTGGCCACGTCTTCGATGAAGTCCGCGCGGCGGTGGCGTTCGCCACGGTCGACGGCCTCGAAGGTCGCGAGGAGCTGGCGCTCGGTCATGCGGCCGAGTCGGACGAGGTCGCCGTAGCCGGCGGCGGCGAGTCGGGCGAAGAGATCGCCCCAGCGGAGGCGCCGGCCGCGAGCAGTTGGGCCTCGCGCAGTTCCGCCAGCACCTCGCGCACGAAAAAAGCGGCGTTGACCGCGAACCAGGTCGCCAGATACAGCTCCAGTTCGTCCGACGACAGCGCTTCCAGCCACGGCACATCGACATCGCCGGCCTGCGCCGCGATCGCGGGAATCACCGCACGGTGGCGGCCGAACAGTCGGCGCACCTGCGCGTACCGCAGCGCACCGTCGTCGCTCGCGGCGATCAGATCGGCGATGAAGCCGGCCGCGCGATCGGCGACATCCAGTCCCTCGAAGAAGCCGTACTCGCGGAGCACGATCGTGCGACCGCCGAGCACGAGCGTGCGATCCGGATGCAGGATCGCCAGATCGTCCGCGGCGGCGGTCTCGGGCGCAGGCGCGGCGGGCAGTTTCGTGGCCATCACGCGACCTCCGGCAGATCGAGTCGGCCGAAGCCGCCGAGCAGTGGGTCGGCCGCCGCTTCGGCATCGAACAGCACCGAGGCGGTCAGCTCGAACTGGCCGAACGACTCGTGAATCAGGCCGAGGTTGCTCACCGGATTGAACTGCACCCGGTACAGGCGCACCTGCACCGGCGCGTTGTCGAGCGAATTGGTGCCGTCCAGATACAGGAAACGTTCGGGCGCCGAGGTGGTGAGCATCGCCACGCTGGTGCGTGCGCCATAGCGATAGGCCGCGCGCAGCGGCTGGGTGAACGCCGCGAGGTTCAGCAGCTTGATCAGGCCCGCGCGCACGCTCTCGATCCGGTAGTGGGTGTTCGCCACCAGCGTGGCCGGCGCGGCGTTGCCGTCGGTCAACACGAACTGGCTGATCGTGGTGTGATCGAGCGCGATCACGTCGTTCGTCGCAATCCCCGCCGGAAACGCCTCTCCCGTCACCGTGCCGGCGGCGATGGACGCCTTGCTCGCGTACAGACCGAGCAGCAGGTTGTCGATATCCGCCCAGTTGATCGCGACGGTGAGTTCGGCCTCCTTGCCCTTCTGCAGCACGGCCGAGGTCAGGCGATTGCCCGAGTAGCTCTCCTTGCGCGTTTCCGTTTCGGTCTTGAGCGTGAGATCGCACTTGGGGGCATCGCCGACCCAGCGCAGCGCGCCGGGCCGGCCGCCGGGCAGGCGGTTGCCCAGATAGAGTTTTCCCTGGAACGAAAAGTCCTGCATTACGCGCTCCTGGTCGTCGTGTCGACGGCCGGTTCGGTGGAGGAAAGATCGACCGCGACGCGCGCGCGGCGGTCGTGGCGCGGCGGGGTCGCATCGACCACCACCGCGTCGGTGAGCGGCGCGTCGGCGACGGGCGCATCCGCAGCGGGTGCGGTCGTTGCGTCCGCGAGCGCGGGCGGCGGCGTGGTCAGACCCCACGCCTCGAGCACGGCGGCATCGGCGTCGTTGACGATGAGTTCGATGCCTTCGGGCGGCGGGTCGTAGGCGATGCCTTCGTGGGTGTGCGGGTGGTACAGGCGGATGGTTTTCATGTGCGTGGCGCGTTGGGGAAAGAAGGGGCGGACGCCCCGGCGGCGAGCCGCAGGAGACGTTCGGACTCGGCGGCGAGCACGCCACGGGCGTAATCGACCAACCGTTCGGGGCGGCGGCCTTTGGCGAGCATTTGCGCGGCGGTGGCGCCGTACTCGGAGACCAGCGGTTGGCGGCGCTTGCCGGCATAGCGGCCCTGCTGCATCGGGCGTTTGGGGCCTTCGCGGCGGAACACCTGCGCGTTGCGATTCACGCCCACGCCGAGGAAGGCGTGCTCGCGCAGGCTGCGTTTGCCGCGAAAAATGGCGGCGGTGACACCGCGCGCCGTCTGGCGTGCCGCGAAATTCCGCAGACCGATGCCACGGAAGCGCCCCACCAGGCGCACGCCCTCGTCGGTGGCGCGCGATGACAGGTCTTGCGTGATGCGGCGCGCGCCGATCTGGTACTCGGCCTGGATGTCGCGGCGGGCCTGCACCGGCAGACGCCGCGCCAAAGTGCCGATCGCGCGCGCGTGCAGGGTCGGCAGGTGCGAGGCCAGCGCGCTCAGATTGCGGGAGGCGGACAGCAGGCCGTCGAGATCGGCGTGCAACGCGAACGCGCCGCCGGACGGGGGGCGACCGGTACTCACGGCCGCCCCGTCATGTTATTGTGCATACGACGTTAGTACCTTTCTGGAGCCTTGGCCATGACCAAAGCCACCGTGTTCACGTTGAAGCTCGAAGCGGAACTGCGCGATGCCTTCATGGCGGCGACCGAAGCCGAGCACCGACCGGCCTCCCAAGTCGTCCGCGAACTCATGCGCGAGTACGTCCGCAGCCGGCAGCAACGCCAGGCATACGAGGCCTTCGTGCAGGACAAGGTCGAACGCGCCCGCGCGCAGATCGCCGAAGGTCGGCATGCCTCGGACGAGACCGTCGAGGCTGAGTTCGCGGCGCGCCGCGATGCCGTGCGGCGCCAGGCCGGCGCTTGAGCGTGAAGGTCCGCTGGAGCGACGCCGCCCGTCAGGATCGCCTCGCCATCTTCGAGACCGTTTGCGAAGACGCGCCGATGGCGGCGCTGGCGCTGGATGAACGTTTCGGCGAGGCCGCAGCGGCGCTGGCGCGATTTCCGATGATGGGCCGCGCCGGCCTCGTGCCGGGCACACGCGAGCTGATACCGCACGAAAACTACCGACTCGTGTACGAGGTCGACGAGACCGCGCAGATCGTCTGGGTGCTGGCCCTGGTTCACGTTGCGCGGCAGTGGCCGCCGACAGAGCCCTGAGCCCACCGGCATCACTGGCGCCCTACCCGTCTGTAGCGCGTTCCGAACAGCACCTGCCCCGCCATCGCCGCAACGCCATCGGGACGATCGAGCAGCACCGACTCCTGGAACTGCAGCGGGAGCGCGAGCGGCGCCTGCACGTAGCCGTCGAGCGCATCCTCGATGTCGGCGATCGTCTCGACGATGCGCTGCTGCGCGTTGTCGATCCGCACCGGCACGAGCGCCTCGACGACAAACGTGAAGCCGCGTTCGCCGGCACTGCGCGCATCGTCGGGAAAGACGGAGGTCAGCGGATACAGCGTCAGGCGCGGGGCATCGTTCGGATCGAACGGCGCCGGCTCCAGGCGCACGTCGCGACCGGCGTCGGTGCGGTAGTCGTTCGCCCGACGCACCGTGCGCAGGCGCGTCTGCACCAACTCGAGGATCGCCCACGGAATCGGTGCGTTAACCATGGAGCACCGTTTCGGTCACGAAGCCGTCGTCGACGACGATGCGCTCGATCCGGAACCGTCCGCCGGGGACATGCAGGACATCGCCCGCACGCGGTCGCCACTCGGGATTGCGGAACTTCACGGTGGTGACGCGGGCGAAGCCCTGGCTGTAGTCGCCCAACTCGGCCACGTTGTAGGTGATCACCACGCGCACCGGCACCGGCGGCCGGCGACCCCGGCGCACGATGGCCGGCTCGCCGAACACCGCGAACAGCGCATCGTGTGCGGCCTCGAAGGCCGGATCGAGCGGGCTGCTCACGCCAGATCCCGCGCGGCGTACCGCAGGTTCTCGGCGATCCGCCGCGTCCAGCCGCGACCGAACGCGACGAACCGGTCGTGCTCGGCATAGAGGTCCAGACGCAGCGCGAGCAGGCGCTCGATCAGCGATGCTTCGTCAATGGAGCGCAGGGCCGCCAGCGTCACCGGCCCGAGTTGCCCGTCGATCCGCACGCCGGCCAACCGCTGCAGCCAGCGCACCGTGCGGCCGACGCCGTGATTCACCGCGGCGTCGAGCGCCTGGAATGCGAGTGCGGGCGGCAACGCATCGCCCTGCAGCGGCGTCCAGAAGTCGCGCCGGTACAGCGCGATCGCCTCCGTCCGCGTGAGCCGGCGGATGTCCAGGGTCGGATACGTGCGCTGGCTGATGCCCCACCGCGTGCGACCGCCAGGATCGCGCGGATCGTCGGCATCGCCGCCCTCGTGGATCAGCACGCGGTCGATCGCGCGGACAAAGCGATCCCCGGCCGGCGGCGCTGGCGCCTGCCCATCGTGTGTGGTCATCGGGGGGCCTCAGTTGATCGAGAGCTTGACCAGCATGCTCGGCCGCAGGCACATCGGCAGCGGATTGGACTGCGTGTGCAGGTCGGTGCCGCGCTCGAACTTGCGCGCATCGAGCTTGGCGTACACCGGCCGGCCCAGCGTGTTGACCGTCTCGTTGAAATCGGCCGGCGCGTTGTAGGTGCCGAAGGTGTTGAGCGTGCCGATCGGGAAGGCGTGCGCCTCGCCCGGCGCGATGAACCGGCGCACGGTGCCTTCCAGGTCCGACGCCTTGCCGCGGTACTCCTCGAACACCAGACCGCCGAAGCTGAAGCCCTTGCGCACGTCGTTGATCAGCACCGCGCCCTGCTGCCACTGCGCGTAGGCGGTCTTGACGTCCTTGTGCGAGGTGAGCGCGGCGAAAAATTCCTGCGAGCACAGCACGCGCGCGCCGGTCATGAACTCACCGAGCAGACCCTCCTCGATCAGCGCCAACGTCTCGATGCACTTGTGCTTGACGTCGGTGCCGTTGTTCGGGTTGTCGATCTGGAAGGGCACGTGCTGCTGCGCGATCCGGAACTCCTCGAACAGGTCGTAGAGCACGCTGCCGTCCGAGTCGAGGATCTGGCCCTTGAGCGCGCCCATGCGCAGGTGCTCCAGGGTGATCGCATGCTTGTTGCGCATGGTCTCCAGTCGCTCGGCGATCACGCCCGCGACCGATTCGAGTTCGGTCTCCGAGCCGAAGGCGCGCAGGCCGGAGACTTCCTCGGGCAGCACCACGTCGTCGTGCGGAATGTGCGGCGCGACGAACGAGCGCACGCGGCGCTTGTCGTGCGCGGCAAGCGTGCCGGGCGAACCGGGCGGCCGGGTCGGCAGCAGGGTCAGTACACCGGCCTTCTCCTCAACGAGGATCTGGCGCGAGCGCACCGGCTTCTCGGGGAACAGGTCCAGTTCCTGCAGCCGACCGTAGCGGTTCGGAATCAGGTTGATGGCGGCGGTGAGCGCGGCCATCGAGAACGCGGGGTTAGCGAAGGGATTCAGCATGGGAGGCGGCGACCTGGGGGAATTGACGGACGAGGACGCCGAGCGCCGCCAGCTGCGCGAGGGCGGCGGCGGTCTGTTCGGCGGTGAGGGTGGGTGCGAAGACCAGCGCGCCGCCGAAGACGATGGCGTGACGCGAGACGATCACGCTGCGGCGGCGCTCGGTCGCCGTCGTCGTGACCGCTTCGATCAGGACACCGGCGGCGATCTCGCGGCCGTCGTTCGCGGCGGGATCGAGGGCGACGATCTCGCGAGTGGCGGTCACGCGACCGACGACGGCGCCGAGCGCGAGGGTCTGGTTCGCGGCGACGACGACTTCGTCGCGGGAGTACAGATTCGGGGCTTCGTACTTGAGCAGGTCGGCGAGGTTGGCGGGTTCGTGCAGCACAGGCATGGCTCAGGCTCCTTGCGGGGTCGTCAATGCGATGCGCTTGCGCACCGCATCGAGGACGGGATTGGTGGTGGTTGCCGCCGCAGGCGCCGCGTTCGCGAGGTGGTGCGAGGCGATCTCGACCTGGTCGGCGCGGGCCTGGAGCAACACCTGGCGGACCTGGGCGGCGCTCATGCGCGCGGCGAGGAACTCGGTGGTGCGTTCGGGGCAACCGGCGAGCAGACACAGCTCGGCGATGGCGACGGCCTCTGCCTGCGGATCGGTGGAAGGCGGCGCGACGGACGCGGTCGGCGCCGGCACAGCGGCCGGTGCGGGCGCGGCAGGGGGCATGGACGGCGCGGGCGCCGTCGCAGTGGATTCGGTCATGGACAACTCCGTGGGGGGTGGGAGCGCAAGGCGCGCGGGTAATGCGAGCGG
>WYBC01000019.1 GCA_011526085.1 Lysobacter sp. | reverse complement strand
GGAGCGACGGCAGCGTCGTGCGATAGCCCAGCGCGTCCAGCCGCTGCAGCAGCAGGCGGATCGTCTCGACATTGCCGCCGTGCGCCGCGCCTTCGTGCAGCAGCACGATCGCGCCGGGCGCGAGCCCGCGTTCGATGCGCGCGACGACCTTCGCCGGGTCACCGGCGACGCCGTCGAAGCCGCGCGCGCTCCATGCGGCGCGGGCGAGGCCGTGCGCCTTCAGCGGCGCGTGCACGAACGGGTTGCTGAGTCCGACCACCGCGCGGAACCAGCGCGGCGGCGCGCCGATGCCCTCCATGCGCATGCCTTCCATGCGCATGATCTCGCCGAGGATGCGCTGGGTGTCCGCGATCTCGCGGCGCATGCGCGACGGCCCCAGCGCCCAGAACCACTTCGACGGATGGGTGGTGCTGTGATTCCCGATGTCGTGGCCGCGACGCAGGATCTCGCGCACGAGTTCCGGCCGTCGCGCCGCGCGTTCGCCGACCAGGAAGAACGTCGCCTTCGCGCCGTGCGCGTCCAGCGCGTCGAGTATCGTGACGGTGTCGTCGGAGGGGCCGTCGTCGATCGTCAGCCAGACCGCGCGGTCCGCGATCGGCAGACGATTGAGCACCGGCCCGAACAGGCGCGAATGCGGCCACAGCGTGCCCCACCAGAACGGCGCGTGCGAAGCGACCATCGCCGGCAGGCCGGCCTGCCAGCCCCAGCGCCACCAGATCGCCACGACCGCGAGCTGCGACAGCGCCAGACACCAGGCCCATGCGTGCGGACGGCGCGGCACGCGATGCAGGCGATCGGTCGGGCTGGCGGAAGCGTCGGTCATCGCGGCATGATGCCACGCAACGCCGAACGCATCAGGAGCCCCGCATGGCCTTCCGCAATCTCTCCGTCGCCGACGCCGACGCCCGGGCCCGCGCCGGCGATGTCACGCTCGTCGACGTGCGCCCGCCCGACGAACGCGCGATCGCCGCGGTGTCCGCGCCGTTCGTGGGCCTGGAGGACGGCGGGCTGGAACGCCTGCTCGCATTGCCGAGGGACACGCCGCTCGCGTTCCTGTGCCATCACGGCGGCCGCAGCGCGCAGGCCGCGATGTATTTCGCGCAGCAGGGGTTCGCCGATCTCTACAACGTCGTCGGCGGGATCGATGCGTGGAGCCTCGATGTCGACCCGACGATTTCGAGGTATTGATTGCAGCGGCATGTCGCGTTCGCGATCAGCATGCCGGCTTCGCATGCCGGTTTCGTAGGAGGGCCTTCAGGTCCGAGCTCCTGGCTTTTACGCGCAAGCCGAAAGCTCGGGCCTGAAGGCCCTCCTACGAGGCCCTCCTGCGAAGCGTTTCGGCGTCGAACGCATGCCGTTCGACGTTGAATGCAGGGCGAGCCCAAGGCCTGCCCGACATCCACCGACGGATGCGGCGATGCGTCAGTTCGGCAATCCGAGATCGTCCAGCATCGCGCGCAGGAAGCGCGCCGCTTCGCCGCCGGTGCAGGCGCGGTGATCGAAGGTCAGCGACAGCGGGATGACCCTGTGCGATTCGAAGCCGCCGATCACCGGGGTGATCTGGTGCCGCGCGCGACCTGCGGCGACGATCGCGACGCAGGGCGGCACCACCACCGGCGTGGCGTAGCGGCCGGCGAACATGCCGAAGTTCGACAGCGAGATCGTGTAGCCGCTGAGTTCGCTGGCGGGAATGCTGCGCGATTCGACCTGCGTGCGCAGGCGGCCGATGGCTTCGCGCACGCCGCGCGCGTCGAGCATGTCGGCGTTGCGCAGCGCGGGCACGAACAGGCCGTCGTCGGTGTCCACCGCGATGCCGATGTCGACGTGCGGATGCAGGGTGCGGGTGAGCGCGTCGCCGTCGAACCAGGCGTTGAGCGCGGGCACCGCCTTCGCGGCGGCGCAGATCGCGCGCACCAGGCGCGCGGTCATGTCGTTGCCGTGCGCCCAGGCATGGATGTCGGCGTCGTCGGTGAGCGTGGTCGGCACCACCTTCGCATGCGCGTCGGCCATCACCCGCGCCATGTTGCGGCGCACGCCCTTGAGCTGTTCCGGCTGGCCGCTGACCGACACGCCCGGCGGCTGCGTGCGCATCGGTTTGCCGCTGGCCGAGAGCTGGGTGCGTTGTGGCGCCTCGCTTGTGGGAGCGACGCGAGTCGCGACGGACGCACCGGCGGTAGTGGTCGAAGTCGCGACTTGCGTCGCTCCCACAGGGGCAGTGCCGGCTTTTGCGGAACCATCCGCTGCCGCGCGCTTCACGTCGTCCATCGTCGCCACGCCGTCGGCGCCGGTGGCGCGCACGCGCGACAGGTCCACGCCGAGCTTGCGCGCCATCGCGCGCACCGCCGGCATCGCCTTCACGCCGCCGACCGCGACCGCGGCCTCGCTGCGCACCGCGTCGGAGGTCTGCATCGCGCCGACCACGGTGCCGGCGTCGTCGCGTTTCGCTTCGTTGTTCGCAGGGGTGGCTTCGGTCGCGTTCGTCGTCGTCGTCGAAGGGCTCGGGGCTGAAGCCCCTCCTGCAGAGGCAGGCGGCGGGGCGTGATGATGCCCCGTGTCCTGCCCTTCGGCGCGCTGCGGCATCGACGGGTCGATCTCGAATTCCGCGAGCATCGTGCCGGTGACGACGATGTCGCCGGCCGCGCCCGCGAGCTTCAGCACCTTGCCCGACACCGGCGACGGCACTTCCACCACCGCCTTCGCGGTCTCCATCGACACCAGCGGCGCATCGAGCTTGATGGTGTCGCCCGGTTTCACCAGCCATTCGACGATGGTGGCATCGGGCAGGCCTTCGCCGAGGTCGGGGAGGAGGAAGGTTTTGGTCTGGCTCATGTGCGATTCCCTGGATGCGTTGTCCGGTGCGGTCGTGGTCGGCTGCGAGGTTTACCGCGGAATGTGTTGCGATGCCCCGGCCGCGAAACGGTGCGCCTGCGCGATGTAGTGTTTCAGATGTTTCGATGCGATGTCGTCCGGCGTCGACAGTTTGATGTGCCGCCGGAATTTGCCGTTGCCTTCCAGCACCCCATGCGGATCGTCGAGCTCCGCGCCCTTGCCGAACTCGACGGAGACATGCGCCGAATAGGCGAAGACGCCGCAGTACTGTTCCGGCGCGGCGAACAGGATGCCGCCGTACATGACCCGTTCCGCGCACTGCGGCGTCGCGTCGTGCGCGAGGCTGCGCACGGCCTGCACGATCGCGTGCAGATCGGGATGGGTGATCCGAAGATCCTCCAGCAGGCGCCGGACCTTGCCGTCGTCGATGCGCGGCGTCATGCCGGTGCGATCTCCAGATGTTCCGCCGGTACGTAGCCGCAACGTCCGTCCGCGCGTTCCGCCCACCACCAGCCGCCGAGCTCGTGATGCAGCACGATGTCGTCGCCCGCATCGACATCGAGCTCCTGCGCGGAATAGTCGCGCAAAGCTTCGGCGCGACCATCGCCCAGCGGTGCCAGCCAGTCGAACGGCGCCCAGCCGGCGTTGCCGTCGGCGGTGACGGTCCAGATGAAGGCCGGCCATTCGGTGTCGCGCGCGCCGAGGGTCACGATCTCGCCGGCCGCGAACCGGATCGGATTCGCATACTGGGTGCGGTAGTCGCGGACGACGCGGACGCGGCTCATATCCGGACGGCTCATATCCAGACGTCGTTCCGGGCGGTGAGGTCGCCGCCGGCATCGCCGGTGTTGACGACGCCGCGGGGCTCGATCAGCAGGACGTGGCATTCGCCGTCGGCGCGCGGGCAATGTTCGACGCCGCGCGGCACGACGATCATCTCGCCCGCATGCAGCACTTCCTCGCGATCGCGGAACTGCATCCGCAGCGTGCCGGCGACGACGAAGAAGGTCTCGTCGGTGTCCGCATGCGCGTGCCAGACGAATTCGCCCTGCAGTTTGACGAGCTTGAACTGGTAGTCGTTCATTTCCGCGATCACGCGCGGCGACCAGGGCTCGGCGATGAGCCCCAGTTTCTGCGCGAGATTGATCGCGGACGCCGCCATGCCGTCAGCTCGCGGCCAGGGTTCTTTTCGCCGCGGCGACGATCTTCTCGACGCTGGGCAGGTATTTCATTTCAAGGCGGAACAGCGGGATGTGGGTGTCGTAGCCGGTGACGCGTTCGACCGGCGCGACGAGGTCGTACATCGATTCCTCGGCCAGGCGCGCGGCGACTTCGGCGCCGAAGCCGGCGGTCCTCGGCGCTTCGTGCACGATCACGCAGCGGCCGGTCTTGCACACCGATTCGGCGATGGTGGCGAAGTCCAGCGGCTTGAGGGTGGCGACGTCGATGACCTCGGCGCTGATGCCGTCCTTCGCCAGCGCGTCGGCGGCTTCGAGGCATTCCTTCACCTGCGCGCCCCAGGTCACGAGCGTGACGTCGCTGCCGTCGCGCAGCACGTAACACACGTCCAGCGGCAGCGCTTCGCCGTCGTCGGGCACCGATTCCTTGTACTGGCGATAGATGCGCTTCGGTTCCATGTAGATCACCGGATCCGGGTCGCGGATCGCGGCCAGCAGCAGGCCGTAGGCGCGCTGCGGCGACGACGGCATCACCACGCGCAGGCCGGGCACGTTGGTGAAGATCGCTTCGTTCGCTTCGCTGTGGTGCTCGGGCGCGCGGATGCCGCCGCCCCACGGCACGCGCAGCACCATCGGGCAGGTGAGGCGGCCGCGGGTGCGATAGCGGAAGCGTGCGGCGTGGCAGATGATGTGATCGACCATCGGATACACGAAGCCGTCGAACTGCGCCTCGGCGACCGGGCGCATGCCCTGCGCGGCGAGACCGACGGTGAGGCCGGCGATGGTGGTTTCGTCCAGCGGCGTGTCGAGCACGCGTTCGGATCCGAAGATCTGCTGCAGGCCGGCGGTGGCGCGGAACACGCCGCCGTTGACGCCCACGTCCTCGCCGAGCACGAGCACGCGCTCGTCGGCGCGCATTTCGTGGGCGAGCGCCTGGGTGATCGCTTCGATCAGAGTGATCGGAGCGGGCGTGATCGGTGCGGCGTCAGCCATGACGGCGGCCCTCCGCGGCGATCGCTTCGTCGCGCTGCGCGATGTAGTCCTGCGGCAATTCGGCGTAGAGGTAGTCGAACATCGCGCTGACGGGCTGCACCGGCGTTTCCAGATAGGCGTTGATCTCGATGTCGATGCGCTTGCCGCAATCGTCGGCCCAGGCGGTTTCCTGCGCTTCGTCCCACAGTCCGGCCTTCGTGAGATAGGTGCGCAGGCGCGCGACCGGTTCGCGGGTCCACGCGGCCTTCACTTCGTCCTCGCCGCGATAGCGGCGGGCGTCGTCGGCGGTGGTGTGGTCGTGCAGGCGGTAGGTCATGAATTCGATCACGCTGCCGCCTTCGCCGGCGCGCGCGCGGTCGAGCGCGCGACGCATGCCTTCCATCACCGCGATGATGTCGTTGCCGTCCACCTGCAGGCAGTGCAGGCCGCCGGCGATGCCTTTCTGCGCCAGCGTCGGTGCACCGGTCTGCGCCGCGCGCGGCACCGAGATCGCCCAGCCGTTGTTGATGATGCACTGGACGAAGGGCAGGGCGTAGGCGCCGGCGGAATTGATCGCGGCGTAGGTGTCGGTCTTCGAGCTGCCGCCGTCGCCGCAGCAGGCCACCGCGACCCGCGGCTCCCTGCGCAGCTTGAACGCCAGCGCGGCGCCCGCGGCGTGCAGGCATTGGGTGGAGATCGGCACGCACCAGGCGTAGTCGTGTTTCGGGGCGTCGGCGAAGTCGTTGCCGCGTTCGTCGCCGCCCCAGTACATCAGGATTTCGCGCGGACGCACGCCGCGCACGATCTGCGCGCCGTACTCGCGATAGCTCGGTGCGAACACGTCTTCGCGCCGCATCGAGGCGCCGATGCCGACGTGCGTGGCCTCGTGACCGAGGCAGGCGGCGTAGGTGCCGAGCTTGCCGGTGCGCTGCAGGGCGATGGCCTTGCTGTCGAAGGTGCGCACGAACAGCATGTGCTTGAACAGCGGCAGCAGCGTGGCGGGATCCGCGAAGGCGGCGGGCGGCTCGGCGACGAGCGTGCCGTCGGGGCCGAGGTATTGCAGGTATTCGATTTCGAATCGGGCGGCGACGGTCATGCGGGGGTCTCTGGCGTCGATCCGCGCATCATACCCGCTGTGCCTGAAGCGTCCGTTGCGCAGCGCGTCATGACTTGCGACGTGCGGAAGCGTATGGGGCGCGCGTCGCGTGCGCGTCTTTTCGCGCGCAAAAAAAAAAGCGCGGCCGGAGCCGCGCTTCAGACTTCGTCCGGATCCGGCACCGATGACGCGGTGCCGGATCCGGGTGGATCGCATCACTTCTGGCAGTAGCGGTGCACGCACTGCAGCGGCAGGCCGTTGCTGCGCACGACGCGGCTCGCGCTGTTGTTGGCGGTGTTCGGATCGGCCGTGGTCGACGCGACCGTGGCGGTCACCGTGACCGTCTGCGGACCGCGACCCGCCAGCACCAGGCCGAAGTACGCATCGGCGCCCGCGGCCAGCGGACCGCTGGCGTTGCACACGCTGCGGAAGCCGGTGCCGACCGCGGTGGTGGAGCAGGTCCAGCCGGCGGCCGGGACCAGGACCACGTTGCGCGGCAGCATGTTGCCGGTGAGGGTGAGCGACGGCGCCTGCGCCGCGCTCGGGCCGGCGTTGTTGACCGACAGCAGGAACACGCCCGCGCGCTCGCTGCGACCCATCAGGCGGATCGACAGGTCGGCCGTGGACGCGACCTGCACCGAAGCGCTGGCTTGGTTGTTGCCGGCGACCGGATCGGTCGTCGACGACGAGACGGTGGCGGTCAGGGTCACGGTGCGGCCATCCAGCGCGGCGCCGGCGACGAAGCTGGCGTTGAGCTGGGCGGAAGCGGACGCGGCGAAGCTCGCGGCCGAGCAGGTGACGGTGGTGGTGGTGCCCGCCTGGACCGGCGCGGCGCAGGTCCAGCCGGCCGGCGTGGCGACGGTCGGCGAGACCAGGGCGTTGAAGTTCAGGACGACGTTCGCCGTGGTCGCGGCGCTCGGGCCGGTGTTGCTGGCGGTGACGACGTAATCGGCGGTGCCGCCGACCGGGATCGACGCGGCCGTGGCGGTCACGGCCGCGGCGAGGTCGGCCGACGCATTGATCGCGACCGTGGCCGAGGCCGTGTTGTTCGCGGTCGCGCTGTCGGTCGTTTCCGAAGTCGCGGTGACGGTCATCGTCACGTTGCCGCCCGCGAGCGCGGCGGTGGCCGGGAAGGCTGCGCCGAAGCCGGCGTTGGCGCCGCCCGCGAGCGTGGCGGCCGAACAGGCGACGCTGGTGGCGGAGGCGGTCTGCGTCGGCGCGGCGCAGGTCCAGCCGGCCGGCGCGGTCACCGTCGGCGTCACCAGGGCGTTGAAGCCGAACACGACGGCGACGCCGTTCGCGGCGTTCGGGCCGCCGTTGGCGACCGAGGCGGTGAAGGCGGCGGTGTTGCCGGCCTGCACCGGGGTGGCGACCACGCCCGCGGTCACCGCCAGATCGGCGATGGCGCGGACGGCGACGCTGGCGACGGCCTGGTTGTTGCCGCTGTTCGGATCGGCGAACTGCGAGGCCACGGCGGCCGCGAGGGCGAGGCTCTGGCCACCCAGTTCCGGACCGGCCGGGACGCTGGCGGTGAAGGTGGCGCTGCCGCCGTTCGCGAACACCGACGTGGTGCAGGTGACGGTGGTGGTGGTGGCGTCCTGCACCGGCGCGGCGCAGGTCCAGCCGGCCGGCGCGGTCACCGTCGGCGACACCAGCGCACCGAAGACCAGCGCGGTGCTGGCGAATTCGGCGTCGTCCGGGCCGTTGTTGGTGGTCACGACGGTGAAGCTGGCGGTGCCGCCCACGTCGATCGTGCCGCCGGCGCTGGCGGTGACGGCGAGGTCGGCTTCGGCGACCACGGCGACGCTGGCCGAGGCCTGGTTGTTGCCGTTGGCCGGATCGGTGGTGGTCGACGCGATCGCGGCCTGCAGGCCGATGCTGGTGTTGATCAGCGCCGAGCCGGGCACGACATCGGCGGTGAATACCGCGCTGCCGCCGTTGGCGAAGCTCGCCGTGGTGCAGGTGACGGTGGTGGTGGTGGTCTGCACCGGCGCGGTGCAGGTCCAGCCGGCCGGTGCGGTCACCGCCGGACTCACCACCGCGCTGAAGACCAGCGCGACCGACGCCGCGTCGGCGTTGCCCGGGCCGGCGTTGCTCGCGGTGACCGTGTACGTGGCGGTGCCGCCGACGTGCACGGTGGCCGGCGCGGCCGTGGCGGTGATGCCGAGGTCGGCGCTATTGAACGATGCGACCGAGATCGCGACGCGCACCGGGTCGTGGTCGGACACGCGGATGCCGTTGCCGGCGACGCCGTAGTTGTGCACGCCGAAGTCGGCGTTGATGCGGGCGTGGTCGACGACGATGTCGGCCGCGTCCATGATCATCGGCTCGTTCAGCACGACGTGGTCGAGCGTCTGCGCGTTGCCTTCGAACACGTAGGAGTAGCGGTCGGCCGCGGCCGGGATCAGCTCCGAGCCGTCGATCAGCGGACGCGTGATCGGACTGGCGGCATAGGCGATGACCTCGTTCTCGGCGGCGGCGTTGCCGCGCACCACGCCCATGACGTCGGCATAGCCGTCGCTGAACTCGAACGCGTTGAAGTCGCCTAGCAGGATGATGCGCTCGGCCGGATCGGCGACCTGGCGCGCCTGCACGAGGTCGGCGAGGAACACCGCCTGCTGCAGGCGCTTGGCGCGGACGCGGTCGCCTTCGGTCGGCCAGCCGCTGCTGCCGGCGGCGGTGTCGTCGATGCCGTTGAGCGAACGCAGGTGGTTGACGATCGCGGTGACCGGATAGGTCGCGCCGCCGTTGCCGTGCACGATCGCGCGCAGCATCAGCGGCGGGCGGTCGTTGAGCAGGCTGGTGCTGCCGTTCGGGTTGTTGAAGACGGTGTCCTTGCCGAACTGGGTCACTTCCAGCACTTCGACGCGCGGATTGCTGCCGACCAGACGGGTGCTGACCAGGAAGCCGACGTTGATGCCGCCGACGTCGTTGCCCTGCACCAGGTACGGCACGTACTGCGGCGCGCGCGCGCAGGTGGCGTTGATGCGGTCGGCCAGCAGGCCGAGCACGCGCAGGTTCTCGACTTCGACCACGCCGAGGATGTCCGGCGCCTTCACGAAGTCGCAGATCGCCAGCGAGGTCTTGGTCAGTCGCTTGTCGAGCGCGGCTGCGGTGAGCGTGGCCGCGCCGTTGCTGTCGTTGACCTCGTCGAAGAAGCGCAGCAGGTTGAAGCCGCCGATGGTCACGTCGTCCGGGCCGGCGTCGGCCACCGCGGTCGGCGTCTTGCCGCCGGTCGCGGTGCCCGAGCCCACGTCGGGCAGCAGCGCCCACGAGCCCGAGAAGTAGTCCATCACGCCGGTCATGTCGGCGATCTGCGCCTCGGCGTCGAGCGCCAGCGCGGTCGCGCCGACCTGGCCGCGGCTGCGCACCATCAGACGTTCCTGGTTGGTGTCGAAGCGCGGCGGGGTCTTGCCGCCCGGAATCGGGAAGGTGTCGAGGATGCCGATGCCCGGCTCGCGGAACGGACGCTGCACGGTCGGCAGCACGACGTAGAACACGCCGGTGGTCGACGAATTGGCGCTGGACTCGGTGATGTTGCCGTCCGAGCCCGAGACCACCAGGCCCTGGGCGACGCGCACGCGCATGCCTTCGTACTTCTCGGCGGTGCCCGGGGTGGCGGCGGCGGAGAAATCGGCGGCGGTCAGATCGACCGGTGCGGGCAGGGCGTTGCCGGTGGACAGCACCTGGATGGACGTCACCGAAACGATCTCGGTGATCGACAGCTGGTTGAGGTTGCTGGTGGGGGTGAACTCGGTGACCGTGCCGCTGACGCGGACGCGGTTGCCCACCGCGGCGGTGGCCGGCGGTGCGGTCGAGGTGAAGACGAAGATGCCCTGCGAGGTGGCCGGGTCGGCGTCGACGCTGGCGTCGGCGGTCTGCAGGAAGAAGCCGTTGTTGAACTTGAGCGCGGTGACGATGCCTTCGGTGGTGACCGTCGCGCCGTTCAGCGGCGAGGTCAGGCCGTTGCCCTGGATGTCGTGGATCTGCACCACGGCGACGTCGTCGTTCTCGATCGTGCCCAGGCCCTGCGCATCGGCGACGACCGCGCCGGTGACGTTGCCGAGGTTGACGAAGAAGGTTTCGTTCGCTTCCGGCGTGGTGTCGCCGTTGATGGTGATGCCGACCACCACCGAGTTGCTGCCTTCGGGGATGGTGACCGTGCCGCTGGCGGCGACGTAGTCGCTGCCGGCGGTCGCGGTGCCGTCGGCGGTCGCGTAATCGATGCTCACGCCGCCGGGGCCGGCCGGCTGGCTCAGGCCGAAGCCGAAGAACGCGGTGCTGGTGCCGCTGTCGCCTTCGACGATGGTGACGTCGTTGACCGCCAGCGCCGGGACGGCGATGCCGCCGGTGTTGACCGAGAAGTCGTCGATGGCCAGGCCGTCGTCGGCGCCCGAGGCGTCGGCGTCGCTCCAGCGGAAACAGAAGGTCGCGCCGTTGCCGATCGACAGGCCACCGAGGGTCGCGCTGAGCGCGGTGCGGTTGGCGGCGTCGTTGCCGATCTTCGCGCCGGTGGTGGCGGTGTTCGGCGTGATGAAGTCGAGCGTGTTCTCGTCGACCCAGGTGCCGGTGGTCAGCGAGGTGGCGTCGAGGCTGTACTGGAAGTCGACGCGATCGGTGCGCGCCGCGGTGCCCAGGCGCCATTCTTCGCCGGTGTAGGCGACGGCGAGGCTGGTGAGGGTGTTGCCGGTGGCGTTGGTGAAGCAGGCGCCGATGACCGGGATCAGCGTGCCGCTGCGCAGGCTGCCGAACGCGCGTTCGGTGCTGCCGGCGGCGCCGTAGCTGAAGGTGTCGCCGGTGTTGCTGCTGCCGGTGTCGACCGCGTACTGCTCGTTGTCGCGGGCGCCGCCGCCGGTTTCGGTCAACAGCCAGCCGGTGGGCAGCGTGGAGTTCGTGGTGCTGCCGGCGGTGTTCGACAGCGTGTCGAAGTCCTGGCTGTAAGTGCCGCCGGTGAGCGGAATGGTCTGCGCGAGCGCGGGTGCGCCGGCGATGGACAGCAACGCGATGACACCGGCCGCAACGGCACGGCCAACGAAACGAAGCATGGTGATCCCCCGATCCAGAAAGATGACACCGCGACAGTGCGCGGGCCCGGAATTGTGACGGAAATCGTCGCGTCTGTGGGTTGCAATCCGATGACCGGCCCGGCTGAACGGGGAAATGCGACGCGTTTTCCATACGGTTGTGCGTTACTCTGTATGGATGAGCATCGATCGCAACGAACGCCCGCTCGAAGCGGGCATCCACACCGACCTTTCGGGCCGCATGACCTACGGCGGCTATCTGCAACTGGACCGCTTGCTGAGCGCGCAGCAGCCGCTCTCGAACCCGCCGCATCACGACGAAATGCTGTTCATCGTGCAGCACCAGGTGGCCGAGCTGTGGATGAAACTGCTGGGTCACGAGTTGACCGCCGCGGTCGAGCACCTCCGCAACGATCGCGTCTGGCAATTCGGCAAGGTCGCGGCGCGCTGCAAGCGCGTGCAGGAACAGCTGACCGCGATGTGGGCGGTGCTGGAAACGCTGACGCCCTCGGAATACATGCAGTTCCGCGATGTTCTCGGGCCATCGTCGGGATTCCAGTCGCTGCAGTACCGCAGCATCGAATTCCTGATGGGCAACAAGAACGCGGCGATGCTGCGGGTGTTCGAATACGACCCCGATGCGCATGCGCGACTGCGCGCGGCGCTGGATGCGCCGAGCCTGTACGACGAATTCCTGCGCTATCTGGCGCGCTGGGGCCATGCGGTGCCGGCGGCGCACGTGGAGCGCGACTGGACCCGCGCGCACGTCCACGACCCGGCGCTGGTGCCGGTGTTCGAACGCATCTACGAGAACACCGACGTCTACTGGCGCGAGTACGCGCTGTGCGAGGATCTGGTGGACCTCGAAACCCAGTTCCAGATCTGGCGTTTCCGCCATCTGCGCACGGTGATGCGCATCATCGGCTTCAAGCGCGGCACCGGCGGTTCCAGCGGCGCCGGTTTCCTGCGCCAGGCGCTCGACCTGACCTTCTTCCCCGAACTGTTCGACGTGCGTTCGGTGATCGGCCCGACGCGCTGAGGGATGGGCGACGATGCCGGCCGCGACGATCACGCACGGCATCGCGTTCGCGTTCGCCTGCGCGTTGCTCGCGTGGGCCGCGCGCGGCCTGCCCTGGTACAAGCTTCGCGGCGACCCCGAAGCGCTGCGCGTGCTGTTGCTCGCGACCGCGGCGCTGGCGGCGATGCGCTGGTTCAACGCCGACGCCCTGCAGGGCGTGAAGCTGCATTTCATCGGCGCTACCGTGGCCAGCCTGATGTTCGGCGCGCGCTTCGCGCTGTGGTCGATGGCGGCGGTCAGCCTGGCCGCGTGGGCGATGGGCAGCGCCTGGTACGGCTGGGCGCCGGACTTTCTGGTCTGCGGCGCTTCGGGCGTGCTGGTGTCCGAAGCGGTCGGCCGCTTCATCGAGCGCCGGTTGCCGCCGAACCTGCTGATCTACGTGTGGGTGCGCGGATTCTTCGGCGGTGCGCTCGCGATCGCTGCATCGCATCTGCTGAAGGCCGGCGTCGCGGCCGTGCAGGACGATCCATCGATGGCGGCCTATCTCGCCGCCGCGCCGCCGATGATGTTCGGCGAGGGCTTCTTCTGCGGGGCCGCGATGGCGCTGATCGTGGTCTATCGGCCCGAGTGGTGCGCGACCTTCGACGACGCGCGCTACCTGCCGCCGCAGCCGCCTGAATGATGCGTTCGGCCTGCGTCCGCGAGTCGCTGCACGACCGCGTTCGACGCCGCCGGGATCGCGTTTCCGCCGCGATATGCATGACGACATCGCCACGGCGTATTCCGCGCGCGGTGCATCCATGGCGTTGCCGGTGCGCTCGACTTTGCTGCTTCTGGCGTTCCGGGGGCCGGGGCTGCCGCTGGGCCTGCAGGCCGGCTACAACTGTCCGGCCGGTGGCTGATCCCGGGCATGCGGATGTGAGGCAAGGGTTGCTGCGGCGCAGCAATACGGTCGCGGTTTGACGGCCCGGACCCGGGTCGGTCATTCTCCGCCGGCTGTGCGCGATCGCGCCGGCCTCGTGTCCCGACCACATTCCATCAGAAGAGAGAACCCCGCATGAGCGGAGCGACGACGACACCCGGCCAGCCGGCCATTCCCGAATTCACGCAGATCATGGGGCATCCCAAACCGCTGTGGATGCTGTTCATGTCCGAGTTCTGGGAGCGCTTCGCGTTCTACGGGATCCGCTGGGCGATGGTGCTGTACATCGTGGCCCAGTTCCACGGCGGCGAGGCTTCGGGCGAGAAGCCCGCGAGCGAGCTCTACGGCGCCTATCTCGCGCTGGTCTACGCCGGTGCGATCTTCGGCGGTTACGTCGCCGACAAACTGATCGGTTACCAGCGTTCGATCCTGCTCGGCGCGGTGATCATGGCGGTCGGCCTCTTCCTGCTGGCCTCGCCCAACGAGACCGTGTTCAAGCTGGGCCTGGCCACGATCATCGTCGGCAACGGTCTGTTCAAGCCGATCATCTCGACGATGGTCGGCAAGCTCTACGCCCAGAGCGACGAGCGCCGCGATTCCGGCTTCACCATCTTCTACATGGGCATCAACCTCGGCGCGATGATCGCGCCGATCGTGACCCAGATGCTGGCGCAGCAGATCTTCGGCACCGATGCGATGCCCGCGTACAAGATGGTGTTCATCTCCGCCGGCATCGGCATGATCCTCAGCCTCGTCTGGTTCTGGTTCGGCCGTCACCAGCTCAAGGGCATCGGCCTGCCGCCGCCGGACCAGACCGGCATGAGCCGGGTGCTGATGGTGCTGGCGATCGGCGCCTTCGTCGGCATCCCGCTGTTCTATTTCCTGCTGACCATCGATGCCAAGGTGCTGCAGGGCATCCTGATGGCGCTGATCGTCATCCCCGCGGTGATGCTGCTCGCCGAAGGCGCCCGCGAGGGCGGCGTCGCGCGCGACAAGGTCATGGCGATGCTGCTGATCTTCTTCTTCAACGTGATGTTCTGGATGTTCTTCGAACAGGCCGGCAGCTCGTTCAACTTCCTCGCCGAACGCATCGTCGACCGCGACCTCGGCGGCTGGGAGTTCCCGACCGCATGGTTCCAGTCGGTCAACTCGGTGGCCATCATCACCCTCGCGCCGATCATGGCGTGGATGTGGGTGCGCATGGGCAAGCTCAATCCGTCGATCCCGCGCAAGTTCGGTCTCGGCCTGATCTTCAACGGCCTCGCCTTCCTGCTGTTGATGGTCGCGCTCTCGAGCATGGTCGACGACGCCGGCAAGATCCCGTTCTGGACCCTGTTCATGGTCTACGTGATCCAGTCGGTCGGCGAGCTGTGCCTGTCGCCGATCGGTCTGTCGATGACCACCAAGCTCGCCCCGGGTCGGCTCGCCGGCCTCGCGATGGGCTGCTGGTTCCTGTCGATCGCCATCGGCAACAACCTCGCCGGCATCTTCGCCGGTCACGTCAGCGGCGAGGGCGGCATGACCGCGGCTTCGGCGTTGTCGGGTTACACCTTCGGCTTCTGGGCGCTGGTCGGTGCCGGTGCGCTGCTCTTCATCGGCGCGCCGCTGGTCCAGCGTCTGATGCACGGCGTGAAGTAAGCGGCAACGCGTCTCCGCCGCGGCGCGTCCGCGGCACGGTCGTCCGACGGATCGGGCGGCCGTCGGCGGGCTCGCGGAAACGCGGGCCCGTTTTCGCATGGAGGCGTCGATCGACCGTCCGGGCGTTTTCATCGAATTGGGGGGCAACTGCGATGCATCTTTCGACCAAACCGTCGCCGTGGTTCTGGGTGGCCGCCGTGTTGTTCCTGCTCTGGAACGGGATGGGCGTGTGGGCCTACATCGCCGACGCGACGATCACCGCCGAGGCCCTGAAGGCGATGCCGGACGGCGCGCGCGAACTGCGCCTCGCGCGTCCGGCCTGGGCCACCGCGGCCTTCGCGATCGGCGTGTTCGGCGGCGTCGCCGGCTGCCTGCTGCTGTTGCTGCGCAACCGGCTCGCGTTGCCGGTACTGGTGTTGTCGCTGATCGGCGTGGTGGTGCAGATGACCCACGCGTTCCTGATCGTCGACAGCTACGCGGTGTACGGTCCGGCCGGTCTGGCCATGCCGTCGATGGTGCTCGCGGGATCGCTGTTCCTGGTCTGGTTCGCGCGGCGCGCACGCAGGCGCGGCTGGCTGCGCTGAGGGCGCGAGTACGGGCGCAGGCTGCGCTCAGCCCGGCCTGCGTTCAAGGCGGCTGCTTCAAGGCAGCCTGCGTCCGGTCAGTCCGCGTCGTCCTCGTGCGCGAGCGCGCGCAGGCCCTGCCCGAGTTTGTCCAGCAGCGTGTCGAGCTGGCGTTTTTCCTCGTCGCTGAAATGCGCGAGCAGCGCGCGTTCGCGCGCCAGCGCCAGCGGCACCACCTCATCGTAGATCCGGTAGCCGGCCGCGCTCAGTTCCAGCACCGAACGCCTGCGATCGTCGCCGTGGGTATCGCGCTGCACCAGTCCGCGTTCCATCAGTCGCGCCAGCGCGCGGCTCACGGCGACCTTGTCCATCGCCGTGCGCTCGGCCACGCCGTTCGCCGACAGCCCGGGCTCGCGTCCCAGCACCGCGATCACCCGCCACTCGGTGATGCCGATCCCGAACCGACGCGCGTAGGTGTCGGCGATGATCTGGCTGATCCGGTTCGACACCACGCTCAGCCGGTACGGCAGGAAGTGTTCGAGATCGAGCTGCGCATGCGGATGCCGGGCATGCGTGTCGGCGGCGGCGGAAGGTGTGGTCATGGCCTGCCTTGCAAATAGTTTCAGCTGAAACTATATTCCCGGCACGCGGCCGTCGCAAGCGCCGCCGCGCCGCACGGAACGCCCGTGCTCCATCGTTTCCGTCACCCGCAGTACGCCACAGGACGCCCGCCATGAACGCCCAGCCCAATCCCGGCATGCAGGTCACCACCTTCGAGAATCCCATGGGCATCGACGGCTTCGAGTTCGTCGAATTCGCCGCGCCGGCCGACCAGGTCGGACAGTTGCACGACTACTTTCGCCGGCTGGGCTTCGTGCAGATCGCGCGCCACAAGACGCGGCCGATCAGCACCTACCGCCAGGGCGATTGCACGTTCCTGATCAATGAAGATCCGGACTCCTTCGCCGCCGATTTCGTCGCCAAGCACGGCCCCAGCGCCTGCGGCTTCGCGATCCGCGTGAACAAGCTCGCCGAGTGGGTGCGGGTGCAGGCGCTGAAGAACGGCGCCACGCCGATCACCCACAAGGAACTCAGCAAGGCCGTCGCCGCGCCGGTGATCGAAGGCATCGGCGGCTGCATGCTGTACATCGTCGATCGCTACGACGAGAAGGGCACCATCCACGATCCCGACTACGAATGGCTGCCGGGCGCGGAGATGATGCCCAAGGGACTGGGGCTGACCTTCATCGATCACCTCACCCACAATCTCTATTTCGGCAACATGGACAAGTGGTCGAACTACTACGAGCGCCTGTTCAACTTCCGCGAGATCCGCTATTTCGACATCAAGGGCGCGAAGACCGGCCTGCTGTCGAAGGCGATGACCGCGCCCGACGGCATCGTCCGCATCCCGCTGAACGAATCGTCCGATCCGAAGTCGCAGATCAACGAATACCTGCAGCAGTATAACGGCGAAGGCATCCAGCACATCGCCTGTTTCACGGACGACATCTATGCGACGGTCGAGGCGATGCGCGCGGCCGGCATCGAATTCCTGGATACGCCCGACACCTATTTCGACGTCATCGACCAGCGCGTGCCGGATCACGGCGAGGACGTCGAGCGCCTGCGCAGGAACAAGATCCTGATCGATGCCGACGAAGAGACCAAGCGGCGCAAGCTGCTGCAGATCTTCACCCTGAACGCGGTCGGTCCGATCTTCTTCGAGATCATCCAGCGCAAGGGCAACGAAGGCTTCGGCGAAGGCAACTTCACGGCGCTGTTCGAAAGCATCGAACGCGACCAGATGAAGCGCGGTTTCCTCTGAGCAAGATGATATGGCCCCTCCCGACGGGAGCAGGGCTCGCAGCGTAAAGGCCAGCGCATGTCGCCTACCCTGAAATCCAACGGCTACCAATCCGGCTTCGGCAACGAATTCGCCAGCGAGGCGATCCCCGGCACGTTGCCCGAGGGGCGCAACTCGCCGCAGCGCGTCGCGCACGGCCTGTATGCGGAGCAGATCAGCGGCACCGCGTTCACCGCGCCGCGCCACCAGAACCGCCGCACGTGGATGTATCGCATCCGGCCGGCAGCGATGCACGGCGGTTTCGTCGCGCATCCCCATCCCGATTTCCACAACGATTTCGGTGCCGGACCGGTGCCGCCGGATCAGCTGCGCTGGAGTCCGCTGCCATTGCCGGGCACCGATCCGGCCGCCGCGGCGGTGGATTTCATCGACGGTCTGTTCACCATGGCCGGCAACGGTTCGCCGGCGGCGATGGCGGGCGTCGGCATCCATCTGTACGCGGCCAACCGCGACATGGTCGGCCGGTTCTTCTACAACGCCGACGCCGAAATGCTGATCGTGCCGCAGCAGGGGCGACTCAAGATCGACACCGAACTGGGCGCGATCGAGATCGAGCCGCAGGAGATCGCGGTGATCCCGCGCGGCATCCGCTTCCGCGTATCGCTGCCCGACGGCGTCGCCCGCGGCTACGTGTGCGAGAACTTCGGCGCCTTCCTGCGTCTCCCCGACCTCGGCCCGATCGGCAGCAACGGTCTGGCCAATCCGCGCGATTTCCTCACGCCGAACGCGGCGTTCGAGGATGTCGAGGGTGCGGCCCTTGGACAGGATTTCGAACTGATCGGCAAGTTCCAGGGCCACCTCTGGCGCGCGACGATCGATCATTCGCCGCTCGACGTCGTCGGCTGGCACGGCAACCATGCGCCGTACAAGTACGATCTGCGCCGCTTCAACACCATCGGTTCGATCAGCTACGACCATCCGGACCCGAGCATCTTCCTGGTGCTCAGTTCGCCGACCGATTCGCCCGGCGTGGGCAATCTCGATTTCGTGATCTTCCCGCCGCGGATCCTGGCGATGGAGAACACCTTCCGTCCGCCGTGGTTCCATCGCAACATCGCCAGCGAGTTCATGGGTCTGGTGCACGGTGCGTACGACGCGAAGGCCGACGGTTTCGCGCCGGGCGGTTGTTCGATCCACAACTGCATGACCGGTCACGGCCCGGACGCGGCGACCTTCGAGAAGGCGTCGAACAGCGATACCTCGAAGCCCGATTACATCCGCGACACCATGGCCTTCATGTTCGAAACCCGGGCGACGCTGCGGCCCACGCAGCAGGCGTTGGACGCCGCGCATCGCCAGCGCGACTACCAGCAGTGCTGGGCGGGACTGCGGAAACATTTCATGTCGTGAAGGATGCGCGACGGCGCATGGCCGGTCGTGCGATCCGCACGCCGCATCGCGGCCCGCGATGCGGCGGTTTACCCTGTGTCGACCCCTTCGCTGGAGCCGTCGCATGCGCACGCCGATCCTGATCCCCGCTCTCATCGCCGCGGCTCTGGTCGCTCTTCCCGGCTGTCGCGACGAGGCGCCCGCGGCGCCCGCGACGACGCCTGCCGTCGACGCGCCGCCTGCCGCCGCCGCCACGGATATGCCGCCTGCGGTCGATGCCGTGCCGGGCATGCGGCCCGCGGCCGGCACCATCACGTTCGCCGGTTTCGGACCCGCGCCTTTCGGCGCCGACGAAGAAGCCGTGCGCATGGCCTGGGGCAAGGCGCTCGAAGGCGCACCGGACGATGCCGGCGGTTGTTACTTCCTGACGCCGGCACCGCGCGGCGCACCGCCGTTCCCCTTCGCCTTCATGTTCGAAGGCGGCAAGTTCGCGCGCATCGACGTGCGCAGCGATGCGATCCTCGCGCCCGGCGGCGGCAAGGTCGGCATGTCCGCCGACGACCTCGCGCGCCTGTATCCCGCGATGCAGTCGATGCCGCACAAATACGTCGAGGGCGCGCGCACGTTGCGTACGCAGGATTCCGCCGGCGGTCCTGCCGCGCTCGTGTTCGAGACCGATGCGGGTGATGCGATCGTCGCCTGGCGCATCGGTGTCCCGCCGCAGATCGATTACGTCGAAGGCTGCGGCTGAGGCGCACGTCCCGCCGGTCTGGCATAGAATCGGGCGGACGATGCCAAGGGAGACGCTGCGATGATCCTGTCACTGGGCTGGTGCCTGCTGGCGCTGTTGTTCCTCGCGCTGGGCGGCGACTCGATCCTGAAGGGCGCGTCCGGGCTGTCGCGGCGCTTCGGCTGGTCGCCGTTCGCCACCGGCCTGCTGCTGGTCGCCTTCGGCACGTCGATCCCGGAGCTCGCGGTCAATGCCCGCGCCTTCGTCGTCGGCAGCCAGAATCTCGCGCTCGGCAACGCCATCGGCAGCAACATCGTCAATTTCGGCCTCACCCTCGGTCTGGCGGCGATCGCCGCGCCGCTGCTGGTGCGCTGGCGCGCGCTGGCGCCGCTGCTGATCTGCCTGATTCTCGCCACCATCGCGCTGATCGCGCTCGGCTTCGACGGCGTGCTCACGCGCGTCGAGGGCCTGATCTTCGTGATCGCGTTCGCGATCGTGGTCGCCGTCGCGCTGGTGCTCGGCCGCCGCGAAACGCCGGAAGTGCAGGATGCGCTTTCGGGATTCCTCAAGACCGGCGACGGCCTCGGTCTCAATCTCATCCGCTTCGCCATCGGCGCCGCGCTGCTGTATTTCGGCGCGCTGTGGCTGGTGCGGCACGTGCCCATCGTCGGCACCGCGTGGGGTCTGAGCCCGGTGCTCACCGGTCTGATCGTGGTCGCCATCGCCACCGCGCTTCCGGAAGCGGTCGCCGCGGTCTCGGCCGCGCGCCGCGGGCAGGGCGACATCGTCGTCGGCCACGTGATCGGTTCGAGCCTGTTCAATCTGCTGATCGTGGTCGGCGGCATGGCCGCGCTGCGCGACCTGCCGATTCCCACCTCCTTCGTCGGCTTCGAGCTGCCGGCCGCGCTCGCGGCGTCGCTGCTGCTGTATCCGATGCTGCGCCGCGACCTGCAGATCAGTCGCCCCGAAGGTTGGGTGCTGCTGTTCGCGTTCGTCGCGTGGGTCGTGGCCGAACTGCTGCTGGCGCGGTGATCGGATGACGACGGATCGCGACGCGCGCGCGACGGGTCTGCCTTCGCGCGCGGTGCGCGGGCTGCAGGAATTCTTCCGGCTGGAGGCCGCGGGCGGCATCCTGCTGATCGGCGCCGCGATGCTGGCGATGCTGCTCGCGAATTCGCCGTTGTCGCCGTTCTACGACGGTTTCCGCGAACTGCCGGTGCAGGTGCGCGTGGGCCAGTTGAATCTGGCCAAGCCGCTGCTGCTGTGGATCAACGACGGCCTGATGGCGATCTTCTTCCTGCTGGTGGCGCTGGAGATCAAGCGCGAAGTGCTCAGCGGCCAGCTGTCCAGCCGTGCGCAGTTGATCCAGCCGCTGTTGTGCGCGCTGGCGGGCGTGGCCTGCCCGGCGCTGATCTACGCTGCGATCAACCGCGACGACCCGGTGGCGATGCAGGGCTGGGCGATTCCTGCGGCGACCGACATCGCGTTCGCGCTCGGCATCCTCTCGCTGCTCGGTTCGCGCGCGCCGGTCGCGATGAAACTGCTGCTGTCGACCATCGCGGTGCTCGACGATCTCGCCGCGATCGTCATCATCGCCGTGTTCTACACCAGCGACCTGTCGACGACGGCGCTGGTCTCCGCCGGCGTCGCCATCGCGATCATGGCGCTGTTGAACCGCCGCGGCGTGCGTTCGCTCACGCCTTACCTGCTGCTCGGCGTGGTGGTCTGGGTGTGCGTGCTGAAGTCCGGCGTGCATGCGACCCTCGCCGGGGTGGTCACCGGCCTGATGATCCCGCACGTGCGCAAGGACGATGCGGTCGACGACGAGATCGAACATTCGCCGCTGGAACATCTCGAACACGCGCTGCATCCGTGGGTGGCCTACGGCATCCTGCCGGTGTTCGCGTTCGCGAACGCGGGTCTGGCGCTGGGCGGCGTGGCGCCGGGCGACGTGCTGGCGCCGGTGCCGCTGGGCATCGCGCTGGGCCTGCTGCTGGGCAAGCCGATCGGCATCGTGCTGGCGGCGCTGCTCGGCCACGTCACCGGCATCGCCCGCTTCGGCGACGGGCTCGACTTCAAGGCCGTCGTCGGCCTGGGCCTGCTCTGCGGCATCGGTTTCACCATGAGCCTGTTCATCGCCTCGCTGGCGTTCGAAGCCGCGCCGGCACTGGCCGACAGCAGCGTGCTCGGCGTGCTCTGCGCATCGGTGATCGCCGCGGTGGCCGGCTATCTGTGGCTGCGGGCGACGCTGCCGAAGCCGGCGTCGTAGCAGGCTGCCGAAAGACCTGCGGGAGCGGGTTTTCAGCGGCCTGCTCACGCAGCCATGCTCACGCAGCCATGGCGGGCTGCGCCGGCGAAACAAGCGCGTAAGCGATTGATTCGTCGTGAGCCGATCCGGACATGCGCCGGATGGACGATCTGAAATACCGCATGGAAGGCGGTATTTCAGCAACCAGACAAACATAGGCCAGCGCCATCGTCGACGCTACACTGCGACGGTTGTCGACGAGGGAACCGCTCCGCATGCACACGACCGCACGCCGCCGCGCGCACGCCGCCACCGCGGCCGTCCTCGCCCTGTTGTGCCCGACGCTGGCGCTGGCTTCCGATGCGCACATGGATCTGACCGCGCACTGGGGCGGCTACGCCGCCGTCGCACTGTTCGTCGCCGCGTACGTGCTGGTGATCGCCGAGGAATACACCCATCTGCGCAAGTCGCAGCCGGTGATGATGGCCGCGGGCGCGATCTGGGGCGTGCTGGCGATCGTCGCCGCGCAGCAGGGCCAGGCCGGGCTCGCGCACGAAGCGGTCCGCGATTATCTGCTGGAATTCGCCGAACTGCTGCTGTTCCTGCTCGCGGCGATGACCTACGTCAACGCGATGAGCGAACGCAATCTGTTCGAGGTGCTGCGCGTGCGCCTGCTGCGGCGCGGCTTCGGCTATCGCCGGTTGTTCTGGATCACCGGCCTGATCGCGTTCTTCCTGTCGCCGCTGATCGACAACCTCACCACCGCGCTGGTGATGTGCGCGGTGGTGCTGGCGGTCGGTCGCGACAGCCCGAAGTTCGTGGCGCTGTCGTGCATCAACATCGTGGTCGCCGCGAACGCCGGCGGCGCCTTCAGCCCGTTCGGCGACATCACCACGCTGATGGTGTGGCAGAGCGGGCGGGTCGGGTTCTGGACGTTCTTCGCGCTGTTCCTGCCGGCGCTGGCGAACTGGCTGGTGCCGGCGGTCTGCATGCATTTCGCGGTGCCGCACGGCGCGCCGGAACCCGCGCACGACGAGGTCCGGGCGAAGCGCGGCGCGGTCGTCATCGTGGCGCTGTTCGCGCTCACCATCGCGCTGGCGGTCGGTTTCCACCAGTTCCTGCATCTGCCGCCGTTCATGGGGATGATGTCGGGGCTCGCGCTGCTGAAACTCTACGGCTGGCGCTTGTCGCGCACCGCGCAGCGGATCGAGGCGGAAGCCTTCGACCGCGAGGGCGCGCCCGGCGACGTCGATGCCTTCGACAGTTACGAGCAGGTGGCGCGCGCGGAGTGGGACACGCTGCTGTTCTTCTTCGGCGTGATCATGTGCGTCGGCGCGCTGGGATTCTGCGGCTGGCTCGCGGTCGGCTCGCAGTGGTTCTACGGCGATCTGGGGCCGACGCGGGCGAACATCCTGGTCGGCCTGATCTCCGCGGTGCTCGACAATATTCCGATGATGGTCGCGGTGCTGCAGATGAATCCCGACATGAGCATCGGCCAGTGGCTGCTGGTCACGCTCACCGCGGGCGTCGGCGGCAGCCTGCTGTCGATCGGCTCGGCCGCGGGCGTCGCGCTGATGGGGCAGGCGCGCGGCCAATACACCTTCTTCAGCCATCTGAAATGGAGCTGGGCGGTGGCGTTGGGCTACGCCGCCAGCGTGGGCGTGCATTTCGCCGTCAACGCCCGGTATTTCTGAGCGAACGCCGATGAAGACCGCAGTCGTGTTCGGCGCCAGCGGCCAGGTCGGCATGCCGCTGCTCGATCGTCTGCGCGACGACGGTTGGCGCGTGTACGCGGTGTCGCGCACGCCGCGCGCGGAACAGCCCGGACTGGTCTGGTTGCCGGGCGATCTGCAGCAGGTCGCCGGACTGCCGCCGCATCCCGATGCGATCTTCAGCTGCGGGCCGCTGGATCTGTTCGCGCAGTGGTACGCGCGCAGCGATCTGCGGACACCGCGGATCGTCGCCTTCGGTTCCACCAGCATCGAGGTCAAGCGCGGTTCGGCCGATGCCGAGGAACGCGATCTCGCCGTGCGCCTGCGCGAGGGCGAGCGCCGGGTGTTCGAGACCGCGGCCGCGCGCGCCGCATCGGCCACGGTGCTGCGGCCGACGCTGGTTTATGGCGTGGGCCGCGACCGCAATCTGACCCGGATCGCCGCGGTCGCGCGCCGCTTCGGTCGCATCGTGCTGCCGCGCGGCGCGAACGGCCTGCGTCAACCGGTGCACGCGCACGATCTCGCCGACGCCGCGTTCCGCTGCCTCGATGTCGACGCCGCGCGCGGCCGCGCCTACGCGCTGCCCGGCGGCGAAACCCTCGCCTATCGCGAGATGGTGGCGCGGGTGCTGGCGGCGCTGCAGCCGCCGCCGACGCTGCACGAAGTGCCGGGCGGCGTGTTCAACGTCATCCTGGCCGCGGCGCACGCCGCGGGTTTCGCGCTGGATTTCAACGAGGCCGCGGTGGCGCGCATGCGCAGCGACCTGGTGTTCGACCCGGCCGACGCGCAGCGCGATTTCGGCTATGCGCCGCGCGGCTTCCGCCCGACCGCGGCGATGTTCCCGGAGACGGACGCGGACTGAGGCCGCGACTCAGGGATTGTCTGGAATCTTGGCGACCATACGGGATCACCGGTAGAGAAGCCTGAAGGTCGCTCTGCCCGACATGTCACCGCAGCCCCTGTGGGAGCGACGGAAGTCGCGACGGTCTACGGACAGTCTTGACCAGCCTTCGGCTGTTGAAGGCCTGCAATCCGTCGCGACTCCCGTCGCTCCCACAGGGGTTTCCCCGATTTCATCCGGATACGGCTTGCGGAGCGCGTGATTACCGGCGGGCGCGTGGACTTGCACCGTGGGTGAACGAGACGGTGTCGATCGATGCGTGCGCCGGAGATGTCGAACAGGCGCTCAGAGCTGGAAGTCGCCGGGCGAGGTCTGCACGTTGCGGTCGAACCGCAGGATCGAGGCGAAGACGCTCGATCCGTCGTGGAATCGGAATTCCATGCCGACAGGCGTTTCCTTGTCGAACCACGCCGTCGCCTGCACGATGCCGCTGCCGAACGTGTCCGGATCGAGTCGCGCGGCGTGCAGACCGCCCTTCATCCCGCCGGGCGGCAGATCGGTCGTGCGGGTGAAGCGCGGCAGTTCGCCGGCCGTGCCGAGCAGCCACAGCGCCAGCGGATCGGTCACGTCTTCGGCGGCCTTCTTGCCGGAAATGCCGGTCGCAAGATCGAGCCAGCGCACGATGCCGGCTTCGCCGACGGCGCGGAATTCGTTCCACTCGCCCGGTCGCAGCACCAGGCGGAAACGGTCGGGGCGCTCGAACAGCACCTGCGCGCGATAGCGTTCGGGCACGGCAGGCTTGCCGTCCTTGCCGGGCGGATCGTAACGGTCGACGTAGAGCTCGAGATGGCCGCTGTAGGTCGTCTTGTCGATGGCGATCAGCGCCTGGCTGGGCGAGCCGGACGCGGACAGCGGCGTCGCGAGGCTCGCCGTCAGCGCCAGGCACAGCGACAGCGCGAACGGCTTCAGCGCAGTGCGGGCACGGGAAGGTTTGCGGATCGGGTTCATGTGCGTTTCCGTGGAAGCGTCAATCTGGGGAATGCGTGCCGTGCGTACGATGCGCCGGCGCCTACATGCCGCAGCCGAGCGTGATCGTCGTCTGCAGCGGCGCCGGAGGCGTGCTGCCCTGGACCGCGCCGCACTGCGCCATCGGATCGACCGTCAGCGCGCGCACGCTGTAGGTGCGGGCCATCGCCACCTCCGGCGAAACCCCGGGCTCGCCGGTATCGAGGCATTGGCCGGGCATAAGATCGCGTTCGACCATTTCGCCGGGCGCGCCGGCGATGGTCAGCCGCAGCGGTGCGGTGCTGCTGTTGCAGATGCGCCGCGTGCGCAGGTTCGCCGACAGCGCCGGCGGCCCGGGCAGCACGCCGTCGGCGTGTGTGGGCGTGCTGCCCGCGCACATGCCGCCGTGGTTCACGGTGCGCATGATCTCGCCGGTGATGCGCCGCGTGTTCGCGGTGTTGTTGACCAGCGTGCGGATGCGCAGCGCTTCGGTGCCGGCCATGGTGACGACGGGATAGGTCAGGCCTGCCGATGCCGCGGTGAAGCTCACGTCGACGCTGTCGGCGGCGGGCACGAAATCCACGTGGCCGGCGAAGGCGGTGGTGGTCTGCGGCGCGAACGACATCGGGGTGCTGGCGACGGTGATCGTCGGCGCGAGCGCCGCGCAGTCGAAACCGGAACGCGAGACGCAGGGCTGTTCCTGGGTCAGGTTGTAGCTGGCGGTCACGGTGTCGCCGGGGCAGAACTGCGCCGGCGACACCCGGCCGATCTCTTCGGTCGGCGGTCGCCAGGCCGCATGCGGCAGCGCGCAGCCGCTGGTGAGCAGAACGCCGGCGGCGAGTCCGCCGAGCAGGGTTTTGCCGAGGGAAACAGGTCGCATGTCGAAGTCTCTCGATGGTCGATGGTCAGGGTCGAGTGCCTGGATCGATGTGGGCATCCGTGTCCTGCGCGACGGCGCCGCGGGTAAACGCGGGCAGCGCCCGCGACAGGACCTGCGCAGGACGGCAGCCCGAAGAGCGCATGCGACCGTCGCCGCAGCGCTCATCGGCCTGCGTCGATCGCGAGAGCACGTCCCTGTGCATGGAAAGCGATGGTGTCCGCGTCGTCGGCAGGCCCGATCGGCCGCCGGATCAGAGCTGGAAATCGCCCGGCGTCGTCTTCACGTTCTGCTTGAACAGCAGGACCGAAATGAAGACCTTCGTGCCATCTGCCAGCACGAATTCGAAGCCGACCGGCTTGCCCTCGGACGAGAACCAGGCGGTGCCCTGCTCGACGCCGGTGCCCCAGGTGTTCGGCTGCAGGCGCGCGCCGCTCAGCTTGCTGCTCTTGGGCAGCACCAGATCCTTGGCGGCGCTGAAACGCAGCAGCTCACCGGCGGAACCGAGCAGCGCGAGCACGAGCGGGTCGACGATCTTGCCGGCTTCTTCCTTGCCCGACAGACCTGTGGCGCTGTCCTTCCAGCGCACGATGCCGGCTTCGGCGACCGCGCGGAATTCGTCCTTGGCGCCGGGGCGCAGCACGAGGCGGAAGCGATCCGGGCGTTCGAACAGCAAGGTCGCCGGGTAGCGTTTCGGCGCGACGTATTGGCCGGGCTTTTGCGGCGGATCGTACAGATCCACGGAAACGGCGAGATCGCCGCTGTAGGTGGTCTTGTCGAGGTACTGCAACTGTGCGGTGGCGGAGCCGGCGTGCGCGGACAGCGCCGAACCGAGGCTCAGCGTCAACGCGAGGGCGATGCAGGAAAGGGTGCGGATCGGTGTCATGGCGATGCCTCGGTGGAAAGGGGGAATGGGAACGCTGCGGCGATGCGCGATCGTTTCAGCGGCACTGCATGCGGATGCGCGTGCGCAGCGGCGGAGGCGGCATGTTCGGCCCGGTGGCGGTGCAGCGCGTGCCGGGATCCGGGGTCATCGGTCGCACGTCGACCACGCGTGCGTTGCGGGTGCTGGTCGGTACGCCGGGCATCTCGCCGAGGCACTGGTTCGGCGCGAGCGCCTGCGTGTACGTCGCGCCATCGCTGCCGCCGGACAACGTGACGATCACCGGCACCGCGTTGACGTTGCACAGGTTGGTCAGCAACAGATTCGGCGAGAACAGCGGGAGGCCCGGCAGCGTCTGCGGCGTGTTCACCGCTTCGCTGCCGGCGCACATGCCGCCGTGCGTGAGCACGTTGTCGAGCGGCCCCTGCCGGGTCGCGACATAGGTCAGATCGCGGCTGTCGCGACCGACGAACACGCGATTGCCGTCGCGGATTTCCTCGGTCGGGATCAACACCTCGTCGCGATCCGGATTGAACAGCACGCTGAAGCGGTCCAGGTCCGGGGCCGCCACGGTGAAGCTGCCGGTGTAGCCGCTGAACGATCGCGCCGGGAACACCATCGGTTCGCTGCTGATCGCGACCGTCGGCGAAATGCGGGTGCAGGTGTCTTCCAGTCCGGTCGGGCAGCGCAGATCTTCCAGGAAATCGTACGACACGGCGATCGTGTCGCCCGGGCAGTACCCCCTGGGCGCAAGCTCGGCATAGCCGCGGGTCAATTCTCCGCGATTGATGATGCACCCCGTGGCGATCCAGACCGAGCATGCGGCGATGATGCCGCCACGGATCCATGTGTGTCGAAGCATGCGCATGCAGATGTCCTTGTGGAAACGCGTGAGAGAAAGCGGTCGTTCGGAATGGCGCGGGGATGCGGCGGGGAACGGTTCGCAGCGTGGCGCGCGACGACGTGCCGATACCCGCGCCGCATCGTGCGGCCCGGTTTCGGCGCGTCGATGCGCTCAGCGGCAGGCCTGGCGCACGAGCGTCGAAATCGGCGGCGGGATCGGCTGCGGCATGGTCGTGCCGTCGCCGCCGGGGCCGCAGCGCAGCCCGGCCGGCGAGACGCCGATCATGGTCGCGTTCGCGACGAACGCCGGCACGCCCGGTGCGCTCGGGTCGAGGCATTCGCCGGGCGCGAGCGTGACCGGGAAACTTTCGCCGGGTCCGCTGCCGCTGATCGTGAGGTTGACCGGGACGCCGTTGCTGGCGGGATTGCAGATGCCGGTGACGCCGAGCCGCGGCGATGGCATCGGTACTTCTACCGGCGCATAGCTGGGGATGGCGAAACCCGCGGCGCAATGGCCCATGTGCGGCAGCGCCGTATCGAGGTTGCCGATGATGCGGGTGGCGCTGTCGGTGTTGTCGCGCACGTTCACCAGCAGCGTCGACGGCGGCACGAAGACCGAGCCCGTGCCATAGGCGAAGCTCACGTCCACGCGGTCTCCGCTCGCGGGAAAGCTGATGCTGTTCTGGTAGCTCTGCAGCGTCGTCGGCGGGAACAATGCGGGCGTGCTGGTCATCGTCACCGTCGGCGCCGCGGTGGTGCATTCGCTGGGCCTCCCCGCGCGCGGCGTGCAGACCCCGCCGGCGAAGCGCAGGAAATCGTAGGACGCGGTGAGCGTATCGCCCGGACAGTACTGCCCCGGAGCGACGGTGCCCGGCGAAATGATCGGTCTGCGATCGAGCATGCAGCCATTGGCGACGATGACGGAACATGCGGCGATCGCGCAGAAGCGCAGGGCTTTGCCGGGCAGGGACGACATGGTGATCTCCGGGGGATGCGTGGTCATTCCATCGGTCGGGAAGAACCTCATCCGGAATCACGTAGGCGGATGCGTGGAGCGGACAGTCGGATGCGTCGCATGCGCGTCTTTTCGATGCGTGTCGCGTTTTCGCGCCCTGCGTGCGCGAAGCGTGTCCGGAATGCGCGCCGGAATGCGTGAACGCGCGCGGCGGCGCCTTGTCCGCGAGTGGCGCTTCAGCTGCGCGCCAACGCCTTCGCGCGTGCGCGCAGCGCGATCGCGAGCACGCCGCCGAGCACCATCGCGCCGCCGATCCACAGCTGCGGCCCGGGACGGTCGCCCCAGACCACGATCCCCAGCGCCACCGCGAACACCGGCGTGAGCAGCAGATACGGCGTGACCTGCACCACCGGATGGCGCTGCACCAGGCCGAAGAACACGCTGTGCCCGATCAGCGACGCGAACACCGCCGAATACACGACCGCGCCCCACGCGGCCGGGCCCGCGCCGCGCAGCGCGGCGACGCCGCCGGGTTCGATCAGCGCGCTGATCGCCAGCAGCGGCAGGATGCCGATCACCGCGGTCCAGCCCTGCATGCTGATCGCGTCGATGCCGCTCAGGCCGCGCATGAACACCGTGCCCAGCGCGATCAGGAACGCGGAGAACAGCATCATCAGCAGCGACGCCGGATGGTCGAGCACCAACGGATCGAAGCCGAGCACGAGCACGCCCGCGAAACTCAGGGCGATGGCCGAGCCGGTGCGCCAGGCGAAGCGTTCGCCCAGCACCCACCACGCCAGCAGCACCGCCATCGGGATGTAGCTCTGCATCACGATCGCGGGCGACGACAGGTCGCCGGCCATCCGCAGCGCCCACAGGCTGGTGCCGAAATGCAGCGCGCCGTTGAGCAGCGCCACCGCGATCAGGCGCGGCCACTGCGCGCGCGGCGGGCGCTTGAGGAACGCGATCAGCAACAGGGCGAGCAGCGCCATGCGCAGCGCGCTGAACAGGAACGGCGGCACCTCGCGCAGCGCGAACGCGGAGGTGAGGAAATTCCCGGCCCAGACCACGCATACGAGCAGCACGAGCGCGAAATCGCGTGCGCCGAGGCCGCGCTCGGTGAGCGTCGTTGTTGTCGTCACCGCGGTGCCGATGCGACGCGGTGGCGCGCCGCGCGGGCGCGCATCAGTATTTCAGGCCGAGCTTGCGCAGCAGCTTCGCCAGCACCCAGGCCGGGCCGATCAGCAGATACACCAGATCGGTGAGAAAGCTGGGCTTCTTGCCTTCGATCTTGTGGCCGACGAACTGCGCGATCCACGCCAGCACGAACACCGCGGTGGCGAGCTGCAGCAGGCGGATCGTGCCGATCTCGGCGTGCAGCCAGCGGTTGAACCACAGCATGGCCAGGAACACCGCGAGCATGCCGAAGCCGAGCGTGCGCGAGGCGCGGTAATAGAACATCCACGCCGCGAACGCGGCGATCGCCGCCCAGAACCCGCTCACGAACCAGGTGCCCGGCACCGGGATGCACCACAGCAGCGCGGTCACCGTCCACAGGATCGTCGGTACCGCGAGGTAGTGGATCTTCTGGTTGGTGGCGTTCTGATGGTCGCCGGAATAGCTCGCGAACCAGCGGTCGATGGGGCGGTCGGCGAATTGCGGGTCGGCGGTGGTGTTCATGGCGGTCTCGGTGTCGAGGGTGCGGGTGGATGCTAGTCGGATTCCGCCGCGGTTTCCAATTCGAGGTTGCGCAGGACCTGCGCGAGCGCGTATTCCTTGAATTCGGCGATCGTTTCCGGATCCGGGAACCATCGCTTCGGCAGGATTTCCATCATGGTTTCCGATCGGCAGAGGGCGAAGATAGTCCCGTCTTCGCCGAAGTCGAGATACTCCGACCATGGATGACGGGTGCTCCCGTTTTGATTCACGACCCGGACGCCGTGTTCGGTGATCTCGTACACGATCTGTCCATGAAGATCGGTCAGCGTGTCGAACAGCCGCTGGTTTCTGCGCGGGCCTATCGTCCGCGGCCACATCCAGACCCAGATGATGTCGAGAATGCCCAGCGCGATAAGCACCAGGCCGATACGGGGAGCGATCGTCAACCAGAGGCCCGTCCCGACGACGACGCATCCGAGATCGATGTACCGCCCGATGCGTTGGTACAGCGATTCCTGCATATCGTTGGCCGCGAACAGATCCTCGACCGTCAGCGTGCCTGCGACCTCGATGTGCACGCCTTCAATCCACCGCAATCCCCGCCAGCCGCTGCAACGCCTCGGCGTATTTCGCGCGGGTGCGGTCGATGACTTCAGCGGGCAGTCGCGGGCCCGGCGCGGTCTTGTTCCAGTCCAGGGTTTCCAGATAATCGCGCACGAACTGCTTGTCGTAGCTCGGCGGGCTGATGCCGACTTCGTATTCGTCGGCGGGCCAGTAGCGCGACGAATCCGGGGTCAGCATTTCGTCCATCACGTACAGGCGGCCGTCGGCGTCGGTGCCGAACTCGAACTTGGTGTCGGCCAGCAGGATGCCGCGCTCGGCGGCGTAGTTCGCGGCGTGGCGATAGATGCGCAGCGTCGCGTCGCGCACCTGCTCGGCCAGTTCGGCGCCGACGGTCTTCACCATCGTGTCGAAATCGATGTTCTCGTCGTGATCGCCGACCGCGGCCTTGGTCGACGGCGTGAAGATCGGCTCCGGCAACCGCTCGGCCTGGCGCAGGCCGTCGGGCAGGGTGATGCCGCTGACCCGGCCGGTGCGCTGGTAATCCTTCCAGCCGCTGCCGATGAGGTAACCGCGGGCGATGGCTTCCACCGGCACCGGCTTGAGCTTGCGGGTGACCACCGCGCGCTTCGCGTACAGCGCGGCGTCCACGCCGGCCGGCAGCGCCGCGGCGACATCGATGCCGGTGAGATGGTTGGGCAGGATGTGCGCGGTCTTCTCGAACCAGAAATTGCTGATCTGGCACAGCATCTCGCCCTTGCCCGGAATCGGATCGGGCAGCACCACGTCGAAGGCGCTCAGCCGGTCGGTGGCCACGATCAGCAGCAGCGGGCCGTACTCGCGGGCCTCGGGTGGCAGTGCGTCGGGCGTCAGGTCGAACACATCGCGGACCTTGCCGCGATGGCGCAGGGTCAGGCCGGGGAGGTCGGATTCGAGCAGGGTGGTCGCCACGCGCAGTCCATCGGAAGCGGTCGGGCCGCCTAGTGTACGGCTCGCGGCCCGTCGCGGAAGAGCATCCGCCCCGCCCCGGGCCTGTAAACTGTGCGACATGACCCGATGGTACGGAAAATTCTTCGGCTTCGTCGCCGGCTGGCTGCTGTTCCGCCACCCCGGGGGCGGCCTCGTCGGCCTGCTGCTGGGCCACGTCTTCGACGCCGACTGGTTCAAGAGCCCGCGCGACACGCCCTACCGGGTGCTGGGCGTCGCCGAAGACGCCACCGACGCCGAAATCGACCAGGCCTATCGCCGCCTGATCAGCCAGTACCACCCCGACAAACTCACCGGCGTCGCCGAAGAACTCCGCCGCCAGGCCGAACAGAAGGCCGCCGACATCAACGCCGCCTACGACCGGATCAAGACGCTGCGCAAGCGGCCGTAACGCCGCGCGCATCCGCCGTACGCGGCCTCGCTTCCCGTTGTCGTCCCGAACGGGCGCAGCGCGGGGGCATCTGTTGTTTCCACGCTTGCGGCCGCCGTGGTCTTCGGCATACTGATCCGACACAGGGGAGGTGTGGCGTGACCAATCAGCGACTACGCATTCTGCATCTGTCGGATTTGCATATCGGCAAGGAAAAGCCGGAAAACGCCTACCGCGTTGAACGCGTGATGGGCGAGGCATGGGATCGCAACCTCACCGAGATCCGCAAAGACGGCCAGATCGATCTCGTTTGTTTCACCGGAGATCTCGCGCAGTCGGGCAGGGCGGATCAGTACCATCGTTTGAAGGACGTGATCCGCAATGTGCAGGCACGGGTCGAATGTCCGCTGCAGCGCTTCTTCTGTGTTCCCGGCAATCACGATATCGATCGCGAGATCATGAAAAGCGTGTGGCGCAAGCTCCGCCCGGCGCTCGCGAACGCACCGCACGCATTCAGCGATTGGTTCGCGGAGAATCCGCTGTCGGTCGCTCCAGCCACCGGCCGTAAAAAGCCGAGGTCGCGCGCGCCGGCGGGTTTCAAGGACGCTGCGCGCGATGCACTGTTGGCCAGGCAGCAGGCGTATCGCGACTTTCTCGTCGAAACGGGTCTCGCGCATCTGTTGCCCGGACAGGCGGGCAACCCGCACCCGCGCCTGGGCTATCGCCACACCCTCGATCTCGGCCTCGGCGCACCGCTGCACATCATCGGTTTCGACAGTGCATGGCTGGCCGGCGACGACAACGATGCCAGCAAATTGCATCTGACCGAGGATCAGATCGGCAGGCTGATGACCCACGAAGGCAAGCGCCTGCCCGGCTGGAGCATCGGTCTGATCCACCACCCGCCGGGCGATCTGGCCGATGGTGATCGTGCCAAGCAACTCATGGCCGACTACGGGCTCGGCCTGCTGCTGCATGGCCATCAGCACACCGGGAAAATCGAAACCTGGGCGGACCCGCAGCGCAGATTGTCCGTCTTCGCCGCCGGCTGTCTTTACGAAAGCCAGCATTACCCCAACGGGCTGTCGCTGATCGAAATCGAGCTGCCCGAACATGCGCCGCTGCGTCCTGTGCGGGTGCAGACCCGGGCATGGTCCGCGAACGGGCATTGGCACAATCACGATGGGCTGTATCGCGACAGTCGGAATGGGTGGTTGGTGCTCGATCCAGAACCGGCCGTTGCTTTCACCTCGACCCCTGGCCGCTGCGTCGGCCGCGAGAGCGAACTCAAGCAATTGTGCAAGGCGCTGCTGCCTGAGGACAACGGAGCCGGAGTTCAACCCACCGTGATCTGCTGCGCCATCGACGGCATGCCGGGCGTGGGCAAGACGCGGTTGGCGGAGGAGTTCATCACCGAACACTGGCTGCAGGCCTATCTGCCGCCGCCGGACACGCCCACCGGTGAATGCGTGTTGCGTCTGGTGCTGGTTTCGGGCGAAGACCAGACTGTCGTGCGCAGCGCCGATGCGTTGTTGCGCGATCTTGCCGACCGGCTGAACGTCAGAGGCACGATCGACGATGTCCGCCGCGATCTGCCGCCTACCCTGCAACATGGCCCCGGCGGCCATCCGCGTCTGGTGCTGATCGAGAACGTGGACAGCGATGCCCAGGCCGAGCAGGTGGCAGCTCTGGTGCACGGGCTGCCCGGTTGCCCGATACTGGTCACCGCCCGCGTGCGCAAGTTCGGCGGTCAGGCTTGGAAACGGGTCGATTTGGCGCCGCTGTTGATGACAGACGCCATCAAACTACTGCGCGAAGAGGCCAAAGCCGCAGGTGAAGACGCCTGTGTGCCGACAGAAGCACAGGCGCAGCATTTGGCCGAAACGCTCGGCCGCCTGCCGCTGGCCCTGCATATCGCCGCCAGCCATCTCGGTCTGGGCAAGACTCCTACGGAATTCCTCGACGAACTGCGCGCTACCGGTCTGGATCTGGCGCCCGCGCAATACGGCGACCACAGCTTGCATGTGAACCGGGCGCGCGCAATTTTGCGCAGTTCGTTCGATATTTCATGGAAAGCATGGTGCGCGGGTGCGAGCAGTCGCAATGAATGGCAGCAGGCACTGGTGGCTTTGGCCCATGGGCCGGCCGAAGGCGTGGGTGAATCTCTCGGCGCTGCCATTACCGATCTGTCGCAAGACCAGTACGGTCCCTGCATCGTCGCTGCCAGTCGCCTCAGCTTGTTGGAATGGGAGTGGGTAGGCGAAGGAGAGATGCGCGAACGTCGGGTGCGATTGCATGCACTGGTCGCGGAATTTCTGCGTGCATTGCCTCAGCCGGATGTAGCGACGGTGATGGCGCGGATGGGAGATTGGTTCGCGCAACTATTGTCGGAAGAGGGCGAGCACGTCGTCGGCGCTGCTCGGAGAACGATACAGCGTGAGTCTTCGGCACTCGAGCAGTGGTTGGCCCAGGGATTTCGGCCCGAAACATTGCAGCTGATGAGTGCCCGTGACTATGCCCGTGCAATTGGCCCCCTTGCTGCTTGGCTTGACTGTTTTGATCGGTGGCAGGAGGCGTGCACAGATCCAGAAATTAAGCTGGCTATAGGCTTGGTTGTATGCGAATTGGCGTTGGGGTGTGGCGATATGGAGCGCGCGACAAATTTTGCAAACAGAACTGTGTCATATGCGGTTAAATTCGGGAAGGATCGGGAGATAGCGCTTGCGTATGGAAAGGTCGCGGATGTTCTGCAGGTTCGTGGAAATTATGATGAGGCATTGCGCATTCGGCACGAAAAAGAGCTTCCGGTGTATGCGCGGTTAAACGATCTGCGTGAGTACGCGGCAACGAAGAGCCAAATTTCAGGAATTTTTCAGGCGCGTGGCGAGACGGAGGAGTCATTGCGAATTCTACGCGATGAGGTTCTTCCGATTCACGAGAAACTGGGTGATGTTCGTGCGTATGTAACTACGCAAGGTCGGATTGCGGACATCCTTCATATTCAAGGCGAAATAGAGAAAGTTTTGCGTATACGAAGAGAAGAACAATTGCCGGTATATCAGCGATTCGGCGATTTGCATTTGGTTGCCATTACGCAAAGCCGAATAGCGAATATTCTTCAGCAGCAAGGCTATCTTGAAGATGCGCTGCACATTTTGCGCAATGAAGTGTTGCCGGTGTATGAGCGTTTGGGTGATGCCCGAGCATTGATGAGGGGGCGTACTAATCTTGCTTTCTTGTTGGCAAAACGTGGCCGACTGGAAGAAGGGCCTGAGATATTTCTTCTGTTGCAAAACGCTCTTGCCGAGGCAGAGCGGCAGCGCTTGCCCGATGTAGATATTATTCGGGGTCTGATCGCGAGAATTTTCGGAGAAAGTGACGAGGGCGTGCCGCCCGGGTGAGCGCCATCCTCGCTAGCCAAAAAGCATGGGCCATATCGATTCTGGTGCTGTGTCTGCCTGTCGACGGCAACTCCGGCTTCGCTCGCGGCCCCTCATCCGCCCTTCGGGTGCCATCTCCCCACGCGTGGGGAGATGGATTACAACCGAGTTCTCTGCGCAACAGATTCCGCGCCGGTACTCACCACCTTCTCTGCGTGCGTGAGGGAAAGGACATCAAGCACTCGCGCTGCGCAACAGAACCCGCGCCTGCACTCGTCTCCTTCTCCCCGTAGGCAGGGAGAAGGTGCCCGAAGGGCAGATGAGGGGCGGACAGTCCAACATCCGCAGCGGAAGCGCGTCGCGCCTTGACCCACCTTCGGCTGTCGAAGGCCGGCTCACCCCCAAGGGCTGACGGAGACGCCAGCGGCTATCGAAAGGCGGGGTCAGGCCTGAGCCGGGACGACGGGAGGTGGGGCTGTGCGGGGATGCCGGGTTCCAGGAATGCTTTCGACATCAATGCGTTGCGCTTGATTTGAAACAGGAATTTGCAGTTTCCGTTGTTGCATCGAGGTAAGCACGAGGCGCCGGATGCGGGGCAGGCGATCCCTGAATCCGGGTGAGATGCATCGCAACTACCGTGGCAGCTTCGGGCGGGCGGCGTTGTTTGTCGCGCCTTGACCAGCCTTCGGCTGTTGAAAGCCGGTGCTCCTACAGTCGCTCCGACACAGGGTGCGGGGGATAATGGCTGGGGCTCGGGGCTGAAGCCCCTCCTACGCCCGCCTACGTCCCTCTTACGCCCCTCCAACGCCCTCCTGCCAACGGCCCGCCCATGCAACCCACCGTCATCGCTCCGTCCATCCTGTCCGCGAATTTCGCGAAGCTCGGCGAGGAGGTCGATGCCGTCCTCGCGGCCGGTGCGGACTGGGTGCATTTCGACGTGATGGACAACCATTACGTGCCCAATCTCACCATCGGTCCGCTGGTCTGCGAAGCGCTGCGCAAACATGGCGTGACCGCGCCGATCGACGTGCATCTGATGGTGGAGCCGGTGGACCGCATCGTGCCGGATTTCGCGAAGGCCGGCGCGTCGCTGATCAGTTTCCATCCCGAAGCCAGCCGTCACGTGCATCGCACGATCCAGCTGATCAAGGCCAGCGGCTGCCAGGCCGGGCTCGTGCTGAATCCCGCGACGCCGGTCGAAGTGCTGGACTACGTGCTCGACGAACTCGACTTGGTGCTGCTGATGTCGGTGAACCCGGGCTTCGGCGGCCAGAGCTTCATTCCTTCGGCGCTGGACAAGCTGCGCGCGGTGCGCGCGCGCATCGATGCCGCCGCGGCGCGCACCGGCAGGACCATCCGCCTGGAAATCGACGGCGGCGTGAAGGTCGACAACATCGCGGAGATCGCGAAGGCGGGCGCGGACACCTTCGTCGCCGGTTCGGCGATCTTCGGCCAGGCGGATTACGCGGGCATCGTGTCGCGGATGAAGGCGGCGGTCGCGTCCGTGCGCGGTGGCTGACGCGTCGCGCCACGCGGATGTACGGCATGTCGGCCTGATCCTCAACGGCAAGGCCGCGGCCGACGAGACCCTGCGCGTCTCGGTGAACGCGCTGCGCGCGGAGGGCATGCGCGTCGATGTGCGCGTGACCTGGGAACACGGCGATGCCGCGCGCTACGTCGACGAAGCGGTCGCCACGGGTGTCGACGCGGTGGTCGCCGGCGGCGGCGACGGCACCCTGCGCGAAGTCGCCGCGGCGCTGGCGGTGCGCGACGCGCCGGCCGAGGCCTTGCCGGCGCTGGCGGTGCTGTCGCTCGGCACCGCCAACGATTTCGCGACCGCGGCCGGCATTCCCGCGGAACAGGAGGCCGCCTTCGCGTTGCTGCGCACGCCGCCGCGCGCGGTGGACCTGTTGTCCGTGGATGCAGACGGGCAGCAACACTGGTGCGCGAATCTCGCTTCGGGCGGGTTCGGCACCGTCGTCACCACCGAGACCAACGAGCAGTTGAAGAAAACGCTGGGCGGTCTGGCCTACGTCATCAGCGGTCTGGCCCGCGTCGGTCGCATCGAGCCGATCCGCGCGCGTTTCGCGGCGGACGACTTCGCGTGGTCGGGCGATTTCATCGCGCTGGGCGTGGGCAACGGCCGCCAGGCCGGCGGCGGGCAGGTGCTGTGTCCGGACGCGCGCATCGACGACGGCCTGCTGGATCTCACCCTCGTGCCGACGCTCGAGGGCGAAGTCGCGGCCACGCTCGGCACGCTGATCGCCGAGGGCCGGCAGGCGGCGCTGGAGCGCGTGTCCACCCGCCTGCAGTCGCGCTGGATCGAGATCGTCGCGGAACGCCCGCTCACGCTGAATCTCGACGGCGAACCGGTCGAGGCGACCGCGTTCCGGATCGTCTGCGTGCCCGGCCGGCTGCGGATGCATCTGCCCGGCACCTGCCCGCTGTTGTCGTCCGGCGCATGAAGAAAGAGCGGCGCCTTGCGGCGCCGCCCCGGGTGTTGTGGAAGCAATCCCGCTTCCGTCCGTCGTCCCTGCGATGGCCTTCCATTCTCCGGGCGAACGATGACGATTCCGTGACGCCGGCATGGCGCAGGTGCGACCGCCGGCCGAAGCCGTTAGGATGTCGCGACATGAACGGGATCATCCTCCAGCATCGAACCACGGCCTCGGCCGCACCGTGCGGGCACGGGCGATGGCGCGGCTGAGCGCCGCCTTCCCTTCCCGTTTCGATTTTCTGAAAGGATTTCCCGCGTGATCTCGTTCGAACAGTTCCAGCAATACGCCGAAGACGGCCACACCCTCATTCCGGTCGTGCGCGAAGTGCTCTCCGACCTCGACACGCCGCTGTCGGTCTATCTCAAGCTCGCCGACGGCCCGCATACCTATCTCTTCGAATCGGTGGAAGGCGGCGAACGCTTCGGCCGCTATTCGATCATCGGCCTGCCCGCGCAGCGCGTGTACGCCTTCGCCGGACACACGCTGTTCGTCAGCGAACTGGGCGAGCTGGTCGACACCCGCGTTGTCGACGATCCGCTGGCCGAGGTGGAACGGCTGCGCGCCGCGCAGAAGGTTCCACGGCTCGCGGGGCTGCCGGGGTTCACCGGTGGCCTGGTCGGCTGGTTCGGCTTCGAATGCATCCAGTACATCGAGTCGCGACTGCGCACGACGAACAAGCCGGATGAACTCGGCACGCCGGACATCCTGCTGATGGACAGCCGCGACGTGGCCGTGTTCGACAGCCTCAAGGGCCGGCTGTATCTCATCGTCCACGCCGACCCGCGCGAACCGCAGGCCTGGGCACGCGCCAACCGGCGCTTGGACGAGCTGACGCATCGTCTGCGCCAGGGCGGGGCGGGCTATCCGGAAGCGCGCGACACCGCCGGGCTCAACGAGGCCGATTTCGTGTCCGGCTTCACCCGCGAAGGCTTCATCGCCGCGGTCGAGAAATCGAAGGAATACATCCGCGCCGGCGACATCTTCCAGGTCGTGCTGAGCCAGCGCCTGTCGGTGCCGTTCCGCGCGCGCCCGGTCGATGTCTACCGCGCGCTGCGTGCGCTCAATCCTTCCCCGTACATGTATTTCCTCGATGTCGGCGGCACCCAGGTCGTCGGTTCTTCGCCGGAAATCCTGGTGCGCCTCGAAGCCGGAGAGGTCACCGTGCGTCCGATCGCCGGCACCCGTCCGCGCGGGAAGACGCACGACGAGGACATCGCGCTGGAAGCGGAACTGCTGGCCGATCCGAAGGAACGCGCCGAACACCTGATGCTGATCGATCTCGGCCGCAACGATGTCGGCCGCGTCAGCGAGCCGGGCACGGTCGAGGTCGGCGATCGTTTCGTGATCGAACGCTACAGCCACGTGATGCACATCGTCAGCGAGGTCGCCGGCCGCCTGAAGGACGGGTTGAGCTACGCCGACGTGCTGCGCGCGACGTTCCCCGCGGGCACCGTCAGCGGCGCGCCGAAGATCCGCGCGCTGGAAGTGATCCGCGAACTGGAACCGATCAAGCGCAACGTCTATGCCGGCAGCATCGGCTACATCAGCTGGCACGGCGACGCCGACACCGCGATCGCGATCCGCACCGCGGTGATCCAGGACGGCAAACTGCATGTGCAGGCCGGCGCCGGCATCGTCTACGACTCCGACCCGCAGAAGGAATGGGAAGAGACGATGAACAAGAGCCGCGCGCTGTTCCGCGCGGTGGAAGAGGCGGCGCGGGGGTTGTGAATCTTCCGGTCGCCGCGGGCGGCGACCGGAAGCGATCGGATCAGTAGCCGCCGAGCTTCTTGGGGCCGCTGCCGCCCATGCTGTGGCCATCGGAGCTGAAGGCCATGGTGTTCTCGGAAATGGTGTCCGCGCCGCGGCCGGTGAGGGTGGTGCTCACGCTGGTCGCCAGGTTCACGCTCATCGCCACCTGGCCGAACGCTTTCAGCGCTTTGTCGTCGGGCTGCTGCCCGGTGTGCTGTCCATAGACGTCGAAGCCCATGCTCACCGCCTTGAGCAGCGTGTCCTTGCCGTTGACGAAGGCCTCGGTCGGCGTCGCGTTGGTCTGTCCGGCCAGACCGAGGTTGTGGCACAGGTCGGCGTTGTAGTTGGCCTTCACGTTCAGCGCGGTGGCCTGCTGCTGGTTGCCCGGCAGATTCCAGTAGCCCTGGGTCTTTTCGACGAAACTGTTGTCGGCGTGGACCACGGCCTGCAGCGTCCTGGTGTCGAGCGCGAGCAGCTTCTCGGCGTTCAAGCCGCTGAGCGAGGAATAGCTGTGGGGGTTGAGCGCCAGAGCGATGGCCTGCCTGCTCAATTCCTCCGGGTGCGAGGGTTTGTCGCTGTGGCTCGGGGCATTGCTGTTGGAGACGGTCTGCGGTTCGCGTTTCAGCGACGGGTCGGTGATCTTCGCGGTTTCGAGCGCGTGGTCGCGACCGTTGAGCGATTTGTAGGCCTGCGCCAGCAGTTTCTTGCCGGCTTCCTCGCTCATGCCGATCTTGTCGACCATGTCGACGACGTCGTGGTAGCGGTTGACGCGCTCGATGGCGTGCGAGGGGTTCCAGCCCGAGTGAACGCCGGCCTGCTCGTTGAGGTATCGGCCGATGCCCTGGTACGTCACGGTGTCGGGACTTTTCGAGTTGCCCTGCATCGATCGGGCATTGAGGATGTCGATCAGCGCCTGGCCCGAGAGGGTCTTCGATTCTCCGCCTTGGGTATTGCCCATCTGCTTTCTCCTTGAATGCATGTCGAGTCGCGATGCGGGACGCGCGGGCGGCGACGCCGATCGTGCGGTCGTCGCTGCGGGCAACCCCGTTGCCGGAACGCGGTCCGGGTCGGCGCTGGCCCGAGGGGCACCCACGGACGCGCCGGTCCTGGACTGCGCATGCGGGACCGGCTGCCGGGCGACGGGCATCGCGTTTCCGTTGCCCTGGGCACAGCGTAGCGCACCCGCGTCGCCGCTTTCGCAAACGGAAACGCCCCGCATCGCTGCGGGGCGTCGTGCATGGCGGTATCGCGGAGGGCCTACATGCCCACGCTGCGCGCGGTCTGCTGCTGGGCCGGCGCCTGCTGCGGGTCGGGCACCATCAGCGTCGCCAGCGACTGGTCGGCCGGTTGCTGCTTGGCCTGGGCGACGTTCACCGCGATGCGGTCGGCGGATTCGCTGGTCGGATCGCCCTGATAGGCGAAGACCTGTCCGTTCTTGCCGAGCAGCGCGCCGTCGATGCGCTCCATGCCGGAGGTCTGCGCCTGCAGCGCGGTGGCGGCGGCGACGTTGCGCAATTCCTCGCCTTTCAGGCCGAGGCCGTCGACCTTCTTCAGCGCGTCTTCCGCCTGTCGATACAGCGCCGGTTCCGGGGCCGGCGCTTCGACGCTCGGCTTCTTCGGGCTGCTGTCGGTGAACTTCAGGCCGGTGTCGAGCAGCGACTTGTCGAGGCCGATCGATTTCATGTCGATCTTCACTTCGGGCGCGACCGCCTTCGGATCGGCCTTCCTGGCCTCGGCCAGCGCGCGCTTCTCGGTGTCGTTGATGACGTTGAGCGCCCATTCGCCGTAGTAGTTCGGATAGTCCTGGTTGCCCTTGGTGCCGAGCCGCGCCGAACTCGGCGGCTGGTCGAAGTAGTGCTTGCCCATCGCCTTCACGTTCTCGGGCGTGGTCTTCATCGTGTTGTCGGCTTCCAGGGTCAGGCCCGGCTTCAGCGCGTAGCTGAACTTCGGCGCCTTGCCGCTGCGTTCGATGAAGTCTTCCATGCGCCCCGGATGGGCGTTGTAGAGTTCCTTCAGGCCGGCCTTCGGATTGTCCTTCATCACCTGCGAGGCGATCGCGTTGAAGCCGCCGATGTGGGCGCCGGCCTCGTCCTCGCGGTAGTTCTGGATCAGGGTCTTGACCGCGTTGGTGTAGTCGTGCGGGCCGGGGCCCTTCGCGATCTTGCCCACGTCCTTGACGAACGCGTCGGTGGCCTTGTCGCTCACGGTGCTGTTGAACGAATGCTGGATCTCGTGACCCATCACGAACACCAGCTCGGCCGCGGCGGCCTTGTCCTTGCCGGCCTTCTTCAGGTAATCCGCCGGCAGTTCGATGGTCTTGGTGTCGGGGCTGTAGGTGCCGCCGGCGTTCGCGCCGGCGGGCAGCACGTCGAATTTCTCGAGGTGGCCCTTCTGCACCGAATCGAGGATGCGCGCCTTCAGGTCCGGCGAGTTGTCGAGCAGCCCGCGCAGGTTCTTGCCGGGCGTTTCGGTCTTCGTGTCGTGGGCTTTCTCGAAATCGGAGAGGATCTTCTCCAGTTTCGTTTCCGCGGCCTTCTTGTCCGCGGCCATTTTCTTCAGGACGTCTTCGGGAATGGCGGCCATGTCGGTATCCCTCAGGCGTTGATGATGAGTTTGGAGACGCAGGCGTGGTCCGCCTTCGCGTCGCTTTCGCCGCGCACGTAGATCTGCACGGACACGTCTTCGCGCGAGAAGTCCCAGTACAGGACGCGGTCGTGCGGGCCGCGGTTCGCCTTCGAGCGGAAACCGGCGGCTTCCAGCGCCGCGGCGTAGTCGTCGAAGTCGAGCGCGCAGATCGGCGTCATGTCGGCGTTGGCCCGGCTTTCGTCGTCGAACGAGAACATGATCCGCGACGGCTTGCGGTCGCCTTCGGGCAGGGACACGAGGTTGTAGGCCCAGGCGTCGGTGAGCTGGCCGCCGAAGCCGTATTCGTTGGCGTCGTCGGGATTGAATTCGACCGGGATGCCGGTGAGTTGTTCGATCCGCGCGGGGGCGATGTCGTCGGGGCCGCGGACGTTCTCGGCGAGCCGCAGCACGCGGCGGCCGATGTCTTCGGCGTGTTGGGCGGTATTGGTCTGATCCATGGGAAAACCTGTCTGGTGGGATGGGGGACCTGCTGCGAAGCGCGTACCGCCATCGGAGGAGGATGCAGCATCGTTCGACATCGACCGGCACGGCGCCGGTGCGGATGCGCCGGCGGGCCAGTCGCGCTGGATCGGCTTCACCCTGCGTCATGCGGTACTCGGGGGAAACGCAGACGGTGGCGATCCAAGTGTCGTGGCTTGCGACGGACTGTACAACGTCCGTCAGATGACCAAACGCGGCGAAGGGGCCCGAACGGCCAGCGGCCGGACCTTGCGGCTCAGTGATGCCGCGACTGCGCATGATCCGGCGGCGCCCCGCGCTGCGGTGCCTCCATGGGCCGCAGCCTGTTCAGGTTTTCGGTGTCCGGTTGGGTTCCGGCGACCGCGATCGCGGCCCGCACCGCTTTCGATGGCTTCGAGCGTCCGCTGTTTCAGTATCGACGACGATGCGAGCGCCCACCTGTCTCCGAACGACGCGGGCCGGCGGCGCGGAAGCGCCGACGTGCGTGCAGCCGTCAGAACATTGCCGCCTTCCGGCGTGGGCCATGGCAGCGTGACCGCCCGCCGGGGCGGCGGCGTCCCGGTCCGGAGCGATGCCCGGATTCCGACTCGCGACCGGCGGGGTGGCGCATGCCCGTGCGGCCGATCATGAGCTTTGTTTTCTCGGTGATTGTCCGGACGAATCGGCGACCATGACGGCGGCCTGCGCGTCCTGCGACGGCGCCGGGCCTTGAACAGGCGCCGGCAATCTGGCGAGGCTTGTGGCTTCAGGCGTGTTCATCGCTTCGAGCCCCTCGACGCGGGCGTTCTGGCGCGTCGGGCCTTCTCCCTGGCTGACGATCACGCCGGTGGAATCCGAACTGAGCACCAGGCGCTCGATCCGGGTCAGACCTTGCGAGTGCGCCGCGACCGCCAGCGATGCGGCGAGATTGCGCAACTCCTGCGGGTCGTCGCTCAGCTTGTCCGTACGGTGATGTTCGACGACCTTCGCCAGCGCCTGACCGAACAAAGGGGGATCGCCGGGCTGGGCTTCGAGCTGGACCGGAGGCGCGACCATCGCGGGCCCGGAACCGGACAGGTCCAGTTGCACGATCGGGATCGCTCCCTTCGCCTGCAGTCGCCCGTCCTCGGGAAGTCCCAGCAGCGCATGCGCCTGCAGCCGGGTCGGATCGACGATGTAATCGCGGTCTTCCATCCTGCGTTCGGCCAGACCGTTCTCGACCTGCTTGATCACACCGGTGACGAACTCGATCGAGTCCTGGCGATAGTTCATGTGCGCGGCGCCCAGCTGCGCCTTGTCCGCGTAGTGGATCTTCATCGCGGCGATGTTCTGTTCGCTGTAGGGCAGCAAGCCGTTTTCGCCGATGGTCAGCCCGGCCTTGAGCGCGTAGGTGGCGGGCACGCTGTCCGAGGTCTTGGCGATGAAATCGCCCATCCGGGCAGGATGCGCTTCGTACAGATCGCGCAGCATCTGCCCGGCTTTCGGAGGGTGATGTTCCATGAGGAAAGAGGCGACCGCATTGAAACCGCCCAGGTGCGCGCGGCCTTCTTCCGCGCGCGTGCGCTCGACGTAGGCGGAAACGATCGGCGTGTAGTCGCGCGGGCCGTCGCTGGGCCCGTCGGCCAACGCCTGGATGGCCGGCACCAGCGTCCGTTCGATGTAATTCACGCCCTTGAGGGAACGCGCATGCTCGGTTTCGTGGCCGAGCATGAACATCTTCTCCATGGGGATGTTCTGGCCATGGCTGGGATCGAGACTCGGTCCGACCCGGATCGACCGGTCGTGGACGTGATAGGACGCCGAGCCGCCCACCTGCACGCCCTGGTCGCTGTAACCGCGGAGGTGACCGTCGCGGACCACCTCCAGTGTGCGCGCTTTCAGATCCGCCGAATGATCGAGGACGGTCCTGATGGTGTCCGCGGTGTCGCGATGCGCCTGGGTGCCGCCTTTCGCGTAATTGTCGAGCATCTCGTCCAGCGACTTCTGCGCGGGCGAACGCCGATCGAACAGGCCCTTGAAGAACTCAGCCATGGCCCACCTCCGTCGCGCTGGAGGCATCGACGACGATGCGCGAGATGCGGACGACGATGGGATCGGCCGCCGGGTTCTCTCGTTCGGTGTGGACATCCACCGCAACGCCGTCGCGGACGAACCGGTGGCTCCAGATCGCGCCGCGCGGCCCGTGGACGACGCTCTGCGCATAGCCGGCATCGCGCAGTTCGCGCGCGAAGTCGTCGAATGCCGGCGCGGACGCCGGCACGGTCGCATCCTGCCTTTGGCGCAGATCGTCGTAGGAGAAGACCAGGCGCTTCGGCGGACCGCCGCCGAGTTCCGGAATCGAGGCGAGGTTGCAGGCCCAGCCATCGTCGAGCGGCGTACCGACGCCGTAGCGGTTCGCGTTTTCGGGATCGAAGACGACCGGCAGGCCGGTCATGGCCTCGATCCGGGCCGGCGCAAGATCGGCGCGTCCGTGGATCTGCCCGAGCAGATGCAGCATGCGTCCACCGATCCCGGTGGGCGATGCGACGGGGGATGAGGCGGAAGTCGTCATGGCGATTGCTCCTTGTCGTCCGAAGATGATCGGGCTGGATGCCTGGGAGGCACCCGTGCTGAGACCTGCAATTTGCCTCTTTTCGATGCCTGCCGAGGTTACGCCAAACCCATGGCGGCCGGTAGCCGGCGGTCCGGGCCGGGGCGGTCGCGCGACCGGAAAACGGCTTCGGCGCCGGTCAGAACATCAGGTTCACCACCAGCACCACGATGCCGGTGTAGAGCAGGCTGAGCGGGCCGCCGACCTTCCACAGCTCCTTGGCGGTGTAACCCGCCGGACCGGTGATCATCGACATCACCGGGTTGGACGCGGTCATGAAATTGTTCGACGCCGACAGCGCCACGATCAGCGCGAACGCGGTGGGGTCGCTGCCGGCGGCGAGCGCGAGATTGATCGCGATCGGCACCATGACGATCGTCGCGCCGACATGGCTGATCACCAGCGAGAACGCGGTGGTGAGCAGGCCGACGGAGATCTCGATCAGCCAGTGCGGCGTGCCTTCGGGCAGGCGGTCCAGCGTGTGCGCCGCGACCCAGGCCGCGGCGCCGCTGGAATCCATCGCCCAGCCCAGCGGAATCAGGCAGGCCATCAGGAACACGGTCTTCCAGTTGATCGCGGCGTAGGCCTCGTCCATCTTCAGCACGCCGGTGATCAGCATGCCGGCGACGCCGGTCATCAGCGCCAGCGACGCGGGGATGCGCGACGACAGCGCGATCAGCATCGTGATCCCGAAGATCGTCATCGCGATCTTGAACTTGTGCGGACGCTGCTCGGCCTTCGGATAGTCGGTCACCGGCACGAAGTCGCGATTGCTCGCGGCCTGCGCCAGGTCGGTCCAGATGCTGTGCAGCACCAGCAGGTCGCCGGCGCGCAGCGGCTGCTCGCGCACGTTCTCGCGCAGCACCTGCTTGTCGCGGTTGATCGCGAGCAGGCGCAGGTTGTGCTGGCGGCGCAGTTTCAGCTGGGTCGCGGTCTTGCCGATGAAGGTCGAGGTGGGCGGGATCACCGCTTCGGAAATGCCGGCGCGCGCGGGATTGAACAGATCGGCGAACTCGCGCAGCCGCGCGCTGATGCGCAGGAAGCGGTTCTGCGCGAAGTCGGCGATCGCCGGCCGCGCGCCCATCACGCCGAGCACGCTGCCGACCCAGATGCGTGCGTCGCCCGGCGGCGCCAGGCGCGATTCGTTGCCGGTCTTCAGGGCCAGGATCAGCGGGGCGTCGTGCAGGTCTTCGGTCTCGCGCAGCGACATCCCCACCAGCGGACTGTCGGCGGTGACGGTGAGTTCGTAGACCTCGCCTTCGATGCCGTAGGCGGTGGCGAAATAGGTTTCGGTGCGCGCCGGGGTGACGCCGGCGTCGGCGGCGTTTTCGTGCAGGCGCTGGCCGCCGAAGAAATGGAAATACGCCAGCCCCGCGGCCAGCAGCGCCAGGCCGATCGGCAGTGGCGCGAACATCGGCAGTGGTTTCAGCGTCATCAGGCCGGACGGCAGGCTGTTGTTGGCCGAGACCAGCAGATCGTTGAGCAGGATCAGCGGCGAGTTGCCGACCATGGTCAGGCCGCCGCCCATCACGATCGCCGCCGCGATCGGCAGCAGCAGCCGCGACAGCGGCAGGCCGGTGCGCGAGGACAGCCGCGAGGCCACCGGCAGATACAGCGCCATCACCGACGGATTCTGCATCACCGAGGAGTTCAGCCCGGCGATCGCGGACGTGAACAGGATCAGCCGCTGCTCGACGCCGTCCGCGCGGCGCAGCAGCCATGCGGCGAGACGGTTGAGCGCGCCGGTGCGGTCGAGGCCGGCGCCGAGGATCATGGTCGCGATCACGCTGATCACCGCGTTGCCCGCGAGGCCGTTGTACAGGTCTTCGCGTGGCACCAGCCCGGTGAGGCCCAGCAGCACCAGCACCACCAGCGCGACCACGTCGGCGCGGATGCGCTCGAACAGGAACAACACCATCGTCAGCACCGTCAGCCCGAGGACGAGCTGCATATCGCTGGTGAGGGTGAGTGCGTTCTCCATCGTCAGTCGCTGCGTGCGTCGGGCGTGTCGCCGTCGTCGATGCGGTCGTACAGAAGATCCCACACGCCGTGGCCGAGCTTCTGGCCGCGGGTCTCGAAATGCGTCTGCGGCCGCCATTCCGGTCGCGGGACCGCGCCGCGCGCGCCGGCGACGTTGCGCAGGCCCGGCGTGGCGTCGAGCACGTCCCACATGTGTTCGGCGTAGGCTTCCCAGTCGGTGGCCAGATGCAGGCGTCCGCCGATGCGCAGCTTGCGCGCCAGCAGCGCGGCGAATTCGGGCTGTACCAGCCGACGCTTGTTATGACGCTTCTTGTGCCAGGGGTCGGGGAAATAGATGCGGATTTCGTCGAGGCTGCCGTCGGCGATGTCGTGTTCGAGCACTTCCACCGCGTCGTGACGATAGACGCGGACATGATCGCTGGCATCCGCCGCCAGCCAGTTCAGCAGCCGGCCGACCCCGGGCGCATGCACTTCGATGCCGATGTAATCGCGGGACGGATCCTGCTTCGCGGCGAAGCGCAGCGCTTCGCCGTTGCCGAAGCCGATCTCGACCACCCGCAGCGCGGTGCGGCCGAACACGGCGTCGTAGTCGCGCGGACCGGCGGCATAGTCCAGCCCGAACCGCGGCCACAGTTCATCGAATGCACGCTGCTGCGCCGGGCTGAAGCGCCCCTGGCGCAGCACGAAGCTGCGGATCTTGCGTTGTCCGGGTTCGACCGTGAATGGCTGGTCGTGCGCGCGCGCCGCATCGGTCTCCTGCGGTGGGCGAATCGCGCCCGTCATCCGATCAGCCCGTCCACCGGCGACGACGCCGAGGCGAAGCGCTTGCGTGGGATGCGGCCGGACAGGAAAGCGTGGCGGCCGGCTTCGATCGCGAGCTTCATCGCCAGCGCCATCCGAACCGGATCCTTCGCGCCCGCGATCGCGGTGTTCATCAGCACGCCGTCGCAGCCCAGTTCCATCGCGATGGCGGCATCCGAGGCGGTGCCGACGCCGGCGTCGACCAGGATCGGCACCTTCGCGTTCTCGACGATCTCCAGCAGGTTGTACCGGTTCTGGATGCCGAGGCCCGAGCCGATCGGCGCGGCCAGCGGCATCACCGCGCAGCAGCCGATCTCTTCCAGGCGCTTGGCCAGGATCGGGTCGTCGCTGGTGTAGACCATCACGTCGAAGCCGTCGGCGACCAGGGTCTCCGCGGCCTGCAGCGTCTGCACCACGTCGGGGAACAGGGTGCGGGTGTCGCCCAGCACTTCGAGCTTCACGAGCGTGTGGCCGTCGAGCAGTTCGCGCGCGAGCCGGCAGGTGCGCACGGCATCGTCGGCGGTGTAGCAGCCGGCGGTGTTGGGCAGGATGGTGTAACGGTCCGGCGGCAGCACGTCGAGCAGGTTCGGCTCGCCGGGCGTCTGGCCGATGTTCGTGCGGCGGATGGCGACGGTGACGATCTCGGCGGCGGCGGCCTCGGTCGCCAGTCGGGTTTCGTCGAGATCCTTGAATTTGCCGGTACCGGTCAACAGGCGCGAGCGGTAGGTCTTGCCGGCGATGACGAGCGCGTCGTCGTAAGCATGGGGTGCGGTCATCGCGGGATTATCGCGCATCGCCGCGCCGAGCGGACGCCCCGGTCACGGCGAACGTTCTGGAGCACCTGTAGGAGCGACGCAAGTCGCGACAAACCACGGCAGTCCCTCCCGACGCCAAACCCTGTGCCATCCCGGCATCGGCCGGATGCATGCGCTCAGCCGCCTCCGAGGGCGTGAACGATCTCGACCACATCGCCCTCGGCGAGCGGATGATCGGCGTGGCGGCCGCGGGGGATGATTTCCCCGTTCACTTCCACCGCCACCCGGCGGCCGGCCAGGCCCTGGGTGGCGAGCAGTTCGGCGAGGGTGCAGGGGGCGGGCAGGGCGAGGGCATCGCCATTCAGTCGGATATCCATGGAAGGATTCTAGGCCGAACCGCCGCCGCGGGCGGCGGGGGTGCCCGACCATGCCCTGTCACACTTGAGTCATGAAAGCCTTCGTGAAACGATGCGGCCACCATCCGGCGCCGTATCGCACAGAGCGCCGTGGGTTTTCCGTATTTTCTTCCAGTTTTTCCACCAGTCCGGGAGTGGGATCCATGTCGTCCAACCGTGGGGCCAAGCGGCCCATCCGCAATCTTCTTTCCGTCGCCGTGCTCGCCGCCACCGCCGCGATCGCCGCGCCGGCCTCCGCCGCAGGCCCGTATTCGCAGACCGTGTTCTTCGGCGACAGCCTGACCGACAGCGGCTTCTTCCGCCCGCTGCTGCCGGCGAGCGTCCGCCCCGTCACCGGCCAGTTCACCACCAACCCGGGCTTCGTGTGGTCGCAGTACCTCGCCGACTTCTACGGCACCCGCGCCGACCCCAACGGCAACGGCCAGACCGGCACCAACTACGCCGCCGGCGGCGCCCGCGTCGGCACCAACAGCACCGGCGCGCTGGGTCCGATCCCCGCGATGACCACCCAGCTCACCAACTACCTCACCGCCAACGGCGGCCGCGCCGACAGCCGCGCGCTGTACACGGTGTGGGGCGGCGCGAACGATCTGTTCGCGATCACCAACGCCGGCGCCAATCCGACCACCACCATCGCCTCGGCCGTCGCTTCGCAGATTGGCATGGTCGGCACGCTGCAGAATGCCGGCGCCCGCTACATCCTGGTCCCGACCATTCCGGACCTCGGCATCACCCCGGCGTTCCGCGCCCAGGGCGCGACCGCGCAGGCCACCGGCACCGCGCTGACCATCAACTACAACACCGCACTGTTCGGCGGCCTCGCCACCAACAACCTGCGCGTGATCCCGATCGACACCTTCACCCTGATCCGCGAAATCACCGCGAACCCGGGCGCCTACGGCTTCACCAACATCACCGGCACCGCCTGCCAGCCGCAGATCACCGCGAACTCGCTGACCTGCAACCCGACCAGCTACGTCACCCCGGACGCGCCGAACACCTACCTGTTCGCCGACGGCGTGCACCCGACCAGCCGCGCGCACCAGATCCTGGCCCAGTACGTGGTGTCGGTGCTCGAAGCCCCGCGCCAGAACCAGATCCTCGGCCACTCGGCCGGTGTGGTCGGTCGCGCCCGCGCCGACCGCGTCTCGGCGCATCTCGCCGGCAAGCCCGCGGGTGACGGCATGCGCTGGTGGGTGGACACCCGCGCCGACTTCCAGCGTTACGAAGGCGGCGACCTGTACGACGGCATCGGCCCGTCGATCAGCGGCGGCGTCGACTGGACCAGCGGCAACTTCGTCTACGGCGCCTTCGGCGGCTTCGGCCGCAACGCCCAGGACTTCGGCCAGCGTCGCGGCGATTTCGACCAGACCGACCTCACCCTCGGCGGCTTCGGCGGCTGGTACGGCGAGCGCCTGTGGGCCAACGCCCAGCTCAGCTACACCCAACTGCGCTACGACGTGAACCGCGACGTGTGGCTCGGCCCGGCCCTGCGCAGCCACAGCGGCTCGCCGGACGGCAGCAACCTCACCTTCGGCGTCAACGCCGGCATGAACTTCCAGCGCGATCAGCTGACCCACGGCCCGGTGGCCAGCATCCTGGTGCAGCGCATCGATGTCGACGGTTACGCCGAAGACCAGCCGACCCTCGCCACCTCGCTGGCCTACTCGGACCAGAGCTACGACTCGCTGATCACCAGCCTCGGCTGGCAGGCCAGCTACGAGATCAACGACCACCTCGCGCCCTACGCCCGCGTCACCTGGGACAAGGAACACGAGGACGCCCCGAGCGAAGTCTTCGCCCGCGCGCAGTCGATCGCCGGCAGCCTGCCCTACGCCGTTCCCGGCCTGGAGTTCGACGACAGCTACGTGACCGCAGTGCTGGGCGCCCGCACCGAACTGTTCGGCTTCGACGCCGACATCGGCGCCAGCATCGGCACCGCGCAGGGCAACGGCAACGACGCCAGCCTGTTCGCCACCTTCGGCAAGAAGTTCTGATGCCGACGGGCTCCGGCCCGGGCCACGCCCGGTTCCCGGAGCCCACCGCACCCGCTACACTGGGTGCATCCGCGGGTGTAGTTCAATGGTAGAACTGCAGCTTCCCAAGCTGCTAGCGTGGGTTCGATTCCCATCACCCGCTCCAGATTCCGCAACGGCGACCCGCAAAGGTCGCCGTTGTCGTTTCTAAGGTCACGGGCCCGCTCCTTGCATCCCCCGTGCGACGGATGCCAAAGTCGCGTCGCCCCTCCAGAGCCCACGGGGCTTCATGAGGAGGATCGACGAAGTGAACGAAAAACAGCCCGCCGCTTGCCTGTCGAAGGGTTCGCCCCTCACCGCTTTTGTCGGCCTGTCTCCCGACCCCCGGGTCTTGTCGGACGTGGTCGGAACATGATCCGGGTGCTGTCGTGCATCGTTGTTCTTTTCGCCTTCGTATCGGGTGCTTCCGGATGCGCGAAGTCCGTATCGCAGGCGTCGCCTGCCTCACTGCCGGTGACGGCGGCTGTCGACGCGAAACCGAATGCCGGTGAGTCGGCGTCGTTCGCGGGCAGCTGGCAGTCCTGCGCAGGCACCGAATCTCCGGACCAGTGCAGCCGCTACCTGCTCCTGCAGCGCGGAAAGCGGATCTGCGGCACCTGGTCGTACTTCGCCTCGGGCGACAGTTACGAAGGCAGGGTGATCGCTGAAGCGATTTCGCCTGTCGAAGCGCGGCGTACCCGCATCTGCGGTCGCCCCGGCAGCGAGACCCGCATCGAATGCGAGACAGGTTGGGACACCATCGATCGACCCCTGCGCCTGTGCGGCGGCAAGCTCGGCGCTCTGGATGGCAAGGGTGGCAGCTGCTTCGCCGATTTCGAACGCGTCGAGCGTCCGGACCCGTCGCTCGATGAACTCGCCGCGCAGGCGTGGGTGGAGGCCTGTCTTTCGTATAAGGAAGACAGAGGCAAATGACAGAAGCAAACGGCGACCTCACTTCACCCGCCGCTTCTCCAGCTTCCGCGCAAGCGTGCGGCGGTGCAGCCCGAGGCGACGGGCGGCTTCGGAGATGTTGAAGCCGCTTTCGGCGAGGGTTTCGTGGATGTGTTCCCACTCGAGGGTCTTGATCGAGGTCTTGCGGTCGGTCAGTTCGACTTCGGTGTCGCCGCCCGCGCGCTGGAAGGCGGCTTCGATGTCGTCGGTGTTCGACGGTTTGGCGAGGTAGTGGCGGGCGCCGAGTTTGATCGCTTCGACCGCGGTCGCGATGCTGGCGTAACCGGTCAGCACCACGATGATGGTGTCGGGGTCCCAGGCGTGCAGCGCCTGCACGCAGGACAGGCCCGAGGCGTTGCCGGCGAGTTTGAGGTCGACCACAGCGTGGGTCGGTGCGAAGTCGTCGAGCAGCGCCGTCAGTCCGTCTTCGCCGCTGAGGTGGCGCACGGTGTAGCCCCGGCGTTCGAACGAGCGCACCAGCGTGCGCGCGAACGCGGCGTCGTCCTCGACGATCAGGAGCCTGCGTTGATCTTTCGTGCGTTCGTCGTTCGTGCGTTCATCGGTCATCGTCGTGCGCCTCGAGCGCGATGGCGGACAGCGGCAGCGTCATGGTGACGATCGCGCCGCCCTGGCGCCGGTTGCGGGCGGTCAGCGTGCCGCCCAGCGTACGCGCGACGTTGACCGACAGGAACAGGCCGAGTCCGCCGCCGGGTCGGTCCTTGGTCGAGTTGTAGGGCGTGCCGAGGCGTTCGAGCACGTCGGTGACGAAGCCCGGCCCGTCGTCGGCGATCTCGATGACGAGCTGGCCGTCGCGGCAATCGGCGTCGAGCGAGACCCAGCCGGGCGAGACTTCCAGCGCGTTGTCGAGCACGTTGAACACCATCTGCCGCAGTCCGACATCCGAGACGATGCGCGGGTTCTCGGCGCAACTCCGGCGGTAGCGGAAATCGGCGAGGCCGCGCAGCGTCTGCCATTCCTCGGCCATCTCGTCGAGCAGTGCATGCAGGGTTGTCTCGACCGGCGCTTCCGCGCGCGTCTTGCCCGCGGCCAGCAGGATGTTGGTGACGATCGATTTGCAGCGCGCCACCTGCGCCTGCATTTCGACGACATCGTGCGACAGTTCCGGATCGGATTCGAAGGTCGGCAGGTGCCGCCAGTCGCCGAGGATCACCGACAGCGTCGCCAGCGGCGTGCCCAGTTCGTGCGCGGCGCCGGAGGCGAGCAGGCCCATGCGCACGATGTGTTCCTCTTCCGCGGCGCGCTGGCGCAGTTCGGCCAGGCGGGCGTCGCGTTCGCGCAGGATGCCGCCGATGCGGCTGATGAACACCACCAGCAGCGCGGCCAGCAGCAGGAAGCAGATCAACAGCCCCTGCACGTAGTGGTCGCCGAGGCCGCCGCCGGGATGCACGGCGATTTCGATCGGCGAGGGCAGCATGATCAGCGCGGCGACGCACAGGCCGGTCGCGCCGGCGAGGATCCAGGGGGCCGGCGAACGCAGCAGCACCGTGCCCAGCGCGACCTGCAGCAGGTACAGGAACACGAACGGATTGGTGATGCCGCCGCTGAAGTGCAACTGCAGCGTCAGCGAGGCGACGTCGACCAGCAGCCCGGCCAGGATCGCGGCGTTCGACACGTGCCCGCGCTGTTTCCACCAGACCTGGCTGGCGAGGTTGAACAGCGCGAGCAGGAGCAGCACGCCGAGCATCCAGCGCAGCGGCAGCGCGATGCCGATGCCGTAGTGGACCACCAGGATCGTGAGCACCTGGCCCATCACCGCGATCCAGCGCAACTGGATCAACTGCTGCATGTTGCGCAGCCCGGTGCGGTCGCGGGGCGCGGCTTCGCCCCGGCGCCGCCGCGCCCGCTCGATGGGCGTGCGGTCGGTCGGCGCGTCAGCAGCGGGGGATCGGGCCGGCATGATCGAGGTCCTGTCGTCCACCATGATCTCGTTCGACATGATGTCGTCCGCGACGATCTTGCCGGAAACCGCCCGACAATACGAACAGCCGCGCGCCGGCGACCGCGGTGAGCAGGGCCATGCCGAACCAGGTCAACGCGTAGGACAGGTGGGAATCGCGGAACGTCACCACCGTCAGGCCACCGCGCGGCCAGCCAGCGACGCCGGGCGCCTGAACGGCATCGACGAAGAACGGTGCGACCGCATCGCCGGAAAATCCGCGTGCCCGTGCGATCGCGGCCACGTCGCGCGAATACCAGCGGTCCTGCGCGGGCGCGTTGCGACGCAGGAAACCGCCCACGGGTTCGCTGATCCTGAGCAGGCCTTCGATCCGGACCGGGCCCGTCGGCGGCGGTGCGGCGTCTTCACCGGTGGGCACGAAGCCGCGGTTCACCAGCACGATGTCGCCGGCATCGGTGCGCAGCGGCGCGAGGACCCAGCTGCCCGCGCCGAGCGCGGTGACCGCCTGGGTGCGCGTCTCCGGCACCGGCAGGAATCGCCCGTTCAGTGCCACGCGACGGTATTCGTCGCTGGCCGCGGTGATCGTCGTCCAGGCGTCGCGCGCCGGCGGCGCGACGGGTGCGGCGTCGACGCGCGCCTCCACGCGCGCGATCAGCGTGTGTTTCCAGTGCATGCGCTGCACCTGCCAGACGCCCAGGGACACGAATCCGGCGAACGCCAGCGCGAGCGCCACGCCGAACGCGACGGTGCGCGCGCGGGCGGTCATGGCGTGTTCCGTGGCGTGCTGGCAGGCATGTCCTGCATCTCGTGCTGCCCGGGCATCATGTTGGTGTTCAGGTGATGCATCACCCACAGCGAACCGCTCAGCACGATGATCACCAGCACCGCCGTGAACACCAGCGCCAGCAGGTTCCAGCCGCCTTCCGACTTCGTGTTCATGTGCAGGAAGTAGACCATGTGCACGACGATCTGCGCCGCGGCGAACAGCAGGATCACCACCGCCGCCAGCGTCGGGTTCGAGATCGTTTTCGTCATCACCAGTCCGAACGGAATCGCGGTCAGCACCACCGACAGCACGAAGCCATTGAGATATTCGCGCGCGGAGACGTGCGGGATGCCGTCGTCGAAGTGCACGTCGGCGTGATCGTGCGGATCGAGCGCGTCGTGCGGCGTCGTTGCATGCGTCATGGCAGCACACCCATCAGGTAAACGAAGGAAAACACGCCGATCCAGACCACGTCGAGGAAATGCCAGAACATCGACAGGCAGGCCACGCGGCGGACGGTGGTGCGGGTCAGGCCATGGCGATGGATCTGCACGCACAGCACCACCAACCAGATCACGCCGAACAGCACGTGCAGGCCGTGGGTGCCGACCAGCGCGAAGAACGACGACAGGAACGCGCTGCGCTGCGGGCCGGCGCCGAGGTGGATGAGATGGTGGAATTCGTACAGCTCGATCGCCAGGAAGCCGAGGCCAAGCGTGCCGGTCGCGACCAGCCAGCCGATCGTGGCGCGCGGTCGACGCTGCTGCATCGCGATCATCGCGAAGCCGTAGGTGATCGACGACACCAGCAGGATCGCGGTGTTCGCCGCGATCAGCCGGAGATCGAACAGATCCGCGCCGGACGGCCCTGCGGCGTAGTTGCGCCCGAGCACGCCGTATGCGGCGAACAGGCAGGCGAAGATCATCAGATCGCTGAGCAGGTACAGCCAGAAACCGAGCAGCGTGCCGTTGTCCGGATGATGGCGACCTTCGAGATCCAGGAACGGATTCGAAACCGCCGTGCCGTCGGTGCGGGCGAGGGCGATGGACTCAGACATGGCGGGACCTCAGCTGTTCGCTGCGCGCATGCTCGGTCGCGGCGACCTCGTCGGCGGGGATGTGGTCATCGCGATCGCCATCGAAGCTGTGATGGATCGCGTAGGCCACGATCGCGAGCAGCGAGACCACCGCCAGCCACCACACGTGCCAGATCATCGCGAAGCCCAGCGCGGTGCTGAACATCGACAGCGCCACGCCGGCCGCCGTGTTCTTCGGCATGTGCACGGGCAGGAAGCCGCCGGTCGGGCGTTCGAACCCGCGCTGCTTCATGTCCCACCAGGCATCGTTGTCGTGCACCACCGGCGTGAACGCGAAGTTGTAGTCCGGCGGCGGCGAGGAGGTCGACCATTCCAGGGTGCGGCCGTTCCACGGGTCGCCGGTGACATCGCGCAACTGCGCGCGCTTGCGGAAGCTCACGACGATGCAGATCAGGAACGCGGCGATGCCGATGGCGACGAGAACCGCGCCGAACGCGGCGATCTGGAACCAGATCTGCAGCGAGGGATCCTCGAAGTGGCTCATGCGGCGGGTGACGCCCATCAGGCCGAGCACGTACAGCGGCGTGAACGCGAACCAGTAGCCGGCGAGCCAGAACCAGAACGAAACCTTGCCCCAGAAGTCGTCCAGCCGGAAACCGAAGGCCTTCGGGAACCAGTGGGTCATCGCCGCGAACGCGCCGAAGACCACGCCGCCGATGATCACGTTGTGGAAGTGCGCGACCAGGAACAGGCTGTTGTGCAGCACGAAGTCCGCGGGCGGCACCGCCAGCAGCACGCCGGTCATGCCGCCGACGACGAAGGTCACCATGAAGCCCATGGTCCACAGCATCGGCACTTCGAAGCGGATGCGACCGCGGTACATCGTGAACAGCCAGTTGAAGATCTTCGCGCCCGTCGGGATCGAGATGATCATCGTGGTGATGCCGAAGAACGAGTTCACGCTGGCGCCGGAGCCCATGGTGAAGAAATGGTGCAGCCACACCAGATACGACAGCACGGTGATGCAGACCGTCGCGTAGACCATCGACGAATAACCGAACAGGCGCTTGCCCGAATAGGTGGAGACGATCTCCGAGTACACGCCGAACATCGGCAGGATCAGGATGTAGACCTCCGGATGGCCCCAGATCCACACCAGGTTGACGTACATCATGGCGTTGCCGCCGAGGTCGCTGGTGAAGAAGTTGGTGCCGGCGTAGCGATCCAGCGTCAGCAGCGCCAGCACCGCGGTCAGCACCGGGAACGACACGACGATCAGCACGTTGGTGCACAGCGCGGTCCAGGTGAACACCGGCATTTTCATCAGGCCCATGCCGGGCGCGCGCATCTTCACGATGGTCACCAGCAGGTTCACGCCCGACAGCAATGTGCCGACGCCGGCGATCTGCAGCGACCAGATGTAGTAGTCGACGCCCACCCATGGACTGAAGGCGATGCCCGACAACGGCGGATACGCCAGCCAGCCGGTCGCGGCGAATTCGCCGAAGAACAGCGACAGCATCACCAGCCCGGCGCCGCTGGCGGTCATCCAGAAACTGAAGTTGTTGAGGAAGGGAAAGGCCACGTCGCGCGCGCCGATCTGCAGCGGCACCAGGTAGTTCATCAGGCCGGTGACCAGCGGCATCGCCACGAAGAAGATCATGATCACGCCGTGGGCGGTGAAGATCTGGTCGTAGTGGTGCGGGGGCAGATAGCCGAGGTTGTCGCCGAAGGCCATCGCCTGCTGCAGGCGCATCATGATCGCGTCGGCGAAGCCGCGCAGCAGCATCACCAGGCCCAGCACCATGTACATGATGCCGATCTTCTTGTGGTCGATGCTGGTAAACCACTCTTTCCAGAGATAGCCCCACAGCCGGTATTTCGTGATCGCGGCGCACAGCGCGATGCCGCCGAGCAGGGTGCCGACGAAGGTGGCGAGGACGATCTTGTCGTGCAGCATGGGAATCGCTTCCCATGTCATGCGCCCGAAGATCGGCGAATGCGGGACGTTGGCGCTTTCGAGGGACATCGTGGGGAATTCCGGTAGCGATTTCGGAGCAGCGTGCTCAAGGCCGCGTGCGGTGTCTCAGGGCGATTTCATGCCGCCGAGCGCGGAGGACAGGACGGACGGCCCGGTGGTCGGCACGGTGCAGACCTGCGCGGACACGTAGGGCCCGAGGCGGGGATCGCCGCGGCGCGGCATCGCCAGCGCGTTCAGCCCGTCGAGGCCCAGTCCGCCCTCGGCGTCGAGCGCCATCATCTGGTCCATGCACAGGCGTTCGGTGTCGACGCAGCGATTGAGGATCGCCTCGTACAGGCCCGTGTCGACGCGCGCGAAGTGCCTGATCGGATCGCGCTTGCTGGGTTTCTCGAGATCGAGATACGCCGCGCGGGTCAGTGCGCCATCGCTGCCGCGGACGCGCTCGACCCAGCGTTCGAAATCCGCGTCGGCCAGGCCGTGGAACTTGAAACGCATGTGCGAGAAACCCGCACCGCTGTAGTTCGCGGAGAATCCTTCGTACTCGCCGTGCGCGTTGATCACCGCGTTGAGGTTCGACTCCATGCCGGGCATGCCATAGATCATCCCGGCGAGCGCGGGCACGTAGAACGTGTTCATCACCGACGAGGCGGTGATCCGGAATCGCACCGGCCGGTCGACCGGCACGGCGACTTCGTTCACCGACGCGATGCCCTGTTCCGGATAGACGAACAACCATTTCCAGTCCAGCGCGACCACCTGGATTTCCAGCGGTTTCGCGTCGGCGGGCACCGGTCGGCCGGCGGCGATGCGGTCGAGCGGGCGATACGGATCGAGCAGGTGCGTGCTGATCCAGGTCACCGCGCCCAGCGCGATGATGATCAGCAGCGGCACGCCCCAGATCACCAGCTCCAGCTGGGTCGAGTGGTCCCAGTCGGGCATGTAGGTCGCGTTCTGGTTGGAGGCGCGATAGCGCCATGCGAACCAGAAGGTCAGACCGATCACCGGCACGATCACGACCAGCATCAACAGCGTCGCGACGACGATCAGATCGCCCTGGCGCGCGGCGATGTCGCCGGCGGGATCGAGCACCTGCAGATCGCAGCCGGACAGCAGGCCGGCGGCCGCCAGCAGCACGGCGATCTGGAGGAGTCTGCGAAGAAGGGACATGGCGGACCGGGAGGGAGGCGAAATTGACATGGATCAATGTAGTGGCCGGGCGCCGCTGCGAAAATTGGACGTTTTGTCCTATCGTTTCCGGGGCGCGTCTCTGCCACGCTACGTTCGCAGTGTTCCCTCCCCGGATTTCCGATGCGTCCCGCCCCGCTTCCCTCCGCTCCGCTCCCGCCCCTGCCGGGCTCCACCGCTTCCTCGCGCGATCACGGCACGCGGGCGCATCCCGATGTCGCCCCGGGCGAGATCGCCGTCGGCGTCGTCGTCGGCCGTGCGTCGGAGTATTTCGACTTCTTCGTCTACGGCATCGCATCCGCGCTGGTGTTTCCGGCGGTGTTCTTTCCGTTCATGGATCGCCTGCAGGGGACGCTGTGGTCGTTCGCGATCTTCGCGCTGGCGTTCGTGGTGCGGCCGCTCGGCACGGTGCTGTTCATGTCGATGCAGGCGCGCTGGGGCCGCGGGGTCAAACTCACCGTCGCCCTGTTCCTGCTCGGCACCGCCACCGCCGGCATGGCGTTCCTCCCCGCCTACGCCACGCTGGGTGGATGGTCGATCGCGCTCCTTGCGTTCTTCCGCGTGCTGCAGGGCATCGCGCTCGGCGGATCCTGGGACGGATTGCCTTCGCTGCTCGCGCTGAACACGCCGAAGGAACGCCGCGGCTGGTACGCGATGCTGGGGCAGTTGGGCGCGCCGGTCGGATTCATCGTGGCGGCGGGTGTCTTCGCGTTCCTGCACGCGAGCCTGACGCAGGCGGACTTCATCGCCTGGGGCTGGCGTTATCCGTTCTTCGTCGCCTTCGCGATCAACGTGGTCGCGCTGTTCGCGCGGCTGCGGCTGGTGGTCGCGGAGGAATACCAGGGCAAGATGGGCGAACTGGAGCTGGAGCCGACGCCGATCGGCGAGCTGTTCCGCGCCAAGGGCCAGCACGTGGTGATCGGTGCGTTCGCGGCGCTGGCCAGCTATGCGCTCTTCCACATCGTCACGATCTTCCCGCTGTCGTGGATCCTGCTGTTTTCCGATCAGTCGATCGTCGACTTCCTGCTGGTCCAGATCGTCGGTGCCTGCATCGCTGCCGGCGGCATCGTCGCTTCGGGCTTCATCGCCGATCGCATCGGCCGTGCGCGCACGCTCGGCGGACTGGCGATCGGCATCGCGATGTTCAGCGGTTTCGCGCCGACCCTGATGGGCGCGGGCCGGATCGGCCAGGACGCCTTCATCCTCATCGGTTTCGCGCTGCTGGGCCTGTCGTACGGCCAGGCCGCGGGCGCGGTGACCGCGAACTTCGGCCGGCGCTATCGCTACACCGGCGCGGCCCTCACCGCCGATCTCGCGTGGCTGATCGGCGCCGCGTTCGCGCCGCTGGTGGCGCTGGGCCTGTGCGCGAACTTCGGGCTGGCCTGGCTCGGCGCTTATCTGTTGTCGGGCGCCGTCGGCACGCTGGTCGCGCTGGGCATCAATCGAGCGCGACGCTTCAAGAGCTGATCGCGCGCGTCGTCGCTGTTCTCATCATCGTCGCGCTCCTCGATCGCGAATGGCGGCCCTTGCGGGGCCGCCGTGTCGCTGCGTGTCGCGTCTTGCCGCTGCAACGATGTGTCAGCCCAGCTTGCCGAAGATCCCGTGCAGGCGGCCGTAGGGCGGCGGCGTGCCGTTCATCTGTCTGCGCATGACGTGTTCGTAGAACTGGTGATTCGTCATCGGCGGTGCGGCGGGCTTGCCGTCCGGATCGTAGAACCCGGGGATGCCGGCGTCTTCGAAGCGATAGTCCAGTTGATGCAGGTATTCGTGCAGCAGCACGCCATCGACGCCATCGGGCTCGCGCGCCAGCGCACCGATCGGAATCGCGCTGTAGCTGATCCGTCGCGTCAGCCCGGGCGTGAAAGACCAGGTCCAATATCCGCTGCCGGGGAATCCGGCGGGATGCTCGTAGACGCGGATCAGGCCGTCGTAGTTGTCCGCATGCACGCCGCGGCGCTCCAGCCGTTTGCGGAACGCCGGGCCGAAGCCGGCGACCCGCTGGCTGGAAGCGGGGTCCGGGGGATCGCGCGGCGGTACCATGTCCGAAGGATCCACGGCTTCGGTGATGTGTCCGCCCCGTTCGATCTGCAGCGCGACCATGCCGTCGCTGTGCCCCGCGACCAGCGACGCGAATCGGGCGATCCCCGTTTCGATCAATGTCGACAGCGCCGGCGCGATCGTGCCCTGGGTCACCAGCAGCAGGCGCTGCTTCAGGACGCCCGCATTCACCTCGACCTGCCAACTGCCGCCGTTGTCGCCACGGAAATCGTCGTTGGCGATGAGATGGATGTTGCCGTCGGCAGGGGCGCGGAACGCCACGTTCGAGCCGGCCTGCAACGTATGCCCGCCGATGTGGGCGATCAGCGAATTCTTGACGAGGTTCGGCCCGGGGTGATTGCCGCTGGCGTTTTCGCGACCCTGGCCGTTCTGGTCGACGCCGTCGGGGCTGCGATGCCAGCCGCCGAAGGCGAAACCGATCCAACCGCTTGCGGTGATGCGAACCCATTGCCCCTGCCGCACATGGATCCCGGTATCGGTCCAGCCGCTGGTATTGCCTTGAACGGTGATGCCTGGCATGACGGAACTCCCCTGTTCTCATGGATGGGATCCCGTCGGCCGGCGCGCGGCGCGGACCGCCGGGATGCGCACGGCGGGCGGCAGTGCGCGTCCCGGTGCACGATCCGCACGATAGGCGATGCGCGCGGCCGCCGCATCCCCGCCGGAACTGTCATCATGGCCGCCGCCTGAAGCGGGCAGGCTGCCGCCGCCCCGACGCGACCGGAACGCCCGCATGAAACTCGCCATCCTTTCCCGCAACAGCAAGCTCTATTCGACCCGCCGGCTGGTCGAGGCCGCGCGCGAACGCGGACACAGCGCGCGCGTGCTCGATCCGCTGCGCTGCTACATGCGCATCGCCAGCGACGGCTTCGACATGCACTACAAGGGCCGGCCGATCTCCGGCTACCAGGCGGTGCTGCCGCGGATCGGCGCGTCGATCACCCGCTACGGCTGCGCGGTGCTGCGCCAGTTCGAGCTGATGGGCAGCGTCACCCCGAACAATGCCGAGGCCATCGCCCGCGCCCGCGACAAGCTGCGCACGCATCAGCTGCTGGCGGCGCAGGGCATCGACATGCCGGTCACGGTGTTCGGCGACAACCCCGACGACACCGTCGACCTGCTGTCGATGCTGGGCCCGCCGCCGCACGTCATCAAGCTCAACGAAAGCTCGCAGGGCGCCGGCGTCATCCTCACCGAGAAGCCGTCGGCCTCGCGCAGCGTGGTCGAAGCCCTGCGCGGGCTGTACGCGAACTTCCTGGTCCAGGAGTTCATCGCCGAGGCGGAGGGTGCGGACCTGCGCTGCTTCGTGGTCGGCGACGAGGTGGTCGCGGCGATGCGGCGACAGGCGCCGAAGGGCGACTTCCGCTCCAACCTGCATCGTGGCGGCAGCGCCGAGGCGGTGGAAGCTGGCGAGGACGAACGCAGGGTGGCGGTGCGCGCGGCCCAGGTCCTGGGCTTGGGCGTCGCCGGGGTCGACCTGATCCGCGCCCGGCGCGGGCCGCTGGTGCTGGAGGTCAATTCCTCGCCCGGGCTGGAAGGCATCGAGGCGGCGACCGGCGTGAACGTCGCCGGTAAAATCATCGAAAATCTGGAAAAGGCAGACAAAAAGGCGCAACGCCGTCGATCGTGATCGCCCGGCTGCGCCGCTGCCAGCGGCTGTCATCTGCCTTTAACGGCCCTTTAATCGCTCCCGGCGTAGCGTGTCCGGGCCGATCTCTGTCATTCCACCCATCCTCGTCAGGGGGCAGATGCAGAACCGGCTGATCGGGGTGACACCCATGTTCGGCCCGGGCGATCCATGTCGCCCGGGCCATTTTTTCGGCCGCGCGTTCTTTTTCTTTTCGATCGCATGTCCGGGCCGCGGCCGTGCGCGTTGCATGCATGCGCCGCGGCCGTGGCGCGATTCCGTCCCTGTGACAGAATGGCCGCCGCACGGCCCGTGCGCGCGTCGTGCGGCATCGCCGGGAACCGTTCGCTGCACGACGGGTCTCATCACGACCTCCGAGGATTCAACCGCATGCGCATACTCGTGATCGAAGACAACCAGGACATCGCCGCCAACCTCGGCGACTACCTGGAGGACCGCGGCCATACCGTCGATTTCGCCGCCGACGGCATCACCGGCCTGCACCTGGCCATCGTCCACGAGTTCGACGCCATCGTGCTCGACCTCAATCTGCCCGGCATGGACGGGCTGGAAGTCTGCCGCAAGCTGCGCGGCGAAGCCCGCAAGCAGACCCCGGTGCTGATGCTCACCGCCCGCGACACCCTCGACAACAAGATCGCCGGCTTCGATTCCGGTGCCGACGACTACCTGATCAAGCCGTTCGCGCTGCAGGAAGTCGAAGTCCGCCTCAACGCGCTGGCCCGCCGCGGCAAGGGCACCCAGAGCCGGGTGCTGGACGTCGGCGATCTCGAATACAACCTCGACACCCTCGAAGTGCGCCGCCAGGGCAAGCTGCTGCAGCTCAACCCGACCGCGCTGAAGATCCTGCAGGCGCTGATGGAAGCCTCGCCGGCCGTCGTCACCCGGCAGGAGCTGGAAACCCGGGTGTGGGGCGAAGAACTGCCCGATTCCGACAGCCTGCGCGTGCACATCCACGGCCTGCGCGCGGTCGTCGACAAGCCCTTCGGCGTGCCGCTCATCCAGACCCGCCACGGCATCGGGTATCGCATCGCCGTCCCCGAAACCAATGCCTGAGCCTGCCCCGCCGCGCCGGCAGCGCCCCGCGTACCGGCGGCGGCTCCGCAGTCGCATCATCCTCTCGTTCCTGCTGCTGGGCTTCGGCCTGACCTCGCTGTTCGCGTTCGCCACCCAGTGGACCCGCAGCCGCGTGGAGAACGCGCTGGTCGAAGACCTGATGAACCGCAACATCGCGGAGGCCGCGCGCAATTTCCAGGAAGATCCCTCCAATCCGCAGTTCGCGGTCGACCAGATCCGCGCGTTCGTCTACACGCCCGAAAAATTCGAATCGGTTCGCCTGAATCGCCCCGAGTGGCATGCGTTGCCCGACGGCATCCACCGCCTCAGCGGCAGGAATCCCGACGGCACGCCGTTCGTCTACAAACTCGCGGTGCGAAAGACGCCGGACGCCTGGTTCTTCCTCGCTTACGACATGACCCGCGCCAGCCGCGGCGACGCGCAGTTCAATCGCGCGATCTTCGGTTCGGTGGTGCTGTTCACGCTGTTCTCGCTGCTGGTCGGCTGGTGGGCGGCGTCGCGCGTGATGAGCCCGGTGACCGAACTGGCGCGGCGCCTCCGCCGCTCCGGCCGCAGCAGCGAACCCGAGGCGCTGGCCGCGCATTTCGCCGAGGACGAAGTCGGCGAACTGGCGAAAGCGCTCGACGACTACGCCGAACGCCTCACCGACGTGGTCAAGCGCGACCGCGAATTCAACGCCGACGTCAGCCATGAACTGCGCACGCCGCTGGCGGTGATCCGCGGTGCGTCGGAACTGCTGCTGGCCAAGCCCGACATGGACGAGAAAACCCGCGTCCGCCTGCAGCGCATCCAGCGCGCCGAACAGAACTGCACCGACCTCATCAGCGCGCTGCTGCTGCTCTCGCGCAACGAACGCGGCCACGGCGCCGCCGATGTCGGCCGGCTCGCCGAACAGCTGCTCGACGCGCATCGCGGCCAGCTCGGCGGCAAACCGCTGACGCTGCGCCTGGACGGCGCGCCCGGCCAGGTGATCGTCGACGCACCCGACGCCGCGGTCACCGTCGCGCTCAGCAACCTCATCGGCAACGCGGTGAAATACACGCAGTCGGGCGAAGTGATCGTCCGTCTCGGCCGCAACGCGGTCGACGTGATCGACAGCGGCCCCGGCCTCAGCGCCGAAGACGCCGCCCGCCTGTTCGAACGCGGCTACCGCGGCAGCCACGCCGAACACACCCAGGGCGGCGGCATCGGCCTCTCGATCGTCCGCCGCCTCTGCGCCCTCTACGGCTGGCGCGTCCGCGTCGTCCCCGGCACGGAAAAAGGCGTCGTCGCCACGCTCACCTTCGGCAATTGACGCGAACCCCCGCGGCGTTCAAACACGCCGCCACCCCGACGCCTGTCATCCCGAACGCGTAGGGCGCGTAGGGATCTGCTGTCGCACTTGCTGTGTGTAGGAGCGCCGGCAGGCGCGACCGCATCCCACCGCCGCAGCACCCTCACCGAAGGCCCACTGTAGGAGCGACGCAAGTCGCGACGAACGAAGCCGCACACGCACTCGCACCGCAACGCCCCCAATCCCGTCATCCCGAACGCGCACAGCGCGGAGGGATCTGCTGTTGCCGTTGTTCTTGCGGTTGTAGGAGCGCCGGCAGGCGCGACCGACTCTTGCCGCCACAACAACCTCACCGCAAGACGACTGCAAAAGATACGCAAGTCGGAACAAACCCTTGCGCAAGCAACAGCAGATCCCTCCGCGCTGTGCGCGTTCGGGATGACAGGGGCTTCGGTAGCAGTGCGGTAAGGATGGCTGTGCGGCTTCGTTCGTCGCGACTCGCGTCGCTCCTACAGTGGGCCTTCGGTGAGGGTGCTGCGGCGGTGGGATGCGGTCGCGCCTGCCGGCGCTCCTACAAGGGCAATGGCAACGGCAACAGCAGGTCCCTCCGCGCTGTGCGCGTTCGGGATGACAGGGGTTTGTGGGTGTCGTTGGGGTTGATCGTGTGCGGCTTCGTTTGTCGCGACTTGCGTCGCTCCCACAGAGGGCTGGCGGTGAGAACGCGGGGGCGGCAAGAGGCGGTCGCGACTTGCGTCGCTCCTACAGGGGCTTGCGGTGGGGGCGCGGTGCGGTTGGTCGCCGCAACGACGAAGGCCACGCGGGTGCGTGGCCTTCGGGTGACGCGGGTCGAGGTGCGCTTACACGCGTTCGAGCCAGCCGTATTTGTCCGGGGTCTTGCCGTTGAACAGGCCGAAGAACAATTCCTGCAATTGGCGGGTGACGGGGCCGGGTTTGCCGGCGCCGACCTGGCGGGCGTCGACGGAACGGATCGGGGTGAGCTCGGCGGCGGTGCCGCACATGAAGAGTTCGTCGCAGAGGTAGAGGTATTCGCGCGGGAGGTCGCGTTCGACCACCTCGATGCCGTTGTCGCGGGCGAGGGTGATGATGGTGTTGCGGGTGATGCCGTTGAGCAGCGCGGCGCTGACCGGTGTGGTGTGCAGCGCGCCGTCGAAGACGAGGAAGAGGTTTTCGCCGGCGCCTTCGCTGAGCAGGCCGGTGGAGGCGAGGGCGATGCCTTCGCCGAAGCCGAGGCGGCGCGCTTCGCGGGCGACGAGCTGGCCGGAGAGATAGTTGCCGCCGGCCTTGGCGCCGGCCGGGAGCGTGTTCGGCGCGAACCGCTGCCAGCTGGAGACGCAGGCGTCGATGCCCTGTTCCAGCACCGCGGCGCCGAGGTACTGGCCCATCTTCCACGTGGCCACGGCCATGTCGGTGGGCGTGTCGGCGGAGAGTCCGAAACCGCCGAGGCCGCGGTACGCGACCGGGCGCAGGTAGTCGGTGGTGAAACCGTTGGCCTTGATCACGTCGCGGCAGGCGGCGTTGATCTCGTCGAGGCCGTAAGGCATGGCCATGTCGTAGATCTTGGCCGACGCGTACAGGCGGCGGTTGTGATCGGTGAGGCGGAAGATCACCGGGCCGTCCGGCGTGTCGTAGCAGCGGATGCCTTCGAACACCGACGAGCCGTAGTGGACGACATGCGCCATCACGTGGGTGGTGGCGTCGGCCCAGGGCTTGATGCTGCCGTTGTGCCAGATCCATTCGGGGTATTGCTGGGCCATGTCGGTGTCCGCGGCGAAGGGCGAGAAGACCGGTATTTTAGGCCAGCCGCCGGCCGGGCGCCGCAAAAAAAGACGGGGCCTTGCGGCCCCGTCCGATGGTGCGGACAACGGATGCGCGGTCAGCGGAAGGCCGAGACCGTGGCCGCGGTGTTGTTCAACACGCGCTGGTTGTGGCTGGTCGATGTGGTGCCCATGGCCTGGCTGTTGTAGGTCTTGGCCGGGTTGGACCAGTAGTTGATGCGGGCGCAGTTGTTGCTGCAGGCGTAGGCCATGATCGTGCGCCAGGCGCTGGTCGGCGAGCGGTAGCCGTGGCCGTAGGCGTAGGGCGAGGTGCTCGGGTCGGTGGCGGGATCGTGGCGGGCCGACTGCAGATGGCCGATTTCGTGGCCGAACGAGTAATAGCCGGTGGCGCAGCTGTAGTGCACGGCGGCGAACGCGGTGCTCGCGCTGGAGCCGATGCCCGAGGCGAGGCCGCAGGACGAGCTGTTGTTGATGATCAGCACGCCGACGTCGGCCGCGGTGCTGTTGCGGGTGGTGTGGATCGAATCCATGTAGCCGTCGGTGGTGCCGCGGAAGCGCGACAGATCGGTGCTGAAGCTGCCGGATTCGGTGTAGGTCACCGCGACCGTGCTGGCCAGCTGCAGGGTGATCGCCACGCCGCTGTTGCTGTAGCCCTGGTTGGTTTCGGCCACGGCGAGGTTGATCAGGCCGGTGATGTCGCCGACGGCGCTGCGCGCGGACGGCGTGTAGGCGACGAGCACGCGGATGATCGCATTGGCCTTGGCGATGCCCGGGGCGGCTTCGACCGCGTCGGTGTCGCGCAGGCTGCGCAGGCGGGCGTTGGTGGCCTGCTCGAAGAGGCGCTTGTATTCGGCTTCGGGATGGTCGGCCGGCATCTTCGCTTCGTCGACGCGCACGAGGGCGTGGCCGCCGGAGCGCAGCGGGCGCAGCGAGTAGAGTTCGCCGTTGCTGCGGATGGTGCCGGTGAGCTTGTCGCCGTTGCGCACGATGATCACCGAGTTCTTCGGGTCGTCGGCGATCTCGCCGTCGAAAGCGCTCTTCATCCGGGCCAGCGGTCCGAAATCGCGGCCCAGCGTGCCGGACCACACCACGGTGCCGTCGGCGTTCTGGGTGACGCTGCGCAGGTAGGCGGTGCCGGCATCGCCCAGGCCGAGCTGGATGCGGTCGGTCTTGGCGTCGATCTGCGATGCGTCGGCCTGCACCAGTTGCAGGGAGACGGTGGCGCGATCCGCCGCGAGCGCGCGATAGCTGGCGTCGGCGGTGAGGCCGGCCGGCGTGGCCTTGGTCGAGGTGAGCAGCGGCGGTCTGGCGGCCTGGGTCGCGAATGCGGCGAATCCGACGGCGGCGACGGCGCCCACGGCGAAGAACAACGATGAACGTTTCATGCGGTTGACTCTCCCTGTCCTTCCATTGCGGCGTCCGGGCCGAGGATGCAATGTCGGGACTCGGTCGGTGGTCGGGATGACCCGGACGCCTTGCCCGCCGTCATGGTTTGCATGCGGTCGGTGCGCGCGCAAGACGCGGCGCAGCATCCCGCGCGGGTTCGCGAGAGGCGTCTCAGTGCCTTTGGTTCCGCCGTCTCGGTGCGGTCAGAAGGTGATCCACCAGCAGTCGAGGTGCCGGCGCAGGCCGAACACCGTGCGCGAGGGCGTGCTGCCGTTCCCGAGGGTCTGTTCCAGCCGCAGCCCGACCGGGACGCGGCGCAGGATGGTCGGACGGGCAGGCGTGTCGGCCGCGCCGGGTGCGGCGGTTGCTGCGGTTGCTGCGGTGGCGGGTTCGGCCGGCGGCGGCGCATCCGCGGCGGGCGCCAGCGGCGCCCGGGGTGCGGCTTCCGCGACGATCACGGGCGCGGTGCCGTGCAGCGGCACGATGTCCACCAGCGGCCGGTCCACGATCGCCTGCAACTGGTCGAGGACGCGATAACCGCTTTCCGGGCTGTGTCCGGGCCAGTGATACACCGCGCCCAACCGGTTCACGTCACGGGTGTCGATGGCGTTGGTGATCTCGCGGATCAGTTCCTGCACCGATCGCGCGCAGCCGCCGCGGCGCGCGCCGACATTGCCTGCGCCGGCGCCGCGCGGCAGTCGCGCGGTGGCGCCGATGCTGTCGCAGGGGCGGTCGGTGTAGATGGTGCTGCCGCCCGGGCCGGTGCAGCGGTTCATCAGCGTGTCCTGCGCCCGGGCCGGCGGTGTCCACGTCCAGCAGGCGGCGATCAGGGCGCAGAGAAGAACGATGGGGCGATGCATGGAGACGTGCCTGGGGAAATGCATGACCCGTTCTAACATCGCGGGCATGAATGCCGGGGCGATCCGCCGGTCGGCCCGGCGCCGATGGCGGCCGGGCCCGAACGTCGGTACCCGCGCCGGCCATGCGCCCGGTGTCGTCGTGACCGCGCGGAACCCGGTTCCGGACGAACGTTCGCTCAACGGCCGACGATGCTGCCCAGGATCGCCATGCCGCCGAACAGCATGAACCACAGGAGCAGGAGGATCGGCCCCACGATGACGGACATGATCGCCCAGAAGCGTGCCTTGTCCGAGGCCGCGTAGGCACCGGCGATGTCGCCCGCCGCACGCCTGCCGTCGACCTGCGCGGCATAGACGATCGAGACGACGCCCAGCGGCAGACAGCAGAACAGCGTGGTCAGGATCGCCCACACCAGATGGTTCGGGATGTAGACGTTGCTGTGCGGGTTGGGCGCGGACATGCGGGTTCCGGAATGAGGTCTCGGAAGGAAACGGTGGGCTCAGCCCGGCGCCAGCCACGTGAACGGCCACCACGGCAGGTTGCGGCCGATCCAGTAGGCCGGCAGCAGCACCATCCACAGCGCGGGTTTCATCGCGATCGCCATGAACGGCTTGAGCGGCTGCGGCGTCGCGCCACGGGCATCGAGCAGCATCAGCGGGAGCAGCGGCAGCACGAGCACCGCCAGGGGATTCATGTCGAAGGCCAGGGCGATGTCGCCGTGCACCAGCGCATGCAGCGCGCGGGTGATGCCGCAGCCGATGCAGTGGAAACCGGTGATCGCCTTGAACATGCACTGCGGGAAAAAATTGCCGGGCGCGCTGGGGTCGTGGGTGCGCAGCACCCAGACACCGACGATGGCCGCCAATGCGGCCATCGCCAGGACCAGTTTTTCGTGGGACTTCAGCGCAAGCATGCGTCGATCACATGCCCTGCATCTGCTGCATCATTTCCATGTAGGAGGACATGCCGCCCATCGCGAACCAGCCGATGCTCCAGACCACGCCGATGATGGCGAGCGCGGTGGCCACCCAGCACCAGGTCTTGGCGGAATCGGATGCCCGGCGTGCGCCGTCGAGATCGCCCTGCGCGAGCAGGGTGTTGACCTTGTTGGCCTGGACGATGGCGACGATGCCGAGCAGGCCCAGCGGGCAGCACAGGCAACTGGCGAGCACCGTCGAGATGATCGCCCAGGCGAGGTGGTTGGGAACATTGCCGGGGGCGATGCTGGCATTCATGGCGAATCTCCGTAAGCGACGGTGTCGGGCGACAGGGAAGGAGCGGACAGGCCGCCGGCACGCCGGGAGGGCCGTGGCGGGGCGCTGGGGTCATTGTGCCGATTCCGCCGTCGGGCGCAATCGTCCGCGCGTCGAGTCCGGTCTGCCGACCCGTCGACCCGTTGACACGTCGGCCCGCCGACCCGTGGGGTCAGGCGTCGTCGCCGCGCAGCGCCCGGACCTTCGCTTCCATCGTCGCGGCGCCGGCTTCGCGGCCGTCGACGGGTTCGCCGGCCATCACTTCGACATGCGCGCGGAACCGGCGCGGCACCCGCATCCGGCCGAGGCGGCCGTCGCGCTTGCTCCACATGCTGGTCCACATGTGCTTCAGCGCCATCGGCACCACCGGGACCGGGCGACGCGCGAGGATGCGTTCCATGCCGGCCTTGAACGGCGCGATGTTGCCGTCGCGGGTCAGCGCGCCTTCGGGGAAGATGCAGACCAGCTGTCCGTCGGCCAGCGCCGCGTCCACGTCCTCGAACGCCTGACGCATCACCACCGGATCCTCTTTCGCGCCGGCGATGGGAATCGCCTTGCCGGTGCGGAAGATCCAGCGCATCACCGGAATGTTGAAGATCTTGTAATACATCACGAAGCGCACCGGGCGCGGGATGCTGGCCGACAGCACCAGCGCGTCCATGTAGGTGACGTGGTTGCAGACGATCAGCGCCGGGCCTTCGTCGGGAATGTGCTTCTCGATGCCGTGCAGGCGCAGCCGGTAGAGCGTGCGCACCAGCACCCAACTGAGGAAGCGCATCAGGAATTCCGGCACCAGCGTGAAGATCCAGATCGCCACCAGCGTGTTGGCGACGGCCAGGGCCAGGAACAGCTGCGGGATGCTCAGGCCGGGCAGCGGCAGGGTGATCCCGCCCAGCGTCGCCTGTTCCATCTGCAGCGCGATCGCCAGCACCGCGGCGAGCACGATGAAGAAGGCGTTCTGGATGTTCACCGCGGAAATCACCCGCGACAGCTCGTTCCTGGGCGTGCGGCTCTGGATCAGCGCGAACAGCGGCACCAGGAACAGGCCGGAGAACAGGCCGATGCCGGTGAGATCGATCGCGATCCGCCAGCCACCGGAATGGTCGAGGAACTGCGCGACGGTCAGGCCGGTGGCCGGCGGCGCGCCGGTGCGCGCGAAGTACAGATCGAGCAGGAACGCGCTCATGCCGAAGGCGCCCAGCGGCACGAGGCCGATCTCGACCGTGCGTGCGGAGAGCTTCTCGCACAGCAGCGAGCCGATGCCGGTGCCGATCGAGAACAGCGCGAACGCCAGCAGATACAGGCGCTGGTCGCCGCCGAGATGCAGCTCCGCGTAGGTCGGCAACTGCGCGGTGAGCACGGTGCCGAAGAACCAGAACCACGAGATGCCGAGCATGCTGTTGCGCACCGCCGGCTGCTTGCGCGCGAGCGCGAGCACATGGCGGGATTCGGGAATCGGATTGAGCTGGACCTTGAGGTCGGGCGCGCCGGCGTCCACCGGCGGGATCATGCGGCTGACGAGATTGCCGGCGATGGCCAGCGCCACGATCGCGCTGGCGGCGGCGACCGGGCCGTGGCTGCCGGCGAGGGTGAAGATCAGGCCGCCGACGATCATGCCGATGAGGATCGACATCGATGTGCCCATCTCGACCAGACCGTTGCCGCCGGTCAACTCCTCGGGCTTGAGCACCGAGGGCAGGATCGAATACTTCACCGGCCCGAACAGCGCCGACTGCAGGCCCGTGCCGAACAGCGCCACCAGCAGCAGCGGCATGTTCTGCAGCAGGAAGCCGAGCCCCGCGACCGACATGATCGCGATTTCCATGGTCGTGGTGATCCGGATCAGCCGCGACTTCTCCAGCTTCTCCGCGATCTGGCCGGCGGTCGCCGAGAACAGGAAGAACGGCAGGATGAACAGCGCGGGCGCGAGGTTCGTGTACAGCGTGCGCTGCTCGATCGGCACGCCCAGCCAGAACAGCATGCCGATGATTGCCTGACGGTAGACGTTGTCGTTGAACGCGCCCAGCGACTGCACCACGAAAAACGGCAGGAAGCGGCGTTGCCGCAACAGTTCGAACTGGTTGTAGGCCATGCGCGCTCCGCGATGCCGGCGGTGCCGGCGGGATTCGGGCAGAGCCTAGCAGGTTGTCGCGTCCGCCCGTGCGCGCGGCACGGCCGGACGCGGTTCAGTCCTCGCGCTGCGGGGGATGCGCGGTGGTGTCCGCCAGCATCGACAGCAGCGCCGACAGCGCGCCGCCGCTGCGTTTCCACGACCAGAACAGCGGCGCGGGCACGGCGGCCCGGCACCAGCGGCGATGCCCGCGCTGATCCGGTGGCCGCGCGTCGAGCTGCCGCAGCCAGCGCAGCAGCGCGCGCTCGGCCGGGCCGGGCGGTTGCGGGCCGATGGGACAGAACGGCTGCAGCTCGACCAGATAGATGCGGTCGGCGGTCCGCACCAGCGCATCGGGCCAGCCGCGCGGATCCGGCGCGGAGGCCCGCGGCGCATGCGCGAGCCACGCCTCCCGGAAGCGGATGCCGTGGCGACGCGGATCGAGCAGGCAATGACTGTCGATCGCGGGGTCGGCCTCCGCGCATTCGAGCAGCGCGCGGCGCAGGCCGCTGTCGAGCGCGCTGCAGGGGGCGTGCGCGTACACCGATTTGGCCACGGGCAACGCGTGCCGCCCGCGCAGGATGCGTCGCGGAAGATCGCTCAGCCGCTCGGGCCGTCCATCGAGCCCCATGTCCGCGGGCATGCCCGCAGCCTCGTCGCACGGCGCCGGCACGGTGATGTCGAACGCGGCCGCATCCTCGCGCAGCGATGCCGCGAACAGATCGTCGGTGGCCGGCACCGCGCTCGTGTCGACGAGATGCGGCAGCGACGCGTGGGCGTCGCGGCAGCGCGGGTCGTCGACGATCGACAGCACATCGATGAGATGCCGCGGCGGCCGTCGCAGCGCGGCGCGTTCGACATTGTCGCTGCGCAGATCGACGAAATCCGGCTCCGGCCACAGCAGCGGCGCACCGGCGACCGCGGCGAAACCGGCCGCCCGCGGCGTGGCGTCGTCGCGATGGCTGCGCAGGATCGCGACCACGCAGATCCGCGCGTCGCACAGCGATGCCTGCGGGCCCGCGATCCGTGCGCGCGTCGTCGCCGATGGGCCGTCCGCCCGCGCTTCGTCCGCGAAGGCGATCGCGTCGTCGTCGAGGCCCGCGTCGATCAGCCAGCGTCGCGCCGCGCGCATCAGCAGCGGGGTGGCGCAGATCACCAGCAGGTGCGGCCTTCGGGCGGCATCCAGGGCGGCGAAGGCGGCCTCGCGCTGGCGCAGTGCCGCCAGTCCGGCCGCGAGCAGACGGCGATGCGCGCGCGACAGTCGCGGACGCAGGCCGGGACGCCGCGGCGGCTTCGCCGGCAGCGGAAGCCCTGCGGTGTCGACGGATTCGAGCGCCGGCAGTTTGCAGGCGCCGCGGCGGATCGCCTGCGCCAGCGGCACATCGACGAGCGCCGCATCGCCGCCGGCGTGCGCACCGGTCTCCGTCGACCACTGCAGATCGATCCGCAGCCGCGGTGGCGGACCGGTGTCGTCCGGTACGTGCGCATCGTCGCCGATCGCGCGCGCTTCCATCGTGCGTGCTTCGCTCGTGCATGCTTCGCTGGCGCGTTCTTCGATCAGGCACCACAGCGTGCGCGGAGCCTGCGGTGCCGCGTCGCGTCCGTCGACGATGCGCAGGCCGCCGGCGCCGCGGGCCTGCGCCAGCAGCCAGGCGTGGAACGGCGCGCGCAGCGCCGGTGGCAGGAACAAGCGCGCGTGGCGCAGAAGACTGCTGCCTTCGATGCCGCGCGGCGCATCGTCGCCTGCGCCGGGGCCATCGCAGTCCGTGCCCAGGATCGCCGCGTGCAGGCGGCGACGCAGGTCGGGCGTCGCCGCGATCACCCGCAGCCGCAGTGTCGGCCGCGTGTCCGCATCGGCCTGCGCAAGGGTCGCGTCGAACGCGTTCGCCCAGCGCCAGACCAGCAATGCCTGCAGCACCCAGCGCAGGCCGCTGCCCGGCGCCAGCCGCAGGCAGTGATGCGCGGCGTCGGCGATGCAGGTCTCGTTCCCGAGCGTCGACGGATCGCAGGCGCGGCGGAAGAGCAGGCCGGGATCGTCGCTGCGCAGCACTTCGTGCGCGAGCAGGACGTGCAGCAGGGCCTGGCGCTGCACGGCGTTGAAATTGTCCACGCGCATGCGGCAGGTCGCATGCGAACACCACCAGCGCAGCAACCCTGCGCTGGCCGGACCGAGCCGGGCGAGCAGCGCGGCATCCGCACCGGTGTCGGCGCGCGCGTCGAGCGCGGCGCAGAGCCGGCGGGCGCGATAGTCGAGTGCGGCGTGCAACGGCGGAGCCTCCTGTTCGACGTTGCGCTGCCGGAGAGCGCGTTCCGCGGGCGGATCGCCCTGAAGGACGGCCGGTGGCGCGGGCGCCTGCGCGCGCACGCGGACCACCGGCGGAAGTTGTCCGGAAACGTGCGGCGACATCGCGTGTCGGCCGCCTTGCGGCCGGTTCCGGCCCCATGTTCCGGTCCATCCGCCGTCCTGTCTGCGGCCCTGTGCCTGGCCTTGTTCCTGGCCCTGTTCGCCACCGGGTCGTTCCGGTCCATCCCATGCCGTCTGCATCCGCGTCCTCCGTGATTCCCCTGTCGTGCAAATTAACAAAAAGTTTGATACGGTACAAATCATATCTTTCCAACGCCGGCGTGCACCGGCCTAACGTCAGGTGATGAGGAATGAACAATCCGCGTTCAGCGAACGGCTGCGCGCTGCCTTGCAACGGGCGGGTCTCGGCGAAAGTCCGGTCGAGCTGGTCCGCCTGCTCGCGCGCTTCGGCGGCGAGCCGGTCTCACAGCAAGCCGTTTCCGGCTGGCTGAAGGGGCGCGCCATGCCAAGGCAGGCCAATCTGAAAGCGCTGGCGAAGATGCTGTCGATGGAACCGCAGCAGCTGCAGTACGGCGACGACGGCAAGCGCATCCGCGAACCGCGCGGGGAGTGGCGGCTGGATCCGCGCGATCAGCTGGCGATCGAAGCGTTCCTGCAGTTGCCGACCGCGCAGCGCAAGCTGCTGCGTCATGTCATCGATGAATTCGTGAAGTCGTCCACAACTTCGAAAAAAACCTGACCTGCATCATCTGACAGCTTGCGCGGGCCGGATACACCCGGAATCCACGAATCTGTTGCGTTACAACACGGATTGGATGTGATCGACAACCGCGACTTTCACATCCGACGCGACGCCGGCCTAAGGTCGGCGCATGAAAACGGAACAAGACGCCTTCAGCGACCGCCTCCGGGCCGCGCTGCGCCAGGCCGGCATGAGCGAGAGCCCGGCCGAACTGGTGCGGCTGCTCGCCCGCTTCGGCGGCGAACCCGTCTCCCAGCAGGCCGTGTCCGGCTGGCTGAACGGCCGCGCCATGCCGCGACAGGGCAACATGCGCGCCCTCGCCAAGATGCTGTCGATCGAACCACAGCAACTGCAGTTCGGCGACGACAAGCGCGTGCGCGAAGCCCGTGGCGAGTGGCGGATGAATCCGCACGATCAGCTCGCCATCGAAGCGTTCCTGAAACTGCCGGCCTCGCAGCGCAAACTGGTGCGCAGCCTGATCGACGAACTCGGCAAGCAGCACGCGACCGGCAAGGCCGCCAAGCGCGGCCGCTGAACCCCGTCCGTCGCGCATGCGGGCGTCCGTCGTCGATGGCGATCTGCTCGATCAGCCGGTCGAGGCCATCGTCAATGCCTGGAATCGCAACATCATCCCGTGGTGGCTGTTGTTGCCGCAGGGCGTGTCGGGCGCGATCAAGCGCCGCGGCGGCTACCGTCCCTTCATCGAGGTCGGCCGCGCCGGCCCGATTCCGCTGGGCGAGGCGGTCGCCACGTCGGCCGGGCGCCTGCCGTTCAAGACGATCCTCCATGTCGCCGGCATCGATCTGCTGTGGCGCGCGTCGCCGTATTCGATCCGGACATCCGTGCGCTCGGCGATGACGCTGGCGCAGCGCCAGGGGATCGCCAGCATCGCGTTTCCGGTGATCGGCGCCGGTTCGGGCGGCTTCGACGAAGACCAGGCCCTGCGGCTCATGCACGAAACCCTCGCCGACATCGATGCCGCCATCGACGTGCGGATCGTGCGCTATCTGCCGCAGGCGTCGCGCTGAGCGGTCATGCCGCCGAAGCCCCTGCGGGAGCGACGGAAGTCGCGACGCTTTTCGGAGACTTTCCCGCAGCCTGTCGCGACTTGCGTCGCTCCTACCGGGGGCTCCCGCCTCGTGCGAGGCGTCAGTCGCGTTCGCGCGCGATCGCTCGCCAGCCGATGTCGTTGCGGTGGAATTCGCCGTCCCAGCCGATCGTCGCGACCGCGGCATACGCGTCGCGCTGCGCAGCGGCCACGGTCTCGCCCAGTGCGCATACGCACAGCACGCGTCCACCGCTGGTGACCACGCGGCCGGCGTCGTCCAGGCGGGTGCCGGCGTGGAAGACCTTGGCGCCCATCGGCGGCGGCGCGTCGAGGCCGGAAATCGCGTCGCCGGTCTTCGGCGTTTCGGGATAGTGCGCGGCCGCCATCACCACGCCCAGCGACGGCCGCGGGTTCCAGCGCGCTTCGATCGCATGCAGGCGTCCGTCGATCGCCGCGTCCACCAGATCCAGCAGGTCCGAATCCAGCCGCAGCATCACCGGCTGGGTTTCCGGGTCGCCGAAGCGCACGTTGAATTCGATCACCTTCGGCGCGCCGTGGGCGTCGATCATCAGGCCCGCGTAGAGGAAGCCGGTGAACGGCACGCCGTCCGCGGCCATCCCGCGCACGGTCGGCTCGACCACTTCGCGCATGATCCGCGCATGCACCTCGGGCGTGACCACCGGCGCGGGCGAGTAGGCGCCCATGCCGCCGGTGTTCGGGCCGGTGTCGCCGTCGCCGACGCGCTTGTGATCCTGCGAGGTCGCCATCGGCAGCGCGGTGACGCCGTCGACCATCGAGATGAAGCTCGCTTCCTCGCCGTCGAGGAATTCCTCGATCACCACCCGCGACCCGGCTTCGCCGAACGCGTTGCCGGACAGCATGTCGCGCACGGCGGCTTCGGCTTCGTCGAGCGTCATCGCCACGATCACGCCCTTGCCGGCGGCGAGGCCGTCGGCCTTCACCACGATCGGCGCACCCTTGTCGCGCAGATGGGCGAGCGCCGCATCGAGATCGGTATGCACCGCGTAATGCGCGGTCGGAATGCCGTGGCGGGCGAGGAAGTCCTTCGCGAACGCCTTGCTGCCCTCCAACTGCGCGGCGGCGGCGGTGGGCCCGAAGATGCGCAGGCCCTCCGCGCGGAAGCGGTCGACCACGCCGGCGACCAGCGGGCCTTCCGGGCCGACGACGGTGACGGCGATGCCTTCGGCGCGCACCAGAGCGACCAGCGCGTCGAGATCGGTGGCTTTCACGTCCGCGTTGCGGCACTTCGCTTCGGTCGCGGTGCCGGCGTTGCCGGGCGCGACGATCACCTCGTCGACGCGCGCCGACTGCGCGAGTTTCCAGGCGAGGGCGTGTTCGCGACCGCCCGAACCGATGACCAGAACCTTCATGACGGAAATCCTCGCGGAAAGAAACGGAAATGCGGAATGGGGATGCGTGCGTCAGCGGCGTTGCGCGCCGCCGTCGTCCGGGCCTCGAAGCCGGGCGCAGCGTCGCGCGGCCTCGCCGACCGCACCGGCGGAGCCGGGGATGTCGCGGGTGGAATCGAGCACGTCGAACAGATCGTTCGCGCCGGCGCCCAGCGCGTCGTCGTCGAGCGCGGCGACGGCGTCCGCCAGACAGGCGCAGTCGGGTGCGGTGTCGTCGGCGCCGCTGCGCTGTGCTTCCGTGCAGATGCGGGCCATCCGCGGCTTCAGCGCGGCGGCCATGCAGGCGTCGAACTGCGGTTCCATCTTCTCCATGACGGATGCGCCGATGGCCGAGTCGGGTTGCCGGCGCAGCGCGTCGACGAAGCACTCGCAGATGCCGGCGCGGCCGACCGCGATCATCTCCGCGATCAGTTCGGCGGTGGCGCCCTCGCCGACGTCATTGCGGATCGATTCCGGCATCGAGGTCGCGATCATGTCGTGACAGCCTGCGGCGAACTGGTCGGCGAAGACCTGCGTCTGCGGATTGTCCGTGGCGGTCGTGTCCTGCGCGTGAGACGGCGCCGACGCGCAGAGCGCCGTGGCGACGACCAGCGCGCATGCGACGCGGACCATGTGGGCGATCGCGGTCATGCCGGTGTCCTCAGAAGCCTTCGTCGCAGCCGTCGCGCTGCAGGGTGGCGGGGTCGATGCGATAGCGGCCGGCATCGAACGGCACCGGGATCGTGCGCGCGACCTTGCGTCCGCCGCGCGTGCCCGAGACCGCGATCGACACGGCGTAGCGGCCGGCGTCGATGCGGTTGCGGTCGAAGCGCAGCGCGCAGGTGAGGTCGATCTCACGGGCGCGGCATCCGCGGTCTTCGTCGGGATCGCAGGCGCCGCCGTTGCTCAGCTCGGTCGCGATCGACAGCACGTTTTCGAACTTGTCGCTCTCCGCGTGGCCGTTCTCCGTGTCATACAGCGAGACATGGCCGGTCGACCAGCCCATGTTCGAATAGCCCGACGCCAGTGCGAACGCGATGCGCCCCGGGCCGATCTCCTGGAACGTCACTTCGCCGGGCGAGCCCCAGCCGCCGGTCTGCACGCCGCGTTCCCGCGCGCCGATCCGCGCCCGCGTTTCCCCGCCGCGCGGGTCGAGCAGCAGGAACAGATCGACTTCGCCGGACTGCGCGTGGCCGGCGTCCGCGAACGAGGTGCAGACCGCGATGCGGCGCGGGCCGAGGGTATCGGCGCCGCTGTCGGCGCAGACGGTGCGCGCGGTCGGCGCGATCTCGTCTTCGCTGCGGGCGCCGGATGTCGCCGGCCACTCGCCCTGGAGCGTCGCCGGTTCGCCATAGGTCTCGCGCAGCAGGCGCTGCGCCTCCGCATCGGTGACCCGACCGGGCGCCTGCGGCGTCAGCGCGAAGGCGTGGGACGCGAGGCCGGCGGCGAAGGCGATGGCGAAGGCGACGCGCGGACGCATGCGCGCCGCGCGGTCAGAACGAGGAGCGCGATGCGGTCTGTCGATGATCGATGTTTTCATGCGGTGACGGCGTCCGGAATGTGAGCGATCTGCAGCGAGACGAGTTTGGTGCCATCGGCGACGTGCTGCCGGCCGACTTCGACGAAACCGAAGCGGTCGTGGAACGCCTTCGACGCGGGATTCGGCGGTTCGAGGTTGTATTCGCAGGTCGCGATATCGATGCCGTGTTCCCGCGCGTGCGCGAACAGATCGTCGTACAGCCGACGGCCGACGCCCTGTCCCGCGGCCGCGGCGTCGACCACGACGCGGTCGACATAGACGAAGCGCGGATGGCGCGCGGCGAACCAGCCGAAATTGTCGTTGACGTAGGCGGCGCCGTCGCGCATCGCGAGCAGGAAGCCGACGGTGCGGCCGTCGATGATCGCGACGCGATGCAGGAAGGCCAGCGCGTGCAGGTGCCGCAGTCGCGCGGCGTCCATGGCGCTGGTCTCGCGCACGACCGCGGCGTTCAGTTCGACGATGCGGTCGAAATCGGCTTCGGTCGCGTCGCGGACGAGGATCGGGGCCATGCCGGCGATCAGTGCCGGAAATGCCGCACGCCGGTGAACACCATCGCGAGGCCGTGTTCGTTCGCGGCGTCGATCACTTCCTGGTCGCGCATCGAGCCGCCGGGCTGGATCACCGCCGCGATCCCGGCCTCGGCGGCGGCGTCGATGCCGTCGCGGAACGGGAAGAAGGCGTCGCTGGCCATCACCGAGCCGGGCACGACCAGGCCGGCGTCGGCGGCCTTGATGCCGGCGATGCGCGCGGAATAGACGCGGCTCATCTGGCCGGCGCCGACGCCGACGGTGCGCCTGTCCTTCGCGTACACGATCGCGTTCGACTTCACGAACTTGGCCACGCGCCAGGCGAACAGCAGATCGCCGAGCTGCGCGGCGGTCGGCGCGAGCTTCGTCACCACCTTCAGTTCGTCGGCGGTCACCTCGCGGATGTCGGCGGTCTGCATCAGCAGGCCGGAGCCGACGCGCTTCACGTCCATGTTGTTGCGGCCGTCGCCGTGCGGAATCCGCAGCACGCGCACGTTGGCCTTCTTCTTCGCGTAGGCCAGCGCCTCGTCGTCGTAGTCGGGCGCGATCAGCACTTCGACGAACTGGCGGTCGAGGATGGTCTTCGCGGTGGCGCCGTCCAGCCGGGTGTTGAAGGCGATGATGCCGCCGAAGGCCGAGGTCGGATCGGTGGCATAGGCCGCTTCGTAGGTGTCGGCGCAGTTCGCGCTTTCGGCCACGCCGCAGGGATTGGCGTGCTTCACGATCACGCAGGCCGGCGCCGCGAACTGGCGCACGCATTCCCAGGCGGCGTCGGCGTCGGCGAGGTTGTTGTAGCTCAGTTCCTTGCCCTGCAGCTGCGAGAACGTCGCCAGCGTGCCCGGCACCGGCCACAGGTCGCGATAGAACGCGCCGTGCTGGTGCGGATTCTCGCCGTAGCGCAGATCCATCACCTTCACGAAGTTGCTGTTGTTCTGCGCCGGAAACAGCGCGCGCGCACCGTCGTCCTGCAGCGCCGACAGATAGTTGCTGATGAACGCGTCGTACTGCGCCACGCGGTTGAACGCGGCGACCGAGAGCGCGAACCGGGTCTTGCCCGACAGCGCGCCGTCGTTGGCGTCCAGCTCGGCGAGAATGCCGGCGTACTGCGCGGGATCGGTGGCGACGGCGACGCGGGCGTAGTTCTTCGCCGCGGAGCGCAGCATCGCCGGGCCGCCGATGTCGATGTTCTCGATGATGTCCTCGATGCTGCTGTCGGGATTGGCCGAGACCGCTTCGAACGGATACAGGTTCAGCACCAGCAGATCGATCGCGCCGATGCCGTGTTCGGCCATCACCGCGTCGTCGGTGCCCGCGCGGCCGAGCAGGCCGCCGTGCACCATCGGATGCAGGGTCTTCACGCGGCCGTCCATCATTTCCGGGAAACCGGTGACCTCGCTGACGTCGCGCACCGGGATGCCGGCGTCGCGGATGGCCCGGGCGGTGCCGCCGGTGGACAGCAGTTCGACGTTGCGGTCGGCGAGGGCACGGGCGAGTTCGAGCAGGCCGGTCTTGTCGGACACGGACAGCAACGCGCGGCGGAGCGTCACCGGGGCGCTGGGCAGGTGGCTGGTCATCGGGAGGCGGGGCGGGACGGAGGAGGCCGCGATTATAAAGGCCGCCCGCGCGCGGGGTGTCGGCACGGCGTCTGCCGACGCGTGCCCGGATCAGCCGATGCCGTAATCCTTCAGCTTCTTGCGCAGCGTCGCCCGGTGGATGCCCAGCATCGCCGCGGCGCGGCTCTGGTTGCCGTCGCAGTGCTGCAGCACTTCCGCGAACAGGGGAATTTCCAGTTCGCGCAGCGCGATGTCGTAGAGATTGCGGGTATCCGAACCGTTGAGATCGCCGAGATAGCGACGCACGGAATGCGCGACATGCTCGCGCAGGGGCGTGCGCGTGGCGGGACGATTGGCGGTGTCGTGGCGTTCGGCGTTCAAGAACGGTCTCTCGGTGGCGTATCGCGTGGGCCCCGTCCCTGGCCGACCGTCGCCGGGGCGGCGAGGGGGTGTGAGTCTAGCGTGGGCGATGGTCGCCTGCCATGGCGCAGGCGGGGGGGAATCCCGTTACAGACCGGGTTTCCCGATGAATGGCGAAGGTCGCGGCGATCGCGGCACGGCAAGTGATTGATCGCGCATTGGATGGCCGGAAATGCGAGGCTTTCGCGTTACGCCGCGCGGGCCGTGTGGCCCGAAGTTTCCGTCCGAAATGTCCGTGTCGATCAGCGGAAACCGAAATCGTAGCCGACGATGCCGGACGCGGGTTCCAGGATGTCCATCGCCACGGTCGCGCTTTCGCCGCTGGCGAGTTCGGGTTGGCTCGGCGCGCCGCCGAGATATTCCTCGACCTTGAAGCTGCGTTCGCCCGCGGGGCGTCCGTTCGCGTCGGACAGCGTCAGCTCCAGTCGCGGCCACGGCTGCGACCAGCGCGCATCGTTGCGGAACGTCGCCGAGACGCGCAGCGCGCCGGGCCGGGTCGGATGCTGGCGCACGTCGCGCTGCACCAGGGTGAACGCGGCGGGTTCGCGCCACGGCGGCAGCTCGCATCGCAGCGGCGCGCACAGCGCGAGCAGCAGCGGCCGCCAGTGCGCATCGCCCGCCAGCCGCGCGCGGTCCGCGAGCAGCAGTTGCAGCGCGAGCAGCAGGGCGAGCGCGATCACGACCGCGATCACCCAGCGCTCGCGTCGGCCGGTGCCGGTGCCGGCGGGACCGCGGGCGAAACTGGGCATCGCGCGGCCGATGCGCGTGCGCGCCGTCGGCGCTGCGACCGCAGGCGCCGTGGCGGGATCGCTGGCCGGCTGCGCGGACGCTGCGGGCGCATCGGAATCGTCCGCATCGTATGTGTCGGCGTCGGACGCGGCATCGTGCGTGTCCGCTGCGGTCGCGACGGTGTCGGGCGTCGCCTCGTGCGTCTCCGCGACGGGCGACGGCGGCGGCTCCGGCGCGTTCAGCAGCGCGGCCATGTCCAGCGGCGGGCGCTCTTCCATGTCGTCGCCGTCGAAGGGCGCGTCGGGATCGCGGCGCAGCAGGCTGTCGCAGTGGGGGCAATGGGTCGGCGGCTGATCCGTCACCGGATCGGTCGACACCAGCGCGCGGCAATAGGGGCAGTTGATGAACATGCGGGCTATTGAAGCATGCCGTGCGGGCGCTATCTGCGAACGCCGTCGATCCTCACCCAATCGTCCTCGCGGACGACGCGCAGCGCGTCGAACCAGGCGCCGTAGCGCGGCAGCAGTTCGTCCTCCTGTCCGGCGAGGATGCCCGACAGCGCGATGCGGCCGCCGGGCGCGACCCGTGCGGCGAGGGTGTCGGCCAGCGCGTCCAGCGCCGCGGCCAGGATGTTCGCGACCACCACCGGATAGGTGGTGGTCGCGGGTTCGTCCGCCGGCAGATGCACGGCGATGCGGTCGCCCACGCCATTCCGCGCCGCGTTGTCGTGGGTGGCGAGGATCGCCTGCGGGTCGTTGTCGACGCCGACCGCGCGGCCGGCGCCGAGCTTGAGCGCCGCGAGCGCGAGGATGCCGCTGCCGCAGCCGAAATCCAGCACCGCGCGACCCTGCAGTTCGCCCCGCGCGGCCAGCCCGTCGAGCCACTGCAGGCACAGCGAGGTGGTGGGATGGGTGCCGGAGCCGAAGGCCAGGCCGGGATCGAGCCGCACGACCGCGGCATCCGGCGCATCGGCGCCCTCCGGCAGGTCGTGGTTCCACGGCACGATCCAGGTGCGTTCGCCGAAACGCAGCGGCACGTACTGGTCCATCCAGGCGCGCTCCCAGTCCTGATCCTCGACCTTGCGGAAGCCGGCCTGCGACCAGTCCAGCCCGGGGTCGAAGGCTTCCAGCGCCGCGAGCAGCAGCAGCGGGTCGGCCTCGGCATCGAACAGCGCCGACAGCGCCACCTCGCCCCAGATCGGCATCTCGCCGACGCCGGGCTCCAGGATCGCGCGTTCGTTCGGGGTTTCGGCATCGGCATCGAGCAGGGTCACCGCCAGCGCGCCGACATCCTCGAGTGCGTGCTCGTAGCGCGGCTGGTCGGATTCGCGGCAGCGCAGGGACAGTTCCAGATAGGGCATGGAGGCGGAATCGACGGACGGTGGATCGGGACAGCTTACCGGAGCATGGAAGCGGACTTCCGTCGCGGCCGGCCGAAGGAGGGCGGTGTAGCATCCGCCGGACCCACAGCGACGGTTTTCCCGGAGGCGACCATGCGATTCCTGCGTACAGGCTTGTTGATCGCGTTGACGCTCGTCTGCGGCCTGCAGGTCGAGGCCGCGCGCCGGACGGACCCGCTCCCGGAGCGCAATGTCCAAGGCCGCAGCGGCGCGGCGCCGCTGATCGGCCGCCTGGAACTGGCGTGGGGCGATCCCGGGCCCGCAGCCAAGGCCGCGGGTGTCGTCGACACCGAATTCCGCGTCACCCTGGTCGCCGACGACGGCGGCCGTCACCCGATCGATCCGGACCAGGCGCTGCGCGCCGCCGAGGATCTGTACGCGCTGTTCGGCAAGCGGGTCGCGGTGTCGACCGCGCCTGCCGCGGCCAAACGCGGCGGCGCGGGCGCGCACGCCGTCGACGCGGCCTTCGTCGACACGATCGTGCCGATCGGCGATCTGTCGACGTCGAAGGCGGGCGAGATCGCGCCCAAGGTCGCCGGCGTCACGGTCTGGGCGACGTTGATGTGCAAGTTCAGCGACATCGCGACCGAGCAGAAGGCGCAGAGCTTCTTCCAGTCGCAGTACGGCGCCGCCATCGGCCAGCTGGATCATTACTGGCAGGAAGTGTCCTACGGCCAGATCAACCTCGCCGGCAGCGCCGCCTACGGCTGGGCCACCCTGCCGCAGCCGCGGTCCTATTACGTGACCAAGGACGAGACCACGGGCAAGGACAAGGCCGATCTCACCAAGCTGTTCGAGGACTGCATCGCCGCGCACGACCCCAACGTCAATTTCGCCGCGAACGGCGGCCTGCAGGGCGTGAACATGATGTTCAACGGCGACCTCGACGGCTTCGCCTGGGGCGGCAGCCGCTGCGCCGCGCTCGACGGCGTCAACAAATGCTGGAGCACCACCTGGAACCCGCCGTGGTCGTTCAACAATCTCGCGCCGCTGTCGCACGAGATGGGCCACGCCTACGGCCTGCCGCACGCCAACAATTCCGACAACGACAGCGACACCTACGACAACCCGTGGGACGTGATGAGCGACAGCTGGAACAACGGCGTGTCGAACGCGACCTACGGCACGTTGCCGAAGCACATCAACATCTATTCCCGGAACCGTCTCGGCTGGGTCGCCGCCGCGCGCAAACGCACGATCACCGCCGGTACCGGCGCGCGTTCGGTCACCCTCGACCGCGCCAGTCTGCCCGGCTCGGTCAACACCCAGATGCTGACCCTCAATTATCCGGACCAGTCGACCCGCTATTACACCGTCGAAGTGCGCAAGCGCACCGGCAATTACGAGAACCGGCTGGCCGGCGACGCGGTCATCATCCACGAGGTGCAGACCGGCCGCGCGTCCCCGGCCTGGAGCCAGGATGCCGATACCCCGCCGGCGAACCGCGCCAACAACGAAGGCAGCATGTTCAAGGTCGGCGAAACCTGGGTGTCCCCGGACTACGCCTTCCGGGTGAAGGTGGACGCGGCCACCACCGAGGGTTTCGTGATCACCGTGCGGCCGACCCCGCGCGCGGTCCGGGCGCCCGGGGCCGCAACGGCACCGGCGAGGGCCGCGTCGCCCCGCCTCCGCGGCCAGACCATGCGCGGCCAACCCCGGCGCTGAGCGCGCGCCCGCCCGCGGGCGGGCCCCGCGCGCCCGTTCCTGCTACATTGCGCGTCCCCCCGTGTGCCGCGAGACCGCTGTCGTGCTGCTGATGATCGACAATTACGACAGCTTCACCTGGAACCTGGTGCAGTACCTGCAGGCGCTGGGCGCGGACGTGAAGGTGGTGCGCAACGACGAACTGACGGTCGACGAGATCGAGGCGCTGGCGCCGTCGGGCATCGTGATCTCCCCCGGCCCGTGCACGCCGAACGAGGCGGGCGTCTCGGTCGAGGTGATCCGCCGGCTGGGCGACCGCATTCCGATCCTCGGCGTCTGCCTGGGCCACCAGAGCATCGGCCAGGCCTACGGCGGCGATGTCGTCCGCGCCGGCCGCATCATGCACGGCAAGACCTCGCGCATCCGCCATGAAGGCAAGGGCGTGTTCGCCGGACTGCCCGACGCCTACGAGGCCACGCGCTACCACTCGCTCGTCGTCGACCGGCATACGCTGCCGGAAGCGCTGGAAGTCACCGCCTGGACCGAGAACGACGACGGCAGCGTGGAAGAGATCATGGGCCTGCGCCACCGCGATTTCCCGGTGGAAGGCGTGCAGTTCCACCCCGAATCCATCCTCACCGAACACGGCCACGCGCTGCTGAAGAATTTCCTCGCGCGCGCGGCCTGAGCGCCGTCGCCGAACGGCAGCCCACGCCCATGACGGAGCGACCCGCGTCCATGTCCATCACGCCCCAGCAAGCCCTGCAGCGGACGATCGAACACCGCGAGATCTTCCACGACGAGATGGTCGAACTGATGCGCCAGATCATGCGCGGCGAAGTCACGCCGGCGATGACCGCGGCCATCCTCACCGGCCTGCGCGTGAAGAAGGAGACCATCGGCGAGATCGCGGCCGCGGCCTCGGTGCTGCGCGAGTTCTCGCATCGGGTCGAGGTGAAGGGCCGCGAGCGCATGGTCGACATCGTCGGCACCGGCGGCGACGGCGCGCACACCTTCAACATCTCCACCGCCAGCATGTTCGTGGTCGCCGCTGCCGGCGCCAAGGTCGCCAAGCACGGCAACCGCAGCGTGTCCTCGAAATCCGGCAGCGCCGACGTGCTCGAAGCCCTCGGCGCGAAGATCGATCTGCAGCCGGCGCAGGTGTCGGCCTGCATCGACGAGACCGGCATCGGCTTCATGTTCGCGCCGGTGCATCATCCGGCGATGAAGGTGGTCGCACCGGTGCGCCGCGAGATGGGCGTGCGCACGATCTTCAACATCCTCGGTCCGCTGACCAACCCCGCCGGTGCGCCGAACATCCTGATGGGCGTGTTCCATCCGGATCTGGTCGGCATCCAGGCGCGGGTGCTGCAGGAACTCGGCGCCGAGCGCGCGCTGGTGGTCTGGGGGCGCGACGGCATGGACGAACTGTCGCTGGGCGCGGCCTCGCTGGTCGGCGAACTGCGCGACGGCAAGGTCCGCGAATACGAACTGCATCCCGAGGATTTCGGCATCGGCATGGCCGCCAGCCGCAACCTGCGCGTGAACGACGCGGAAGAATCCCGGGCGATGCTGCTGGAAGCGCTCGACAACAAGCCCGGCCTGCCGCGCGACATCGTCTGCCTCAACGCCGGCGCCGCGCTCTACGTCGCGGGCGTCGCCGACAGCGTCGCCCACGGCATCGACGCCGCGCGCGCCGCCATCGCCAGCGGCGATGCCCGCGCCAAGCTCGAACATTTCATCGCCACCACCCAACGGCTGGGCGCCGCATGAGCGATCCGTCGTTCGCGAACACGCCGGAACCGCCGTACTACGCGGTGATCTTCACTTCGCAACGCAACGACGAGGACGCCGAGGCCTACGGCGAAGCCGCCGCCGCGATGGTCGCGCTCGCCGCACGGCAGCCGGGTTATCTCGGCGCGGAATCCGTGCGCGGCGCGGATGGCATCGGCATCACCGTCAGCTACTGGCGCAGCGAGGCCGACATCCTGTCGTGGAAGCATCACGCCGAGCACACCGCGATCCGCAACCGCGGCCGTCGCGACTGGTACACCCGCTACATCACCCGCGTCGCCAAAGTCGAACGCGCCTACGATTGGTTCGCGAAGCCCGCCCCATGAGCCAGCACGCCACCGCCGCCGGACGCGCGGACATCCTGCAACGCATCCTCGACCGCAAGGCCGAAGAAATCGCCGAGCGCAGCGCCCGCCTTCCGCTCGACGCGCTGCGCGCGCGTCTCGCCGATGCGCCGCCGACGCGCGGGTTCGCCGCGGCCGTCGACGCGAAGCGCGCGGCCGGTCTGCCGGCGGTGATCGCGGAAGTGAAGAAGGCCAGCCCGTCGAAGGGCGTGATCCGCGCCGAGTTCGATCCGCCGGCCATCGCTCGCAGCTACGAAGCCGGCGGCGCGGCCTGTCTCTCGGTGCTGACCGACATCGATTTCTTCCAGGGCGCCGACGCCTACCTGCAGCAGGCGCGCGCCGCCTGCGCGCTGCCGGTGCTGCGCAAGGATTTCACCGTCGATGTCTATCAGATCGTGGAAGCGCGGGTGCTCGGCGCCGACTGCATCCTGCTGATCGTGTCGGCGCTGGACGATGCGCAGCTGTCGTCGCTGTATCGCGAAGCGATGGCCGTCGGCCTCGACGTGCTGGTGGAAGTGCACGATGCCGACGAACTCGCGCGTGCGCTGGCCTTGCCCGCCGTCGACGGACGCCTGCCGCTGATCGGCGTCAACAACCGCAACCTGCGCACGTTCGAGGTGTCGCTCGACACCTCGCTGGCGCTGAAGGCCGCGATGCCCGAAGGCCGCGCGCTGGTCACCGAAAGCGGCATCGCCACCCGCGACGATGTCGAACGCATGCGCGCCGCCGGCATCGACGCCTTCCTGGTCGGCGAATCCTTCATGCGCGACCCCGAGCCGGGCGTCGCCCTGCAGCGATTGTTCTTCCCGGCATGAGCGCGCATCGCTATCCCCGGCTCCAATACCCCATGCCCGCGGCCGATGCCCCGCTGGTCGTCTTCGACTTCGACCACACGCTGTACGACGGCGATTCCGGCAGCCATCTGTTCAAGTGGCTGATCGAACGCGACTGGTGGCGGCAACTGCTGGCCCTGCTGATCGCGCCGGTGTTCGGCCCGATGATCGCGTGGATGCCCACCCGCCGCCGCGGCATTTCGGCGTTCGTCTGGGTCGGCACGCTGGGCATGCGCACCGTCGCCGAGTTCGACGACGCCACCGACCGCTACGTCGCCGCGCATACCGAAACGATCAAGACCCGGCTGCTGCCGATCGCGCTCGACGTGCTGCGCAGACATCGCGACGCCGGCGACCGCGTCGTCATCGCCACCGGCGCGCCGCCGGAACTCGCGCGCGCGATTCTCTCGTTCGTCGCGCACGAAGACCTGCCGGTGATCGGCACCCAGGTCGGCCCGAAATACGGCTCGATCGTCGCCGTGCGTCATTGCCACTACCGCATGAAGATGCGGATGCTCGCCGACGCCGGCTATGGCGGCCCGGTCGAAGCCGCCTATTCCGACAGCAGCGCCGATCTCCCGCTGCTGCAGGCCGCGCGCAAGCCCGTCGTCGTCAATCCGAAACCGGCGCGCATCGCCCTGTTCCGCCGCGTGCTGCCCGCCGGCACCCCGATCCTCAACTGGGGCTGCCCGGGGCGGGGCGGGGACGGGGTGTAGCGCAAGTCCGGCACGGGCTCAGCCCGACGGGGTGTCAGCATCTTTGCTTTGTGTTGGACGGGGCTTACATCGCATCGTCCGCGCGCGGCGTCCGATGCAAGGGCAGTGCGATCACGAACTCGCTTCCCAGGCCGACCCCGGCGCTGTTGACGGTCACCGTGCCGCCATGGGCTTCCACCAGTTCCCTGACGACGGTCAGGCCGATGCCCAGGCCCTGACTGTTGAAGCCGATGGCGTGGGCGTCCTGCGAGAACAGTTCGAACACCCGGTGGAGGGCCTCCGGGCTGATCCCGATGCCGCTGTCGACGACCCGGATCAGGACCTTGTCGTCCTCCAGGCTGGCGTCGAGGCTGATCGTGCCTTCGCATGGCGTGTATTTCGACGCGTTGTCGAGGAGATTGCACAGGATCTGCACCAATCGCATCGGATCGGCTTCGAGCACGATCGCTTGCTCGGGCAGTCGAAGCCGGAAATGCTGCAGGCGCGTGTCCATCGCCGGGCGCGATGCGTCGACGGCATCGACGACGACACGGGCCAACTGCACCGTGCGGACGTGAAGCCGCAGCTTGCCCATGCTGGAGCGGGACAGATCCAGCAGATCTCCGACCAGTCGGGTCATGTGCGCGACCTGCTGCTCGATGATCTGGCGCATGCGCGCCATGTCCGTGCCGCCGGAACCCTGCAGCATCGATGCGGCGATGCCCAGGGGCGTGAGCGGGTTGCGGAGCTCGTGCGCCACCAGCGCCAGCACCTCCTTCTGGCGCGCCTGCGCCTTTTCCGCCGCGGCCTGGAGTTCCTGGGCGCTCAGGGCCGCCATCACCAATCGTTCGTTGGCTTCGCGCAGTTCGTCGATGCGGAGCGCGTGCTCGGCGACCGCGGTGTCGTACTGGATGACGACCGGAGACCGATGCGCGGCGAAGGCCCCGCGGGACCGGCCGATGTCGCCGTCGGTGCCGTCGGCGTGGAACGCGAAATACTGCCTGGGCAATCGCTTCGCGCGATACATGGCGGCATCGGCGCGATCGGTCAGCGATTCGGGCGTATCGCCGTCCTTCGGATAGACGCAGATGCCGATGCTCGCGGTCATCCGGATCACGTGATCTCCGATGCGGAACGGCATTCCCAGCGCGGACACCACTTTTTCGGCGACCACCGTGGCGTCGGAAGCGTGCTGGATATCGGTCAGGAGGATCAGGAATTCGTCGCCTCCATGCCGGCTGGCGGTATCGACTTCGCGCAACACCGAGGTCATGCAGCGCGCCGCCTGTTTGAGGACATCGTCGCCGACGGCGTGCCCCAGCGTGTCGTTGACCGCCTTGAAGTTGTTCAGGTCGACGAACAGCAACGCCAACTGGCCGCCATGGCGCTTCGCGTTCGCGATCGCCTGCGTGAACCGGTCCAGGAACAGTTCGCGATTCGGCAACGCCGTCAGCGTATCGAAGCCCACGGATTTCGAGACTTCCTCCAGCGTCTCCGCGCAGGTGTCCGCATCGCCCCGGGCGCGCAGGCTCGACAGCACCAGTTCCTCGTTGGCTTCGATCAGGCCATCCGCATCGATGGTCTCCAGGTGGTGTTCGGCCGCTTCGACCTCCCTGTGCAGCGATCGCAGATCCATGCGCGCTTCGTCGAGATCGGCCCGGACCTGGGCGCCCTCGTCCCTGAGCCTCTCCAGTTCGATCGACGCCTGGACGATCTGCTCGGAGATCGGCGGCGCGGGCGGGTGGGGCGTCATGCCGGCGAGACCGGATCCGGCGGCCGTTCCGCGCCCGCTCCATCGCGGTTCCGGGCGCGCCCACCGGGCACCTTGCCGGTCGGCCGACCGCCCAGCAGGCCCTCCTGATCTTCCAGGCGATTGCCGATGCGCAGACCGGAATCGTCGATGGTGAACAGGCGCAGCGCATCGGAGTGCGCGCTCGCGCGGACCTTGACCACGGCCATGACCCGCAACAGCCGACTGTCCAGCTCGATGTAGCGCTGGACGATGATCGCGTCGGTCATGAAGGCGGTGCCGTAGGGGCTGAAGCGCAGGTCGGTGTATCGATCCTCCAGTTCGGAGGTCATCAGGACGGTCACGCCGGCGCCGGCCAGCGCAGCGACCATGCGCGCGAGATTCTCGCGGAAATCCTCGCGGAACGTCGGCGCCAGCGCCAGTTCGAATCCGGACAGCGAGTCGATGACGACGCGGGTCGCATTCAGTCTGCGGATCTCGCTCAGCAGAAGCCGCAGCGTCTCTTCGAGCGAAAGATCCGGCGCGCGGCTGTCGATCAGGCCCACCTGTCCGCTTTCGATCAACCGTGCGACGGTCGGCGATCGCGACTGCGCGGGATGCTGCTCGAACGCGGCGATGACGCCGGTTTCGCCCATGCGCGCGCCTTCGGCCAGGAAGGCGGCGGCGAGAATGCTCTTGCCCGAACCCGAGGGACCGGCCACCAGCAGCGAATAGCCACGCGGCAGTCCTCCGCCGAGCATGTCGTCGAGCCCGGCGACGCCCATCCGCAGGCGCGGATTGCCTGCGGAGAGTTCCGGCGCCAGCGGCACGAGGTCGAGCGCCGGCGCGAACACTTCGATGCCCGCGGCACTGATGCGGAAGGTGTGCAGTCCGGGCAGCGTCGGTTGTCCGCGCATCTTCATGATCTCGATCTTGCGGACCATGGAGTTCCGAACCACGCTTTGCCGCAGCCAGATCAGCCCGTCCGAGACGGTGAATACGGGGTTCGCATCGGTTTCGGCGAAGTATTCCCCGATCAGGAATGTGGTGGCCTGCCAACTGGTCATCGCCATGCCCAGCGCTTGGACGAATTGCTGCAGCGTGTTGTCGGCGCCTGCGCCGGACCGGTTGGCGAGTACGACGGAGCGGAACGAATCGACGAAGACGAACGCCGGATTGAAGGTCTGCACTTCTTCGACGATGCGTTTGAGCACCCGTTCCAGGTCGCCTGCCAGGGTGTCCTGCGAGAGATTGACGAAGCGGATGTTCCGCCCGATCGCGTCGCTATCGAAGAAATCGAACTGCTGCTGGTAACGCAGCATTTTCAGCGGCGGTTCGCCCAGCACTGTGAAATAGAGCGCGCGCAGTTGCGGACTCGCCAGCGAGAACATCATCTGGTGCGCCAGCGTGGTCTTGCCGCAGCCCGGGGGACCGGCGATGAGGTTGAACGAGAATTCGGGCAGGCCGCCGCCCAGGATGTCGTCCAGTCCCGGAACGCCCGTCGACAACCGATGGATGATGACTTTGTCTTTCATGGTGGCGGTTCCGATGCGGGCGGGTCGCTCAACGGGCGGTCCCACAGAGAACGCAACAATCGCTCCGTGAGCGACGGTCCTATCAGGCTGGCGATCAGCTCGTAGAACGCGATGAGAAGCGCGCCGCCGACGAGCGTCGCTTCGGCGTCGCTCAGTGGCGCCAATGCCGTCGTCAGCGGCGACAGATCCATCTCGGCCTCTACGTTTTCCTGCAGGCCAAGCAATGCGGGATGCGCCTGTGCGGTCAGGAACAGGCTGCGCTTGTACAGTGCGGCCACGCCGCGCGAACCGACGATCGGCGTGAGCGCCGCGCCGATTTCGGCGCATAGCGCGACCACGCAGGGCGCAATTCCGCCTTCGCCTGTCCCGTGGCGAGTCCGGACGGCCAGAGTAGCGAGAATGCGACTAGACGTTTGGCATTCCAATGTGTTGAATGCGAACGAAGAACAGACACTACACCCATTCGCGAAGACTTGTCCGACGCATTGTCCGCAGAGGCGGATGCGGTCGCGCGGCAAAGCGGCATCGTCGTCGATCTGCGCGTCGTTGCGCACATGTTGTCGCACCATCGACGCGATTGCGGATGCGTGCATGGACGGTGGATCGCGTTGCGGTCGCAGTGCCGATGGCTGGGCAGCAAACCTGAGGACGCTTTCCGCGCGTGCAAACGATCCCGGCGATGCTGCGGTGTCTCTTTCCCGGGAGCCGTCCTAAACGCAACGCGCGACGGGATTGCCGCTCCGGAGCTTGCCATGCCGTGGCCGATCCATGCACGGCGCCCGAAGCGCGTGCGGCCCGCGGGTGGAGCGCTGTCGACGGCGATGACGGCGGCGTCGCCGGCGCTCGCGGGGGTGTCCATCCCCACCCCGAGCGGCGATAATGCGCGCCATGGACACCTGACCCTGTCGCGCCGTCGTGGTTGAAGCCTCGAAAGGTGCGCACCCGCCTCCGGGAGCATCGAATGGCCGAGACCATCCGCCACGACAAGACTGCGCGCCAGCTGCGTCTGCTCTCGGACGCGCTCGACAGCGGCCGTCTGGGCCCCGTGAAGCGGCTGGTCAACACGCTGTCCCCCGCCGAGATCGGCAACCTGCTCGAATCGCTCCCGCCCGGCAAGCGCAGCGTGGTCTGGGGGCTGGTCGATCCGGAGGACGACGGCGAGGTGCTGGTGCACGTCGGCGAGGACGTGCGCGAGAGCCTGATCGCGGACATGGACCCGGACGAACTGGTCGCGGCGGTCGAGGATCTCGACATCGACGACCTCGCGGACCTGGTCGAGGACCTGCCGGACACGGTGATCGACGAAGTCCTCAAGTCGATGGACCGCGAGAACCGCGAGCGCCTGGAGCAGGTGCTGTCCTACGACGAGGACAGCGCCGGGCGCCTGATGAACCCGGATGTGGTGACGGTGCGCACCGACACCACCGTCGACGTGGTGCTGCGTTATCTGCGCCTGCGCGGCGAACTGCCCGAACACACCGACCATCTGTACGTCATCAGCCGCCGCCACCAGTATCTCGGCCGGATCGCGCTGCAGTCGCTGCTGACCCGCGACGCCAGCACCCCGATCAACCAGCTGATCGACGACGAGCAGCCCGCCATCGGCGTGGACGTGTCCGCCGACGAGGTGGCGCGGATGTTCTCCGACCACGACTGGATCAGCGCCCCGGTGGTCGACGACAACAACGTGCTGCTCGGCCGCATCACCATCGACGACGTGGTCGACATCATCCGCTACCAGGCCGAGCACCAGGCGCTGGGCGCCGCGGGTCTGGACGAGGAAGAGGACATGTTCAGCCCGGTGCTGCGCGCCACGCGCCGCCGGCTGATCTGGCTGTCGATCAATCTCGGCACCGCCTTCCTCGCCGCGAGCGTGGTCGACCAGTTCGCCGCGACCATCGACCAATTGGTCGCGCTGGCGGTGCTGATGCCGATCGTCGCCGGCATGGGCGGCAACGCCGGGACCCAGGTGCTGGCGCTGATGGTGCGCGGTCTGGCCCTGGGCCAGGTCAGCGCGTCCAACGTCCGCACGCTGCTCTGGAAAGAGGCGCGGGTGGCGCTGCTGAACGGTCTGGCGCTGGGCCTCGTGCTGGCGCTGATCGTGCTGGTGTGGTTCCGCAGCCCGGGGCTGTCGCTGGTGATCGCGGCCGCGCTGACGCTCAATCTGGTGTCCGCGGCGACCGCGGGCGTGCTGGTACCGATCACGCTGAAGCGGCTCGGCTTCGATCCCGCGCTGGCCAGCAGCATCTTCCTGACGACCGTCACCGACGTGATGGGCTTCTTCACCTTCCTCGGTCTGGCGACGCTGGTCCTTCTGCGCTGATCCAAGGGCACTGATCCGGTTGCACCGAATGCCCGCGCTGCCGCGGCGCAACATGCACGATCCCCGGCATGCAATCGTTTTCCGATTGCGTCCCGGCGGCGCGGGGCGTACATCCGCTGGACGACTCCGGAGCCCCGCATGCGCCAGCCCGTCCTCGCCCTGATCTTCGCTTTCACCGCCGCGATTGCCGCTGCGGCATTCGATGCTTCGGCCCAGACGTCCGTCCCATCGTCCCCCCATGCCTCCGCGAGACCTGCCGTGGCCGCACATCCTTCCGATCCCGCCGCCGATCCGCGCTACCAACCGCAGCCCTACGTGAAGCTGCGCAATCCGGAATGGTCGAAGAACGCGGTGCTGTACCAGATCAATACCCGCCAGTTCACGCCCGAAGGCACCTTCCGCGCCGCCGAGCGCGAATTGCCGCGACTGAAGGCGCTCGGCGTCGACATCCTGTGGTTGATGCCGGTGCATCCGATCGGCGAAAAGAACCGCAAGGGGACGCTGGGCAGCCCGTATTCGGTGCGCGACTACTACGGCGTGAATCCGGAGTTCGGCACCCTGGACGACCTGAAGCATTTCGTCGACGCCGCGCATGCGCAGGGCATGCACGTGATCCTCGACTGGGTGGCCAATCACACCGCCTGGGACAACCCGCTGCTGCAGCAGCATCCCGAGTGGTACGCGCGCGACTGGAAGGGCGATTTCCATCCGACGCCGTGGTGGGACTGGTCGGACATCATCAATCTCGACTACAGCCAGCCCGGCCTGCGCAAATACATGACCGACGCGATGGCCTACTGGGTGCGCGAGGTCGGCGTCGACGGTTATCGCTGCGACGTGGCGGGCTTCGTGCCGGTCGATTTCTGGGACAACCTGCGTACCGAACTGGACGCGATCAAACCAGTCTTCCTGCTGGCCGAATGGGAATCGCGCGATCTGCACGCGCGCGCCTTCGACGCGACCTACGCCTGGAGCTGGTACGAGGCCCTGCACCGCATCGCCAAGGGGCAGGCCGACGTCAATGCGATGTACGTGTACTACTCGTGGAACGAGGCCTTCTTCCCGCGCGGCGGCATGCGCATGACCTTCGTCAGCAATCACGACAAGAACGCTTGGGAAGGCACCGAGTTCGAAGCCTTCGGCGACGCGGTGCAGGCGGCGATGGTGCTGTCCTTCGTCTCCGACGGCATCCCGATGATCTACAACGGCCAGGAAGCGGGCAACGCGAAGCGGCTCGCCTTCTTCGAGAAGGACCCGATCGCCTGGCGGCCGCATCCGAACGGCGATCTCTACGCGAACCTGATCCGGCTGAAGAAGGATCACACCGCGCTGTGGAACGGGCGCTGGGGCGCGATGATGGTGCACGTGCCCAACGACCGGCTCGCGCAGGTGCTGAGCTTCGTCCGCCAGGACGCCAACGACAAGATCTTCGCGGTGTTCAATCTCTCGCCGAAGCCGCAGACCGTGCGCTTCGAGCAGACCCTGTTCCATGGCGATTACATCGAGCATTTCAGCCGCGAATCCGCGACACTCGATGCCGCCACCGCACTGGAACTGAAGCCATGGGAATACCGGGTCTACGTATCGTCTCGGCGTTGATGCTCGTCTTCGCGACGCTGTCGGTGGCGGGCTGCGCCAGCGTGCCGGGCGACGCGCCTGCCGGCGGTTTCGTCGAGCGCAGCGTGCGCGTCGACGGCGCCGAGCATCGCTATCAGGTGTTCGTACCCGCGCAGCGCCGTCGCGGCCAGTCGCTGCCGACGATCCTGTTCCTGCATGGCACCGGCGAACGCGGCGACGACGGCGACAAGCCCACGCGCGCGGGCATCGGCCCGTACGTGCGCGCGCATGCCGATACGTTCCCGGCGCTCGTCGTGTTTCCGCAGGCGCCCGAGGGCCGCGACTGGAACGGCGTGGCCGCGGACATCGCGTTCGCCGCATTGGAGGCCGCCAGCGAAGAGTTCGGCGGCGATCCGGACCGCACCTATCTCACCGGGCTGTCGATGGGCGGTTACGGCACCTGGGAGCTGGGCCTGATGCAGCCGCGGCGTTTCGCCGCGCTGGTGCCGGTCTGCGGCGGCCTGACCGCACCGCGCGCCGAGCGCGATCTCTTCGTCGGCCCGCTGCGCGACGAGGCCGACAAGCCGGCCGCGCTGGCGCAGCGCCTGAAACATCTGCCGGTGTGGATCTTCCACGGCGCGAAGGACGACGTGGTCCCGCCGGGCGAATCGCGCGCGGCCTACGCCGCGTTCAAGGCCGCGGGCGCCGCGAACGTGCGCTACACCGAATTTCCCGATGCCAACCACAACAGCTGGGATCCGGCCTACGCGCAGACGCCCGGGTTGTGGCCGTGGCTGTTCGCGCAGCGGCGCAAGTGAGATCGCCGCGCCTTTGCGGCCTCAGTCCTTCGACGTCTCTTTTTCCGCGATGGTCCGCGCGCCGGTGATGATCATGCGCACCATCGTGCAGATCTGATCGATCAGTTCGCGGTCGCGTTCCGGCGGCAGATCCATCGCCATCGCGCCCATCGCGAACACCAGCCGCGTGATCGCCTTCGACACCAGCGCGGGTTCGTGCATGGTCGTGCCGTCGGCCGCCGCCAGGCGCACCAGGTCGGTGCGCAGCTCTTCTTCGAAGAACGTGAGTTCGCGATCCACCGCCTGCTTGTAGGCGTCCGAACCGACGGTGCCTTCGCGCAGCAGCACGTGCAGCAGTTTGTCGTCGGCGCGCAGCTGTTCCATGAAGGCTTCGATCGAGCTGCGCACGATGCCGCGCTGGGTCGCCACGCGGTCGCGGGCGGCACCGATGATCTTGCGCAGCGAGCGGCCGGCGAGATCGATCAGCGCCACCGTCAGTTCGTCCATGTCGCGGAACTGGCGATAGAAGCTGTTGGGCGCGATGCCGGCTTCGCGCGTCACCTCGCGCAGGCTGAGGCTGGAGACGCTGCGGTGCGGGCCGATCAGGCGCAGCGCGGCCGCGAGCAGGTCCTCGCGGGAAATGGAGGTCTTCCGCCCGGGGGGGACATCGAGCTCGACGTTGTCGTTGGAGAGCGAGGAAGTCACGGGTGGGCGGCACCGGGCAGGGCGGCCTTGCATCATAGCCCCGCAAAAAATATACAGTTGTATAGACAAATGTATTTTCGACGGTATAGTCGAGGCCATGAACGCTGCCGCCCGCCCCGCCATCGCGCCCCGCGCCCCGCTGCTGAAACGCCTGGGAGGCCGCCTTGTGGCCCCCGCGGTTTTCGATTTCTGGGCCTCGCGCCTGCATCCGACCTGGTCCTGGGACCGCCCGCTGGCCCGGATCGTCGGCCGCCAGGCCGAATCCGCCGACAGCACGACCCTGCTGCTGCAACCCAACCGCCACTGGGCCGGGTTCCGCCCGGGGCAGCATCTGAACATCGGCGCCGAGATCGACGGTATCCGCGTCGTCCGCAGCTACAGCCCCAGCGACGCGCCCCGCGCCGACGGCCGCATCGCGATCACCGTGAAGGCGATCCCCGGCGGCAAGCTCAGCCGGCATCTGTGCCGCGACGCGAAGATCGGCGACGTGCTCGAACTCGGCCCCGCCTTCGGCGACATGACCCTGCCCGACGCGCCGGACGGCCGCTGGCTGTTCCTCGCCGCAGGCAGCGGCATCACCCCGCTGATGGCGATGATCCGCGCGCAGGCCGCCGCCGGCATGCCCGTGCCGATCGCCCTGATCTACTGGGCCCGCACCCGCGACGAACACTGTTTCGTCGACGAACTGCGCGCGCTGGCCGCTCGGCATCCCTGTTTCGATCTCGAACTCGTCACGACGCGCGACGATGCGTCGTCCGCGCCTCGCCATGGCCGCATCGACGCCGCGCTGCTGTCCACGCTCGTGCCCGATCTGCAGCAGCGCCGCGTCTTCGCCTGCGGCCCCGACGGATTCGTCGCCGCCGCGCGCGCGCTGACCGCCGCGCGCGCGCTGACTTTCCGGGCCGAAGCGTTCACGCCACCGCCAAGGATCGCCGCCGAGGACGCCGACAGCGGCGACGTCGTCATCACCCTGACCCGCAGCGGGCGCACGCTCGATGTGCCGCGCGGCGTGTCGCTGCTGGCCGCGCTGGAGGCAGCGGGGCTGAAACCCGCGTCCGGCTGTCGCATGGGCATCTGCAATACCTGCGCCTGCGGCAAACGCGCCGGCACCACCCGGCACCTGCATACCGGCGACGTCGAACACGAACCGGTGTCCGCGTTGCGCCTGTGCGTCAACAGCGCGCGCAGCGACCTCACCCTCGAGCTTTGATGCCATGACCACGAAGAACAACCGCATGCTGTCCGAAGAAGAGCTGGAGACCTTCGGCCGGGAACTCGATGCCCTGCGCGCGCGCACCGTCGCCACCCTGGGCCAGCGCGACGCCGATTACATCCGTGCGGTGTACGCCGCGGTGCGCTGGACCGGCTTCGCCGGCCGGCTGTTGCTGTGGGGCGGTGCGGTCGCCGGTGGCCTGCTCGGCGACGGCCTGCTGGATGGCGCGCTGCGCGCCGGACCGCTGTCCGCGCTCATCGCCGGCACCCTGCTGCTCGGGCTGTCGAAGATCCTCGAGAACATGGAGCTCGGCCACAACGTCATGCACGGCCAGTACGACTGGATGCGCGATCCGCATCTGGACGGCAAGACCTACGAGTGGGACATCGCCGGCACCGGCGACAACTGGCGCAAGACCCACAACCATCGCCATCACACGTGGACCAACGTGCGCGGCATGGACGACGACATCGGCTATGGCCTGCTGCGGATCTTCCCCGAGCAGCGCTGGAAACCGTTCCATCTCGCCCAGCCCGTGGTCGCGGTGATCTTCGCGCTGCTGTTCGAATGGGGCGTGGCGATCCAGGACCTGCGCGTCGGCCGCTGGTTCGCCGGCAAGACCTCGTTCGCGAAGATGCGCGCGCAGTTCCGCCCGGTCGGACGCAAGATGGCGCGGCAGGTGCTGAAGGACTACGTGTTCTTCCCGCTGCTGGCCGGTCCGTTCTTCCTGCCGGTGCTGCTCGGCAACGCCGTCGCCAACGTGCTGCGCAACCTGTGGACCTACACCATCATCTTCTGCGGCCACTTCACCGCCGACGTCGAAACCTTCTCGAAGGAATCGGCGATCGGCGAATCGCGCGGTCACTGGTATCTGCGCCAGCTGCGCGGTTCGTCGAACCTCACCGGCGGCCGGTGGATGAACCTGATGTCCGGCAACCTCAGTCACCAGATCGAGCATCACTTCTATCCCGACCTGCCCGCGAACCGCTACGCCGCGATGTCCGTCGAAGTGCGCGAGATCTGCGCGCGCTACGGCCAGCATTACAACGCCGGCTCGCTGCCGAAACAGTTCGGCGAAGTGATCTGGCGGATCGTGCGGCATGCGTTTCCGAGCCGGCCGGCGACGCACCGCGCGGCGATGTCCATGCAGATCCAGGCGGAGGGCATCGCGTCCCGCCGACGTTGAGCCGGGCCGGTATCGAATCGGGTGCGATGCTTGTGCGGATCGGACGAGTTGCTATCCTGATTCGCAGGATCGCATGGTTCGGAAGGAAGCGTAATGAAGTTGTTGGCAAGCCTCGTGTTGCTGTGCCTGCTCGCCGGTTGCCGGACCTATCCGCTGACGGCGTCTCCCGCGATTACGGCGCCGAGCCGCCATGCGCTCTCCACGCCACCGCGGGCGGATGATCCCAGGTCGGGCCTGTTCCATCTGTCGTGCACGGATCGCCGTCCCGGCGAGCCCAGCGCCTATGAGGTGTTCGACAGGGACGGCCATGCGCCCACGCGCGCGGAATTGGCCAGGCGCCATTATCTGCACGCCGCCATGGCGAACAACGCCTACCGCGACCCTGCCGTCAAGCCGATCTTCGTCATTCCCGACTGGTTCCTGCTGGAAAGTCTCGAAAGCGAAAGCGGACTGGGGCTTGAGGTGTATGGCGATGCGGCGTCCAGGGCGGAAAGCCGCGAACTGGTCGTCGCATATCGGGGCACGAATTTCTCGTCGCTGAAGGACTGGGGCAACAACCTGGCCCTGCGCGAGCCGGCGCAGTACCGGGAAGCCCATGCGCATCTGGCGGCGTTGAAGGCCGCTTATCCGCAGGCGCATGTGACCGTGACCGGTCATTCGCTCGGCGGCGGCATCGCGCTGAACATGTCCCTGCGCTTCGACCGGGTGGATGCGGCGGTGTTCAACGCTTCGCCACGCTTCATGTTCGGACCAGCGTCCTATCGGCACGCGAACGCGCGCGCCTTCCTGCACGAGCGCGGCGAACTGCTGAACGGCCTGTTCGGCCAATGGACCGAGCTTCGCCTGTCGTCGCGAGCGGATTACGGAAACTACAATTTCCTCAACTATTCCGTGCGCAGCATTTCGCCCGTGCAGGAGCATGGCATCTACGAGCACGCGCGTGCGCTGCTGGTGGTCGCGATGACCCGAGGCGACGACCATGCGCGCCGCATGTTCGTCGCCAACATCGATAGGGAAGACGCGAGGAAGGACTGGGAGAATTGCCGCGCCCGTTACGAGCCAGTGTCCGTGACGGGGGCGAGCGGCCCCTGACGTCTGACGCCGCGTCCGCGATCAGGCGAGCAGCGTTTCCAGCACCGCCATCCGCACCGCGACGCCGTTCGCGACCTGTTGCAGGATCAGCGACTGCGGGCCGTCGGCGACGGCGTCGTCGATCTCCACGCCGCGGTTGATCGGACCGGGATGCATCACCACCGCGTCGGGCGCGGCGCGTTTCAGGCGCGCTTCGGTGAGGCCGTAGTCGCGATGGTAGTCGTCCAGCGACGCGATCAGGCCCTGTTCCATGCGTTCGCGCTGCAGGCGCAGCATCATCAGCACGTCGGCGCCTTCCAGCGCTTCGTCGAAGTCCCGGGTCACCACGCAGCCGTGCAGCATGCCGCCGCTGTCGTTCACCGGCGGCAGCAGCGAGGCGGGGCCGCAGACGCGGATTTCGGCGACGCCGAGCGTGCGCAGGGCGTGCAGATCGGAGCGCGCGACCCGCGAGTGCAGCACGTCGCCGACGATCGCGACCTTCAGCCGCGAAAAGTCTTCGCCCTTGGCCTGGCGCAGGGTCAGCATGTCGAGCAGTCCCTGGGTCGGGTGCGCGCTGCGGCCGTCGCCGGCGTTGATGATGCGGGTGTCGGCGTTGACGTGGCGGGCGAGTTCGTTGAGCACGCCGTCTTCGTGGTGGCGGATGACGAAGCCGCGCACGCCCATCGCTTCGATGTTCTTCAGCGTGTCGCGCGCGGTCTCGCCCTTGGTGGTGGACGAGGTGGCGGCGTCGAAGTTCAGCACGTCCGCGCCGAGCCGCTGCGCCGCGCGCTGGAAACTCAGGCGCGTGCGCGTGGACGGTTCGAAGAACAGGGTGCAGACCGCGATGCCGGCGAGCGCGTTCGCCGCGGCTTTTTCCGCGGCGGCGTCCCCGTCGACGAAGGCCTGCGCGCGGTCGAGCAGCCGCGACAGCGTGACCCGGCTCATGCCGTCCAGCGTGAGCAGATGGTGGAGCACGCCCTCGGGATCGGTCTGCAGTTCGGATTTGTAGCCGAGGGTATTCGGGAACAGCGTCATGGGCACTTCACTCCTCAAGCAGGATGGCGTCCTGCGGCGCGGCCAGCCAGCGTTCGACGATCACCGCCGCGGCCACCGCATCCAGCAGCTCGGCGTCGCGACGTTTGCGTTTGCCGTCGGCGCGATCGGCGGCGAAGCGCCGTGCGGCCTCCTGGGAACTGTTGCGTTCGTCCATCATCGCGACCGGCAGTCCGAAGCGCGTGCGCAGCGCGTGCGCGAACGCGCGGGCTCGGGCGCGGATCGGCTGGTCGCCGCCGTCGAGCGTCATCGGGTCGCCGACGATGAAGCCCGCCGGGCGCCATTCGCGATGCAGCTTCTCGACCGCCTTCCAGTCGATCTGGTCGTCGTGCACGTCGACCACCGCCAGCGCGCGTGCGCCGAGTCCGAAACCGGTGCCGACCGCGACCCCGATCCGGCGCGCGCCGACATCGAAACCGAGCACGGTGCCGTCGTGCGGGACGCTCATGCGACGCGCTCCGCGTTGCCGGCCAGGCGCGCATCGCCGAACACGAACGGCAGCAGGCGGGCGATGTTGCGGGCATCGTCGATGCCGCGGTGATGGGTGCCCGTGAAGGCCAGGCCGGCCTCGCGGACAGCACCGGACAGGCCGTACGTCTTCGTCCGCCCCTGGCGTTCGCTGAACAGGCGTTTCACGTTCCGGTGCGGGGCCAACACCGGGTTCGCGATCCGGTGGAAATCGCAGTCCTGCTGCAGCTGGTTGCGGTCGTAATCGCCCCAGGAGCAGAACGCGACATCGCGATACCGGGACAGCCACGATTCGAACGCGGTGACGCACGCCGGAAAGGTCGGCGCGGCGTCGACGTCCGCCTGCCGGATCGAGGTCAGCCGCGTGCAGAACCCGGTGAGCTGCGGATGCCGCACCGGGCGCACGAAGCTCTGGAACGCGTCGACGATGCGGAAGTCGACGGCATCGACCATGACCACGCCGAATTCGATGATCTCCATCGCGTGGCGGGGAACGGTGCCCTGATCGCAGCAGGTCGCTTCGAAATCGATGACCAGATAGTGCGCGAATGCAGGGACGACCGGTTCAGGCATGTCCGCTGTAATCCATGACCCGGTTGAGATCGACGCCGATCCGGCCCGCCGCCGCATGCCAGCGGGCGTCCAGCGGCAGCGTGAACAACAGTTCCGGGTCGCTGCCGGCGGTGAGCCAGGTGTTCTCGGACAGTTCCTGTTCGAGCTGGCCCGCGCCCCAGCCGGCGCAGCCGAGGACCACGGTGGACCGGGCCGGGCCGTCGCCGCGGGCGAGCGCTTCGAGCACGTCGCGCGAGGTGGTGACGTGGAGGTCGTCGGCGATCCGCAGGGTCGAATCCCAGCGCGCTTCGCCGTCGTGCAGCACGAAGCCGCGCTCCGGATGCACCGGGCCGCCGGCCAGCACGAGGCGTTCGCACAGGGCGATGTCGCCGCTGGCGATGCCCATCTGCTCGAAGACGTCGCCGAGGGTGTATTCGGACGGGCGGTTGACCACCAGGCCCATCGCGCCGTCGGCATCGTGCTGGCAGATCAGCGCCACGGCACGGGAAAAGTTCGGGTCCGCCAGCGACGGCAGTGCGATCAGCAGCTGATTGGCGAGGGGCGTGGGCTCGGGCAGCATGGGGCTATTGTAAGGCCATGCCGCTCGCCCTCGTGCGCCCGGGCGCACGCTTCGCCTCTCCCCGCACGCGGGCGGGGAGAGGATGCCCGCAGGGCGGGCGAGGGCGCGCGCTTACGCGGCGAACGCGACGCCGGTCTTCTCGCGCAGTTCGTCGATGCCGACGCCCGGCGCGGCTTCGACCAGGACGAGGCCGTCCGGCGTCACGTCGAACACCGCCAGTTCGGTGATGATGCGATCGACCACGCCCACGCCGGTCAGCGGCAGCGTGCATTCGGGCAGGATCTTGTGTTCGCCGTTCTTCGCGGTGTGCTCCATCAGCACCACCACGCGCTTCACGCCGGCCACGAGGTCCATCGCGCCGCCCATGCCCTTGACCATCTTGCCGGGCACCATCCAGTTGGCGAGGTCGCCGCGGTGGGTCACCTGCATCGCGCCGAGGATGGCGAGATCGATGTGGCCGCCGCGGATCATCGCGAACGAATCGTGGCTGCCGAAATAGCTGGCGCCCGAGCGTGCGGTGACGGTCTGTTTGCCGGCGTTGATGAGATCGGCGTCGACCTCGTCCTCGGTCGGGAACGGGCCGATGCCGAGCAGGCCGTTCTCGCTCTGCAGCCACACGTCCATGCCGTCCGGGATGAAGTTGGCGACGAGCGTCGGCAGGCCGATGCCGAGGTTGACGTAGGCGCCGTTGCTGAGTTCCTGCGCGGCGCGCTGGGCCATCTGGTCGCGGGTCCAGGCCATCACTTGTCTCCCTGGCGCACGGTGCGCTGTTCGATGCGTTTCTCGGGCGTCGGGTTGACGACGATGCGGTCGACGTAGATGCCGGGCAGATGCACCTGATCGGGATCGATCTCGCCGATCTCCACCAGCTGCTCGACCTCGGCCACGCAGACCTTGCCGGCCATCGCGCAGGCGGGGTTGAAGTTGCGCGCGGTCTTGCGGAACACCAGGTTGCCGGCCTTGTCGGCCTTCCACGCCTTCACCAGCGAGACGTCGGCGCGCAGCGCGGTTTCCATCACGTACCAGTGGCCGTCGAACTGCCGGGTTTCCTTGCCCTCGGCGACCACCGTGCCGTAGCCGGTGCGCACGTAGAAGGCCGGGATGCCGGCGCCGCCGGCGCGCAGGCGCTCGGCCAGCGTGCCCTGCGGATTGAATTCGAGTTCGAGTTCGCCGGAGAGGAACTGGCGCTCGAATTCCTTGTTCTCGCCGACGTAGGACGAAATCATCTTCCGGATCTGCCGCGTCGTCAGCAGCATGCCCAGGCCGAAGCCGTCGACGCCCGCGTTGTTGGAGATCGCGGTGAGGCCGGTGACGCCGGAATCGCGCAGGGCGGCGATCAGGGCTTCGGGAATGCCGCAGAGGCCGAAACCGCCGACCGCGAGGGTCTGGCCGTCGGCGACGATGCCGTGCAGCGCTGCGGCCGCATCCGGGTAGATCTTGTGGGTACTCATGCCGACACCGTGCGTTGCATGCGGGGGATTCCTGGGCAGACGGGCGATCCGTGGAACGCGCAAGTTTACCGGCTGCCGATGACCGGGCACACCGTACTTTGGGGCATGTCGGCCGGATCGGCCGGGCGGGCGTGGCCATACAATGGGCCCATGACCCGCATCGCCTTCGCCACCGCCATCGTCTCCGCCGCGCTCGACGACGACATGCCGCCGCTGCTCGCCGCCTGCGACCGCGCCGGGCTGGCGGCCGAGGTCCGGGCCTGGGATGACGCCACCGTGTCCTGGGCCCGCTACGATGCGGTCGTGCTGCGCTCGCCGTGGGACTATTTCGAGCGGCTGTCGGCATTCCTGGCCTGGTGCGCGCGGATCGATCGCGACAGCCGGTTGCTCAACCCGCTGCCGATCCTGCGCTGGAACACCGACAAGCACTATCTGGCCGATCTCGAGGCCGCGGGCGTGCCGGTGGTGCCCACCCGGTTCGTCGAACCGGATGCCGAGCCGCTGCCGGCGCTGGAGGCGTTCTTCGCCGCGTTTCCCGGCGCCGCCGAAGTGGTGGTGAAGCCGACGGTCAGCGCCGGCTCCCGCGACACCCAGCGCTACCGTCGCGCGCAGAGTTTCGCCGCCGCGAATCATCTCGGCGCGCTGCTCGATGCCGGGCGCAGCGCGATGCTGCAGCCGTACCTGGATGCCGTGGACACGCGCGGCGAAACCGCGCTGCTGTATTTCGACGGGACCTTCAGCCATGCGATCCGCAAGGCCGCGCTGCTGCGGCCCGACGAGGCCGGGCTCGATCACACCGGGCTGGCGGACGCGATCGCGGCGCGCGCGCCCGAAGCCGACGAACTGCGCGTGGGCGAGGCGGTGCTCGCCGCGCTGCGCGCGCGTTCCGCCGAGCCGTTGCCGTACGCCCGCGTCGATCTGATCCGCGACGATGCCGGTTCGCCGAGGCTGCTGGAACTCGAACTCACCGAGCCCTCGCTGTTCTTCGATCAGGCGCCCGGTTCCGCCGACCGTTTCGTCGCCGCGCTGATGCGCCGGTTGCACGGCTGACGGCGAAGCCCGCGGGGACGATCGGGTACCATGCCGGCCTTGTCGTCCCGCCGCCGGAAACACCGCCATGAATGCCGCCCTGCAGCGCCACGATCACGACGCGCGCGTCGATTTCGTGGTCGAACTCGCCGGTCGCCTGCACGCCTACGGCACCACCGCGCACCGGCTCGAAGGCTCGGTGATGGCGGTCTCGGCGAAACTCGGGCTGGAATGCGGGGCGTGGTCGAATCCGACCGGCATGATCCTGTCCTTCGGCGAAGCCGGCGGCGGCCGCCGCGACACCGTCCGCGTGGTGCGCCTGTCGCCCGGCGAGACCGACCTCTACAAGCTCTGCGAATCCGATCGCATCGCCGAAGCGGTGATGTCCGGCGAGCTGGATCTCGATGCCGGTCACGCCGCGCTGCGCGCGCTCGACCGCCCCGGCAGCTGGCGCGGCAAGCTCGTCGCGATCCTCGCGTTCGGATTGTCCGCCGCCGCAGTCGCCGGCCTGTGGCGCCTGCCCTGGCTGGACATCGCCACCGCGGGCGCGACCGGGCTGCTGATCGGCGTGCTCGACTGGGCGACGCAGAACCGCCCGCGACTGAAGGAAGCCAACGATGCGCTGGCCGCGATGGTCGCCGGCAGCGTCGCGGTGCTGGTGGCCAGCATCGTCGGCCCGCTGAATCTCAACACCGTGATCATCTCCTCGCTGATCGTGCTGATGCCCGGCATGTCGCTGACCAACGCGGTCAACGAGCTCACCAACCAGAATCTGGTGTCCGGCACCGCGCGCTTCGCCGGCGCGATGAGCACCATCCTCAAACTCGCCATCGGCATGCTGGTCGCGCTGACCGCCGCGGGCATGCTGGGCCTGCAGCCGGAGATCCGCGCGCTGCGTCCGCAGCCGGATTGGGTGGAAGGCCTGGCGCTGGTGTTGGGCACCTACGCGTTCGCGGTGTTGTTCCGCACCGGCCGCCGCGATTACCCGCTGGTGATGCTGTCCGCGGCCGCCGGTTATCTGCTGTCGCGTTTCGTCGGCGCCGAATGGGACAGCACCGTCGGCGTGTTCGTGGCCGCGCTGGCGATGACCGCCGCCGGCAACGCCTACGCGCGCTGGTTCAACCGCCCCGGCGCGCTGGTGAGGTTGCCCGGCATCATCATGCTGGTGCCCGGCAGCGCCAGCCTCCGCGGACTGCTCGCGGTGGTGCAGGGGCAGAGCATGGAAGCGGGGCAGGCCGCGATCCTGGCCGCGCTGAACGTCCTGCTCGCGCTGGTCGCGGGGTTGCTGTTCGGCAATATCCTGATTCCGACCCGACGGAATCTCTGATCGTCGAATGTTCGCGGCTGAATTCTCGCGGTAGAGCGGCCTTTAGGCCGCTGCCTTTTCTCAACAAAGGCCAGCGGCCTAAAGGCCGCTCTACCGAAAACATCAACATTCATTCTCGCATCGGCGACCACAACGAAAAACGCCGGCGCGAAGCCGGCGTTTTTCGTATCGGGCGATGCGCGCTCGCGCGCGGCCCGACTTACTTCTTGATCAGGAACTCTTCGACTTTCTTGCCTTTCTTGACCTGCGCGGCAAGCCACAGCGGCTGTTTGCCGCGACCGCTCCAGGTCTCTTTCGGATTCGCGGGGTTGCGATATTTCGGCGCGACCTTCTTCGCCGCCTTCTTCGCGCCCTTTTTGGCGGCCTTCTTCGCAGGCGCCGTTTTCGCGGACTTGCCGCCGAACAGTTCGGCGACGGTATAACCCTCGGCCTTGGCCAGGGCGATCACTTTCTTGCGCACGCCGGCGATGGGCTTGCGCTTGTTCAGCGCGGTCTGTTGCTTCTTGATGTCGGTCGCCAGACGCTTCAGTTCCTGCGCGGAAAGACCTTTCAGATCGATTGCCATGTGTACTCCGTGGAACGGGGGATTCCCGCGCTCGACGGCGCGGAGCCCCGGATGATAGTGCAATCCGCCGGTTTGCGTGATGTCGGCCGCCCGGAAACGCGCGGGCCGCGGGAGATTCGCGGCCCGTCAGACCCGCTTCGCCGCCGCAGCGGCGGCGGGCGATCAGCGTGCGACCAGACGTTGCATCAGCGCGTCGCGGTCCAGCGATTCGGCCTCGCTGGCGCGGCGCGCGCGATATTCGAACGTGCCCGCGGCCAGGCCGCGTTCGGACACCACCACGCGATGCGGAATGCCGATGAGTTCGATGTCCGCGAACATCGCGCCCGGACGCAGGCCGCGGTCGTCGAGCACGGTTTCGATGCCGGCGGCGTTGAGTTCGTCGTACAGCGCCTGCGCGGCGGCGGCGACGGTGGCATCGTTCTTCGGATTGATCATGCAGACCGCGACCTGCCACGGCGCCATCGCGTCCGGCCAGACGATGCCGGCGTCGTCGTGGTTCTGTTCGATCGCCGCGGCCACGATCCGGCTCACGCCGATCCCGTAGCAGCCCATCGCCGGCGTCGCCGCCTTGCCGTTGGCGTCGAGCACGGTGCACTTCATCGCTTCGGAATATTTGCGGCCCAGCGCGAACACGTGGCCGACCTCGATGCCGCGCGCGATGCCCAGCGTGCCCTGTCCATCCGGCGAAGGATCGCCGGCCATGACGTTGCGGATGTCGGCGACGACATCGGCTTCGGGCAGATCGCGGCCCCAGTTCACGCCGGCGATGTGATAACCCGGTTCGTTCGCGCCGACCACGAAATCGTGCATCGCGGCGACGCTGCGGTCGGCGACGATGCGGATGGTCTTCGCCGGTTTCACCGGGCCGAGGAAGCCCGGTTCGCTGCCGAGATGTTCGAGGATTTCCGCTTCGGTGGCGAGGCGGTATTCGGCGAGGCCGGGCAGTTTCGCGAGTTTGATTTCGTTGACGCCGTGATCGCCGCGCACCAGCGCGAGCACGAACTGCGCGTCGCCCTTCGCGTCGGCGCCCATGATCGCGACCGACTTCACCGTGCGCTGCAGCGGGATGCCGAGCAGGGCGGCGACGTCTTCGCAGGTCTTCTGCGTCGGCGTGTCGACCTTGCGCATCGCTTCGCTCGCGGCCGCGCGTTCGCCCGGCGACACCGCTTCGGCCAGCTCGACGTTGGCCGCGTAGTCCGAACCATCGGAGAAGGCGATCGCGTCTTCGCCGGAATCGGCCAGCACGTGGAATTCGTGCGAGGCGCTGCCGCCGATCGCGCCGGTGTCGGCGAACACCGCGCGGAATTTCAGCCCGAGGCGGGTGAAGATGCGCGAATAAGCGTCGTACATGTTCTGGTATTCGGCCTTCAGCGACTCGTCGTCGATGTGGAACGAATACGCATCCTTCATCAGGAACTCGCGCGCGCGCATCACGCCGAAGCGCGGGCGGATCTCGTCGCGGAACTTGGTCTGGATGTTGTAGAAGTTCACCGGCAGCTGTTTGTAGCTGTTGATTTCCTGGCGCGCGAAATCGGTGATCACTTCCTCGGCGGTGGGGCCGTAGCAGTACTCGGCCTCCTTGCGATCCTTGATCTTCAGCAGCTGGCCGCCGAATTTCTGCCAGCGTCCGGTCTCTTCCCACAGCTCGCGCGGCTGGATGGTCGGCATCTGCAGTTCGATCGCGCCGGCGCGGTTCATCTCCTCGCGCACGATGCCCTCGACCTTGCGCAGCACGCGCAGGCCCAGCGGGCTCCAGGTGTAGAGGCCCGCCGCGAGCTTGCGCAGCATGCCCGCGCGGAGCATCAGCTGGTGGCTGACGATCTCGGCGTCGGCGGGGGTTTCCTTTTCGGTGCGGAGGTGGAACTTCGACAGACGCATCGGACGAAACTCGGCATGGGGGGCGAACCCCGCATTTTGCCCGATGTTTGCGGGCCGTGCCGGCCGCAGGCGCTCGGTACGCGTCGGACCATGTCCGGCACGCGTTGGACCCTATTCGCCGGCCTGCGTTGGACCCTGTCCGGTAGAGCGGCCTTCAGGCCGCTGCTTTCACCACAAAGAGCAGCGGCCTGAAGGCCGCTCTGCCAACCCCCGGGAATTCATGACCCGCCGGCCGCAGGCGCGGCACGGATGTCGTCGCGTGCGAGGTGCTGCCTGGGCCGGCCGGCTTACGGCGCCTTGGCGGCGGCCGAGCTGCAGTTCACCCGGGCCACGGTCTGGGCGATCTGCAACTGCTTCTCGCGCTCGTTGTCGCTGAGGTCGCGGTCCGCCTTGCCGTCGCCGTCGCTGTCCATCTGCAGCCGGGAGCCGCTCTGCAGCAGTTCGATGTTCTTGCGGGCGGTGGTGCACTGGGACGACTCGACCGGTGCGGCCGTGGGCGTGCCTGCATCGATGGCCTGTTCGCGGTGGTAGATCGACCGCGCCTGATACTTGCCCTGCGCCGGCGGCGTCTGCGAATAGTGGGTGACGCCGTTGGCGTCCTTCCACTGGTAGAGCTCATCGGCGAAGGCGGCCGGGGCGGCGCCCAGCGCGAGGACGGCGGTGGCGAGCAGGGCGGTACGGAGCGCGCGGGTCATGGCGATACCTGATCAGACGGACGGGGGGCCCTGTCGGCAAGATTGCAGCACCCTCGCGGGATGCGCGCAAGCGGGGTGCGCGGGTCGGGCTCAGCCGCGCCTCAGCCTGTCGGTCCGGCGGTGTGACGCCCCGCACGCTTGCGGCGGCGATGGCGCGCTCCGGCTACACTTCAGGCATGGAAACCCCCGAAACGCCCCCGCAGCCCCGCCGCAACCGCGGCATCTACCTGCTGCCGAACCTGTTCACCACCGCCGCGCTGTTTTCCGGCTTCTTCGCGATCATCGCCGCGTCCCAGGGCCGTTTCGAAGCCGCCTGCGTCGCGATCTTCATCGCCGCGGTGCTTGACGGCCTCGATGGCCGGGTCGCGCGGATGACCAACACCCAGAGCGAGTTCGGGGTGCAGTACGACTCGCTGGCGGACCTGATCAGCTTCGGCATGGCGCCGTCGCTGGTGATGTACCACTGGGCGCTGTATTCGATGAAGTTCGATGGCGCCACCCTCGGCAAGATCGGCTGGCTCGGCGCCTTCCTCTACGCCGCCTGCGCCGCGCTGCGGCTGGCGCGCTTCAACAGCCAGGTCGGCACCGTCGACAAGCGCTGGTTCATCGGCCTGCCCAGCCCGTCGGCCGCCGGCCTGATGGCCAGTTTCGTCTGGACCCTGCACGACCTCGGCTGGAGCGGCGAAGAGCTGCGCTATGCGGCGCTGGCGATCACGACGGTCTCGGGTCTGCTGATGGTCAGCCGCTTCCGCTATCCCAGCTTCAAGGGCGGCAAGAAGGGCCCGCAGGGCGACCGCGTGCCGTTCGTGGTGCCGCTGGTGGTGATCGCCGCGATCATCGGTCTGGTGATCGATCCGCCGAAGGTGCTGCTGGCGGTGTTCGCGACCTTCGCGGCGTTCGGTCCGCTGATCGCACGGCGCGCGGCGCGCCGGTCTCCGGCGGAGGGCGCATGAACGCGACGGGCCCGGACGCGGCGATCGCGGCGGCGCCGCTGTGGGACGCCGTGCAGCGCGAAACGCTCGCCGCGATGGGCCTGCCGGTCTATCGCATGCTGGGTGCGGCCGCGCTGGAGACCGCATCTGCGGCGGCGAGGCCCGACAGCGCGTCGACCGACGACTCGCGGCCCCGCGACCGGCTGCCCGACGCCCCGCTGCTTGAAGACCGGCTGGTCGTCGCGCTGCTGCGCGCCGCCGGCCGCAGCCGCGACGCCCACGATGCCGCGCAGCTGGTGCGCGGCTGGCCCGCACCGCAGGCGCTGCGCCGCGATCCGGGGGGCAAGCGTGCGCTGTGGCCCGCGCTGCGCGCGCTGAGGCGGTCGCCCGCGTGAGCGCCGGGCCGTCGGTCTCCGTCGGCACGCCGCAGGCGGCGCCCACGACGCTGCGCCCGATGCGCGAGGCCGATCTGGACGCGGTGATCGCGATCGAAACGCGGGCCTACGCGTTTCCCTGGAACATCGGCATCTTCCGCGACTGCCTCAACGCCTGTTATCCGTCGTGGCTGCTGGTGCAGGACGACATCATCATCGGCTACGGCATCATCAGCGTCGCGGCCGGCGAGGCGCACATCCTCAACATCTGCATCGACCCCGAAGCGCAGGGCCGCGGCCACGGCCGGCGGCTGCTGCGCGCCTTGATCCGCATCGCCCGCAACCAGCGCGCGGCGCGGATCTTCCTCGAAGTGCGGCCGTCGAATCCGCGCGCGATCGCGCTGTATTTCGACGAAGGCTTCAACGAGATCGGACGCCGCCCGCGCTATTACCCGGCCAACATGGGCCGCGAAGACGCCATCGTGATGGCGATCGAGTTGCTTCCGGACGCGTAGTGCGGGCCCATGGCCCGCCGTCGGGAATCTGCGATCGTTCGATCGCAGCAGCCGTTCCGATCGATGTCCGAAGCGAACGGATGCGCCGGGATGGCGGGCCATGGGCCCGCCCTACGTCAGCCCAGCCGCGCGCGCTGCTCCTGCAGTGCCGCCAGCTTCGCGGTCCAGTCGGCCAGGCGCACGCGTTCCTGTTCGACCACCGTCGGCGGCACGTTGCCGCCGAACTTCGCGAGCTTGGCTTCGCTCTTGTCCTTCTCGGCCGCGACCTTGACGATTTCCTTGTCGAGGCGCGTGCGCTCGGCATCGAGATCGACCAGGCCTTCGAGCGGTACGAAGAGCTGCAGATCGCCGACCACCGCGGGCGCGGCGGCGGGCGGATCGCCGTCGAGGATCTCGACCGCTTCGAGCTTGAGCAGGAAGCTCAGCTGCGCGGAGAACCTGGCCACGCGCTCGGCGTCCGCGGCGCTGCCGCCCCTGGCCAGCAACGTCACCTGTTTCGACGGTGAGATGCCCAGCGTGCTGCGGATGCTGCGCACCGCCGAGACCACGGCCTTGAACCATTCGATGTCGGCTTCGGCGCCGGCATAGCCGTCCGCCGCGAAGTCCGCGGCCTGCGGATAGCGGCGCACGGAAATGCTGGTGCCTTCGATCTCGATGCCGAGCTTCGGCGCGACGTGGCGCCACAGTTCCTCGGTCACGAACGGGATCAGCGGATGCAGCAGGCGCAGCAGCGATTCCAGCACGTACAGCAGGGTATGTCGGGCGCTGTCCGCGGCTTCGGCATCGCTGCCGTTGAGCGCGGGCTTTGCCAGTTCCACGAACCAGTCGCAGAACTCGTTCCAGGCGAATTCGTAGAGGGCCTGCGACAGCAGGTCGAAGCGGTAGCTCGCGAAATGCTCGCCGGCTTCGGCGCTGACCTTCGCCAGACGCGAGAGGATCCAGCGTTCGGCGTCGGTCTTCGGTTGCGGCGCGCCGGAAGCGGAGAAGCCTTCGGTGTTCATCAGCGTGAAGCGCGTCGCGTTCCACAGCTTGTTGCAGAAGTTCTTGTAGCCTTCGCAGCGGGCCATGTCGAACTTGATGTCGCGGCCGGGGCCGGCCAGCGCGGCCATGGTGAAGCGCAGCGCGTCGGCGCCGTGCGGGGCGATGCCGCCCTTGAAATCCTTGCGGGTGGTGGCCTCGATCTTCTCGGCCATCTTCGGATTCATCAGGCCGGTGGTGCGCTTGGCGACCAGCTCCGCTTCGGTGATGCCGTCGATGATGTCCAGCGGGTCGAGGATGTTGCCCTTCGACTTCGACATCTTCTGGCCGTCCTTGTCGCGGACGAGGCCGGTGATGTACACGTCGTGGAACGGCACGCGCTCGGCGTCGGTCGCGTCCTTCGGCATGAAATGATCGGTCATCACGATCATCCGGGCGACCCAGAAGAAGATGATGTCGAAGCCGGTCACCAGCACCGACGACGGCACGAACCGATCGAAACCGCGCTCGCGCATCCGATCCGCGTTCGGCCAGCCCATGGTGCTGATCGGCCACAGGCCGGAGGAGAACCAGGTTTCGAGGACGTCGTTGTCGCGGCGCAGGGCGATGTCGCCGACCTTCGCGCGCACCTCGGCTTCGTTGCGGCCCACGTGGATATTGCCGGCCTCGTCGTACCACGCCGGAATGCGATGGCCCCACCACAGCTGGCGGCTGATGCACCAGTCCTGGATGTTCTCCATCCAGTGGCGGTAGGTGTTGATCCAGTTCGGCGGCACGAACTTCACGCTGCCGTTTTCCGCGAGTTCGAGGCCGCGCCTGGCGAAGCCGTCCATCGCCACGAACCACTGGTCGGTGAGATACGGTTCGATCACCTGGCCGGTGCGGTCGCCGCGCGGCACCTGCAGTTTGTGCGGTTTGGTTTCGACCAGCAGGCCGGCGTCTTCGAGTTCGCCGACGATGATCTTGCGCGCGGCGAAACGGTCGAGGCCGCGATACTTCTCCGGTGCGTTGTCGTTGACGGTCGCGGCATCGGTGAAGATGTTGATCATCGGCAGGCCGTGACGATGGCCGACCGCGTTGTCGTTGAAATCGTGCGCCGGCGTCACCTTCACCACGCCGGTGCCGAAGGCGCGGTCGACGTAGTCGTCGGCGATGATCGGCAGCGTGCGGTCGCACAGCGGCAGGGTCACGGTCTTGCCGATCAGATGCGTGTAGCGCGGGTCTTCCGGATGCACCATCACCGCGGTGTCGCCGAGCATCGTCTCCGGGCGGGTGGTGGCGACGATCAGATAGCCGCGGGTCTCGCGCAGGGTTTCGTTGCCGTCGGCGTCGTGCTCCACGTGCTCGTAGGTTTCGCCGTTCGCCAGCGGGTAGGCGATCGACCACAGGAAGCCGTTTTCCTCCTCGCTCACCACCTCGAGGTCGGAGATGGCGGTTTTCAGCACCGGATCCCAGTTCACCAGTTTCTGGCCGCGGTAGATCAGGCCCTGCTCGTACAGTTTCACGAAGGCTTCGATCACCGCGTCGGACGCCATCGGGTCCATGGTGAACACACTGCGCGACCAGTCGCCGGAGGCGCCGAGGCGGCGCATCTGGCGTTCGATGGTGTCGCCCGACTGCTGCTTCCATTCCCACACGCGATCGATGAACTTTTCGCGGCCCAGCGAATCGCGGGTTTCGCCCTGCCCAGCGATCTGCAGGTTGCGCGAGACCACCATCTCGGTCGCGATGCCGGCGTGGTCCGTGCCCATCTGCCAGAGCGTGCGATAGCCGCGCATGCGGTGATAGCGGATCAGCGCGTCCTGCAGCGTGTGCTGGAAGGCGTGGCCCATGTGCAGCGTGCCGGTGACGTTCGGCGGCGGCAGCAGGATGGTGTAGGCCGGGCCATCGCCCTGCGGCGCGAAGACGCCGCTCGTTTCCCACTCGGCGTAGAGGCGGGATTCGAAATCTTTGGGTTCGTAGCCGGAGGCGAGGGTGGTCATGGTGTCGTGGCTCGTGTTCGTAGTGTTTCCTGTCATCCCGAGCGCAGCGAGGGACCTGCTTTTCCGGGACGAAAAGCGATGAAGCAGGTCCCTCGCTGCGCTCGGGATGACAGGATGGGGGTCACATGTCGTATTTCTTCAGTTCCAGCCCGCGCGCCTGGTATTGCTTCCAGCGTTCGCGCAGCGGGCCGCGCGCGGAGTCGTCGGCGGGCACGACTTCCAGGACGCGCTCGAACACGCCGTCGACCGGCGCGTCGCGCAGGTTGATCACCAGCGGCCGCAGCGCGATGTCGGTATCCGGTCTCGCGATCAGCACCGGCGTCAGCGCGTCCTCGTCGTCGGTGCCGGCGATCTGGTGCGGGATGTAGGCGTCTTCGTCGAAGGCCCACAGCAACTCGTCCAGCGCTTCCGCCTGTGCGGTGTCGCGCGCCAGCACCAGCGTCCACAGGTTGGCGTCGTAGGCCTTGCGCGCCAGCTCGCACACCAGCCGCAGCGGTTCCTCGCGGAAGCGCGGTTTCTGGATGAGGTAGAAGTCGGCGCGGGGCACCGTCAGCCCTGCGCCCGATCCATCAGCCACTGCGACAGCAGGCCGACCGGGCGGCCGGTGGCCATGCCGAGTTTGCCGTCGTCGTTGGCCACGCCGGCGATGTCGAGATGCGCCCAGCGCTGGCCTTCGGCGAAGCGGGAGAGGAAGCAGCCGGCGGTGATCGCGCCGGCGTTGCGGCCGCCGATGTTGTAGACGTCGGCGAAGATCGAGTTCAGCTGGGTCTGGTATTCGTCCCACAGCGGCAGGCGCCAGGCACGGTCGAACACGTGTTCGCCGGCCTGCAACAGTTCGTCTGCGAGGTCGTCGTGCTTGCTCATCAGGCCGGCGGCGTATTTGCCCAGCGCGATCACGCAGGCGCCGGTGAGGGTGGCCACGTCCAGCAGGGCCTGCGGCTCGAAGCGCTGCGCGTAGGTGAGGGCGTCGCACAGGATCAGTCGGCCTTCGGCGTCGGTGTTGCCGACTTCGATGGTCTTGCCGGACATGCTGGTGATCACGTCCGAGGGGCGATAGGCGTTGCCGTCGATGGCGTTCTCGACCGCCGGCACGATGCTGACGAGGTTGATCGGCAGCTTCATCTTCACCGCGGCGACGAAGGCGCCGAGGACGCTGGCAGCGCCGCACATGTCGTACTTCATCTCTTCGATGCCGCCCTGCGTCTTGAGGTTGACGCCGCCGGTGTCGAAGGTGATGCCCTTGCCGACCAGCACGAAGGGTTTGGCGTCGCCGCCGCCCTGCCACTTCAGCACGATCAGCCGCGGCCGGTTGGCCGAGCCGCGCGCCACCGCGAGCAGCGAGCCCATGCCCAGCGCCTGCATCTGGTCTTCGTCGAGGATCTCGGCTTCGGCGCCATGGTCGCGGGCGAACTGCTGCGCCTGCTCAGCCAGATAGGCCGGGGTGCAGACGTTCGGCGGCAGGTTGCCGAGTTCGCGGGTGAAGGCGATGCCCGCGGCGATGGCCTGGCCGCGCGCCAGCGCGGTGGCGTCGCTGCCGGCGATGGCGACCGTGGCGAGCTTGCTCTCGCCCTTGGATTTGTTCTTGTCGCCGAGCGTGGCGGTGTAGCGGTAGCAGGCGTGGTTGATGGCGATCGCGGCCTGGCGGATGGCCCAGGCGCCGTCGCGGCCGGTCACGGGCACTTCGCTCAGCGAGAACAGCGCGCTGGCGGCGGCGCCGTCCTTCAGCGCGCGGGCGGCGTCGCCGGCGGCCTTGATGTACTGCGGCACGCCGAACTTGCCGGCTTCGCCCAGGCCCACCACCAGCACCCGCGGCGCGGTCACGCCGGGCAGGTCGTGCAGCACGGCGGTCTTGCCGGTCTTGCCGGAGACGTCGCCGCGCTCGATCAGCGCGGCGATGCGGCCGCCGCAGGCCGCATCGAGCGCCTGACCGGTGGCGGTCAGGGTCTTGTCGGCGAAGGCGCCGATCACGATGCAGTCGCTGGCGAAGGTGGCGGCGTCGGCGGCGGGAGCGCCGTGGAGGGTGAATTCGAGGGCCATGGATCGGGTTCCGTGGAGGCGTTCGGGAGAGGAAAGGTGCGGGCGGTGGCATGGCGTGCAAGCCTGCGGTGCGGGAGTGCCTGAACCGCCGGGGACGTCCCCGTTCAGACGGGATGCCTTTCCGCCGACGCCATTCCGTACAATCCCCGGGCGCCTTGAGGGCCCGGAGACGGTGCCGTCCGCGCCCGGCACCGGCCATGAGTCGACCGGGGCGCGCGCAGAACTCCGAAGTTTAATCCAAAGCCCCTGCCGGATGCCCGGCGCCCGGACCCCGTCCCCGCATGTTGAAGCTGGACCGATACCTGATCCGCGAGTTCGCGCAGAGCACGTTCGCCGTGCTGGTGGTGGTCCTGATCGTGTTGCTGGGCGGTGCCTTCGCCGACGTGCTGGGCGACGTGGCCCGGGGCAAGGTGCCCCCGGGCATGCTGCTGGCCCAGCTGGGGCTGGTGTTCCTGAAATGGCTGCCGCTGATCCTGCCGCTGGCGGTGATGCTGGGCCTGATGCTGGCCATGGGCCGCCTGTACCGCGATGCCGAGATGCCGGTGCTGGTGTCGATCGGCGTGGGGCCGCGGCGCATGCTGCGGCCGCTGGCGTGGATGGCGTTGCCGATCGTGGCCGGCGTCGGCCTGTGTTCGCTGTGGCTGGGGCCGTGGGCCGACCGGGTGTCCGCACGGATGATCGAGGAGGCCGGCCGCAACCTGCTGATCGCGGGCATGGAGCCGGGCCGCTTCACCGAACTCCCGGGCGGCGGCGGGGTGATCTACGTCGGCGGGATGTCCGCCGACAGCCGCGAGATGCAGCGGGTGTTCGTCTACCGCCAGAAAGACCAGCGCTTCGATGTCACCACGTCGCAGACCGGCACGCTGTCGGTGCAGAGCGAGCGCGACCGCTACCTGCGGCTGGCGCAGGGCTTCGAGGTCGAGGGGCCGCTGGCGGGTGGCCGCGATTTCCGCCTGATGCGCTATGCCGTCAACGAAGTGCGGTTGCCCGAAGACCTGACTCCGCGGCGCAAGAACAGCGATGTCGCGCTGCAGCCGACGACCGCGCTGTTCGGCGATCCGCGGCCCGAGGCGTCGGCGCAGTTGCATTCGCGGCTGGCGCCGCCGCTGTTGACCTTGGCCTTCGCGCTGCTGGCGATCCCGCTGTCGCGCAGTTCGCCGCGGCAGGCGCGCTACGGCAATCTCGCCGTCGGTTTCCTGATCTATCTGTTCGGCGTGTTCCTGATGATGCTGGGCACCCAGTGGCTGGAGGACGGCAAGGTCCCGGGCATGCTCGGCCTGTGGTGGATGCTGGTGCCGCTGCTGGTGGTGGCGGTGTGGATGTACGCGCACGACGGCGCGATCCGGCGTCCGAAGAACGGACATCCGCAGGCGCACGCATGAAGCCGTTTCCGAAGATCCACGATCTGTACATCGGCCGGGTGGTGCTGGGCTCGGTGCTGCTGACCTGGACGGTGCTGGTCGGCCTGGACGCGGTGATCAGCGGCCTGCTCACCGAAATGAGCGACATCGGCACCGGCAAGTACGATTTCCTCGCCGCCGCCACCAATGTCGTCTACAGCCTGCCGCGCCGCGCCTACATGCTGTTTCCGTATTCGGCGGTGATCGGTGCGGTGATCGGCCTCGGGCAGATGTCCGCCAGCTCCGAACTCACCGTGCTGCGCGCGCTCGGCCTGTCGCGCCGCCGCATCAGCCTGTCGGTGATCCTGGCGCTGACCGTGCTCACCGCGCTGATGGTGATCAACGGCGAAACCGTCGGCCCGTGGGCGCAGCGCCGCGCCGACACCCTGAAGGCCGCGGCCAAATCCGACCAGGTGATCGTCGCGCAGTATTCCGGCCTGTGGGCGCGCGAGGGCGACGTGTTCCTCAACGCGCAGACCGGGCAGGAGCGCAGCGAGAACGGCCGGCAGTGGCTGGAGCTCAACGACGTGCGACTCTTCGAGCTGGCGCCCGACGGCCGCCTGATCTCGATCGTCCATGCCGGCAGCGCCGAGCATCGCGAGGGCGAGTGGATCCTGCGCAAGGTCGAGCGCACCCGTTTCGAGGCCAAGGCCGCGATCCGCACCACCGCCGCCGAAGAGCGCTGGGCGTCGCGCCTCGACGCGGCCGCGCTCGCCGCCAGCACCCGCAACATCTGGCGCCCGCGTTACATGACCGCGGCGCAGCTGCGGGACGGCATCGAGTATCGCGAACGCAACGGTCTGGATTCGAGCGAATTCCAGGAGCATTACTGGGGCCGCTGGTTCTATCCGGTGAACGTGCTGGTGCTGAGCCTGCTCGCGATCCCGTTCGCGTTCGGTTCGCTGCGCAGCGGCGGTCTGGGCAAGCGTTTGTTCATGGGCATCATCTTCTCGCTGGGGTTCTGGCTGGTGCAGACCCAGTTCGTGCGCCTCGCCGGCGTGTTCAAGTTCGACTATCGCATCGCGTATCTGATTCCGGCGCTGGCGATGGTCGGGTTGTCGCTGTGGTTGTTCAAGCGGCGGAGCGGGTAGGTCGGGCCCCGGCGCGAATTGCGTTCGATGCGGTTGCTCGGCGCAATGTGCCTTGGGTAAAGCCCGGAATCTTTTCCGCGCTGGTGCGCGGGTGACTTTCTTTGGCGCAAAGAAAGTCACCACTGCGTCGCTTGCGATGCGAACGGCGAAGCCGGCCCGAAGGGCGAGCGCCGAAGGCGTGAGTCAAGAAAACACTCAGGTTCAATTCAAATCTGCCGTCGGAACCGTATCCGGGATTTTTCGACAAGGCATCCGTGCCTTGTCGAAAAACGACGGACCTCCTGTCCGCCCCCGTCCGGGTCTGCGATTCCGGGAAGATGCGTTGATCCGCCAGCTTCGGCGAACCGATCTCTCTGACGATTTCCGGTAGAGCGGGCTTCAGCCCGCTGCTTTTTCGTACCGCAAGATCAGCGGCCTGAAGGCCACTCTACCTGGTCCCGAATCATGCGCGCTTCGCCACCCGCACCACCCGCGTGCCGCTGGCGCGGTCGTGCCAGGCCAGGCGGTCGCGGTCGAACCACGCCCACCAGAAGCCGAGGCCGCCGAGCAGCAGCGACAGATTGCCGACGAGATAGCGGCGGATGAGCTGGGCGCGGGTGGGCGCGGCGCCATCGGCGCCGGTCACGCGCAGGCGCCAGGGGCGCATGCCGAGGGTCTGGCCGCCGCGCGACCAGCTGGCGACGGCGTAGGCGCCCGCCAGGAGCCAGCAGCAGAGCCACAGCAGCGCGCCGAGGAGACTGGCGGTTTCGAGGATGTCGCGGCGGTCGTGGCCGGCGAGGTAGTAGCCGAGGTTGAACAGCGCCGAGACCAGCATCCACAGCGCGACCACCGGCCACAGGTCGTAGAACAGCGAGAGCAGGCGCCGCCACACGAGGGCCCGGGGCTTCGGCGGAACGGCGGGAGAGGGGTTGTCGGCGTCGGTCATCGCGACAGGATAAAGGACGCCCCGGCCGCGTCGGCGCGTTACCCTGTCCGCATGACCGCCAGGACGCCCGCCGAACGACGCGAACAGGCCATCGCGCTGCCGCCGCTGCGCGATGCCGATGCGGGCGCGATCCATGCGTTCATCGAAACGATGTGGGCCGAGAACGGACTCGCGCCGCAGACCCAGGCCAGCTATCGCCGCGATCTGGAAGGCTTCGCGCGCTGGCGCGACGGCGCGGGCGGCGGGCTCGCCGGCGCGGACCGCGCGGCGCTGTTCGACTACCTCGCCTGGCGCACCCGCAGCGGCTATTCGCCGCGCAGCAACGCGCGGCTGCTGTCGACCCTGCGCGCGTTCTTCGCGCTGCAACTGCGCCGGGGCGCGCGGGCGGACGATCCCACCGCGCTGCTCGATCCGCCGAAGCTGCCGCGCTCGCTGCCGAAGGCGCTGAGCGAACGCGAGATCGAGGCGCTGCTGGCCGCACCGGACACGGCCGCACCGGCGGGCCTGCGCGATCGCGCGATGCTGGAACTGATGTACGCCGCCGGCCTGCGCGTGAGCGAGCTGGTGGGCATCGCCGCCACCGCGGTGAATCTGCGCCAGGGCGTGCTGCGGGTCACCGGCAAGGGCGGCAAGGACCGGCTGGTGCCGCTGGGCGAGGAAGCGCAGCACTGGCTGCAGCGTTATCTGGCCGAGGCCCGGCCGGCGCTGGCCGGCAAGCGCGCGCCGCAGGCGTTGTTCCTCGTGCCCGGGGGAGAGCCGCCGACGCGGCAGTTGTTCTGGGGGCTGGTGAAGCGTTACGCCGGCGTGGCGGGCATCGATCCGCGCCGGATCAGCCCGCACGGTCTGCGCCACAGCTTCGCCACCCACCTGCTCAATCACGGCGCCGACCTGCGCGCGCTGCAGATGCTGCTGGGCCATGCCAGCCTGTCCACCACCCAGATCTACACTCTGGTGGCGCGCGAGCAACTCAAGCGCCTGCACGCGCAGCACCACCCGCGGGGCTGAGCGTCGAGGGCGGGCCGCCGGCTCCCGCGCACTGGCCGTTCCGGGCTGCAATCGCCGTCACATCCGCCGACCCGCGCAGCGCGGACCGGTGCCGCCGGTGCATGCGACAATCGGACGAAAGCGTCGTCTGAACTTCGCCGCCGCGCGGTGGTCCCAGCCGACATCACCCCAGTCATCCGATGGAACCGCCCTGTATGAAACTCCCGGTGTTCGCCCTGCTTTGCGCCCTCAGCGTGTCCGCCTGCGCCCAATCCAAACCCGCCGACGACACGGCGGCCGCGCCGGAAGCGCCCAAGGCGGCGAACGCCCCCGCGAGCACCCCGACCAAACCGGCGGATCCCGCCAAGGAAGCGATGGTCCGCGCCGCGCTGAAGAAGATCGATCCGAGCCTGGTGCCCGACCGCGTCGGCCCGGCGCCGATGCCCGGTTTCCAGGAAGCCATCGTCCACGGCCGCGTGGTGTATTTCAGCGACGACGGCCGCTACATGCTGCAGGGCTTGCTGTTCGACATCGAGAAGCAGAAAGACCTGACCCAGATCGGCCTCAGCGGCCTGCGTCGCGACGAGCTGGCCAAGGTGCCGGTGACCGATCGCATCGTGTTCGCCCCGGTGGGTCCGCGCAAGCACACGGTCACCGTGTTCACCGACATCGAATGCGGCTTCTGCCGCAAGATGCATTCGGAAATGGCCGACTACAACAAGCTCGGCATCGCCATCGAATATCTGGCGTTCCCGCGCGCCGGCCTGACCAGCGCCGACGCGCTGGCGATGGAGTCTGTGTGGTGTTCCGCCGATCGCCGTCAGGCCCTGACCGACGCCAAGAGCGGCGTGGCGGTGCCGCCCAAGCGCTGCACCAACCCGGTGGCCGCGCAGTACAAGCTCGGCCAGCGCATCGGTCTGGAAGGCACGCCGATGGCGATCAACGTCGATGGCATCGCGCTGCCGGGCTATCTGCCGCCGGCCAAGATGCTGCAGGCCCTCGACGAACTGGCGGCCGAGAAGAAGGCGAAGCCCGCGGACAGCACCGCCGGCGGTCGCTGAAGCCCGGGGAGATACTTTCGCCGACCCGCGTCGGTTGACCGGCATCGGTTCGCGGCTCCCGTCCTCGCCGGGCGGGACCGCATATTGCCGTCGTTGTCCTGACCCGAGCCGCATGGCTCACGGCCCGGCGATGCTCACTGCGACAGGGTGGCTTCGAGCTGGCCGATCGCCTCCAGCGACGCGATCCGTCGCTGTTCGGTCGATGTGAACATCCGCGCCCGCAGCGCCGCGATCGCCTGCGCCCGGCCCTGCGGGTCCAGACGGCGATCGGCGTCGATGCGCGCCCGCGCTTCGGCGTAGCGGCGCACCCGCGCGTCCCAGGCGGCGCGTTCGGCGTCGAGTGCGGCCAGCCGCTGCGCGGCATCCGCGCCCCATCGCGCCGTCCGTTCGGCTTCGCGCTGCGGGGGGGGCAACGCGCGCCGTTCGATGCTTTCCGCCTCCTCCGCCAGTCCGGCCGACGCGCGCGCGTCGTAGCCGGCCTCGCGGTCGAGCGCGGCCAGCGCTTCGCGTTTGTCGTCGGCGCTCATCCGCGCATCGCCGGCGATCCGCATCCGCTCCAGGGTCAACGCCGCCAGCGCGTCTTCCGCGGCGAAGAAGCCTTCGGCCATGGCTTCGCCGAGCCGGTCGCGGCGCAGTGTGCGCACCGCGGCCAGCCGCCGCGCGGGGTCCGGCTCCGCGGCGATCCCGCTGTCCGAGAGCGCCTGCAGGTAGGCGGTGTAACGGTCGAAGTGATCGAGCACCGTGCCGGCCCGGGTGGCATCGAAGCGGGCGAGCAGCGTCCGCTGCAGTTGATCGCGGATCTTCGACAGGTCCCATTCGCCGATCAGGCTGAGGTGGTAGTCGAAGAACCGGCGCAGCCCGGCGTCGAGCACCAGCGCGCCGTCGGCGTCGAAACGCACCTCGCCATCGACCGCGGTCCCGCGCAGCGAACTGGTCGCCAGCGGATCGGCGGCCGCCTGCGCGGCATCGGTCCCGGCGTCGGCTGCGGTGTCGTCGCGGAGCGCCGCATCGGTTCCGGCGGTGCCGGCTGCGGACGGCGCGTGGTGTGCGGTGGATGGCGTTGCGGCCGTCCACCACCACACGCCGCCCGCCAGCGCCGTCGCGAGGACGACGACGCCGGCGATGCGGTGGAACGCTCGACTCACAGGCCGAGCGACTGCAGACGGTTGGCCTGGGCGCGATAGACGCTCTGCGGACTGGACGAGAACAGCCCGCGCAGGCCCAGGAACTGGTTGACCTCGTCGAGATGATTCCAGCCGTAGTCGTCGCGCAGCACGGTGCCCCAGCGCGAGGAGCAGCGTCCGACCAGACCGTCGTTCTGTTCGAAGCCGAAGAACAGGCCGCCGGCGCCGAGCGCGGCGTCCGAAATGTCGAAGACGTTGGTCAGCACCGAGGTACCGCTCATCGAGTAGTAGCGGATCCCGTTCACCGTCGCCGCGCCGCTGCCGCAGGACGTGGTCGGTTTGCCCTGCGGGTGGCGCGCGTTGAACGCGCTCGAGCCGGCGGTGCTGAGCGACCCGAGCGCGGCCAGCGAATTCTGCGGATCGAGGTTGCCCGACACCGCACCGAGAAAGCCGGCGAAGGCGTTGACGAACCCGGCGACGAAGGTGCGCAGCGGGGAACCCGGCGGCAGCGCGCCGCTGACGCCATCGGCGACCGGCGAGCCGGTGTTCGGCGCACCGATCAGGGTCACGGACGCGACCAGGTCCGGGCGTACCGAGGCGACATAGCGGACCGTCGGCCCGCCGTGGCTGTGGCCCATCAGGTTGAACTTGCTCTTGCCGGTGATCGCGCGCAGGCGGTCGAGGTCGCGGATCAGCTGTTCGCCGCGCACTTCGCTGGAATTGGCGGCGGACACGCTGGCGGTGTAGACGCTGGCGCCGCCGGCCTTCAGCTCGTCGCCGATGCCGTACCAGTAGTCGTAGACGCCGAGGATCGAATCGAAACCGAACAGCCCGTGCACCAGCACGATCGGGTATTTCGTTCGGGTGTAGGTCGATTGCGCCTGCGCGGGCAGGGCGAAGAACGCGATCGCCAGGAACAGCAGGATGAAACCGGTGAATCCACGACGCATGACTCTCTCCTTGGATGGACGTGTGGGACTGCGGGGTCAGGAGCGCTGACCGTTGCCGATCCGGTGCGTGGCCGATCCGGGCCCGCGACGCGATGGGCCCTCTTTCCGTTCGGTACGGCACCGTATGGAGCGGACGATACCAGCCTCCGCCGCGGAGGTCGTTGTGCACAGCAGCACGGCCCGGCGGCACGGCCGACCGTGGTCGCAACCGGCAGGACGGGAATGCCCATGCCGTCCCCGCCCGCGGCCCGGGCCCGGCTTCCGGTACAATCGCCGGCCCGCGTCCAGACATGCACCGGACATGATCGTCCTCGAGGGCTTGCCGGCCCTATCGCCGTTCCGTCGCGACCGTCTCCAAGCCCGTCTCCAGGCCATCGCCCCCGAGCTCCGCGTCGTCGGCGCCTGGTTCGCCTACTGGGTCGAACCCGAGCCGGGCCGCATCCCCGACACCGACACCCTGCTGCGGATTCTCGAAGCCCGTCCCGACCGCGCGCCGCTGGCCGCCGGCGCGGTGTCGCGCTTCGTCGCGCCGCGCCTGGGCACGATCTCGCCCTGGGCCAGCAAGGCCGGCGAACTGTTGCGCGGCGCCGGGCAGCCGGTGAAGCGCGTGGAGCGCGGCACCCGCATCGATCTGGGCGGCTGGCCGGACGACCCCGCCGTCCGCGCCGCGGTGGCGAAGGTGCTGCACGACCCGATGACCCAGTCGCTGCTGGTCGATGCCGCGGATGCGGCGGCGCTGTTCGTCGCGCCGGCCCGCGGCGCGCTGGAAGTCGTCCCGCTGGCGCAGCTGGAAGCCGCGAACGCGCGCCTCGGACTGGCGCTCGCCGACGACGAAATCGAGTACCTGCGGGCGCGCTATCGCGAGATGGGGCGCGACCCGCACGACGTCGAACTGATGATGTTCGCGCAGGCCAACTCCGAGCACTGCCGGCACAAGATCTTCAACGCCGGCTGGACGATCGACGGCCGCGAGCAGCTGTCGAACGGCGGCAACGTCTCGCTGTTCCGGATGATCAAGCACACCCACGCGCAGACGCCGGACCACACGCTGTCCGCGTACAGCGACAACGCCGCGGTGGTGGCCGGTTATCCGGCGAAACGCTTCCGTCCCGATCCGGCGACGCTGGAATACCGCGCCGAAGCCGAAGCGCCCAGCGCGTTCTGCATCAAGGTCGAAACCCACAACCATCCGACCGCGATCTCGCCGTTTCCCGGTGCGTCCACCGGCAACGGCGGCGAGATCCGCGACGAGGGCGCGACCGGTCGCGGCGGCAAGCCGAAGGCCGGGCTGTGCGGCTTCAGCGTGTCGCATCTGCGCATCCCGACCCTGCCGCAGCCCTGGGAAGGGGCGCGTGCGCTCAATCCGCGGATGGCGCCGGCGCTGGAGATCATGCTCGACGGCCCGCTGGGCGCGGCCGCGTTCAACAACGAATTCGGCCGCCCCAACCTCACCGGTTATTTCCGCAGTTTCGAACTGCGCGACGGCGACGGCCCGGTCCGCGCCTACGACAAACCGATCATGCTCGCCGGCGGTCTCGGCGCCATCGATCGACCGATGGTGACCAAGAAAACGCTGTCGCCCGGCGACGCGGTGATCGTGCTCGGCGGTCCGGCGATGCTGATCGGCCTCGGCGGCGGCGCCGCCAGTTCGGTGGCCTCGGGCGAAAGCGCCGAGGATCTGGATTTCGCCAGCGTGCAGCGCGACAACCCGGAAATGGAGCGCCGCTGCCAGGAAGTGATCGACCGCTGCGTCGCGATGGGCGAAGGCAATCCGATCCTGTGGTTCCACGACGTGGGCGCGGGCGGCTTGTCGAACGCGATTCCCGAACTGCTGCACGACTCCGGCGTCGGTGGCGTCATCGATCTGGCGAAGGTGCCGAGCGACGATCCCTCGCTGTCGCCGATGCAGTTGTGGTGCAACGAATCGCAGGAGCGCTACGTCCTCGGCGTGCCGCAGGACCGCCTGGCCGAATTCGCCGCGATCTGCGCGCGCGAGCGCTGCCCGTTCGCCGCGGTGGGCGTGGCGACAGCGGAAGAGCGGCTGGTGGTCGGTGACGGCGCGACCGTCGACGCGATACCGCAGGCGCCCGCCATCGACCTGCCGATGGACGTCCTCTTCGGCAAGCCGCCGAAGATGCATCGCGACACTCGCCGCCCGGCGCCGACGCCGTGGTCCGCGCTCGACGGCAAGGACATCGATCTGCGCGAGGCCGGCCTGCGCGTGCTCACGCATCCGACCGTCGCCGCGAAGCATTTCCTGATCACCATCGGCGACCGCTCGGTCGGCGGCCTGACCGCGCGCGACCAGATGGTCGGCCCGTGGCAGATGCCGGTGGCCGACTGCGCGATCACGCTCGCCGGTTTCGACACGCATGCCGGCGAAGCGATGGCGATCGGCGAACGCACGCCGCTCGCGCTGATCGACGCCGCCGCCGCCGCGCGGATGGCGGTGGGCGAGGCGATCACCAACCTCATCGCCGCGCCGGTGTCGTCGCTCGCCCAGATCAAGCTGTCCGCGAACTGGATGGCCGCCGCCGGCCATCCGGGCGAGGACGCGCGCCTGTTCGACGCGGTGAAGGCCGTGGGCATGGCGCTGTGTCCCGCGCTGGAGTTGAGCATCCCGGTCGGCAAGGATTCGCTGTCGATGCAGGCGCAGTGGCAGCGCGACGGCGAGACGCACAAGTCGGTCTCGCCGGTGTCGCTGATCGTCAGCGCGTTCGCCGCGGTCGAGGACGTGCGCGGGCAGCTCACGCCGCTGCTGTCGCGCGAAGGCGAGACCGAACTGTGGCTCATCGGCCTCGGTGCCGGGCGCAAGCGCCTCGGCGGTTCGATCCTGGCCCAGGTCTACGACGGCTTCGGCGGGCGCCACGGCGACGACAGCGTGCCCGATCTCGACGATCCGGAACGCCTGCGCGGCCTGTTCGATCTGATGCGCGACGCCCGCGAGCGCGGGCTGGTGCGCGCGTACCACGACCGTTCCGACGGCGGCGCGTTCGCCGCGCTGTGCGAGATGGCGTTCTGCTCGCACCTCGGCATCGACATGAATCTCGACGACTGGGGCGACGATGCCCTGCGCACGCTGTTCTGCGAGGAGCTCGGCGCGATCGTGCAGATCGCCACCGAGGACCGCGCCGAATTCGCCGATCTCGTCTCCCGGCACGGTCTGATCGAATGCGCCCAGCGCATCGCCAAGCCGACCACCGCCGGCGCGATCCGCGTCCATCAGGACGGCGAGGTGCTGGTCGAATGGCGCTGGGACGAGTTGTTCGACGCCTGGTGGTCGGTCAGCCATGCGATGCAGCGGCTGCGCGACAACCCCGACTCCGCCGACGAAGAGCGCGCCGCGGTGCGTCGCTTCGATGCGCCGGGTCTGCAGCCGAAGCTGACCTTCGATGCCGCCGAGGACATCGCGGCGCCGTTCGTTTCCACCGGCGCGCGTCCGCGCGTCGCGATCCTGCGCGAGCAGGGCGTCAACGGCCAGATCGAAATGGCCGCGGCCTTCGATCGCGCCGGCTTCGCCGCGGTCGACGTGCACATGAGCGATCTCATCGCCGGGCGCATCGCGCTCGACGGCTTCAGCGGTTTCGCCGCCTGCGGCGGTTTCAGCTACGGCGACGTGCTCGGCGCGGGCCGCGGTTGGGCCACCTCGATCCTCGAACGCGCCGCGCTTCGCGACGCCTTCGCCGCGTTCTTCGCGCGTCCCGACACCTTCGCGCTGGGCGTGTGCAACGGCTGCCAGATGCTGTCGCAGCTCAAGGACATCATCCCCGGCGCCCAACACTGGCCGCGTTTCCTGCGCAACCGCAGCGAGCAGTTCGAGGCGCGCTTCGGCCTGCTCGAAGTCGTCGATTCGCCGTCGCTGTTCTTCCGCGACATGCAGGGCTCGCGCATCCCGGTGGCGATCGCCCACGGCGAAGGCCGGGTGGCGTTCGCCGGCGATGCCGACCGCGCGGCCGCGACCGTCGCGCTGCGCTACGTCGCCAACGATGGTCGCGCCGCCGCCAGCTATCCGGCGAACCCGAACGGCTCCGAGGACGCCATCGCCGGCCTCGCCAGCCGCGACGGCCGCGTCACCATCCTCATGCCGCATCCGGAGCGCACGCCGCGCAGCGTCAACATGAGCTGGCACCCGGACGACTGGCAGGGCGATTCGCCCTGGCTGCGGATGTTCCGCAACGCGCGCGTCACCGTCGGCTGACGGCGACGCGACGCGCAGTCACACCGCGACGCGCGCCAGCCAGCGTTCGATGCCCGCGCGATCGCGGGCGCGCAGCAACGTCGCGGCGCGCGCGCGCAGCGCCGAATGGTCCAGCGCGCGCACCGCGCGGCGCACTTCCAGCAGCGTGCCGGGGTGCAGGCTGAATTCCTCCAGCCCCAGCGCCAGCAGCACCGGCGCGAACATCGGATCGCCGGCGATCTCGCCGCACACCGCCAGCGGTTTGCGATGGGTGCGGGCGGCGCGGATCACGTCGTAGATCAGCCGCAACACCGCCGGATGCAGCGGCGAATAGAGGTCGCCCAGCGCTTCGTTGGTGCGGTCCGCGGCCAGCAGGTACTGCACCAGGTCGTTGGTGCCGATCGACAGGAAATCGGTCTCGGCGATGAAGGTCTGCAGCGCGATCGCGGCCGACGGCACTTCGATCATCGCGCCGATCGGCACCGACTCCGCGATCGCGTGTCCCTGCTCGCGCAGCTCGCGCTGCACGTCGCGGGTCAGCGCGCGCACCGCCAGCATCTCCTCGCGGCCGCTGACCATCGGCACCAGGATGCGCACCGGGCCGTAGCCGGTGGCGCGCAGGATCGCGCGCAACTGGGTGCGGAACAGGTCGGTGCGCGACAGCGACAGGCGCACGCCGCGCAGGCCCATCGCGGGATTGGGTTCGCCGGTGAGCGCCAGCCCGCTTTCGTCGGCCTTGTCGGCGCCGATGTCGAGGGTGCGGATGGTGACGGTGCGTCCGGTCATGCCCAGCACCAGATCGCGATAGGCGCGGAACTGCTCTTCCTCGTCCGGCAGCGTGCGCCGCAGTTCGGGCGGGCGGTGCATGAACAGGAATTCCGTGCGGTACAGGCCCACGCCGGCCGCGCCCTGTGCGTGCGCTTCGGCCACGTCCTCGCGCGATTCGGCGTTGGCCCACAGCTTGATGTCGACGCCGTCGACGGTGCGGGTGGGTTCGCGGCGCAGGCGGTGCAGTTGCTTGCGCTCGCGCGCGTATTCCTGCACCCGCGCGCGGTGGTCGCGCAGGTCGTCGGCGTTCGGTTCCAGGATCACCAGGCCGCTGCCGCCGTCGACCGCGAGCACGTCGCCGTCGTTGACCTTCTGCAGCACGTGGGCGGCGCCGATCACCAGCGGCAGGTGCAGGCTGCGCGCGAGGATCGCGCTGTGCGACAGCGGGCTGCCGCCGGACGTGACCACCGCCATCACACCCTGCGCATGCAGTTGCGCCAGTTCCGACGGCGCCACGCTGTCGGTGACCAGGATGTCGCCGGCGATGCCCTGCAGATCCGCGGCGCGACGGTGCAGCGCGGCGTGGATGCGGCCGACGACCTGATCGATGTCGTCGATGCGGCTGCGCAGATAGGCGTCGTCCATGCCCGCGAACACCGCGGCGATGCGGTCGCGCTGCAGGCGCAGCGCGTAGTCGGCGGCGTAGCGGCCGGTGCGGATCAGTGCGTCCAGGCCGGCCAGGAGTTCGGGATCGTCCAGCAGCAGCGCGTGGAGGTCGAGGAATTCGCCGACCTCGTGCGCCAGCGCGCCGTGCAGCCGGTCGCGCAGCGCGTGCATCTCGCCGCGCACCACGTCGATCGCGGCGTGCAGCCGTTCCAGTTCGGCCTCGACCTCTCCGGCTTCGATATGCTCTTCGGCCACGTCCAGCGCGTGCGGCAGGCGGACGCGCGCGCGTCCCAGTGCGCTGCCGCGCGATGCCCCTTGGCCCGAGAGCAATCGCCTCATCAGCTGTCCTCGTCGAACCGTCGCTCGAACAATGCGGCCACCGCGTCCATCGCCGCGGCTTCGTCCTCGCCGTCGGTGCGCACCACGACCGTGCTGCCCTGGCCGGCGGCCAGCAGCATCACGCCCATGATGCTCTTGGCGTTGACCTCGCGGCCCTTGGCCGAGACCGTGGCGCTGCAGCGGAATCCCGACACCGTCTGCACCAGCTTGGCGGTGGCGCGTGCGTGCAGGCCGAGTCGGTTCTGGATGAGGAGTTCGCGTTCGATCATGGCGCCGGGGAGATGCGTGGTCGGGAAGTCGGAAGGGTCATCGTGCGTCGTCGAGGATGGCGCCGTTGCGGGCGCCGGCCGCGGCCACCGCCGGCAGTTCGTCCAGCGGCAGCTCGGCGTAATTCATCACCCGCAGCAGCATCGGCAGGTTCAGCGACGACACCCGCCGCACCGGCGTGCCCAGCCGGGCGACCTGCGCCGCCAGGTTGCTGGGCGACGCGCCGTACAGGTCGGTGAGCACCAGCACGCCGTCGCCGTCGTCCACCCGCCGCAGCGCGGCGCTGGCCTGCGGCAATGCGGCGTCGATGTCGGCGTCGAACGCCAGCTCGAAGGCTTCGGTCTTCAGCGGCAACTGGCGCAACAGCCGGGTCGCGACCTCGACGAGGGCGCTGCCGATTCCGGGATGGGTGACGAGGAGGATGCCGACGGACATGCTCCCAACTTAACAGACGGACATGACGGCCCGGAAGCCGTCGATGGCCTTCAGTCGCCGTTTTCGTCGAGCGTCCGGTGGAACAACGTGTTCAGGCCGGGCAGGGCGGACGGGTGGCGTTCGACGTCCGGCTGCATCGTCTCCAGCCGCGCCAACTGTTCGCGGACGAAGGCGTCGATCCGCGGCATCGGATCGCCGACCCAGGCTTCGGGCGCGTTGCGCTTGCGCGCCAGCAGGTCGTCGATGTCGGCGACGAGGTCAGGGCGGTCGTCGACCAGATGCAGCAGCCTGGCGAACTCGATCGGCGCCGGCGTGCCGTAGCGCTCCAGCCACAGCACCGACAGCAGCGGGCGCAGGGCGTAGAAGTATTTCTTCAGCGAGACCTGCGCGCCGCGCAGGCAGGCGCGTTCGGTGTTCTTGCCCATGCTGCGGTAGTGGTACATGCCGCTCTCGACCGAATAGGCCTGCGGCAGCAATGCGCGCGCACCTGCGGCGAAACCGCCGCGCTCGATGTAGCGGATCGGCGACTGGATCCATTCGACGAACGCGGGGTTCGATTTCCAGAACAGCCGCAACGCCTTGCGCAGATCCCAGCCGTTGAGGTCGATGTCGTCGACGATCGGATATTCGATGACGTCGCGGCGCTCTTCCAGATCGACCGCCTGATACCAGCGCGGCGGATGCGCGTAGATGAAGCGCACGTCGTAATCGGAATTCGGCGAGGCGAAGCCCCAGGCGCGGCTGCCGGATTCCACCGCCAGCAGGATGCGCACGCCGTGCTCGGCCTCGGCGCGCGCCAGCCGGCGCAGGATCTCTGCGTGCACGTCGTCGGGGATCGCGGCGTCGTTGGGCGGGGCGAGGTTGGCTTCGGTCATGGGCGCGGATCCGGTGGAGCGTTCAATCTTCGGGCAATCGACCGCGCCGGAGGAAGACCTGCAGAGAACGGCCGGCGGCTTCCATCAGCCGCTTCCAGTCGGCCGTTCCGGCCAAGGCTTCGAGCGGGAGGTCGGGAACCCGCTCCGCGACATCGTTCCAGACCGCATCGAATTCGGCGATCGCGTCGATCTCCGAAGTGGTGAAGACGGCTCCCGCGGCGTAGTGCCTGCGCCAGTCCTGACCAACGAAATCCTCCCACCGGTTGATGATTTCCGTCGGCACTTCGACGAAGGGGACCCTGCGTTGGTATTCGCGCTGATCCTCGATGGACGCCACCAACTCGAGCGATTCCATGATCCGATTGCGGAGTCTCTGCTGGACGATGCGTTCCGATGGTGCGCCGTCGATCACGACGCAGCCCGGAGCGGCGTGGCGAACACCGTGATTTCCTCGCGATCGTGATAGAGCTGCTTCGCGCGGATCGTCAGCGGCATGCCGGCCTGGGCCTCGAAGCGTTCGAGGCAGAGCCGGGTTTCCTGCCAGCGTTTCTTCATCGGCAGTTTCAGGTTGAAGATCGCGTGCCGGCACCAGCCTTCGCGGAACCATTCGGCCATGCGCGCGGCGACCCGCGACGGTTGTTCGACCATGTCGCAGACCATCCAGTCCAGCGGCTTCGCCGGATGCCAGGCGAAGCCGTCGGCGCGCAGGTGCTGCACCAGGCCGGTGTCCATCACGTGTTCGCGCAGCGGGCCGTTGTCGATCGCGGTCACCTGCAGCTTCTGTCGCGCCAGCACCCAGGTCCAGCCGCCGGGCGCGGCGCCGAGATCGGCCGCGCGCATGCCCGGGCGCAGCAGGCGTTCGCGCTCGTCGGCGGTCAGCAGCACCAGCAGCGCTTCCTCCAGCTTCAGCGCCGATCGCGACGGCGCGTCGGCCAGCAGCTTCAGCCGCGGGATGCCCATCGGCCACGGCGCGCTGTCGCGCGGGTCGCCGACGGCCAGGAAAGCGTGGTCGCCATCGACGAAACAGACGTGCAGTCGCGGCAGGCGGGCGTTGTCCTGGGCGGTCAGCACGCCGGCCTTGCGCAGCGCCGGCCGCAGCGCGTTGCCGAAACTGCGGGCGAGCCCGGCCAGCGGTTTGGCGGCATCGGAGTCGGGATGCTCGACGACCAGCGTGCCGTAACGCTCTCGTTGTAGGAGCGCCGGAAGGCGCGACCCGATGTTGGCATCGTCCGTGTCGCGCCTTCCGGCGCTCCTACAAAAGCCCTGCAGCGCTTCCAGCATCGGCGCGATCCGGTCCTTCGGGTCGAGCCCGCGCAGTTCGGCGATCAGGCGCAGCTTCTGCCGGGCGAAGATCAGCGTCGAGAACGGCAGGGCCGCGTCGAGCGCCTCGCCGTCGTCGCCGAGGAACACCACATGCCCGCTGTCGCGCTCGGTGCGCGCGTAACCGCCCAAGCCCTGCGCCGCGGCGCGTTCGGTCAGCTCGGCGGCGAGTTCGGGCTCGAAGCCGGCGCGGCAGTAGCAGAGGAGGCCGTGGGTAGTCATCGGACAGACTCGGTGAGGCGAAGCCATCGGCGCCCCGTGCGAACGGCGGGCGGCGCGCATGCGCCTCGCCTTGCGCGCAGCGCGGGGGGAGGTCGGGAGGGGGTGAACGATCGTTGCGATGTCGCAACCCCTCCCTGGCCCGTCCCTTGGCCTTCGGCCAAAGGGCGGGGGTCAAGCAATACCGCAAGATTCCGGATCAATACCGCGATCCGCCACCCGCGCTGTACGCGCGCAGCGCGTCGCACGCGGCCTCGCGTTCGACGTCGCGGGTCACCGCGATGCCGCGCTTTTCCAGTTCGCCGATCCAGTCCGCCGGCAGCGGGCCTTCGTCGAATTCGGTCAGCGCCATCACGTCCTCGGCGCGGGCGCCGATCAACAGCCGGTCGATGCCGGCCCAGATCGTCGCGCCGTAGCACTGGCAGCAGGGCTGCGACGAGGTCGCGAGCACGATCGGGCCCGTCGGTGCATCGTCGGCATCGCGATTGAGGCGCGCGCGCTGGGTGCGCTGCTGGGCGAGCATGTAGGCCATCATTTCGGCATGCGCGACCGAGCAGCTGTGCGGCAGCACCCGGTTCACGCCGACCGCGACGATGCGATCGTCGGGGCCGAACACCGCGGCGCCGAACGGGCCGCCGCTGGCGTGTTCGACGTTGCGCCGCGAGAGATCGATCGCCAGCGCGACCTTGTCGGCGTCGGTCGGCCAGGCGCGCGCGGTGTCGACGGCGTCGTGGACCCAGGCGGGCAGGGTGAGGTGGACCTGTGCGTAGAGCATGGTCCGCCTCAGCCGCCCGCGGCCCAGGTGTCGCGCAGGGTCACGCTGCGGTTGAACACCGGCGCCTCGGGGCGGTGGTCGAAGCGGTCGGCGACGAAATAGCCGGTGCGTTCGAACTGGAAGCCCTGCTCCGGCGCGGCGGTCGCGGCGGCGGGTTCGACGTAGCCGCGCACGCTGCGCCGGGAGTCGGGGTTGAGATAGTCGCGGTAGGTCTTGCCGTCGTCGTCGGTATCGGGGTTGGCGACGGTGAACAGGCGGTCGTACAGGCGCACTTCTGCGGCGACCGCATGGACCGCGCTGACCCAGTGGATCGTGCCCTTGATCTTGCGGTCGGCGCCGGCCATGCCGGGGCGCGATTCGGGATCGAGCGTGCCGCGCAGTTCGACGATCTCGCCGGCCTCGTTCTTCACCACCTCGTCGCAGCGCACGATGCCGGCGCCGCGCAGGCGCACTTCGCCGCCGGGGATCAGGCGCTTCCAGCCCTTCGGCGGGACCTCGGCGAAATCCTCGCGGTCGATCCACAGTTCGCGCGCGAACGGCACGGTACGGGTACCGAACGATTCGTCCTTCGGATGATTCGAGAACGTCAGCGCTTCTTCGTGGCCGTCAGGCAGATTGGTCAGCACGAACTTCAGCGGATCGAGCACCGCCATCCGCCGCGGCGCGCGACCGTCGAGATCCTCGCGCAGGGTGTTCTCCAGCACCGAGAAATCGATCAGCGAGTTCTGCTTCGACAGGCCCAGACGCGAGACGAACAGCTTCAGCGCGTCCGGCGTGTAGCCGCGGCGGCGGATGCCCTGCAGGGTCGGCATGCGCGGATCGCCCCAGCCATCGACCAGACCTTCGTCGACCAGGGTCATCAGTTTGCGCTTGCTCATCACCGTGTAGTTGATGTTGAGGCGCGAGAATTCGATCTGGCGTGGCTTGCTGGCCTCGAACGGCAGGCCCTTGCCGGTGAGCGGCGCGAGCAGTTCGGGATGGTTCGCCGGATCGACCTTGTCCACGCACCAGTCGTACAGCGGGCGGTGGTCTTCGAATTCCAGGGTGCACAGCGAATGGGTGATGCCTTCGATCGCGTCGCTGAGCGAATGCGCGTAGTCGTACATCGGATAGATCGGCCAGTCGTTGCCGGTGTTCTGGTGTTCGACGTGCTTGATCCGGTACAGCGCGGGATCGCGCAGGTTGATGTTGCCGCTGGCCATGTCGATCTTCGCGCGCAGGGTGCGCGCGCCGTCCGGGAACTCGCCCGCGCGCATCCGCCGGAACAGGTCCAGATTCTCGTCGACGCCGCGGTCGCGGAACGGCGAGGGGCGGCCCGGTTCGGTGAGGCTGCCGCGGTAGGCGCGCACTTCGTCGGCGCTCAGGTCGCAGACGAAGGCGTCGCCCTGGCGGATCAGTTTCTCGGCGGCGAGATAGAACACTTCGAAATAATCGGAAGCGTGACGAAGTTCCGCCCATGCGTAGCCCAGCCAGCGTACATCGTCCTGGATCGCGCGGACGTATTCCGGATCCTCCTTCGCGGGGTTCGTATCGTCCAGGCGGAGGTTGCAGCGGCCGCCGAATTCTTCGGCGATGCCGAAGTCGGTCCAGATCGCGCGGGTATGCCCGATGTGCAGGTAGCCGTTGGGTTCCGGTGGAAAGCGGGTGCGGATGGCGGCATGCCGGCCGCTGGCGAGGTCCTCGCGGACGATCTGGCGAATGAAGTCCTGGCGGCGCTCGGCGACGGCGTCGGCAGGGGGAATGTCCGTGGGAAAGTCCGGGGTCATCGGCGATGGCGACTGCGAAAACGACCAGTTTAGAGCCTGAGCGCGGCTTTGGGAGGCGGGCGCGGTACGCCGGTGCCCGGTGGACCATGGTCGCGGGTGCAGAAAACCCTGCCCGGATGGTAGTGTGGACGCGCAAAAAGGGGCGCCTGCGGGGGAGAACCCGGACGCACGCGATCATGACGGAATACACACCAAGGGGGCGGGCGATGGGCGATCACGCCGATCCACCCGGACATCGTCGACCGGCGCGGGCGTTCGGTCCGATCACGACCGCGCGCCGGGTGGCCGCCGTATTCAGGGTCGGGAGGATCCGGGTATTCGCGATTTCCGACTGACCATGGCGTTTCCCCTCAGGGATTTCCCGCAGCAGTGGCTCCGCACCGTCGGCATGGCGGTCGTGCTGCTGTTGTCGGGTCTGTACGCCCTGACGCCCGGTCACGCCGAAGTGCCGGTGGAGCGGCCGCTGCAGTTGCGCCTCACCCCGCTGCCCGATCGCGAGGGACGGTTGCCCGCGCTCGGCAGCGATGGGCAGTCGCTGCGGGTGGGCGTGACCGAAGGCACCCGCCAGGCGCGGGCCGAGCTGCGCTTCGTGCTGCCGCCGCGGACCACCGAATCGCCGCACTGGGTGATCTGGATCTCGCGGGTGCCGGTGGAGTCCGTCCACCTGCAGGTCGAGAACGCCTGGGACGGCGGCATCCGCAGTTTCCTGGCGCCGGAGCCGATGGAAGGGCCCATGCCGGTGGGCTACCTGTTCCGGCTGCCCTCGACCTGGGAAGGCGAGATCCGGCTGGAACTCACCGCTACCGGACTGCGCAACGCCGCCCTGCGTCCGGAAGTGGTGTCCGAGGAACTGGCCGACGCGTACGTGCAGAAGGCCACGATCGTGGCCAGCCTCGCCTACGCCAGCCTGTTCACGCTCGGACTGATGACCCTGGCGCTGTTCTTCGCATCCCGCGACTCGAGTTTCATGGTGTTCTTCGGGTTCTGCGTCACCGGTGCGCTGCTGTTGGCCGCGTTCAACGGTCATCTGTATCTGCTCGATCCCTTCGATTTCTTCCGCCAGTTGGGCGGCGCGGGGCTGCACACGATCTCGCTGCTGTTCGAGGTCGCCGCGCTGCAGATCCTGCTGCGCTATGCCGACAGCCAGCAGGCGCGCCCGCGCTTGACCCTGGCCATCGATCAGGGATGCGTCGCCCTGCTGCTGCTGGGCGGCGTGATGCTGGCATGGCGCGAGGCCTTCGATCCGCTCGGCGCCTGGCTGGTGCCGGTCGCCTGGTTCAGCGGCTGCGGGGTCGCGCTGTTCGTGCTGGGCGAGGCCTGGCGCCGACGGGTGCCGTTCTCGGCGGCGGTGTTCGTGTCGGTGCTGGGCATCGCGGTCACGGCGATGATCTGGGAGCTGGAAGGGCGCGGCTTCGTCGCGGGTTCGCTATGGACCCAGTACGGCTATCAGGTCGCGATCATGATCTGCGCGGCGATGGTCAGCGTGGGCCTGATCAGCCGCATCAGCAAATACCGGGAACAACGCGACCGCGAGCAGCGCGCGCGCGCCGATTCCGAGCGCCGCATGTATCGCGAGGCGGTGCGCTCCGAGCTGTTGACCGCGCTGCAGATGGGCCTGCGCGGCGTCGGCGAGGAAGAGATCCAGCCGATGGCGATGCGGCTGTTGCTGGATCATCTGCGCCGGATCGTGCCGGCCGATCACGTGCTGGCGGTGGTCCGCGGCTTCCACGGGCGCGACACGCTCGCCGCGCATCCGGGCACCGCGCTGGACGAACTGGTCGAACGGATCTCGCCGCGGCTGCCGAACCTGCGCCAGCAGCTGGCGATCAACATCGAGGTGCAGCAGCCGGTCACCCGCAGCGGCGAAGCGACGCCGGTGGCGATCGAGGCGGCGGTGTCGCTGCCGGTGCGCGCGCCGTCCTGGGGCGCACTGGTGCTGGAGCGCGCCGGCGCCACCGTGTTCCATCCCGACGAACTGTCGATCGCGCGCGAGCTGGCGCGCATCGCGGTGCTGCAGATCGACGAGGCCTTCACCGCCCTGCATCTGCGCCATACCGCCGAAGTCGACTCGCTCACCGGCGCGCTGAATCGTCGCAGCATCGATCAGGCCCTGGTGCGCACTTTCCAGGAATCGATCCGCAAGCGGCTACCGCTGTCCGTGCTGTTCGTGGACATCGATCACTTCAAGGCCATCAACGACCAGCGCGGCCACGGCTGCGGCGACTATTGCCTGCGCGAGATCGCGAAGCTCATCGGTGAACAGTTGGTCGACGACGATGTGTTCGGACGTTACGGCGGCGAGGAGTTCCTGGTGGTGCTGCCCGGTCGTCAGACCGAGATGGCGCGGGCCATCGCCGAACAGATCCGGCTGGCGATCGAGACCGCCGATCTGCGTTACAAGGACCAGTCGCTGCAGATGACGGTCAGCATCGGCGTGGCCAGCCAGCTCGCGCACGAGCCGCAGCCCGGGCCGGCGGTGGAGCGCGCCGACAAGGCGCTGTATGCCGCCAAGCGCGCCGGCCGCAATCGCGTCAGCGTCGCGCCGGCGGTGTTCGCACCGCGCTCGGCCACGGCTTGAACGGCGGCGGTTCGCCCGCATGCTGGGTGGGCCCGCACCGGAGCGCCCGCCGCGCGCCTCTTTATCCACGTCCACCACCGGGCAATGCCCGTCACCGGAGCCCGTCGATGTTCGAATCCCTGCTGGGCATCGGTGCCCACAAACAGCGTATGCCCTCGCCCGAACGCGCCCTGCCGGGCCGCGCCGAAGCGATGCCGCTGCGCAATGTTCACCACATCCACGGCCGGCCGTTGCGCGATGCGTTCGAAGGCCTGGCCCGGGTCCAGTTCGGCATGGGCTGCTTCTGGGGCGCCGAGCGCAAGTTCTGGTCGCTGCCGGGCGTGTTCACCACCGCGGTCGGCTATGCCGGCGGTTACACGCCGAATGCGAACTACCGCGAAGTCTGCAGCGGCGAGACCGGCCACACCGAAGCGGTGCTGGTGGTCTACGACCCGGCGGCGATCCCGTTCGAAACGCTGCTGAAGACCTTCTGGGAAAGTCACGACCCCACCCAGGGCATGCGTCAGGGCAACGACACCGGCACTCAGTACCGCTCCGCGATTCATTGCGACACCGAGGCGCAGTACATCGCCGCGGTCGCCAGCCGCGATGCGTTCCAGGCGCGGCTCACCGCCGCGGGTTACGGCGCGATCACCACCGAGATCCGTCATCCGGCGCCGACCTTCTTCTACGCCGAAGAGGAGCACCAGCAGTATCTGTCCAAGCATCCGGACGGTTATTGCGGCCTCGGCGGCACCGGCGTGAGCTGCCCCACGGGTCTCTGACAGGTTGTTGAAAAACGATCATCCCGATCGTTTTCCAGGTCACGAGTCAGGCACAGGTCCTGACTCGCTCCCGACGAATCAAGCGTTGATGCGCCTGATTCGTCGTCGCCGCCATCCATGGCTGCGCAATCAGGCTGTTTTTCAACAGCCCGTTTTCAACAGCCCGTTTTCAACAGTCTGTTTTCAACAGCCTGCTGACCCTCAGCGCCGGGTCACGGCGCAGACATACACCACTTCGCAGGCGCCGCCGCCGGTGTCTTCGCGGGTCAGCGAACTGCGCCAGCGCCAGCCGTCGCTGGCGTTGACCTGCACCAGCCAGCCGTCGATCCGCACCGCATCGCCTTCCTCGACGTCCGCCAGCGCGGCGGCGACCGAGGGCGAGGCCGGAATCATGTGCATGTTGGCGCTGCTGCGGGCGATTTCGTCCGGCGGCAGCGGCGGCTGCGCGGACCAGCGATAGCGGTACCAGCGCCCGCCCTGCGAAATGTCGAGCTGCGACAGCACCGCGTCCTCGCGCATCCGGCCCCAGCCGAGGGCGAGGTCGATCGGCGCGAAATCGGCTTCGCGGTCGCTGCCGTATTCCCTGCGCGACAGCACCCGCGCGGCGACGCTGAAACCGGCCAGCGGCTTCGCGGTGGCGTTCGCCAGCGCGAACGGCGACATGTCGCCGGGCGCGTCGGACTGCACCGCGCCGTCGGCGCCGGCCAATCGCGGCGGCGGCCGGCAGTCGGAGGCGGCATGCGTGACCGCCGTCGACGTCAGCGACGACGGATTCGCGCCGCCGGGCGGCGATGAAGGCGTGGCCAGCCACCACGCGGCGGCGGCGATGGCGATGAACAAGAGCAACCAGCGGAGCATGCGCGCATCCTGGAACGGGCTGCGTCGAAGTGTAGCCTCAGTCGAAATCCCGCAGCAGCGCCGCGCGGGTGGCCTCGGGCACGTCCACCGCGACGGGCATGCGCGCGTCGTCGATGCCGAACCGCAGCGCGGCCCCGGCGCGCAGCGCCGCGATCTGCTCGGGCGCGAAATCGAAGCGCATGAAGTGCACCGCCGCGGTCTTGTCGTCGTCGCTGCGTTCCATGTCCTCGTCGGCATGCGCGAACGTGCGGTCGTGACCGGCCACTTCGGCGAAAAACCGATGTTCGATGCCGCCGAGACGCGCGAGTTCGCGGCGGCGCATCGCTTCGTCCGCGTATTCGATCAGCAGCGTCGCCTTCAGATCGTGGCCGCCGGGAATCAGCGGGTTGTAGGCGTCGAGTTCGGCCTGGATCGCCTCGGGCTCGAAGATCCGTTCGATCCGCAGCATTTCCTGGACCTGGTACTGGATCGTAAGCCGGTCCTCGAACAGCAGGGTCGCGTGCGCGCCGAGCGCCAGCCGGCGCGCACGCTTGTGCGCGAGCACGCGCGCGCGGAACGCCGCACGCTCGACCGCGTAGGTTTCGAGGCTGTAGAGATCGGTGCGGGCGAGTGCGGTCATGGGTTCAGATGCCGTACGCCATGCGCAGCAGCGTCACCGGATGTTCCGCGGTGGCGCCGTCGCCGAGGCCGTGCGCGATGTGCGCGCCGGCCATGACGCAGTCGCTGGTGAAATGCGCGGCATCGGCCTGTTTCACGCGGTTCTCCACCGGTTTGGCGATCTTGCGCGCGTGCGCGTAGGTGGCGGTCTTGACGCCATAGGTACCGTCGTGGCCCGAGCAGCGTTCGATCGCGGCGACCCGGGTGTCGGGCACCAGTTCCAGCACCTGTTTCGTTTTCGGGCCGATGTTCTGCACGCGCTGGTGGCAGGCCGCCTGCCACGCGATCGTGCCCAGCGGATTGCGGAAGTCGTGTTTGAGCAGCCCTGCGTTCTGGCGATGCATCAGGTATTCGAACGGATCGAAGATCGCGCGCCGGATCGCCTGCACCTGCGCGTCGCCGGGATACATCAGCGGCAGTTCCTGCTTGAACATCAGCACGCAGGACGGAACCGGCGCGATGATGTCCCAGCCGTCGTCGACGGCGTCGGACAGCGGCGGCAGATTGCGCCGCGTGTACGCATCCACGCTGTCGAGGTCGCCGAGTTCCAGCTTCGGCATGCCGCAGCACTGGTTGCGGCGGATCAGTTTCACCGGGATGTCGTTGTGGCGCAGCACCGCGACTAGGTCCTCGACCATCGTCGGGTGATTGTGGTTGCCGTAGCAGGTGACGAACACCGCGACCTTGCCGCGGGTCGGGCCGGCGGCGACGGCGCCCTCGCCGGAATCGTCCTGCGGCATGGCCTGCAGTGCGGTGGGGCTGCGGTAGGCCGGCACCTGCGCATCGCGATGCACGCCGAGGGTCTTCTCGATCGCGCCGCGCAGCGCGGGCTGGCGGTTGCTCCAGTTCACCGCGTCCACCACCACCGGGATCGAGGCGAGCCGGCCGACGGCGGTGGTGTTCGACAGCAGTTTCGCCGACAGCGGCGCGCCGTGGCGTCTGAAGTGCACCGCCTTCGCGCGCAGCATCAGGTGCGGGAAGTCGATGTTCCATGCGTGCGGCGGGATGTACGGGCACTTGGTCTGATAGCAGAGATCGCAGAGATAGCACTGCTCGACGACCCTGGCGTAGTCGGCCTTGGCCACGCCGTCGACCTCCATCGTCGCCGAGGCGTCGACCAGATCGAACAAGGTCGGGAAACTCTGGCACAGGCTCACGCAGCGGCGACAGCCATGGCAGAGATCGAACACCCGCTCCATCTCGCGCTCGAGCGCGGCGGCATCCCAGAAATCCGGATGTTTCCAGCCCAGCGGATGCCGCGTCGGCGCGTCGAGGCTGCCTTCGCGCGCTTGGGTGGGCGCTGTGGTCGTGGAGACGGGCGGTTGGCTCATGCGTCCCTCGGAAAGCGCCGCGCGGGACACGCGACCGACGGGCGCAGGAAGAGAATGCTTTCTTCCGCGCCGGGAGAGAGAAGACGCGGAAGAAAGCGGGGATCGCCCGTCGCCTGACGAACGACCCGGAACGTGTCCGGTCAGGCGCCGAGTTCGTTCAACGCCTTCTGGAAGCGGTTGGCGTGCGAGCGTTCGGCCTTGGCCAGGGTTTCGAACCAGTCGGCGATCTCGTCGAAGCCCTCGTCGCGCGCGGCCTTGGCCATGCCCGGGTACATGTCGGTGTACTCATGGGTTTCGCCGGCGATCGCGGATTTCAGGTTGTTCGAGGTGTCGCCGAACGGCAGCCCGGTGGCCGGGTCGCCGCACTGTTCGAGATATTCCAGATGGCCGTGGGCATGGCCGGTTTCGCCTTCCGCGGTGGAGCGGAACACCGCGGCGACATCGTTGTAGCCTTCGACGTCGGCCTTCTGCGCGAAATAGAGATAACGGCGGTTCGCCTGCGATTCGCCGGCGAACGCGGCCCTCAGATTGGCTTCGGTTTTCGAACCTTTCAGACTCATGGTGTTCGACCTCGTGGCTGCGGTGGCGATGGATCGATCCGTCGGAAGACGGCTAGAGCGTGTTATGCACTTTTTGATAGGCCGCGAAGGTCGTCTGCGGGCCTGAGCCAAGGCGCGCACCGCCGCCAAGGCTTTGCGGCCTTGGCAAGGTGC
>WYBC01000018.1 GCA_011526085.1 Lysobacter sp. | reverse complement strand
TTCCGTGGCGCAGCCTTGGCTGGTGGCCAAGGCAAGCCGCGGGCCGCAGGATCGGCGCCACAGGGGCGCAACCCGGAGGGAAGGCCGTCTGCGGGCCCGATCCGGCGTTGCGCACCTTGCCAAGGCCACCAGCCTTGGCGGCGGCGCGCGCCTTGGCTCAGGCCCGCAGACGACCTTCGCGACATATGAAAAAGGGCCTAACACGCTCTAGCATAGCCAACCCCTGTCGCCGGACCGTTCCCCTTGCCGCACTGGATCACCGACCCCACCGCGCTCGACGCCCTCATCGCCGCCCCGCCGGCCGTGCTCGCGCTGGACACCGAATTCGTCCGCGAGCGCACCTACTGGCCGCAGCTGGCGCTGGTGCAGATCGCGGCAGGCGAAGGCGACGACGACATCCTGCTGGTCGACCCGCTGGTCCCGGGCATGCCCGCCGCCCTCGCCCGGGTCCTCGCCGACCCGCGCTCGCTGAAGCTGATGCACAGCGCCGGCGAGGACCTGATCGCGCTGAAGTACACCTGCAACGCGCTGCCACAGCCGCTGTTCGACACCCAGATCGCCGCGGCCCTGTGCGGCATCGGCGCCGGACTGGGCTATCAGCGGCTGGTGCAGGAACTGCTCGGCGTCACCGTCGACAAGGGCGAAACCCGCTCCGACTGGCTGCGTCGTCCGCTGTCGCCGTCGCAACTGCATTACGCCGCCGATGACGTGCGCCACCTCGCCGCCGCCTGGCGCACGCTGCGCGAACGTCTGGACGCGGCAGGGCGCATGCCCTGGCTGGAAGAAGACTGCGCGCGGATGCTCGCCAACGCCGCGCAGGACGAACCGGAACGCTGGCCGCACCTCGCCATGCGCTCGGCGCAGTTCCTCGACCGAGACGGCCAGGTCCGCCTGCTGCGCCTGCTGCGCTGGCGCGACACCCAGGCCCGCGCCTCGGACCGCCCGCGCAGCTGGATCCTCGACAACGAACTGGCGCCGCTGCTGGCCCGCACCCCGCCGCGCGATCTGGCCGAACTGCAGAAAATCTTCGACGGCCAGCCCAAGGCCCCGCGGAAACTGGCCGCGCAGGTGCTTGCGGCCCTGCACGCGCCGCTGCCCGATGAGGACGCGATGCCGCTCGCGCGCATCGATGACCGCGACCGTCAGGCCTACAAACGCCTGCAGCAGGCGGTGGCCGAACGCAGCGCCGAGCTGGGCCTGCCCGACGGCGTGCTCGCCTCCCGTCGCTGGCTGGAAGCCCTGCAGGACGGCGAAGACTGGCCCGGCGCCCTCGCCGGCTGGCGCCGCAGCCAACTCGAACCCGCCCTCGCCCCGGTCCTGGCGGCGATTGGCAACCGCTGACGCCGCGGCTTATACTGCGCGTCCCACGCGTGGGGCCATAGCTCAGCTGGGAGAGCGCGTCGTTCGCAATGACGAGGTCGGGAGTTCGATCCTCCCTGGCTCCACCAACATTCAAGACAGAAAGCCCGGGCTTCGGCCCGGGCTTTTTTGTGCCTGCATGCCCGACCTGCGGCGCATGCGTGGATGTTCGGCTGCGCGTGATGCAGAAAAAAAAGCCGGGGCGATGCCCCGGCTTTTTCGTCGCCGTCCGCGTCGAAGATTACGCCGCGCCTTCGGCGTCCTTCACCTGCTGTTCGAGCTTCGCCTTCAGGCCGTCGTCGAGTTTGAGCTGGCGCGCGAGTTCGTCGAGGTAGGCGCGTTCCATGAAGTTCTGGTCGTCGGCGGCGATCAGGCTGGCGATGTACATCTCGGCGGCGAGTTCGGGCGAGGTCGCGGCGCTGGCGACTTCGGCCGGGTCCAGCGGTTTGCTCAGTTCGGCCTGCAGCCACTGGCGCACCTCGGGGTCGGCACCGATGCGGCTGAACTCGCCTTCGATCACTTCGCGCTCGCGGTCGTCGACGTGGCCGTCGGCCTTCGCGGCCGCGATCAGGGCCTTGAGGATGGCCTGGCTGTGCGATTCGACTTCCGGTGCCGGCAGCGTGTGCAGGGGCTGCGGCATGGTGCCGGCGGTCGTCGCCACGCCCTGCTGCTTCTTGTAGTCGCCATAGGCCTTGTAGGCCAGCATGCCGACCGCGGCCAGGCCGCCGTAGACCGCGACCTTGCCGCCCATCTTGCGCGCCTTGCGGTTGCCCAGCAGCAGACCCAGCGCACCGCCGGCGAGCGCGCCCTTGCCGAAGTCGGCACCGCTCTTCACGCCGGCGACGTTGCCCAGATCGCCCGCGCTCTGCTGTGCGGTCTTCAGCAACTGGTCGAGAAAGCCCTGGATCTTCATGCGCGGTGCTCCGGTGATGAGAGGTGGATGCAACATCGGGTGTGGGCGCGGGGACCGGGCTTCAACCCGCCAGAAGTCATATGGCGCGATGTCATATGACGCGATGTCATATGCCCTGGTGTCATCAGCGTGATGTCATGAGCGCGGCGGCATGAGCGCGGCCGCCGTGTTCAGACAGGGGGCCGGCTGAGAGCGCAAGATGCCCGTGGCCCCCGGCCTGTTAACCCGGTCACGGCAACGCCGGCCGCGGTCGGCTACAACGCCATCACACGATCACGAGGCAGCCCCCCATGCCCCCGTTCACGCCCGCCATGCTCTGCGCCACCGCGTTGCTGACCCTCTCCCTCGCCAGTTGCGCCGCCGCTCCCGGCAATGCCGAGGACGACAAGCGCACTTTCGCCGGCAAGCCGCGCGAGGAACGCCCGCAGCGCCGCGACACCGCGCCGACCCCGGCACCCGCCGCCGAAGCCGCGACCAAGCCCCGCATCACCGGTGGCCCGTCGCGCCCGCGGCGCCTGCCCAATCCGCCGTTCGCCAGCACCAGCTTCGGCACCTTCAACGAACCCTGGGCGATGACCTTCCTGCCCGATGGCCGGCTGCTGGTGACCGAAAAGCCGGGACAGCTGCGACTGTTCAACACCGTCACCAAGACCACCGGCACCGTCACCGGCGTTCCCGCGGTGGCCTACGGCGGCCAGGGCGGCCTGGGCGACGTGGTGCTGCATCCGCAGTTCGCGACCAATCGCTACGTCTACTACAGCTACGCGCAGGCCGGCGCCAACGGCACCCGCGGCGCGGTGGTCGCACGCGCGCCGCTCACGCTGGACGGCAACGGCGGCGGCAGTCTCGGCACCTCGCAGATCGTCTGGGAGCAAAGCCCGAAAGTCAGCGGCGACGGGCACTACAGCCACCGCATCGCCTTCGGCGCCGACGGCAAACTGTGGATCACCTCCGGCGAACGCCAGAAGGCTTCGCCCGCGCAGGACATGTCCGGCAACCTCGGCAAGGTGGTTCGCCTCAACGACGACGGCAGCGTGCCCGCCGACAACCCGTTCGCGAACCAGGGCGGCGTGGCCGCACAGGTATGGTCGCTGGGCCATCGCAATCTGCTGGGCATCGCTTTCGACGCCAACGGACGTCTGTGGACCCACGAAATGGGCCCCGCCGGCGGCGACGAACTCAATCTGATCGAACGCGGCAACAACTACGGTTGGCCGATCGTCTCCAACGGCGACAACTACGACGGTTCGCCGATTCCCGACCACCCGACCCGCCCGGAGTTCAATCCGCCGGAAGCGTGGTGGACGCCGGTGATCGCACCCGCGGGCTTCGTCATCTACTCCGGCAACCTGTTCCCGTACTTCAAGGGCCACGGCTTCATCGGCGGCCTCGCCTCGCAGGCGATCATCCGCATCCAGTTCGACGGCGTCACCGCGCGCGAAGCCGAACGCTACGCCATGGGCCGCCGCATCCGCGAGATCGAACAGGGCCCCGACGGCGCGCTGTGGGTGCTGGAAGACGGCGCCGGCGGTCGGCTGCTGAAACTGACGCCGCTGCCGATGTAGGTCCCGGCGCGGGGATCGCGATCGAAGCACGCGGCGGCAGCGCCGCAAGGAAGGGGACGGCGACGATCGCCGTTCCGGTCGGACCAGCAAGGAGTGCGTCATGGCGGACGTGATCGAGACGGTTCCGGAGATGGCCGCAATCGCGGGCGACGACGGCGAACCGATCACCGCGCTGCTGCACGCCTGGCGCCGAGGCGATCCCGGTGCCGCCGCGGATCTGTTGCCGCAGGTCTATCTGCGGCTGCACCGGTTGGCGGAGCGCGCGCTGCGCGGCGAGCGTCCAGACCACACCCTGCGGGCGACCGCGCTGATCCACGAGGCGTTCCTGCGCCTGGACGGGCATGCGCTGCCGCCGTGGCAGGACCGCGGCCATTTCTTCGCGCTGACCGCGCGGACGATGCGGCGGATCCTCGTCGATCATGCCCGCGCGCAGCGCGCCGTGCGTCGCGGCGAAGGCAAGGCGCAGCGGGTCGATCTGGAGGACATCGCCGACATGCTGCCGGCATCGGGCGGCGACCCGCTGGATCTGATAGCACTCGATCGTGCGCTCGATCGTCTGGCGGCCCACGATGCGCGCAAGGCGCGGGTGATCGAGTTCCGCTGTTTTCTCGGGCTGTCGGTGGAGGAAACCGCCGCCCTGCTGGGCGTGTCGGAACCGACCGTGATCCTGGATCTGCGTCTGGCGCGGGCATGGCTGGCGACGCAGCTCGATCCCGCCGATGCCTGAGGCCACCGCGACGACGACGACCGCCGCCGACGGCGTACAGGGCGAACGCTTCCGCAGGATCGAAGCGCTGTTCGTCGCCGCGCTGGCGCAGCCGGCCCTACAGCGCGAGGCGTGGCTGCAGGCGACCGAAGCGGACGCCACGCTGCGCGACGTCGTGCTGCGCATGCTCGCGGCCGATGCCGAAACCCGCGGGGATGATGCGATCGAACACGCCATGGCCCGGGCCGCACGCGACTGGGTGGATGCTTCGAACGCTCCGGCGACGGAAGAAGACTCCGATCCGATCCCCGGCTGGCGGCTGGAGCGCAGGATCGGCACCGGCGGCATGGGCACGGTGCATCTGGCCCGCCCCGCTGCGGGCGACGGACCACCGGTCGCGATCAAGCTGCTGCACGATGGCGTCGCCCCCGCGCTGCTCGCGCATCGCTTCGAGGCGGAGCGGAAAATCCTCGCGATGCTGTCGCATCCGGGCATCGCGCGCCTGTACGACGCCGGCCGTACCCGCACCGGCCGGCCCTATCTCGTGCTGGAGTACGTGGAAGGCGTTCCGATCGACGTCCATTGCGATCGCATGCGTTTGAGCGTGCGCGAGCGCGTCGAATTGATGGCGCGGGTGTGCGAAGCGGCGCAGAACGCGCATCGCAATCTGGTGGTGCATCGCGATCTCAAGCCCGGCAACATCCTGGTCACGGCGAGCGGCGAACCGAAACTGCTGGATTTCGGCATCGCCAAACTCATCGCGCCGGAAGACGCGCCGCACCGCATCGACGGCACCGTCACCCGATTGGGCTGGATGACGCCCGCATACGCCAGCCCGGAGCAGATCCTGGGCGAACCCGCGCGCCCCGCCAGCGATGTCTACAGTCTCGGCGTGCTGCTCTACCGGTTGCTGACCGGACGCTCGCCCTACGGCGACGCCGAATCGAATCCTTCGCGACTGGCGCGCGCGATCGTCGAAGACGAGCCCCCGCTCGCCAGTGCGGGCATGCGATCCCCGACACCGACCCACGCGATCGATGGCGCTGCACATGCCGGACGCAACGCGCCCAACCCGCCGGCGCGCGGACTCGACGGCGATCTCGATCTGATTCTCGGCAAGGCCCTGAGCAAGGAACCGGATCGACGCTACGGATCGGCCGGCGAGTTGTCGGCCGACCTGTCGCGCTGGCTGGACGGCCTGCCGATTTCCGCGCGCCCCGCGACGTTCCGCTATCGCGCGGGCAAGTTCCTGCGCCGGCATCGGCTGGCGACGGCATTCGGCGCGCTGCTCGCAACGCTGGCGATCGCGTTCGTGATCACCGTGCTGGTGCTGCTGTCGCACGCACGCGCCGAACGCGACCGCGCGACCCAGATGTCGGCATTGCTGACGGACCTGTTCTCGGTGGCCGAACCCGGCCCCGAACAGGGCGGCACCATCACCGCCCAGGCGTTGCTGGATCGCGGCGCGCAAGGCGCGGCGGAACGGCTGAAGGATCAGCCGGAGTCGCACGCGCGTTTTCTCGCCACGCTCGGGCGTCTCTATCAACAACTGGGCCTCTACGACCGCGCGGCGGCGTGCCTGACGCAGGCGATCGCGCTGCAGCGCACGCTGGCGGGCGAACGCTCGATCGAAGTCGCGGACCTCACCGACCATCTGGCACGGGTGAAGGCCGCGGCCGGCGAATTCCGCGCGGCGGAGCCGCTGTTCGAACGTGCGCTCGGCCTGCGCCGCACGCTGCTGCCCGCGGACGATCCGCGGGTCGCGAACGGCATCAACAATCTCGCCCTGATCCGGCACGATCTGGGCCGCTACGCGGATGCCGAACCGCTGTACCTCGAGATCGCCGGCCCGAACGCACCGCCCGGTCGCGACCCCGATGCCACCACGCTGGGCAATCTCGCGCTGCTGTATTTCGACCAGGGACGCCTGCAGGACAGCGAGGCCGCCTATCGCCGCGTGCTCGCCGTTCGCACGCAACGGCATGGCATCGACGACCTGGAGACCGCAGCCGCCCACGACGAGCTGGGCGTGGTGCTCGTGGCGCGCGGCAAGCATGCCGAAGGCATCGCCGCGATCGAACGCGGCCTGCGGATCCGCCGTCAAGGACTCGGTGCCGACCACCGCGATGTCGCGCGCAGTCTGAGCCATCGCGCCGCGGCGGCGTGCGCGGTGGGCGAACTCGACGCCGCGGAACGCCAGCAGCGCGAAGCGCTGGCGCTGCGCATCCGGCTGCTCGGCGACAACCATGCGGAAGTCGCCGAAAGCCATCTCGAGCTCGGTCTGGTGCTCCTGGCGCAGGATCGGCTCGAAGCGGCGGGCCGCGAACTGCAGCGCGCCCGCACGCTGCATGCCGCTGCGGTCGGCGCCGACCATCCGCTGCAGGGCCGCCCGCTGCATGCGCTGGCGCGCTGGGCGGCGCGCAGCGGCGACTGCACGTCCGCACGCGACTTCGCGCGCGAGGCCGCACGCATCCTGCCGACGCAGGACCCGCGACACGCGGAACTGCGCGCCTTGTCGACCCGGTGCGCCCGGGGCTGATCGCCCCGGGCGCGTCCGGTTCGGGCAGACATCGGGCGAATGCCTCGCGCCCGCGTGTTCACGCTCGCGCGGGAGCCGTGTTCAACGCCGCCTGAGCAGCGGCGGCACCGTCCCGTTCGGGTAGTACGGAATCTGCCATTCGCGCATCGGATCGCCGATCGCGTGGACGCCGATCGGATGCCCGGCGCTCACGTCCACGCGACCGCTGACGTTCTGGTCGGTGAGCACGCTGACCTGCGGATTGAAGCCATCCTGATAGGTGAACGCGGTATCGCCGAAACGCAGCCCGGCATACGGCTGGTTCGTGTAGTTGGTCACATCGACGCCGTTCGGGTCGAAGAAGCGGAACCAGTAATTGCCGACGTTGCCAACCGAGTTGTTCGCGAAGTTGTGGTACGACGGCCACCACCAGGGCGAGACGCGGGCGAGCGTCGCCACCTTGCGATTGACGGCGATGCCCGATTGCACGACCCGGATCGAGCCGCCGGGCTCGCGCGCGTTCGCGCCGACCAGCGCCTCGCCGTAGGCCTTCTCGAAGTGGTTGTTCCCGTTCCTGGTGATCTCATGCATGTTCCAGCCGATCAGACCCGCGGTACAGGCGTCGATCTGCACCCAGCCGTTGAAGATCGGCGCGGCCGGGAAGCCCGGCGTGCCCGGCGTCAAGCGCAGCGTCTGCCCGGGCGGAAGCGAAGCGACCGTGTTCGTGCCCACCACCACGCCGTTGCGATCACGATAGGTCACCCGCACCGGCCCGACATCGACGAACGATGCGTTCAGCACCCCGATCATCGTATCGGTGCGCGGCCACGGCGCCGCGATCTGCTGCGTCAACTCGGCCGCGGTCAACGAGAGACCCGGGCTGTTGGCCATGATCGCGCTGCCGACCCGGAATTTCTTACCCTTGCTCATCGAGGGCTGGGTCGGCGAACCGTAGGCGAAGAAATCGGCCAGATACAGATCGCCCACCAGCGGCGAAGTATCGGACGCGACGTAAGCCCAGGCGTTGTCGTCGAACGCACCGCCGCCGGCGATGTAGAACGGCTCGATCGCCTGCCACACGCTCAGGTCGATGAAATTGCCGTATCCCGGCAACTGCGCGGTCAGCGTCGGGAACGTGATGCCGCCTGCGGTGCCCTTGTAGGACGTGATGCGGGTCTGCGTGGCCGTCGTGTTCATCACGCAGTAGAACGGCAGATTGCCGTTGAGGAAATCGTGCGCGCTGCTGTTCGACAGCGGCATCGGCCCGGCGTACACGTTCATCCCCGCCTGCTGCGATGCCTGCAACTGTTGCATCGTGCCCTCGCCGGGCGCGAGCACGTCGGGATCGGTCAGGCGGGTGCCGCCGATCAGCACGGAATCCACGTAATGCAGCGACGAGCCGACCACCGGCTGATCGGACACGATGCGCGCAGACCCGGCGCCGCGCGCGAGCGCCTGCAGCTCGGGAACGCCGCGCGTCCACGTGCCGTTCGGCGCGATCGTCGTCGAGAAACTGGTGGCCAGACCACCGTTGCGATCGTGCAGATACACGCGCACGTTCGCGCTCACGCTCGGGCTGGGATTGTTGATCACCAGCGCGCTCTGGAAGCCACCCAGCTGATCGGACAGATCGCGCTCCACCGGGTTGTAGAACAGGCAGGGCGCGAATTTTTCCTTGGTCGCATAGCCTTGCAGGTTCTCGCGGGAATGCATCCACATCGAGTCCAATCGGGTGGGATGATCGCTGTAGTTGACGGCGGGACGCGCGGTGATGCCCGTGGGCAGCGGCTGCGCCGTGACCGGACAGACGGGCTGGATGGGACCGGGCGTCTGGGCGAGCACGCTGCCCGCCGCCAACGCCAACACGGTCGCGGTGATGAGAGTACGCATGGGAGCTCCTTTCCTTGTCGAGGGAATTCGCAGCGACACCGGCCGGCACGATCCGCCCGCACCGTCGGTCCCGCGTCGCACATCCGGCCGGCACGCATCCTGCGCGCCCACCGGATCATCGCCCGCCCCCTCGGGTCGACGGCCATCAGGACGATCGGCCATGACCGCCCGGTGGACCGCAGCGACGCAGTCTGCCAAGGAGGTAAGCGCAGAAAAGGGAGGGCAGAGATAAAGCGGGTCGACTCGGCGGCACGATGCTGGCCGGTAGGCGCTCCCCCTTCAGACACGCTTGCTCTGAGGTGTCCGTTTGTCGGGAGGGCTGGCGCCGCCGCAGGGGTGGTGACGTGCAAGGGCGTCTTCAGCCAGCTGACATGGCGCAGGAGTTACGTATCAGCTGCGACTCACAAGCCCCGCAGATGCGGGGCTGGCGTTCGAAAGTACGCTCCGACCCTTGATTTCGCACAAACGGAAACCATTCGTCGGCGCGGAACGCGCCGAGAAACGGCCCATCCGCGGCGAGATTCAACGCGGCGGCGAGCACGACGCAAGCACGCCTGCGGCAGACGCGAACGAAGCGGCAGCGTGTTCTTCCGATGCGAAGTGGCAGGGCGTGAAGGGCGATGCCTCGCGCCCCGATGAGCGCTCTCGCGCCTGCGTGCGAGGACCGGAATCCTTCACTTGTCGATTCCTGGCGAAGCAGGAAATGGTGGGCCGTGAAGGATTCGAACCTTCGACCAAAAGATTAAAAGTCTTCTGCTCTACCGACTGAGCTAACGGCCCACGATACCGGCCCGAGGGCCGTCCGGCGTCGCGCCGGGGCGCGCATTTTAGCCGAAACCGCCGCGAATGGGTCGATCGGGCGGAATCGTCGCGGTGTCAGGCCGGGACGTAGCGCGTCGGGTCGGCCACGCCGGCATGGGCGAAGCCCTCGGCGCGCAGGCGGCAGGCGTCGCAGTGGCCGCAGGCGCGGCCGTCGGCGTCGGCCTGATAGCAGGAGACGGTCTGGGCGAAATCGACACCCAGGCGCAGGCCTTCGCGGACGATGTCGGCCTTGGTCATCCGCATCAGCGGCGCATGGACGCGGAACCCCGCGCCCTCGACGCCGGCCTTGGTGGCCAGATTGGCGAGCGCTTCGAAGCCGTCGATGAACTCGGGCCGGCAATCGGGATAGCCGGAATAGTCGACCGCGTTCACGCCGCAGAACAGGTCGGTGGCGCCCAGCACTTCGGCCCAGCCCAGCGCGACCGACAGCATGATGGTGTTGCGCGCCGGGACGTAGGTGACCGGAATATCGGCGCCGATCACATGACCGTCGGTGTCGACCGGGACCTGGATGGCCTCGTCGGTCAGCGCGGAGCCGCCCAGGCTGCGCAGGTCGACATGCACGGTCTTGTGCACGGTGGCGCCCAGCGCGGTCGCGACGCGCGCGGCGGCATCGAGCTCGGAAGTATGGCGCTGGCCGTAGCGCACGCTGAGCGCATGCGGCGCGAAGCCCTGTTCGCGGGCGATGGCCAGCACGACGGCGGAGTCCATGCCTCCGGAGACGAGAACGACGGCGGGTTTCATGCGATGCGGTTCCTCAACTGACTTGTGCCTCAACAGTATTCGGCCGGCGCGCTCAGCGGCCCGGCTCGTCGTTCCACAGGATCTTGTGCAATTGCATCTGGAACTTCACCGGCAAGCGGTCCTGCACGATCCAGTCGGCCAGTGCGCGCGCGGACAGTTCGCTCTTGCTCGGCGAGAACAGCACGTCGCAGCGTTCGTGCAGGCGGTGCTCGGCGACGACGGCGCGCGACCATTCGTAATCTTCGCGGTTGCAGATCACGAACTTCACCTGATCGTGCGCGGTCAGCAGCGGCAGATTCTCCCAGCGATTGCGCGCGACCTCGGCCGAACCGGGCGTCTTGATGTCGAGCACGCGCGAAACGCGCGGATCGACCTCGGCGATGTCGATCGCGCCCGAGGTTTCCAGCGAGACGACATGACCGGCATCGCAGAGCCGGCGCAGCAGATCGAGGCAGCGCTTCTGCGACAGCGGCTCGCCGCCGGTGACGCAGACGTGACGCACGCCGTGACCGGCGACCTCGGCCATCAGATCGTCGATGGTCCGCCATTCGCCGCCGAAGAACGAATAGGTGGTGTCGCAGTATTGGCAGCGCAGCGGGCAACCGGTGAGGCGCACGAAGACCGTCGGCCAGCCGGCGTCGCGGGCTTCGCCCTGCAGCGACAGGAAGACTTCGGTGATCTTCAGGCGATCCGCCGGCGCGGCGGTCGCCGCGGCAGCGGGTTCGGCGTTCATCCAGGCATTTTAGCGGGTGACCGCGCCGGTAGAGCGGCCTTGAGACCACTGCTTGTCCGGAAAAAGCCCAGCGGCCTGAAGGCCGCTCTGCCGGGCACGCGCTTACCGGACCCGCGACAGCTGGATCGCACGGAGGCGATCGTCGGCGGTGCGCGCGGCCTCGGTGCCGGGATAGCGGGCAACGACCCGCGACAGCGTGGCTTCGGCGGCGTCGAGCTGGCGCAGGCCGTACTGGCACAGCCCCACCTTCAGCAGCGCGCCGGCGGCCTTGTCGTGGGTCGGATACTGGTTCAGCAGCGCCTGGAACTGCTCCAGCGCCAATGCGTAATTCTGGGTGACGTAGTAACTCTCGCCCAGCCAGTACATCGCGTTGGGCGCGAACACGCCGCTGGGATAGGTGTCGAGAAAGGTCTGGAACGCACGCGCGGATTCGGCGTAGCGGCCGGCCTTCAGGGCGTCGAAGGCCGCGCTGTAGGCGCCACGCTCATCCATGCCCTTGCCGAGCGTGGACGCATCACCGTAGACGCGCGGCGCGGCCTCCTGCACGGCGGGCACCGCGGCGCCCGCCGGAGCGGGGACGGTGGCGCTTGCCGGAGCGGCCGGCGTGGCCGACGGCGACGGGACCGACATCGACTGCGCGGCCGCGTTTTCCAGACGGTTGAGGCGATCGTCGAAATCGAGGGACTGGTTGCGCCCGCTCTGCTTCTCCAGCTCGAGCTGCTGCTGCAGCTCTTCGATCTGCGCGCGCAGCGCCTGCACTTCGGTCTTCAGTTCGCCGACCTGATTGAGCAGATCGAGATTGCCCGAACGCATCGCGGTGAGCTGCTGCTCGAGCGCGGTGAGGCGATCGGCGGTGCTCATGCGCTGCGCCGACGCCGGTGCGGCGAATGCGAGCGCCAGGACGAGGCAGGCGGAGAACGGCAAACGTCTGATGTGCACGACGGACGACCTGTTGCGGAGGGTGTTGCGATGACCGCGGACCCGCGCGACGGCAGGCCCGTGGTGGACGGTTGAGCGGCGGGACGTCGCGGACGACGCCCCGCCCGCGGGCGTCACTTCGCGGTGTAGACGATCTCGACGCGACGGTTGCGGCCCCAGCAATCTTCGTTGGAGTCGGTGCAGGTCGGACGCTCTTCGCCGTAGCTGACGACGGTGATCTGGCTGCCACCGCCGCCGTTGGCCTGCACGGACGACGACACCGCATTGCCGCGGCGCTCGCCGAGGCCGAGGTTGTACTCGCGGCTGCCGCGCTCGTCGGCGTTGCCTTCCAGGGTCATGCGCGCACTGGGACGATCGCGCAGATATTTGGCATGGCAGGCGACGATGTTCTGGAACTCGGGCTTCAGCGCGTCCTGGTCCAGATCGAAATAGACCACGCGCTGGCGCAGGCAGGCGTCGGTGTCGAGATCGCCGGGGCCGTAGAGGCCGCTGCCCATCGACGGGCCGGCGTTGTTGCCGATGCCGGACGACGTGGTGGAACCCGGATTGGACGTGGTCGGGGTGGCGTCGGTGTTCGGGTCTTCCTTCACTTTCTTGGTGCAGGCTGCGGCAGTCACGCAGAGGATCGCGGTGAGCAGCACTCGGGAAGTCGTGTTCATGGTGGTCCTCGTCTTTGTCGCAGGTGGAGTCGGGGGAACGAACGGAGCGAACGATCGCTGGGTACGATCAGTTGGAAGCCGGGCTCAGCGCGGCAGGCGATAGGGGCCCCATGCGGGCTCGCGCACATCGCCATTGGCCAGCACCAGGCGCTGGCGCACACGGGCGTCGGCGGAAACCGCGTAAAGCACGCCACGGCCGCCTTCGCGGGCCGCGTAGAGCACCATGCTCGCGTTCGGCGCGAAACTCGGGGATTCGTCCAGCGAACCCGGCGAGAGCATGGACCAGCGCGGCGAACCGAGGCTGCGGTCGAGCATCGCGATACGGTACACGCTGCCGCTGCCCTGCGCCACGGCCACTTTCTTGCCGTCGGCGGACACCGTCGGCTTGGCGTTGTAACTGCCCTGGAAGGTGACGCGGCTGGCCGAACCGCCGCCCGCGGGCACCTGGTAGATCTGCGGGCGACCGCCGCGATCGGACGTGAAATACAGGCTGGCGCCGTCCGCGCTCCAGGTCGGCTCGGTGTCGATGCCGAACTGGTTGGTGATCTGGGTCAGCGCGCGGCTGCCGAGATCCATCACGTAGATTTCGGGATTGCCGCTCTTCGACAGCGACATCGCCAGCCTGCGCCCGTCGGGCGAGAAACTCGGCGCACCGTTGATGCCCTTGAAGCTCGACACGGTTTCGCGCGCGCCGGTGGCGATGTCCTGGATCACGATCGAGGAATTGCCGCGCTCGAAGCTGACGTACGCGAGCTTGCGGCCGTCCGGACTCCAAGCCGGCGACAGCAGCGGCTTGTCCGAACGCACGATGGTCTGCGGGCTGTAGCCGTCGGCATCGGCGATCATCAGCGCGTACTGCGCACCCTTGCCCACGCCGGTCTGCACGATGTAGGCGATGCGGGTCCAGAACGCACCACGCACGCCGGTGATCTTTTCGTAGATGGCATCAGCGATCTGGTGGGCGACATCGCGCATCGCGTTGGTGCGCGCGGTGAGCGCGAAGGCGAGAAGCCGGTTTTTGGCGATGTCGAAGAGTTCGTATTCGACGCGGTAGCCGCCGTCGCCGGCATCGATCACGCGACCGACGACGACGTAGTTCTGTTTGGTCTGCTGGAAGAAGCCGAAATCGATCTCGCTGCCGCGGGTCGGGCGCTGGGCACCGAGGTCGGCCGGCGGCATCGGGCGGAACTGGCCGGAACGCGCGAGGTCGGCGCGGATGACGTCGGCGATATCGGTCTGCGGCGCGGCGCCCGGGCCCTGATAGGGCATCGGAACCACCGCGATCGGCAGGGCCGAGGCATTGCCGCCGACGATGTCGATCTCCAGTCCGCGCTGCTGGGCGAAGGCGACCAGCGGCAGCAACAGGAACGACAGGACGAGACTCTGGAACAGGCGCTGCGGCGAGGGGAACGGCAGTCGGGTCATCAGCGGTCCGGGCAACTCACGGGAGCCGACAGCTTGGCCGCGAAAGCGGTCAGAAAGATGAACGAACCCGGACTCGCGGGCCGCTCAATTCTCCTGCGGCACGAAATTCAGGATGATCTCGCGCTCGAACACGGTTTCGAACCCCTCGTAGGGCAGCGGCTGGGCCTTCAGCACCGCCGCCTCGACGGAGCGGCGGCCTGCTTCGTCGTAGGGACAGGACGGGTCGGCCTGTGCGTTGAGCACGCGGCCGCCGGCGCTCTGGCGGATCACGACCTTGCAGCGTTGGCCGAGCGGCACGTTATCGGGACGGATGAAGTTCGGCAGGATCGCCGCCTGCAACGCGGCGGCATAGCGCGCCCTGAGATTCGGGTCCGCACCGCGATTGCCCGGCGGCGGCGAGGCCGCAGCGGCGTTCGCCGAAGCCCGGCGCGCGCGCTCGTCGGCCAACTGGCGCAAACGCTCTTCGGCCAGGGCGGCCTCGCGCTGGGCCTGCTCGCGCTGTCGACGGATGTCCGCCAGCTGCTGATCGCGCTGCCGCTGCATCTCGCTCTGACGCTGCTCGGCCTGTTCCTGGCGTCGACGCGCATCGGTGAGATCGACCTGCGCCTGGCGCCGACGCGCTTCCTGCTCGCGCTGCGCGGCCGCTTCGGCGGCGGCATCGGGCTTCACTTCCTGCTGATCGACCGTGTCCGGATCGGGCAACTGCTCCTGCGGCTGCAACTGCTGCGCCGGCGGCGTTTCCTCCAGCGGTTCCGGCAGCGGTTCTTCCTCGGGCAACGGCGGCTCCGGCGGCGGGGGCTCGGGCGTTTCGAGCGGCTCGGGCGGCCGTCGCAGCGCGCTGCGCATGCCGGCCGACAATGCGTTCGGATCGATCACGTCGGCCACGATCGGTTCGCCCGCCGCCACCGACGGCGGCGGCTGCCAGAGCGTGGCCACCAGCAGCAACAGCAGCGGCACCAGATGCACCAGCAGCGCAAGCAGGGACGCCTGCACGATGTCGACGCGGTTTTCGCGCATCTAGCGGCGTTCCTCCGGCAGGCTGACCAGACTCACCTTGTCGATGCCGGCGTCCTTGATCAGATCGATGCCGGACATCACCGTCTGGTAGCTGGCATCGCGCGCGCCGTTGACCAGCACGGTCGTCTCGCCGTTGCGGCTGCGCACGGCGCGCAGCTCGGCGACCATGTCGGCGGCGGTCATCTCGCGGTTCTTGCCACGCTGCAGCATCAGCGCATAGCGACCATCGGCGTAGATGCTGACGATGATCGGATCCTTCGGCGCCTCGAGCGATTTCGCGCGCGACTGCGGCAGCTTGATGTCGGTGCCCAGGTTCATCAGCGGCGCGGTGACCATGAAGATGATCAGCAGCACCAGCATCACGTCGATGTAGGGCACGACGTTGATCTCGGCCTTCAGTTTGCGCTTGCGGATGCGGCGACCGGCGGCGGTGTGGGCCATGCGGACTTACCTCGGTGATGCGATGCGGACAACGCGCAGGCGATGCCCATGGATGCCTTGCGAACGCACGACACGCCCGCGCGGGGTCAGGCCTCGTCGACGTGCGCCTGGCGCTGCAGGATCGACGAGAATTCTTCGGTGAAGGTGTCGTAGCGGACCGCGAGGCGTTCGACCCGGGTGGCGAAGCGGTTGTAGGCCCAGACCGCGGGAATCGCGGCGAACAGACCCATCGCGGTCGCGAGCAGGGCTTCGGAAATGTGCGGGCCGATCACGCCCATCGTCATTTCCTTGGCGTCCGCGAGCGCGTAGAACGCGAACATGATGCCCCAGACGGTGCCGAACAGGCCGACGTACGGGCTGATCGAGCCGACGTTGGCGAGGAATTCGAGGTTGTGCTCGAGACTGTCGAGTTCGCGCGAGGCGGTGGCACGCATCGCGCGCTGCGCGCCTTCGAGCTGCGAGCGTGCGTCCATGCCGCGACGCTGGCGCACGCGGTTGAACTCGCGCAGGCCGCTCTCGAAGATCGCTTCCAGGCCGCCGATCTGCTGCTTGCGGCCGCTGGCCTCGGCGAACAGGCGGCCGAGATCGCCGCCGGCCCAGAACCGCTCTTCGAAGCCGTCGGCTTCGCGCTGCGCGCGGTCGAGCTGGCTTTTCTTGCGGAAGATGATCAGCCAGGACATCAGCGAGGCGATCAACAGCAGCGCCATCACCGACAGCACCGGCCAGGTCGCCTCGCTCAGCATCTTGTAGAGCATGCCGAGCGTGCTCTTCTGGGCGACGGCCGCGGCGGGCAGATCGAGCACTTCAGCCGGAAGCGGTTCCGCGGCCGCGGCCAGCAGGGTCATCGCAAGATCGATCATCCAACATCACTCCACGTTCGATTCGTCGTGCCGACGCTCGGCAGGCGTCGACTGCAATTGTTTCAACATCGGATACAGCGTCGGCGGGATCGCCTTGGGCTTGAAGTCGCCGGCGGCCAGCGCCGCGACCCGCACTTCGGCGTCCAGCAGGCGCACGCCGTCGCGTTCGATGGTCTGCGCGATGACGAGACTGGCCCGTCGGCACTCGCGCAGGACCACGCCGACCTGCAGCGCGTCGTCCAGTCGCGCCGGCAGGCGGAAGTCGAGGGTCATCGCGCGCACCGCGAACACCAGATCGTGTTCGATGCGCAGAAGTTCCTGTCCGTATCCGTGGGCCCGCAGCCATTCGGTGCGGGCGCGTTCGAGAAAGGCCAGATACTGCGCGTGGTAGACGACACCGCCTGCGTCGGTATCTTCCCAATAGACCCGTGTCGGCCAGCTGAACCCTTCGGCTCGGATCTCAGGCGCCATCGACACCCTCCACGAACAGGTCGCGGGCCGCGGTCCGGGGCTTCAGGCCCAGATGCAGATAGGCCTTGCGGGTCGCCATCCGTCCGCGCGCAGTGCGCACGAGGAAGCCCTGCTGGATGAGGTAGGGTTCGATCACGTCTTCGAGCGTGCCCCGCTCTTCCGACAGCGCCGCGGCCATCGATTCGACGCCGACGGGGCCGCCGTCGAAATTCTCGATGATGAGATTGAGCAGCCGCCGGTCGAGCTCGTCGAAACCTTCCGGATCGACCTTCAGCATCTTCATCGCCGCGTCGGCGACCTCGCGGTCGATGTGGCCCTCGGCGCGCACCTGGGCGAAGTCGCGGACCCGGCGCAGCAGGCGGTTGGCGATGCGCGGCGTGCCACGGGAACGGCGCGCGATCTCGCCGGCGCCCTCGGCCTCGCAGGCGATGCCGAGGATCTGCGCCGAACGGCGCACGATCCGGGTGAGTTCCTCGGCGCTGTAGAACTCCAGGCGCTGGACGATGCCGAACCGGTCGCGCAGCGGCGCGGTGAGCAGGCCGGCGCGGGTGGTGGCGCCGATCAGCGTGAACGGCGGCAGGTCGAGCTTGATCGAACGCGCCGCGGGGCCTTCGCCGATCATGATGTCGATCTGGAAGTCCTCCATCGCCGGATACAGCACTTCCTCGACCACGGGCGAGAGACGGTGGATCTCGTCGACGAACAGCACGTCGTGAGGCTGCAGATTGGTGAGCAGCGCCGCGAGATCGCCGGCCTTCTCGATCACCGGTCCCGAGGTCACGCGCAGGTTCACGCCGAGTTCGTTGGCGATGACATGGCTGAGGGTGGTCTTGCCCAGCCCTGGCGGGCCGAAGATCAGCACGTGGTCGAGGGCCTCGCCGCGACGCTTGGCGGCCTCGATGTAGATCGACATCTGCTCGCGCACCGGCACCTGGCCGAGATATTCGTCCAGCCGCTTCGGGCGGATGCTGGCGTCGGCGATGTCGTCTTCGCGGGTGGCGCCGCTGGCGATGATGCGGTCTGTGGTCATGCGGTCATTATGCCCGCCCTTCCGGTAGAGCGGGCTTCAGCCCGCTGTCGATCCTGCTGAAAGGGTCGGCGGGCTGAAGCCCGCTCTACCGGAATATTGCCCCGGCGGGATCAGATCTGCACCTGCGCGCCCAGTTCCACCAGCCGGTTGCCCGGGATCCGGAAGAATCCGGTCGCCGAGGCGGCATTGCGATGCATCACCGCGAACAGCTTGTCGCGCCAGACCGGCATGCCGCGATGGGCGCTGGCGACGATGGTTTCGCGGCTGGCGAAATAGGTGGTGTCCATCGGGTCGAAATGGATGCCGCCCTTGTCGCAGCTGCGCATCAGCGCCAGCGGCACGTCGGGGGTTTCCATGAAGCCGAAGCGGATCACGACGCGGTAGAAATCGTTGCCGATGGATTCGATCTTCAGCCGCTTGTCCTTCGGGGCGTACGGCACGTTCAGGGTGTCGACGGTGAGGAAGACGTTGCGCTCGTGCAGCACCTTGTTGTGCTTGAGATTGTGCATCAGCGCATGCGGCACCACGGTCTTGTCGGCGGTGAGGAACACCGCGGTGCCGGGCACGCGCACCGGCGGCGCCAGCATCAGCCCGGGCAGGAAGGTCTCGAGCTGGATGCCGTCCTTGCGGATCTCGGCATGCAGCAGCTCGCGGCCGCGGCGCCAGGTGCGCATCATGGTGAACGCGGTGATGCCGATGAACAGCGGTACCCAGGCGCCGACGCCGGTCAGCAGTTTGGCGCCGTTGGCGAACAGGAAGGCGCAGTCGATGAACAGGAACAGGCCGCACAACGGCAGCACCCAGCGCCGCGTGTCCGGCCAACGGGTGTAGGCGACGATCGCCAGCAGCAGCGTATCGATCAGCATCGTGCCGGTAACCGACAGGCCGTAGGCCGTGGCCAGCGCGGTGGAGCTGCGGAAGCTGAAGACCAGCAGGATGACCGCACCGAACAGCATCCAGTTGATCGACGGCACGTAGATCTGGCCGATGGTGTCCTTCGAGGTGTAGCGGATCGCCAGCCTCGGCACGTAACCGAGCTGGATCGCCTGCCGGGTCACCGAGAACGCGCCGGTGATCACCGCCTGCGAGGCGACCGCCGCGGCGATGGTGGCCAGCACCAGCATCGGGATCTGCGCCCAGGCGGGAATCGACATGTAGAACGGGTTGGCCACCGCGGCCGGATTCGCCAGCAGCAGCGCGCCCTGGCCGAAGTAATTCAGCGTCAGCGCCGGCAACACGAAGCCGAACCAGCCCCAGCGGATGGGCGCCTTGCCGAAATGGCCGAGGTCGGCATACAGCGCCTCGCCGCCGGTGACGGTGAGCACCACCGCGCCGAGGATCAGCACCGCGTGCCAGTTGTGGGTGGCGAAGAAATGCCAGGCCCAGTAGGGATTCATCGCCTTCAGCACGATCGGGTTCTGGACGATGTTCCACAGGCCGAACGCCGCGATCACCACGAACCAGGTGATCATGATCGGACCGAAGGCCTTGCCGACCTTGGCGGTGCCGAAGCGCTGGAACGCGAACAAACCCGTCAGGATGACCACGCTGATCGGCAGCACCCAGTTCTTGAACACCGGCGAGATGACCTCGAGGCCCTCGACCGCGCCGAGCACGGTGATCGGCGGGGTGATCATGCCGTCACCGAAGAACAGCGCCGCGCCGAAGATGCCGAGGATGCCGACCGTGTAGCTCATGCGCGAGCCCGTCTTCAGGCTGCGCTGCGCCAGCGCGGTCAGGGCCATGATGCCGCCCTCGCCTTCGTTGTCGGCGCGCATGATCACGATCACGTACTTCAGGGTGACCACCAGCAGCAGCGACCAGAACCCGAGCGAGAGCAGGCCCTTCACCGTTTCCGCATCGGGGGTGAGGCCGAAATGCGGATGGAACATTTCCTTGATGGTGTACAGCGGGCTGGTGCCGATGTCGCCGAACACCACGCCGACCGCACCCGCGACCAGCGCGGCCATGCCCGCCTTGCCGTGACCGCCGTGCGCGCCATGCGCCGGCGAAGAACCGTTGGAGGAAGCTGTGCTCATCGGAAGAAAGCCGGATGGCCCTCGAAGCGTGGATGTCGGTGGGGAATCATCGCAGCGCGGACTGCAGCGCCTTGCGGATGATGGTGGCGGCATCGTCGCCGGCAGCGGTGGCGTCGCGCGCCATGCGTGCGGCTTCGGCCGGCTTGTAGCCGAGCTGCTGCAATGCGCTGGTCGCTTCGGACTGCGCATCGGCGGGCATGCCGGCGATCGGCGCGCTGGTCCCGGTCGCGAAATCCGCCGCGCGATCGCGCAGTTCCACGACCATGCGCTCGGCGGTCTTCTTGCCGATGCCGGGAATGCGGGTGAGCGCGGTCACGTCGCCGGTCTGGATCAGCCGCGCGAACTCGTCGACGCTGGCGCCCGACAGCACCGCCAGCGCGATCTTCGCGCCGATGCCGCTGACCTTCTGCACGTCGCGGAACAGGCGGCGTTCGCCATCGCGCAGGAAGCCGTACAGCGACACGCTGTCTTCCTTCTGCGCGTAATGCGTGAACAGCACGATTTCGCGGCCGACCTCGGGCAGGTCGTAGAAGGTGCTCATCGGCGCTTCCAGTTCGTAGCCGACGCCGTGCACGTCGATCACCAGCCAGGGCGGCTGCTTGTGGATCAGGATGCCTTTCAAACGTCCGATCATGATCGTCTCCGCATGGCGCCGGGATTACTCTTTCAGCACCATGTCGATGCACATCACCGCGGCCATGATCAGGATGCGGACATCGTCGTCCGCCGGCACCCGATCGCCGATCGACAGCACGTAATTGTCGGCGCTGGTGAACAGTTCCCTGCCCAGCCCGTTCCATTTCTTGCTCACCACCGCGAGCTCCTTCTCGCCGCGGAGGAACTTGAACTCCCAACTGGTCCATTTGCCCTTGAGGACGCAGACCTCGTTGTCGCGCGCGTCGAGAACGCGGAACGCACCGCCGATCGAGAACAGCTTCTGCTTGAAGCCGCCGACCAGGCGGCCACTGCCGTCCAGCACTTCGACCTTGGACAGGAACAGCGACACGCCGCGGCGCACCGTGAGCACCCTGCGCCCGTCGGTATCGGTCAACACCACTTCGAACGGGGTCATCCGCTTGTAATCGGTGAACCGGAAAAGCTTGGTGAAAAAGCCAAGATTCGGTTCACGGCATTCGATGAGCTTCGCGCCGCTCGCCGCATCGAACACGTCGTAATTGTTGGCGGCCTTGAAGATGCCGGAGTGTTCTTTGATCAGGAACAGGTTCTGGTTCAATGCCGCATGCATGGATGGATACCGTGAAGAGGAAAAGAGAATGATGTCGCGCGGATCAGCGCTTGCCCCAGGCCGCGCGCGTGCTCACGCCCAGCCGGTGCGCGGTCGCGCGCACGTGCGCGTGCGTGATCGCGACCGCCAGCGCATCGGCGGCGTCCGCCTGCAGCTTGCCCTTCAGATTGAGCATGATGCCGACCATGTGCTGGATCTGGGCCTTGTCGGCGCCGCCGCTGCCGACCACCGCCAGCTTGACCTCCTTGGCCGCGTATTCGTGCACCGGCAGGTCGCGCTGGACCGCGGCGCAGATCGCCGCGCCGCGGGCGTGGCCGAGTTTGAGCGCCGAATCGGGGTTGCGGGCCATGAATACCTTTTCAATCGCCACTTCGTCGGGGCGATGGGTCTCGATGATATCGGTCAGCCCTTGGAGCAATCGCTTCAATCGCAGCGGAAAATCCTCGCGCCCGTCGCCGTCGCCGTCGTTCGCCAGCAGATTCAGCGGCGCATGGAAGACATGGCTGGGGCGCCCCGCGGCGTCGACATCGATGATGCCCACGCCGGTGCGCTGCGAACCGGGATCGATGCCGAGGATGCGTGTCACTGGATTCGCTCGGCCTTCGTGCTTCAGGCGTACGCGTCTTGGCCGAGCTCGGCGTTGGAATACACGTTCTGCACGTCGTCCATGTCCTCCAGCCAACGCAGCAGCTTGACCACCTGTTGCGCGGTTTCGCCGGAGACCGGACTGTCGTTGTCGGCGCGCCAGGTGACCTCGGCGATGTCGGCGACCAGACCGGCGGCGTCCATCGCGGCCTTCACCGCAGGGAAGGCGTCGGGGGCGGTCAGCACGTCGATCGCGCCGTCTTCGGGATACACCACGACATCGTCGGCGCCGGCGTCGATCGCGATTTCGGTGATCTTCTCTTCGTCGGCGCCGGCCGCGAACGACAGCACGCCGTGTTTCTTGAACATGAAGGACACCGAACCTTCGGTGCCCATGTTGCCGCCGCACTTGCTGAACGCGTGGCGCACGTCGGCCACGGTGCGGACCTTGTTGTCGGTGAGGCAGTCGACGATCACCGCGACGCCGCCCGGGGCGTAGCCCTCGTAGCGCACTTCCTCGTATTCGACGCCTTCGAGTTCGCCGGTGGCCTTCTTGATCGCGCGCTCGATCACGTCCTTCGACATGTTCACGCCGAGCGCCTTGTCGACGGCGGTGCGCAGGCGCGGATTGCCGTTGGGATCGCCGCCGCCGGCGCGCGCGGCGACGCCGATCTCGCGGATGATCTTGGTGAAAATCTTGCCGCGCTGCGCGTCGACCGCGTTCTTGCGCGCTTCGATGGAAGGGCCTCTACCCATGGACGTGACGCACCTGTCGGAATGCCAAGCCGGGCATTTTACCCACAATGCGCGGAGGGCACCGGGATTGGCCGGACGATCGGCCCGAAGATCAGCCGGCGAATCGTCCGTGGCGCAGGAAATGCCCGGCCTGGCGGGCCGCGTCGGCGGACATGACCAGGCCGCTGTGGCTGGCGGGGACGACGCAGTGGTCGGCCAGGCCCGGCAGGTGGGTCTCGGCCACGGTCACGGTGCCGTCGGAGTCGCCGTCCATCCGGGTGAACCAGCCGCCCACCCCGCGGGCGCGGTTGCCGGCCACCACGCCGACCGCCGCCGGTCCCTGCCAGGGGGCGCAACCGGTTTCGAGCAGACCGCGGCTGCGCCCGAGCAACAGCGACAGCGGCGGACGACCGCCGATCGCCGTCGCCACCCCGCTGCCGCGCAGGGGCGAGCCCAGGCAGACCACCCGCCGCACCGGCAGTTCGGGCGCGCGGCGCAGGGCTTCCAGGATGACCAGCCCGCCGAGGCTGTGGCCGACCAGCAGTTCGACCGGATGCCGGCGCAGATGGGCGATCAGGCGGTCACCGGCCAGCGCCGGATCGCGGAGCACGCTGTCGTAGCCGAACAGCCGCGGCGCGAGCCCCTCGCCGCGCAGGCGCAGGGCGAACGGCGCCAGCCAGGCCTTGGCGTTCCAGATGCCGTGGACGAGCAGCACGGGCGGCGCCTTGGCGGCGGATGGCGCATCGCCGGGAAGATCGGAGGTCGTCGGCATGACGGGCGGGCGTCCTGTGGGGCGTTCATCGCGACATGGGCATCGCCGGCCGGGATCGCAAGTCCCGTCTCGCGCCTTCAGCGCACCGCCGAGAGGATCGCGTCGGCGATATGGGCGCCGATGCGCGCGTTGCCGGCGGGCGTGAAATGGACGCCGTCGGGCAGCAGCAGGTCGTCGATCGGCTGGTCGTTGCTCTGCATCTCGTCGATCGACGTCCGCAACAACTTCGCATGCAGATCATGGACACGGATGCCGCAGGCATTCGCGATCTCGACGGAGATGCGGTTGTATTCGAGCAGATCCGCCCGATACCGCCGCGACGCCTTGACGGCGTTGTGCCGCACCTCGTCGATCGGCGTGCTGGTGGCCCAGACGATCGTCGCGCCGCCCCGCGTCAGCGCGTCGAAGATCGCGCGCAGGTTGTCCGCGTATTCGTGCGGAAGACAAACCGGATGCGAACGCCCGGGGTCGTAACGGATGTCGTGCAGACCGCAGTTGATGTGGAGCACATCGAACGTCCCCGGCGGCAGCCATGCGTCGAGGTGAGCGCGCACGCTGCGCGACGACTCGCAGTTCACGTCGGGCGCCCGCAGCGAGACCCCCGGCGGCAGGCGTTCGCGGACGAACGGCTGCGCGTTCATGCGAATGGAGTCGCCGATCAGCGCGACCCTCACGGCCGGGTCTCCATCACGCCGCGCTCAGCGCTGCGGCGCATCCGCAGGGCGACGGAAAATGAATTCGTGATCGTTGGTGGCGCCGACCGGGAACAGGTATTCGCCGACTTTCCCGAATCCGTAGCGACCGTAGAACCGCTGCGCGCCGAAGTTCTCGCTCCACACGCCCACCCACAGCGTGCGCGGGCCATCGCGCAGCAGCCAGTCCATCGCGCACTGCATCAGCTGCGCGCCCCAGCCGCCGTTGTGCGCGCGCTGCAGGATGTAGAGACGCTTGATCTCGCCGTCGCCCTCGCGGACATCGGCATGCGGCAGTCCGCAGGGGCCGACGAGGATATGCCCGATCGCCTCGTCGCCCTCTTCGAGCAGCCACGCCGCATAACGCGGATCCTCCAGCGCCTCGCGCTGGGTCTCGGCGATGTAGCTGGTGCGCAGGAAATACGCGAGATCCTCCGGCGGATACAGATGCCCGAAGGTCTCGGTGAAATTGCGCCGCGCGATGTCGGCGACGCGTTCGGCGTCGGCGGGGGTGGCGCGGCGGATGGCAAAAGTCATGAGGATTCCCGCTTCATGCATCGATGGTACGTACGCGACATCGCGCGAAAAGCCCATTCCCATTCGCGCTGCGCGCGAATCGCCCTCCCCCGCACGCGGGAGAGGGTTGGCGTGGGGGCATCACGCCTCGGTCGGCCGCACCTGCACATGCACCTCGGCCAGCTGCGCGTCCGGGATCGGCGACGGCGCGCCGGTCATCAGGCACTGCGCGGTGGTGGTCTTGGGGAAGGCGATGACGTCGCGGATCGATTCGGTGCCCGCCATCAGCGCGGCGATGCGGTCGATGCCGAAGGCGATGCCGCCGTGCGGCGGCGCGCCGTAGCGCAGCGCGTCGAGCAGGAAGCCGAACTTCAGCTCGGCTTCTTCGCGGCCGATGCCGAGCAGGTCGAACACCGCCGACTGCATCGAGGAGCGGTGGATGCGGATCGAACCGCCACCGATCTCGTTGCCGTTGAGCACCATGTCGTAGCCGCGCGACACCGCGGTCTTCGCGTTCGCGCGCAGATCGGCCTCGTCGTCGACCGCGGGCGCGGTGAAGGGATGATGCAGGGCGACGTAGCGCTGCGCCTCGTCGTCCCACTCGAACATCGGGAAGTCGGTGACCCACAGCGGCTTCCAGCCGGCGTCGACCAGATCGAGGTCCTTGCCGAGCTTCAGGCGCACGGCGCCCATGAAATCGCTGGCGGTCTTGTACGACGCGGCGCCGAAGAAGATCGCATCGCCGCTCTGCGCGCCGGTCGCCTGCAGGATGGCGGCGAGGGTGGCGTCGTCGAGGAACTTGGCGATCGGCGAATTGACGCCGTCGCGGCCCTTCGCGGCGTCCTCGATCTTCATCCAGGCCACGCCCTTGGCGCCGTACTTCGCGGCGTGCGCGCCGATGTCGTCGATCTGCTTGCGCGACAGCGCCGCACCGCCCGGTGCGCGCAGCGCGATCACGCGACCGTCCTCGTGGTTCGCCCAGTCGGTGAACACCTTGAACTCGCAGGTCTTCACCAGGTCGGCGATGTCGGTGAACTCCATCGCGATCCGCAGGTCGGGCTTGTCCGAACCGTAGCGGCGCATGGCTTCGGCGTAGGTCATGCGCGGGAACTCGCCCAGTTCCACATCCATCACTTCGCGGAAGACCTCGCGGATCATCGCTTCGGTGGCGTCCTGCACGTCGCGCTCGCCCACCCACGCGAATTCCATGTCGAGCTGGGTGAATTCGAGCTGGCGGTCGGCGCGCAGCGCTTCGTCGCGGAAGCAGCGCGCGATCTGGTAGTAGCGGTCGAAGCCGGCCACCATCAGGATCTGCTTGAACAGCTGCGGCGACTGAGGCAGCGCGTAGAACTCGCCCGGATGCATGCGCGCCGGCACCAGGAAGTCGCGCGCGCCTTCCGGCGTGGCCTTGGTGAGGATCGGGGTTTCGATGTCCTGGAAGCCGCGCGCGTCCAGCCAGCGGCGCAGCGCCTGCACCAGCCGGATGCGGGTGCGCATCATCTGCTGCATCTCGGGGCGGCGCAGGTCGAGATAGCGGTATTTCAGGCGCACGTCCTCGCCGGCGTTCTCGTGGGCGTGGAACGGCAGCGGCTCGGCCTTGTTCAGTATCTCGATCGCGGTCGGCACGATCTCGACCTTGCCGCTGCGGATCTTGTCGTTCGCGGCATAGCGCGCGCGCACCGTGCCGGTGACGCGCACGCAGTCCTCGTGGCCGAGTTCGCCGGCCGCCTTGAACAGCTCGGGCTGGTCGCTCTCGATGAGTACCTGCACGATGCCCTCGTGGTCGCGCAGATCAACGAAGGCCTGATGGCTCTGGACGCGGGCTTTGTTGACCCAGCCGCACAGGGTCACGGTGTGGCCGATCAGCGCCTCGTCGACGAGGCCGCAGAAGTGGGTACGCATGGGGGAACTCCGGGTGTAGGATTCCGGCGTCTGCCGGAGACCGCGCATTTTAGCGGTTGCGGCGGCCGGGCGCGGCCTGTCGCCACCGCCGCGCCCGATCGTCCGCCCGCGACGCACCGATACCCGCCCCAGAGGAGCCCGAGATGGAACGCCAGCCCCCCCTGTTGTCGCGAGCCCTGCTGTCGCGAACCTTGTCGTCGCGGACACGTTCGCGAAGATTCGCCGCCCCCCTGCTTCTCCTCGCGCTGGCCGGCGGCATCGCGCTGATGCCCGCACTGGCCATGGCGCAGGCGGCGCCGGGCGGCGTGGAGACCAAGGCCTATGCGCCGGAACGGCTGTGGGAGCTGCCGGTCGAGGACCAGCGGCGGGTGATCGGTCTCGAATACAGCGAACAGTCCGACGGCCGCACCATCCCCGACGACCAGATGCGGTTCTATCTGGATCAGGTGCGGTTCTCGCGCTGGACCTTCAGCCAGATCCGCACCGATATCGCCCAGTCGCTGGCCGGCAACGGCGTCAGCGACCCCGCCTCTCCGCACACCCTCCGCTGCGAGAGCACCGACGGCCGCCAGAAGACCTGCCGCCCGACCTGGCAGGGCATGTCGAAACTGGTCCGACAGTTGTCGAACACCGCCTGCATCCAAGGCCAGACCTGGTCCTCCACGCCCGGCCAGATCTGGGTCAGCGGCGGCTGCCGCGCCGAGTTCACCGAGGAAATCGACACCTCCGCCGGCGGCATCCGCTGCGAAAGCCAGGAAGGCCGCAGCCAGACCTGCCCGGTCCCGTGGCGCGGCACCGCCAAACTGATCCGACAGCTGTCGGGCACCCGCTGCGTCGCCGGTCAGAACTGGTCGAGCGGCAACGGCCAAGTGCGGGTCAGCGGCGGCTGCCGCGGCCTGTTCGTCGCCTCCGGCGACGGCGCCATCGGCAGCGGCGAAATCCGCTGCGAAAGCACCGACGGCAAATACAAGGAATGCGGCAGCAACCTCTACGGCACCCCCGCCCTGGTGAGCCAGTTGTCGGGCACCACCTGCACCCTCGACCGCAACTTCGGCCTGCGCAACGGCAAGCTCTGGGTGAACCTGGGCTGCCGCGGCATCTTCAGCGTGAAGGACGGCTCCACCGAGGGCTATCGCGTCACCTGCGAGAGCTACAACGGCAAATACAACGAATGCACGTGGGACCACACCCGCGGCCCGCCGCGCCTGCTGCAGAAACTGTCCCGCCGCCCCTGCTTCCAGGGGTCCAGCTGGGGCTACAACCGCCGCGGCAAACTCTGGGTGAACACCGGCTGCAGCGCCGTGTTCGCGCCGAACAATCGCTGACCGCCCACGCACAATCGTTCCAGAAAAAGGACCTCCCGCCATGCCCAGCCTCCGTCTGCTCGCCAGCCTGCTCCTCGCCTTCGCCGCCTGCGCCAACGCGCCGGTGGCGCAGGCGCAACTGTTCGACAAGGACAGCGTCCGCTGCGAGAGCAAGGAAGGTCGCCGCGAAACCTGCGACGTGTCCTGGCCCGGCCAGACCCGGCTGGTCCGGCAGATGTCGGCCACTGACTGCGTGAAGGGCAGGAACTGGGGCGCGACCGCCGGCAAGGTCTGGGTCTCCGGCGGCTGTCGCGGCGAGTTCGGCCCGCAGTTCGCGGGCGAAGAGGTCCGCTGCGAAAGCAGCGACGGCCGCTACAAGGCATGCGGCCGCAATCTCCATGGGCAGGCCGACCTGATCCGCCAGTTGTCGGACACCCCGTGCCGCCAGGGCAGCAGTTGGGGCCTGCGCAACGGCGCGATCTGGGTGGACAAGGGCTGTCGCGGCGTGTTCCGCGTCGGCGACAGCGGCGGCCGCTACAGCACCACCTGCGCCAGCGAGAACGGCCGTCGCCAGAGCTGCACCTGGGACAAGGCCCGCGGCACGCCGGTGCTGTTGGAAACCCTGTCGAACTCGCCCTGCGTGCAGGGCCGCAGCTGGGGCTACGACAAGAAGCAGGGTCTGTGGGTGGACGAAGGCTGCCGGGCGCGTTTCGGCCTGCGCTGAATCTTCCGACCGCTGTAAAGACGAAGCCCCGCATCTGCGGGGCTTCGTCATTCAGGACGGCGGCGCCTCAGGGCGTGGTTCCCCACGGCGGCGGCGGCAGCGGCACGACCGGGTTCGCCAGATCGAATTCGACCCGGAACAGCCGCCCGTTCGGGCGCGACAGTTCATAGACGAAGCGGTCCTGCGACAGTTCGACCGCCCAGGTGTTCGCCACCGAAGCCGGCAGCCCATTGGCCTTGAAGCTGGCGATGGACTCGGCATCGACCGGGAATTCGATGCGGATCAGCCCCTTGTTGGTCAGCCGACCGCCGCTGCTGTCGCCGCCGTACATCGTGACCGCATCGGGGTTGCCGTCTTGGTGGCGGTGATCGTGCTTCAGTTGCAGCCCCGCCGGCACCCGCCGGAACACCCAGGTCCGCGAATGATCCTCGCCGACATGGAACGGGATCCGCACCTCGTCGTCGCCGCAATCGCGCACGTGCATCACCAGGGGCTTGCCGGCGAACGGCGAATCCGGAGTCGCGGGGGTATCCACCAGGACCCGGCCGGCATAGGCGTTGCCGCAGTGCCGGTTGATCGCGGTCATGAAGGCGTGGGTCAGCAGACTGGTGCTGACCCCGGGCGCCGGCGCGGCGGATGCGGGCCTCGCGGCCGGGGGCGTGGAAGGAGACTGCGCGGGCGACGAGACGCTGGCCGCGAGCAGGGCGAGAAACAGGACGGAGCGGGAAGTCTTCATCGCGCAACCCTAGCAGGTTGGTGAAAAACGCTCATCGCGATCGGTTTTCGAGTCGCCGACGGCCGGCCGCGGCAAGCGCTCAGCCCGCCGGCTTGGCGTCGCTGGCCGGCTTGGCCGCGGGCGCGGCCTCGGTCTTGGCGGGGGCGCTCGCGGCGGGGGCGGCATCGGCCTTGCCTTCGGCCTTGGGCGCGTCGCCCTTCTCGGTGAGATTGCGCTTTTTGTCGCCGTCCTTCTTGAAGTCGGTCTCGTACCAGCCGCTGCCCGATAGTCGGAAGGCGGGCGCGGTCAATTGCCGCCGGATCTTCGGCGCCCCGCACTCGGGGCATTCGGTCGGATCGGGGTCGGACATCTTCTGCAGACGGTCGAACGCATGGCCGCAGGCGTCACATTCGAAAGCGTAAATGGGCATGGGAACCGGGAATGAGCGCGAGTGGGCGCCATTCTGGGGCCCGGCGCGAAAGTTTCAAGGCCGCAGGGCGCCGAAGGACGCAACTGCGGCGATCGGGCCGCATTTCGACGGCATCCGCGGTGAATACGATTCCAGACCGCCCAGCCACGACCATGTGCGTTCGCACATCGGGCCATAGTGCGCACCGCACGGACGGCGTGGCGTGCCGCAGAGCGATGCCGCGACCGCATTCCGCAACCCACGAGAAGGAATGGACGATGTCACATTGGATTCGCACCGCGGGCGCCCTGCTGCTCGCCCTGTTGCTGACGTGGACGCCCGGCCGGGCCGACGCCGCGATCAACGCCTACGACCTCGGCGCACGCTACGACGCCAGCATGGCCAACCTCCGCTTCCGCGTGTACTCGTCGCGGGCGACCCGGATCGAGGTGTGGCTGTACTCGGCGCCGACTGGCGCCCACGAGGCCGCGCGCTACACGCTGACCAAGAACGCGACCACCCAGAACTGGGAGGTCAATATCCCGGTCACCACCATCAAGAACACCCACGGCATCACCGGTACCGTTTATTACGGCTATCGCGCCTGGGGCCCGAACTGGCCCTACAACAGCGGCTGGACCAAGGGCAGCGGCGTCGGCTTCATCACCGATGTCGACGCCAGCGGCAACCGCTTCAATCCGAACAAGCTGCTGATCGATCCGTACGCGCGCGAGATCAGCCAGGATCCCAACACCGCGACCTGCACCGACGGCACCATCTACGCGTCCGGCGCCACGCACCGCAACAAGGACAGCGCCCTCTGCGCCAGCAAGAGCATCGCGCTGGGCACCATCACCACGTCGACCGGCACCAAGCCGACGCGCGCGCTGAAGGACGACATCGTCTATGAAGTGCACGTGCGCGGCCTGACCATGAACGACACTTCGATTCCGCTGGCCAAGCGCGGCACCTACGCCGGTGCGGCGCTGAAGGCGGCGCATCTGGCCTCGCTGGGCGTCACCGCCGTCGAATTCCTGCCGGTGCAGGAAACCCAGAACGACCAGAACGACATCGACCCCAATTCCGCCAACGGCGACAACTATTGGGGCTACATGACCCTCAACTACTTCTCGCCGGATCGCCGCTATTCGTCCGACAAGACCCCCGGCGGCCCGACGAAAGAATGGCGCGCGATGGTGAAGGCCTTCCACGATGCCGGCATCAAGGTCTACATCGACGTGGTCTACAACCACACCGGCGAAGGCGGGTCGTGGGGCGGCAGCGACGGCCTGACCGTCTACAACATCACTTCCTGGCGCGGACTCGACAACCCGACCTATTACTCGCTGACCAGCGATTACCAGTATTCCTGGGACAACACCGGCGTCGGCGGCAACTACAACACCCGCAACCCGATCGCGCAGAACCTCATCATCGACTCGCTGGCCTACTGGCGCGACGCGCTGGGCGTCGACGGCTTCCGCTTCGACCTGGCCTCGGTGCTCGGCAACACCTGCCAGCACGGCTGCTTCAACTTCGACAAGATGGACGCGAACAACGCGCTCAACCGCATCGTCAACGAACTCCCGCCGCGTCCGGCGGCCGGCGGCAGCGGCCTCGACCTGATCGCGGAACCGTGGGCCATCGGCGGCAATTCCTATCAGGTCGGCGGCTTCCCCACCGGCTGGGCCGAGTGGAACGGCATGTACCGCGACGCGCTGCGCAAGAAGCAGAACCAGATGGGCATCGAAGTGGTGACCATGGGCACGCTGGCCTCGCGCTTCGCCGGTTCGTCCGACCTCTATGGCGACGACGGCCGCAAGCCGTGGCATTCGGTCAATTTCATGGTCGCGCACGACGGCTTCACCCTGAACGACCTCTACAGCTACAACAGCAAGCAGAACAACCAGGCCTGGCCGTACGGCCCGTCCGACGGCGGCGACGACAACAACCACAGCTGGAACCAGGGCGGCATCGTCGTCGACCAGCGCCGCGCCGCGCGCACCGGCATGGGCTTCATGATGCTCAGCGCCGGCACGCCGATGTTCACTGGCGGCGACGAAGCGCTGCGCACCCAGTTCGGCAACAACAACGTCTACAACCTCGATTCCCCGGCGAACTGGCTGTACTGGACCCGCAGCACGGTCGAGGCCGACTTCGAGACCTTCACCCGGCGCATGATCGCCTTCCGCAAGGCGCATCCGTCGCTGCGTCCGCTGAATTTCTATTCCGGCATCGACAACAACGGCAACGTGATGGAGCAGTTGCGCTGGTTCAAGCCGGACGGCGGCGTGGCCGACGCCGCGTATTTCAACAGCACCAGCAACCACGCCATCGCCTGGCGCGTCGACGGCAGCGAATTCGGCGACAGCGCCAGCGCGATCTACGTGGCCTACAACGGCTGGTCGGGCAACGTGAACTTCACCCTGCCGTGGCCGGGCACCGGCAAGCAGTGGTACCGCGTCACCGACACCGCCACCTGGAACGAAGGCCCGAACACGGTCGCGCTGCCGGGCTCGGAAGCGTTCATCGGCGGAGAGTGGACGGTGTACGGCCTGCAGGGGCGGTCGCTGCTGGTGTTGATCGCGAAGTGATGCGAAGCCTGCGGGCGCGGCCGGGGCCGCGTCCGCAGGCACCACGCAGGTCCGGGGATAGCGCTTCGGACAGGCATCCCGAAGACGCATGGCGATGCCGCGCGAAGCGCGGAGCACGAAACGCCAGCGCATCGATTCAAACGCGGAAACCAATCGGGCACGTCAATCGAAGCGACGCAAAATGCCCATGAAACAGCGCGAAAATGCGGGACTCCCGCTGCGCACGGATGAATTCCGACCCAATCTGCCCCAGCGCGTCACCGGATGGCGGGATCGCCATCGCGGCACCTGTCGTATCCGCGCCGCAGGCATCGCGGAACCCGCCGATCGATCGCGAAAACGACGCGAACACGGACGCGACGACCGCAGCGCGTCGCCGTGAACATCGCAGCCGTACCGCCTCCCCGCATCGATGTGCGACGACACCCACAAAAATGCGCCCGGCGTTGGCATTTCTTTTGCTGCGCATCCTCGTGGGGGGAATCGTGTCGATGGTGACGCGTCTTCCGGGAGGTCGCAGGCAGGCATGCCGTCCATCGATGCCGGTACCGGCGACCAGATTGTCGGAACGCTTTTCAACGGGGCGCAAGGCGCCCACGGATCAGGATCATGTTTTCGCTGAACATCCACGGCATCGATGAGAAAAACAGCCGCCTGCAGGGAATGACCGGCGCGGGCGCAACGGGCCATCCGGACTACGACCCCGCGCTGATCAAACACCTGATGTCGGACCACGCGGCGCTGCGCGACCTGCTGATCCGCCTTGACGATCACGCACGGCACCGCCAGTTCGCGAAGATTCCCGGCACGCTCGCGCGGTTGCGGGACGGCCTGATGCGCCACATCGAGGAAGAGAACGAACACTTCTACGCTTACCTGTTCAGGTGCGCGGCGAACGATGGCGACGCCCTGGAAGACCTGGAGCGTACCTGCGCCAAGATGGCGGGCATGGCACGGCTCGCCCTGCTGTTCACGCGGCACTACACCGAGATCGGCGTGACCTTGCTGAACCGGGACGCGTTCTCGCGCGACCTCGAGGTGATCACCTCGCTGCTGGCCGAGCGGATCGAACTGGAGGAGACGTCGCTGTACGCGCTGTATCGGCCGCAGGAGCGCACGAGGGGCAACAGAGCGCCGCGGAACGACGGATCGTCGTTCTGCGTGGTCTGCGTGACGGGATAGGCCGGCGCAGCCGCGCTCATTCGTACAGCGCGAGCAGCTCCGCTTCCGCCGATTCCAGCTGGCCACGCAGCGTCTGCTGCTCGCGGCCGAGATCGGCGGCGCGCTTGCCGCCGTCGGTCCACGCCGCGGGGTCGGCGAGTTCGGTTTCGATCTGCGCCAGCCGCGCCTCCAGTTCGCCCACCCGCGCTTCGGCCTTGGCCAGTTTGTGCGGATTGATCTTCTTCGCGGGCGCAGCGGGCGCCGGCGGCGGCGCAGGCTTCGATTCCACCACGGCCGCCGCGGGCTTCGCCGCTTTCGCTTCGTTCTTCTTCTGCTCGCCGCCCGAGCGCGTGCGCAGCCAGGCCGCGTATTCGTCGAGATCCCCGTCGAAGGGTTCGACCACGCCGTCGGCCACGCGCACGAAGGTGTCGCAGACCAGGCCGATCAGATGCCGATCGTGCGAGACCATCACGATCGCGCCGTCGAAGTCGCTGAGCGCTTCGGCCAACGCCTCTCGCATGTCGAGGTCGAGATGGTTGGTCGGTTCGTCGAGCAGCAGCACGTTCGGCTGCCGCCACGCGATCAGCGCCAGCGCCAGTCGCGCCTTCTCGCCGCCGGAAAAGCCGTCGATGCTCTCGAACGCGCGGTCGCCGGGGAAATACCATTTGCCCAGGAAGTCGCGGAACGCCTGCGTCGGTGAATCGGGCGACAACTCACGCAGGTGATCGATCGGCGATGCGCCTTCGACCAGCGACTCCACCGTGTGCTGCGCGAAGTAGCCGATGCGCAGGTCAGGATGCGCGTAGCGCTCGCCGGCCAGCAGCGGCAGCTCGCCGACCAGCGTCTTGACCAGCGTCGACTTGCCCGCACCGTTCGGGCCGAGCAGGCCGATGCGGTCGCCGGCTTCCAGGCCGAAGCCGACGTTGTGCAGGATCGTCGCGTCGGCGCCATACCCGCAATCCGCATCGTTCAGGCGCATCAGCGCGAACGGCATCTTCGCCGGCGCCGGGAAATCGATGCGGAATTCGCGCTCGGCGCGCACCGCTTCGGTGCCGGACAACTTCTCCAGGCGCTTCATGCGCGACTGCGCCTGCTTGGCCTTGCTGGCCTTGGCCTTGAAGCGGTCGATGAACTTCTGCAGGTGCGCGCGCTCGGCCTGTTCCTTCTCGAACGCGATGTTCTGCTGGCGCAGGTGCTCGGCGCGCTGGCGCTCGAACTGGGTGTAATTGCCGGCGTAAAGCTTGGCCTTGCCGTCGTGCAGATGCAGCGTGTGGGTGGTGACGTTGTCGAGGAATTCGCGATCGTGCGAGATCACCAGCAGGGTGCCGGGATAGCGCCGCAGCCATTCCTCCATCCACACCACCGCATCGAGATCGAGATGGTTGGTCGGTTCGTCCAGCAGCAGCAGGTCGCTGGGGGTCATCAGCGCGCGCGCCACGTTCAGGCGCACCCGCCAGCCGCCGGAGAAGTCCGACACCGGCTTGGGATGGGTCTCGGCCGGAAAGCCGAGGCCGTGCAGCAGTTTGCCGGCGCGGGCCGCGGCGTCGTAGCCGTTCAGTTCTTCGAGCCGGTGATGGGCCTCGGCCACCGCTTCCCAGTCTTCGGCCGCGAAGGCGTTGGCCTCGGCCTGCACCGCCGCATGCACCTCGACATCGCCCGACAGCACGAAGTCCAGCGCCGGGTCGGGCAGCGACGGCGTTTCCTGGGCCACGCTGGCGATCCGCGCCTTGCCCGGCAGGTCCAGATCGCCCTTGTCGGGCTCCAGCTCGCGCATCAGCGCGGCGAACAGCGACGACTTGCCGGTGCCGTTGCGGCCGACCACGCCCACTCGCCAGCCGGCATGCAGGGCCAGGTCGACATCGGACAACAGCAGGCGCTCGCCCCGGCGGAGGGCGAAATTGCGGAAAGCGATCATGGGCTGGGGACACTCCGGGGGACGCGGCAGGCGCCACGCCGGGCCGCGATTTTACGCCGGGGGGCGGACTCCGGTCAGCACCGAAAAACCTCGACTCCATCTCTTCATGCAGATGATTAGTTTGACCCCCTCCCGCGCCCGTGTTACATCCCGAGGATGCCCGATTTTTCCACAAGGAGTGCACCATGAAGCGACACCCGCTCACGTTCGGCCTGCTGATCGCGTTGGCCAGCGTGCCCGCTTTCGCCCAGTCCCCGGACGAAACACAGGAACAGGACGCCCAGGGCGACAGCCTCGAAACCGTCGTCGTCACCGGCACGCGCACCGCCACGCGCACCGTGGCCTCGTCGCCTTCGCCGATCGACGTCATCACCCCCGCGGCCCTCGAAGCCACCGGCACCACCGAACTGGCGACGGCGCTGTCCCGCGCCCTGCCCTCGCTGAACTTCCCGCGCCCGGCCATCACCGACGGCACCGATGCCGTGCGTCCGGCGCAGCTGCGCGGCCTCGCCCCCGACCAGGTGCTGGTGCTGGTGAACGGCAAGCGCCGCCACACCACCGCGCTGATCAACCTCAACGGCAGCCAGGGCCGCGGCTCCTCGCCGGTGGACCTCAACGCCATCCCGATTTCCGCGATCCAGCGCGTCGAAGTGCTGCGCGACGGCGCCTCGGCGCAGTACGGCTCCGACGCCATCGCCGGCGTGGTCAACATCGTGCTCAAGGGCAGCGACAGCGGCGGCAGCATCGCCCTCACCGGCGGCCAGTACAGCGCCGGCGACGGCCGTACCGCGCAGTTGTCGGGCGATGTCGGCATCAAGCTCGGCGAGAACGGCGCCCTGCATATCGCCGCCGAAGCCCGCGACCAGGATCAGACCGATCGCGCCCGCCCCTACGTGCTGGCGCCCGGCGTCACCGTGCGCCCGAGCACCGCACCGCCGCCGGGCGTGGTGGTGCAGCGCTACGGCGATCCGGAAGTCCGCCAGTACGCGTTCTCCGCCAACGCCGACCTGCAGATCAACGACGCGCTCAGCTTCTACGGTTTCGCCAACGCCAGTCGCCGCGACGCGCTGTCGAACGGTTTTTTCCGTACCGCGCTCGACACCCGCAACATCCAGGCGATCTATCCCGACGGTTTCCTGCCGCAGATCCGCAACATCGCCGAAGACCGCGCCTTCGTCGTCGGCCTGCGCGGCATGACCGTGCTCGAATGGGATGTCGACCTCAGCTACAACTACGGCCGCAACGACCTCAGTTTCGGTGTCGAGAACAGCCTCAACCGCAGCCTCGGCCCGACCTCGCCCACCCAGTTCGACGCCGGCGAGCTGCAGATCACCCAGCACGTGCTGAACCTCGACGTCACCCGCGGCTTCAACGTGGATTGGCTCGCCTCGGCGCTCAACGTCGCCTGGGGCCTTGAATGGCGCGGCGAAGGCTTCCAGCAGGGCGCGGGCGAACTGTCGTCGTACGTCAACGGCGGCGTGCTGCTGCCCGGCGGCACCCCGGCGCCGTCGGGCTCGCAGGTGTTCCCGGGCTTCCGCCCCGACGATGCCGGCGATTTCGACCGCGAGAGCTTCGCCGCCTACCTCGATCTCGAAGCCAACGTCACCGACAAGTTCAACCTCGGCCTCGCGGTGCGCAGCGAGGAATACAGCGATTTCGGCAGCACCACCTCGGGCAAGGTCTCGGCGCGCTACGACTTCAGCGACGCGGTCGCCCTGCGCGGCACCGTCTCCACCGGCTTCCGCGCGCCGTCGCTCCAGCAGCAGTTCTTCCGCTCGACCGCCACCAATTTCATCGGCGGCGTGCCGTTCGACATCCGCACCTTCCGCGTCAACGATCCGGCCGCGGTCGCGCTCGGCGCCGAACCGCTGAAGGCAGAGGAATCGAAGAACCTCAGCCTGGGCCTGGTGCTCAAGCCGGTCGACAATCTCTACGTCACCATCGACGCCTACCGCATCGACATCGACGACCGGATCATGCTGTCGGAGAACCTCACCTCGACCGCGGTGCGCAACTTCCTCAACGCCACCGTCGATCCGGCGCTGGGCGGCGGCCGCTACTTCACCAACGCCATCGACACCAGCACCAAGGGCGTGGACATCATCGCGACCTACCGCTGGCTGCTCGGCAACGGCAGCCTCGATCTCACCGCCGGTTACAACTACAACAAGACCACGGTGGAACGCATCGCGCCGAATCCGGCCGCACTGACCGCGATCGATCCGACCGCGGTGCGCATCGGCCGCGTCGAAGTGGGCCGCCTCACCGTCGGCGCGCCGCGCGACAAATTCCAGTTCGGCGGCCTGTACACGCTGGGCAACTGGAAGTTCGGCGCGAACGCCACCCGCTACGGCGAGTTCAGCGTGCTGTTCGGCAACAATCCGGCCGACACCTCGCGCGATCAGACCTTCGATCCGCAGTGGACGCTGGACCTCTCGGGCAGCTACAGCCTCGGCAACTGGGATTTCACCCTCGGCGCCGACAACGTGCTGGACGAGTATCCGGACGAAGTGCTGTTCGCCAACTCCACCAACGGCCAGTTGCCGTACAGCGCTTCGTCGCCGAACGGCTTCAACGGCGCCTACCTGTACGGCCGGATCGGCTACAAGTGGTGATCCGCGGAGATTGACCCGCGGGCGCCGACGTTCTTGAACACCGGCGCGCACGCATGACCCCGGAAGCCCCCGCCCGTCGGGGGCTTCCTCGTTCCGGAACGTGCGCGCGGCGTCGCCCGGAAACATGAACGCCCGGACAGGGAATCGGCGCGCGTTCATTTATAGTGCGGTCATGCCGCATCACACCTCGCTCATCGCGATGCTCTGCATCGGCTTCGTGCTGGCCTTCGTCTTCGGGCTGCTGGCGCACCGGTTGCGGTTCTCGCCCATCGTCGGTTATCTGCTCGCGGGCGTGCTGGTGGGCCCGCACACGCCCGGCTATGTCGGCGACGAAACCCTCGCGCCCCAGCTCGCGGAAATCGGCGTGATCCTGCTGATGTTCGGCGTCGGCCTGCACTTCTCGATGCGCGATCTGATGGACGTGCGCCGGATCGCGGTGCCCGGGGCGATCGTGCAGATGGCCGCGGCCACCGCGATGGGCTGGTTCCTCGGCACGCGCCTCGGCTGGCCGGACGGCGAAAGCCTGATCTTCGGCCTGTCGCTGTCGGTGGCGAGCACCGTGGTGCTGCTGCGCGCGCTGGAGACCGCGCGACTGCTGGACAGCGAACGCGGCCGCATCGCGATCGGCTGGCTCATCGTCGAGGATCTGGCGATGGTGCTCGCGCTGGTGCTCGTGCCCGCGCTCGCCGCGAACGGCGGCGCCGACACCGGCGGCCTCGGCACCGCGCTGCTCACGACGCTGTTGAAGGTCGGCGGCTTCGTCGCGCTGATGCTGCTCGTCGGCCGGCGCGTGCTGCCCTGGCTGCTGGAACGCGTCGCCGGCACCGGTTCGCGCGAACTGTTCACGCTGTTCGTGCTGGCGTGCGCCATGGGCATCGCCTTCGGCGCGGCGGAACTGTTCGGCGTCTCGTTCGCGCTCGGCGCGTTCTTCGCCGGCATGCTGCTCAACGAATCGCCGTTCGGGCACAAGGCCGCGGAAGATTCGCTGCCGCTGCGCGACGCCTTCGCGGTGCTGTTCTTCGTGTCGGTAGGCATGCTGTTCGACCCGATGATCCTCGTCCGGCATCCGCTGATGGTGCTGGAAACGCTGGGCATCATCGTGATCGGCAAATCGCTGGCGGCCTGGGCGGTGGTGCGGATGCTCGGCAAGAGCAACGACATCGCGCTGACCATCGCCGCCAGCCTCGCCCAGATCGGCGAGTTCTCCTTCATCCTGATCGGACTGGGCGCTTCGCTCGGATTGATGTCGGACGAATCGCGCGATCTCATCCTCGCCGGCGCGATCCTCTCGATCCTGATCAATCCGCCGCTGTTCGCGCTGATGGCGCGGCGTACCCGCAAGCCGGACACCGTGCAGACGACGGCGACGCGCCCGCCGCAGGGTCACGTCCTGCTGATCGGCTACGGCCGTGTCGGCGTGAAGCTGGCCGAAGTGCTGCAGCGCGCGAACGTGCCCTTCATGGTGATCGATACCGACGGCGACAAGGTCATCAACGCCCGCGCCGCGGGATACACCGCGATCCGCGGCAACGCCGCCGACGACGACGTGCTGGCCGAGGCGATGCCCGGCGAAGCCGCGCTCGCGGTGCTGACCATCCCGGATCCGCTGGAAGCCGGCAAGGTCGCGCAAAGGCTCAAGCTCGGCACGACCTCCATTCCGGTGCTCGCGCGCGCGCACAGCGACGAGGCGGTGAAACATCTGCTGCAGCGCGGTGCGGACGCCGCGCTGCTGGCCGAACATGCGCTGGCGCATTCGCTCGGCGAAATGATCACCGCGATGCCGCAATACCGCAGCGGTCCGCTGCGGTCGGCGACCTGAGCCCGACGATCAGCGCGCGCTGATCGTGAACTTGCTGAAGGCCACGCCCAGCGACCAGCCCTTGCCCTTCCCGGCCAGCGCCAGCGACACCTTGCCGTTGGTCATCGCCTGGCCCGAAGCGCTTTTCTCGGCCGCGGCATGCGCCTCGGCGGTCGCATAGCTGCCGAGCACGTCGCGGATGTCGTCGACGTTCGCGAACTCGCCGAAACCGTTCTGGATCTTGTATTTGCCGAAGGTCAGGCCGCCGCCCTTGGTCTCGATGCGGACCGACATGCGCTGACCGTTGCTGCAGTGGATGTCGCCGGTACCGCTGGCGGTCTTGTAGAACGCGGACCAGCCGGAGATGTTGTAGGTCATCTTGCAGGTGAGATCGCCTGCCATCGCCGTCGGCGCGGCGATCAGGGCCAGGCTCAACGCCAGGCCACGGAAGAGGTGAGCGCGCATCGGAGACTCCTGGGAAGTGGACCAGCGGACAGCGTGCGCCCGCCACCATGAATCTCCGGCAAGCCGGGCGGTCGCGCCGACGCTCGTGCAGGATACCGCCAGGACCATGCAGGGCACCGTGCAGCCGCCGCCATGCGATTAGAATCGCGGGATCAGAATCGTGCGATTCGCCGCAGAGAGTCCGCAGACCCATGGACAACGCCCAGGACAGCCCCGCCCCGCCGCCGCAGCTCACGCCCGCCGAGGCCCGGATCCTCGGCAGTCTCGTCGAGAAGGCCGCGACCACCCCGGACGTCTACCCGCTGACGCTCAACAACATCGTGCTGGCCTGCAACCAGAAGACCGCGCGCGAGCCGGTCACCAATCTCAGCCCCGGAGAGATCGGCCACGCCCTGCGCCAACTCGAACCGCGCGGCCTCGTGAAATCCGAATACGGCGCGCGCAGCGAGCGCTATCACCACCGGCTCGACAAGATCTACGACCTCACGCCGGCGCAGACCAGCCTGATCGCGCTGCTGCTGCTGCGCGGCCCGCAGACGCTGCACGAATTGTTGGCGCGCAGCGAACGCCAGCATCGTTTCGCCGGCATCGACGACGTGAAGCACGCGCTGGACCGCCTCGCCGAACGCGATGCGCCGCTGGTGCGCCGGCTGCCGCGCGGCGCCGGCCAGCGCGAAGACCGCTACGCGCATCTGCTGTGCGGCGAACCGGCGATGCCGGAGCGCGGCCCGGAACCTGCGGAGACGCGCGCCCGCGACGACGGCGCCGCCGACGCCCTGCTCGCGCGGATCGAAGCGCTGGAAGAACGTGTGGCGGCGCTGGAAGCGCGCGCAGCGGACACCTCGGTCGAAGCGCAGGAATGAACCGGGTGCATCGAAAGCGCGGATCGGCATTCAGCCGCTGAATCCGACGAAAGAAACCTGCCGTCGCCTGTCCGTATCGGCGACGCGGGCGCGTTTGCTTCCGTGCAGGGCGGATCATTGAAGAGCGAAACTGGCAAGGGACGCTCAGGAGGCAACGCATGTTTCGCATGAGATCGATCTTCATCGCATTCCGCTGACGCACGTTCGCGGCGACACCGCCGCGATGCGCAGGCTTCGCGCGACTAACGACACCCGCGCCATGCGCGGCACGGGCGATCGTGCCCGTCGCGACGACGGCACCGGTCATCGCGCGGCACAAGGGTCGCCGACCATCGATCGGCGTCCGTGCATGGCGGCGCCCCCCTCTCGCGCGCATCGCTGCGGCACCGGCCGGCATCGATCCGTCCCGGCCGCATGTTCCGCGCGCGTTCCGCTTTCCTCTCAAGGAGAACCCCATGAGTCGCCATCTGTTCAAAGGCCGTCTTTGCGGCCTGATCTGCAAGGAATGTTCCGAACCGCTGTCGGGCGCGACGCTGCGCCTGTACCGGCCACCGCAGGCGCAGGACGTGGTATCGCTCGCGGTCGCGCAGCCCAAGGACACGCTGACGCTGCTCGACGATGCGCAGATCAACGAAAAATCGACGCGTCTGCTCGGCGAAGCCGTGCTCGATGCCGACGGTCGCTTCGAGATCGCGCTCGACGACAAGGGTCGATACGACGGCGGCCCGTTCGAAATCGACGTTCACTGCGGCACCGTGCCGCGGCAGAAACCGCCGCGCGTACCGCCGAAATCGCGCCAGTTCACGTTGACCACGCTGCAGCCGCAATGGCGCGAACGCGACGACCACCTGATCGCGGCCTGGGATTACTGCATTCCGTTCCGCTGGTGGTGCTGGTTCCGCGGTCTGTTCGGCGCATGGACGATCTGCGGCACGGTCACGGTCTGCGGCAAACAGATCCCGGTCTCCGGCGCGACCGTCTCCGCATTCGATGCCGACTGGCTCGCCGACGACGCGCTGGGCAGCGCGATCACCGATGGCAGCGGCCATTTCCGGATCGACTACTCCGCCGCGGACTTCAAGCGCACGCCGTTCTCGCCGTTCATCAACATCGAATGGACCGGCGGCCCGGATCTGTATTTCAGGATCGAAAGCGCCGGCACCACGCTGCTGGCCGAAACCCAGGCGCGCGCGCGGCAGCCGGATCGCGAGAACGTCGGCCCCTGCTTCTGCGTATCGCTGTGCGTCGACGTCGAACAGCAGCCGCCATTCGACAATCCGCTGTTCACGCATGTCGGCGATTTCCACATCTACGGCGACATCAGCGGCGCCTCCGGCCTGACCAACAGCGCGGTCCTGGGTCACGGCGGCCCGGGCTACGGTTTCTTCGGCGCCACCAAGCTGCGCGGCTATTGCCCGAAACAGATCGGCGGCACGCCGTCGCGCTATCGCTTCCTGTACGAGGATCTGGCCAATCCCGGCCTGCTGCCGATCACCGGCGGACTGGTGTATCCGGTGCTGGTCGGTGCGCGACTGATCCTGTGGGACACCTTCGGGACCGGGCTGGCGTGGACCTTCCAGTCGATCTACATCCAGGGCGCGGGCGCGACGCCCGATCCCACGCCGACGCCCGCACTGCCGCCGGGCACGCCCTGGGGCACGCCGCCGCCGCATGTCGTGGTGCCGGATGCCGACGGTTGGATCGCCGTGGACCAGAACGGACTCGACGACGGCTTCTACGGGCCGCTGATCCGCCTCGACACCACCGCGGTACAGGCGGCGCTGGATGCGCCTGGCAACGGCGCGGGCAACGCCGTGACCGCACCGAAGAACGGTGTCGATCTGCGCATCGTCTACGAGGCGGCGCCGGTGGGCGGCGCGGTCGCGTTCACCAACGCGCTGGATCGCATCCACATCAACAACTGGGGCGAAGTGAATCTGCTCGATCTGCAGGAGTTCGCCGGCGGCGGTACGCCGTGTTCGAAGATCACCAATGCGATCAACATCCAGTACACCGTCGATCACGAACTCACCGCGAGCTGGAGCATCGGCATCAGCAGCGCCGCGGCGTTCCCGCCCCCGCCGCCGCTGCCTTCGGGCAACGCGCCGCGTGGCGGCCAAGGCACGCATTTCGTGAACGTAGGCGCATGGCCCAACTGCGCCTACAAGGTCGTGCTGGGCACGGTGCGGCGCCTGACCGACGGCGAGAACGACGACAGCGGCCGCACCGTGGAACGGATTTTCTGCAAGTAGGGACGACGCCGGACACGTCCGTGAGGGACGCCAGGCGGCCGGAAATCAGCCTGCCGACGCAGCCATGGATGGCTCCGTCGGACGCGAGTCGGGCGTCGCCCGGATGCGTGGCCGCAGGGAAGCGGAAAGGAGACTGCGGGCATCGATGGATGCCCGCAGTCCTCCTGCTCAGTCCTTGCCGAACACCAGTCGCCCGCCCTCGGCATCGACGCGCACGGTGTCGCCGTTGCCGTAGTCGCCGGCGAGGATCTTCTGCGCCAGCGGGTTTTCCAGCTGCTGCTGGATCGCACGTTTCAGCGGCCGCGCGCCGTAGACCGGATCGAAACCGATGTTGCCGAGGAAGTCGAGCGCCTTCTCGGCCAGGACGAGGCGGATGCCGCGCTCGGCCAACCGCTTGTCCAGCCCGCGCAGCTGGATCTTCGCGATCTCGCGGATCTGCGCCTTGTCCAGCGGGTGGAACACCACGATGTCGTCGAGGCGATTGATGAACTCGGGACGGAAGTGCGCCTGCACCACGCCCATCACCGCCGCCTTCATCTTGGTGTAGCCCTCGGGGGTGTCGTTGTCCGACAGCTCCTGGATCATCTGCGAACCGAGATTCGAGGTCATCACGATCACGGTGTTGCGGAAATCCACTGTGCGGCCCTGGCCGTCGGTGAGGCGACCGTCGTCCAGCACCTGCAGCAGGATGTTGAACACGTCCGGATGCGCCTTCTCGACTTCGTCGAGCAGGATCACGCTGTACGGGCGGCGGCGCACCGCTTCGGTGAGATAACCGCCTTCCTCGTAACCGACGTAGCCCGGAGGCGCGCCGACCAGGCGGCTGACCGCGTGCTTCTCCATGAATTCGCTCATGTCGATGCGCACCATCGCATCGGTGGAGTCGAAGAGGAATTCGGCCAGGGCCTTGCACAGCTCGGTCTTGCCCACGCCGGTGGGGCCGAGGAACAGGAACGAGCCGCTGGGACGGTTCGGATCGCTCAGGCCCGCGCGCGAGCGGCGCACGGCGTCGGACACGACCTTGATCGCTTCTTCCTGGCCGACCACGCGGCCGTGCAGCGCATGCTCCATCTTCAGCAGCTTCTCGCGCTCGCCTTCGAGCATCTTCGACACCGGGATACCGGTCCAGCGCGACACGACCTCGGCGATCTCCTCGTCGGTGACCTTGTCCTGCAACAGCTGGAATCCCTGGGTTTCCGCGGCCTGCGCCGCCTGCAACTGCTTATCCAGCTCCGGCATGCGGCCGTACTGGATCTCGCTCATCTTCGCGTAGTCCTGACGGCGCTGCGCGGCTTCGAGTTCCAGCTTCGCGGCCTCGATCTGCTCCTTGACCTTGGTGGTGCCCTGCACCGCGGCCTTTTCGGCCTTCCAGATTTCCTCGAGATCGTTGAAGGCGCGCTCCAGCGCGGCGATCTCGGTTTCGAGATCGGCCAGCCGCTGCTTCGAGGCGTCGTCCTTCTCCTTCTTCAGCGCTTCGCGCTGGATCTTGAGCTGGATCAGCCGGCGCTCCTTGCGGTCGAGCTCTTCGGGCTTGCTGTCGATTTCCATGCGGATGCGCGACGCGGCTTCGTCCATCAGATCGATGGCCTTGTCGGGCAACTGGCGGTCGGCGATGTAACGGTGCGAGAGCGTGGCCGCGGCGACGATCGCCGGGTCGGTGATCTCGACGCCGTGATGCACGGCGTACTTTTCCTTCAGCCCGCGCAGGATCGCGATGGTGTCCTCGACGCTGGGCTCGCCGACGAACACCTTCTGGAAGCGACGTTCCAGCGCCGCGTCCTTCTCGACGTACTTGCGGTATTCGTCCAGCGTGGTCGCGCCGATGCAGTGCAGCTCGCCGCGGGCGAGCGCGGGCTTGAGCATGTTGCCGGCGTCCATCGACCCTTCGGCCTTGCCCGCACCGACCATCGTGTGCAGTTCGTCGATGAACAGGATGATCTGGCCCTCGTTCTTGGCCAGATCGTTGAGCACCGCCTTCAGCCGTTCCTCGAATTCGCCGCGGAACTTGGCGCCGGCGATCAGCGCGCCCATGTCGAGCGAGAGCACGCGCTTGCCGCGCAGCCCTTCGGGCACCTCGCCATTCACGATGCGCTGGGCGAGGCCTTCGACGATCGCGGTCTTGCCCACGCCGGGTTCGCCGATCAGCACCGGATTGTTCTTGGTGCGCCGCTGCAGCACCTGGATGGTGCGGCGGATTTCCTCGTCGCGACCGATCACCGGATCGAGCTTGCCCGATTCGGCGCGCGCGGTGAGGTCTATGGTGTATTTCTCCAGCGCCTGCCGCTGTTCCTCGGCGTTCTCGCTCTGGACTTTCTCGCCGCCGCGCATCGCGTCGATCGCGGCTTCGAGTTTCCGCTTGTCGGCGCCCGCGGCCTTCAGCGCGCGGCCGGTGTCGCCGCCGTCGTCGAGCGCGGCGAGCACGAACAGTTCGCTGGCGATGAAGGCGTCACCGCGCTGCTGCGCGAGCTTGTCGGTGACGTTGAGCAGGCGCGCGAGATCGTTGCCGACATTGACGCTGCCGGCCTGCCCGGAGACCTTCGGCAGCTTCTCCATGGCTTCGCCGAGGCGCTCGCGCAGCACCGGCACGTTGACGCCGGACTGAGCCAGCAGCGGGCGCGTGCCGCCACCCTGCTGGTCGAGCAGCGCGACCAGCAGATGCACCGGTTCGATGACGTTGTGGTCGCGGCCCACGGCCAGCGACTGCGCGTCGGCGATGGCCTGCTGGAACCGCGAAGTGAGTTTGTCCATGCGCATGGCGGGACTCCGGGAGTTGGGGCGGCCGTGCCGCGATGCCCCTGAACATAGGGGCCGTGCCCGCAATTCCAAGCCCCGCCGCGCGCGCGGACCTTGACCGCAATCAAAGTCGGCGCACGCGCCCGCGGTTCACAGCGCGGCCAGCGCGTCCCTGGCGTCCTTGAACTTCGGATCGAGCTTCAGCGCCGCCTGCAGCTCGGCCTTCGCTTCATCCTTGCGTCCGGCGTGCGCCAGCACCTGTCCCAGGCGATAACGCGCGTGCTTCGGCTCCGGATCGTCCTTGCCGCGGGGCATGGCGAGGTATTTGCGCAGTGCGGCCTCTCCCTCGGCCAGATACTGCCCGGACACCGCCGCCAGCCGCCCGAGCTGGTAGTGCGCATTGTTCGATTTCGGCTCCTCCGCGATCCAGCGCTTGATCCCGGCGTACGCCTCCGGCCAGCGTTTCGTTTCCTGATACGCCACCAACAGCGCGGCGCGGATCTGCGGGTCGCCCGGTTTCAGGGCATGCGCATCTTCGTAGGCCTTCACCACCTGCGCCGGTTTCTTTTCGTGCTGCGCGATGCGCGCCTGCGCGAGCAGGCCGCGCGCGCGGTCGTATTTCGCGATGGCGGTCGCCTGCGCCCGGGCCTTGTCGATGCCGCCGCCGATCGCGCCCGGCGCCTGCAGATAGAACTCGATCAGCGCGTTGCGCGCGTCGATCAACGACGGGTCGAGCTTCACCGCGCGCTCGAACGCATCGCGCAGATCGGGCGCCATCGTCATCTTCGACAACATGCCGACCTCGCCGATGCGGTTGCCCAGCGCATTGCCCAGCCAGAGGAACGCCTGGGCGTCGTTCGGCGACAGTTCGGTGGCTCGTTCGCCGGCTTCCACCGCTTTTTCGGAACGCCTCGCGTAGACGCGGGCACGGGTGAGCGCGACCCAGGCGCCGCCGTTCTTGGGTTCCGCCTTCACCAGCGCTTCGGCGGCCGCCAATGCGGTCGGCGCGCGCGCTTCCAGCAGCGACTGGACTTCGGCCAGGGATGCGGCGGACGCGGGGACCGCACTCAGGAGCAGGGCAGCACACAGCAGGCAGGGGGCGAACGGTCGAAGCATGCGCGGAAGTCCATGGCGGGAAGGCCCGGACGATAACAAGGCGATCCGCGGTCCAACGAGGCGGCGGCAGCCATGCGCGCGGTCCCGTGCAGCGCCGTTCAGCCCGGCCGGCCGGAACCTGCCGAGCCGTCAGAGAAAACGATGCGCCTGCGCCGGGTCCGGCACCATGCAGGCATCGTGGCGGCCGAACCAGCGATAGCGGTTGCGCGCGACCAGGCGATACAGCGGATCGCGCACGCGGTGCGGCAGCAACGCCGACACCCCGGCCAGACGCCACGCCCCGCCCAGCCCGCTCAGCACGCGGCGCATCGCGTCGGTGTCGGTGGACACGCGCGGCGACGGGCCGCAGTCGTATTCGACCAGCAGGAAGGACACGGGGTCGTCGGGATCGAGGCCGTTGTCCGCGAGCAGCCGGCGGCCGGCATCGCCCTGCATCGCGGCGAAGCGGTAGCGCTGCCCGCGATCGTGTCGCAGCAGGAAACGCACCCAGCCGTTGCACAGCACGCAGACGCCGTCGAAGACGATGATGGCGCGGGGATCGGCGCCGCTCATGGCACCGCCAGCCAGCCGCGATAGTGGACCAGCAGGCCCACGCCCGGCAGTTCGGCGCGCACGTCGAAACGATAACGCCCGTCGACGCCGGATTCCCGCGCGACCACCCCCGCGAACCAGCGCGCCGGCAGCGGACATCCGAAGCAGCGCAGCGCGGACACCTGCCACAGCAGACCGGACGGATCGGCCGCGAGCGCGTACTCCAGCACGACCGGGCCCAGACGTTCGCGCAGACGACCTCGCCGCAACCACAGGCGCGACGGCATCGCATGCGCGCGACCATAGCGCCGGACCCAGTACTCGCCGTCGACGTCGCAGCGGATCTCCACGCGGACGGGCTGGCCACCCGCTGGCGGCAGTCGGGTCACGCGTGCGCACAGTCGCGCGAGGAGGCCACGGCCGCGTTCGACCTCGGCCTCGCCCTGCCAGTGCCCGGGGCCCACGTGCAGCGCCTGGACCGGTGCAGGCAGCCGTGCGAAGCCCTCGCCGAGCGCGCGACGGAACAGCGGCGGCGCGACCGGATCGGTCACCCGTCGATCCAGACGAGCGTCGCCATCCGCCCGGTGCGGGCATCGCGACGGTGCGAAAAGAAGCGCTGCGGATCGGAAATGGTGCACAGGCCGCCGCCGAAGACGCGGGTCACGCCGGCCTGGGCGAGCCGCCGCCGCGCCAGCACGTACAGATCGACGCGCCAGTGCCCGGGCCGGGTGGCGACGAAGGCGACGGCCGCGGCGGCATCGCGATCGACGAAGGCGCGGAACACCTCTTCGCCGATCTCGTAGGCCTGCGGTCCGGCCGCGGGGCCGAGCCAGGCGATCAGATGATCGGGCGGCGTGCGCATCGCGGCGACCGTGGCTTCGAGCACGCCGCCTGCCAGTCCGCGCCAGCCCGCATGGGCCGCACCGACCTCATCGCCGGCCGCCGACGCGAACACCACCGGCAGGCAGTCGGCGGTGAGGATGGCGAGCACGTTGCCGGGCGTCGAGGTGACCGCCGCGTCGGCGACGGGCTCGTCATCGGCTGCAACACCATCGCAACGCACCACGTCCACGCCGTGCACCTGCTTCAACCAGTGCGGCGCGGACGGCAGACCGGCCAGCGCGATCAGCGCCTCGCGGTTGCGCTCGACCGTAACCGGGTCGTCGCCATCGCTGGCGTAGCGATTGCCGAGATTGAAGGTGTCGAACGGCGCCTGCGACACGCCCGCGCCGTGGCGCAGGGTGGTGAACGCATGCACACCGGCCGGCGCGGGCCAGTCGGCGTGCAGCCGCGGGTCGCTGGTCACCGCGCGCGCTCCTCGGCCTCGCGGGTGTCCTCGCGCAGCGTGCCGACCAGCGCCTGCATGTCGGCCGGCATCGAGGTGGAGCAGCGGACCGGTTCGCCGCTGATCGGATGGGCGAATTCGAGGGTTTCGGCGTGCAGCGCCTGGCGCTTGAACCCGCGCAGCGATTCGACCAGGGCGTCGGTGGCGCCCTTAGGCAGCTTCAGCGGGCCACCGTAGAGCGGATCGCCGATGATGGGATGCTTGATGTGCGCCATGTGCACGCGGATCTGGTGGGTGCGACCGGTTTCGAGCCGGCATTCCAGAAGCGTGTGGGCGCGGAACCGTTCGCGCAGGCGGTAGTGGGTGACCGCGTCGCGGCCGTCTTCGCGCACCGCCTGGCGCAGGCGATCGCGCGGATGGCGGTCGATCGGCGCATTCACCGTCCCCCCGGACACCAGCGAGCCGACCACCACAGCGAGATACTGGCGGTGCACCTCGCGCGCCGACAACTGCTCGACCAGCGACGTGTGCGCCGGCAGGGTCCGGGCCACGACCATCACCCCGGACGTGTCCTTGTCCAGGCGATGCACGATGCCCGCCCGCGGCAGGGTCGCCAGCCCGGGGTCGCGATGCAGCAGCGCGTTGACCAGGGTGCCCGCGGGATTGCCCGCGCCCGGGTGCACCACCAGCCCGGCCGGCTTGTCCAGCACGAAGACATCGGCGTCCTCGTACAGGATGTCCAGCGCGATGTCCTCGGGCTCGGAACGGGTCTGGATCTCCAGCGCCGCGGTCAGCACCACGCGCTCGCCGCCGCGCACGGGGTCGCGGGGCCGCGCCTGGCGGCCGTCGAGCAGGGCATCGCCGGACTTGATCCATTCGGCCAGGCGCGAGCGCGAATATTCCGGGAACAGCTCGGCCAGCACCGCATCGAACCGGCGCCCGGAGGCCTGATCGGGCACGGTGACCGTGCGCGGGGCGATGTCCGGCGAGGACGGGGGCGACGCGTTGGACGGCATCCGGGGGCTCCTGGGGGCGGCGCGGTTTCGCGCGGTTAAGGGGGCTGGCTCGCCCGGGCTGGTATTATCGCCCGCTCATCCGTATCGCAGCAGCCCGCATGCTCCTTCGCCGCCCCTCGTTCGCCGCTTTCCTGCGCCCCGCCCTGCTGCCGGCCTTGTCCCTGATCCTGATCCTCGCCTTCGGCGCCACCGGCTGCGCCCGGCTCAAGGGCGCCTTCAAGGACGAGAAGGAGAACGAAGGCGTACCGGCCGCCGAGCTGTACCAGAAGGCCCAGCGCTCGATCCGCAACGGCAATTACGACTCCGCCGTGCTCACCTTCAAGCGGCTGATCGCGCAGTACCCGTACGGCGCGTACACCGAGCAGGCGCTGATCGAAACCGCCTATTCGCAGTACAAGATGGGCGCCAACGAGGACGCGATCGCGACCATCGACCGCTTCCTGCGCACCTATCCCACGCACCGCCACGCGGCCTATCTCTACTATCTGCGCGGTCTCGTCAATTCCAGTCGCGACACCGTGTTCCTGCAGCGGGTGTGGCGCCTCGACGCCAGCCGCCGCGATCTGGCCACGCCGCAGCAGGCCTACAACGACTTCAAGATCGTCACCGACCGGTATCCGAACTCGCGCTACGCCGCCGATTCGGTCCTGCGCATGAAGCAGTTGCGCGACCTGTTCGCCCGCCACGAAATCGAAACCGCGATGTACTACCTGCGCCGCACCGCCTGGGTGGCCGCGATCGAACGCGCCGAGTACATGCGCGACACCTACCCCGACAGCGCCTACGACAACGACGGCATCGCGGTCATGGCCGAGGCCTACACCCGTTTGGGCAACACCGCCCTCGCCGACGGCGCCCGCGCCCAGTTGCAGCAGCGCGCACCGCAGCACCCGTGGCTGGCGGACCCGGGCAACTGGCCGGACTACCCGTCGAACTTCCGCAAGCTGAATCCGTTCGCCAGCGAAAAGGGCGCGGTCGACAACGACTGAGCCACGCGCGCCGCGCTGTGCAGGAAAAGCCGCCGCGAGGCGGCTTTTTCATGCCCGCGGCGGCGACGTTCACATCCGCTGCGCAGGCGCCAGCGCAGGCACGCGTTGGGCGACGACATCGCCCACCAGCCACTGGCTGAAGCCGGACGCCTCGAATTCGAACAGCCCTTCCGGCCAGCCGACGAGGATGCGCCACCGCCACGGACCGCGGTCCTCTTCATCGTCGGCGATCTCCCGCAGCGGCGCGCGTTCGATGCGATCGATCGCGAACGGGCTCATGCCCGCGCTGAAGGCGACGTAATCCAGCGCGACGCGCAGACCGGACACCTCATGGAACTGCAGCATCGCCTGTGCGACCCGGAAGCCATCGCCCGCACCGACGTTCTCCGGCCATTCGAGGATGAAATCGAGATCGAGCTGCAGTTCGGCGGTGCCGTCGCCGTTCTCGACGATGCGGAAGCCATGCACATGCACGCCTTCCCAGGACATCGCATCGAAGTCGGCGGTATGCCAGCGCATGAGGCGGCTCGACGGCGGGCCGGACGACGGGCGCGGGCCCGCCTACGCCACGTAACCGTTGGTGATCGGATAGCGCCGCTCGCGGCCGAAGGCGCGACGCGAGACCTTCGGCCCCGGCGCGGCCTGATGCCGTTTCCATTCGGCGATGCGCACCAGCTTCAACACGCGATCCACGGTGGCGGCATCGAAACCGGCGCGCACGATCTCGTCGCGCGACTGTTCCTGGTCCACGTGCCGCAGCAGGATCGCGTCCAGCACGTCGTACGGGGGCAGCGAATCCTCGTCCTTCTGGTTCTCGCGCAGTTCCGCGGTCGGCGGGCGCGCGATCACCGCGGGCGGAACGACCGGCGCGCCGCCGACGGTGTTGCGCCAGCGACAGAGCGCGAACACTTCGGTCTTGTAGAGATCCTTGATCGGCGCGTAGCCGCCGCACATGTCGCCGTAGATCGTGGCGTAGCCGACTGCGTACTCGCTCTTGTTGCCGGTGGTCAGCAACAGACCGCCGAGCTTGTTCGACAGCGCCATCAGCAGCGCACCGCGCGTGCGCGACTGCAGGTTCTCCTCGGTCACGTCCACCGCCGTGCCCGCGAAGGCGTCCGTCAGCGCATCGAGATAGCCCTGGAACGGTTTCTCGATCGGCACGGTGAGCATCTTCACGCCGAGCGCCCGGCACTGCTCATCGGCAAGATCGTTCGACAGTTCCGCGGTATAGCGCGACGGCATGCGCACCGCGGTGACGTTCTCCGCGCCCAGCGCATCCACCGCCAGCGCCAGCACCATCGACGAATCGATGCCGCCGGACAGTCCCAGCCACGTTTTGCGAAATCCGTTCTTGCCGCAGTAATCGCGGATCCCTCGGACGATCGCGCGCCACGCCAGCGCATCGCGGCTTTCGTCGCCTTCGTCCATCCATTGCACCGGCAGGAAGCTGCGCGTCTCGTCCAGATAATCGACCACCAGCCACTGATCGGTGAACGCGGCCGCCGCGGGATGTACGCTGCCATCGCCGTCAGCCACCACCGAGGCGCCATCGAACACGAGCGCATCCTGGCCGCCGACGACGTTGAGATAGGCGATGGCGGCGCCGGTCTCGCGCGCCCGCTCCGCCAGCAGCGCATCGCGCTGCGCGTGCTTGTCGCGCTCGAACGGCGAGGCGTTCGGCACCAGCACGATCCGCGCGCCGCCGCGCACGGTGCTGGCGATCGGCTCGGCGAACCACAGGTCTTCGCAGATGATCAGACCGACCGGCACACCCTTGACCTCGAACACGCAGTCCTCGCGGTCCGGGTCGACATCGAAATAGCGGCGTTCGTCGAACACCGCGTAGTTCGGCAGCTCGCGCTTGCGGTAGGTGCGTTCGACCTTGCCGTCGCGCAGCACGCTGGCGGCGTTGTAGACGACGCTGCCCGCGGCCTGCGGCCAACCGACGACCGCGACGATGCCCTCGACGCCGGCGGCGACCGTCTCGATCGCCGCCGCGCAGTCGCGCAGGAACCCCGGGCGCAGCAGCAGGTCTTCGGGCGGATAGCCGGACAGCGCCAGCTCCGGAAACAGCACGATGTCGGCGCCGTATTCGTCGCGCGCCTCGGCGATCATGACTACGATCCGCTCGGCGTTCAGGGTCACGGCGCCGACCGGGAAATCGAATTGGGCGAGTGCGATCCGCAGGGTCATGCTGTGCTCCGCTGTCCGATGGCGCACAGTGTAGCGCCGGCGACACGAGGCGAAGGCGCCTCACCGGGCGTGAACCAGGAAGACCCGGCCTCAGAACGCATCGTCGAACGCCACCGCTCCGCTGATGCCGACCTGATAGGCCGAGACCCGGCGCTCGAAGAAGTTCGCCAGTTCCTGCACGTCCTGCAGATCGAGGAAGGGAAACGGATTCTTCGCACCTGACTCCGGCGCCAGGCCCAGCGCGGCAAGGCGCTGGTCGGCGACATAGCGCAGATACTGCCGCATCTCGCCCGGCGACAACCCGTTAACGCCCTGCGACAGCACGTCGTCGGCGAACGCGGCTTCGACCTCGACCGCCTCCTGCAGCATCCGGCGCACGTCGTTCGCCATGTCGGCATCGAACAAGCCCGGGTCCTCCCGGCGCGCGGTATGGATGACTTCGAACGCGAACGCCATGTGCCCGGATTCGTCGCGGAAGACCCAGTTGGTGCCTGCCGCCAGCCCCGGCAGCAGTCCGCGCGAACGCAGGAACCAGACGTAGGCGAAGGCCGCGAAGAAGAACAGGCCTTCGATGCAGCAGGCGAAACAGATCAGGTTGAGCAGGAACTGCCGGCGCTGTTCGCGCGTCTCCAGCCGCTCCAGCGACTGCACCGAATCCATCCAGCGGAAACAGAAATCGGCCTTGGCGCGGATCGACGGGATGTTCTCCACCGCCGCGAAGGCGTCCGCGCGCCGCGCCGGGTCGGGAATGTAGGTGTCGAGCAGGGTCAGGTAGAACTGCACGTGCAGCGCTTCCTCGTACAGCTGCCGCGACAGGTACATCCGCGCTTCCGGCGCGTTGATGTGGCGATAGAGATTCAGCACGAGATTGTTGGCGACGATGCTGTCGCCGGTGGCGAAGAACGCGACCAGACGTTCGATCAGATGCCGGTCCGCCGGCGCCAGTTTGTGCTGGAGATCGTTGAGGTCGATGCCGAAATCGATCTCCTCCACCGTCCAGGTGTTGCGGATGGCGTCGCGGTACATCTCGTAGAACATCGGATAACGCATCGGCCGCAGGGTGAGCGCGAAGCCGGGATCGAGCAGATGTTGGACAGTCATGTTTCGATACCTCAGATGTGGCTGCGGACATCCGCCCACTCCCTGCTGGAGCGGCGGAAGCCGCGATTGGAAACCGGAGACGTACCGGCGGTCTGTCGCGACTTCCGTCGCTCCCACGGGAATTACTGGCAGGCCTCGCAGGCTTCCGGATTTTCGAGCGAACAGGCCAGCGCTTCCTGGGGCGTGTAGGCCTGCGTCACCGTCGCCTTCGCGATCCGCGTCGCCGGACGCGAGCGCAGGTAGTAGGTCGTCTTCAATCCGGCCTTCCAGGCGTACATGTACATCGACGACAGCCGGCCGATGTTCGGGCTTTCCATGAACAGGTTGAGCGACTGCGACTGGTCGATGTACGGCCCGCGCGCGGCGGCCAGATCGATCAGCGCCTTCTGCGGCAGTTCCCAGGCGGTGCGATAGACCGACTTCAGCACGTCGGTGATGCCGTCGATGCCCTGCACCGAGCCCTCGGCGAGCTTGATCGCATCGCGCGTGGCTTCGGTCCACAGGCCGAGGCGTTTGAGTTCGTCGACCAGATGGCGATTGATCTGCAGGAAATCGCCGGACAGGGTTTCGCGCTTGAACAGATTGCTGACCTGCGGCTCGATGCATTCGTAGCAGCCGGCGATCGACGCGATGGTCGCGGTCGGCGCGATCGCGATCAGCAGCGAATTGCGCAGGCCGTGCGCGGCGATCCGCGGCTTCAGCGCCTCCCACGCGTCGCGTTCGGCCGGTTCGGCGTCCCACAGATCGAACTGCAGGGTCCCGGCGGCGGCGCGGGTCTCGACGAACGCCGGATGCGCGCCGTGTTCTTCGGCGAGCTCGCACGAGGTCTCGATCGCATGCAGATAAACACGTTCGGCGATGCGCGTGGACAGGGCCAGCGCTTCGGCCGAATCGAACGACAGCCGCAGCCGGAAGAACACGTCCTGCAGGCCCATCACGCCCAGACCGACCGGACGCCAGCGCAGGTTCGATCGGCGCGCGGATTCGATCGGATAGAAATTCAGGTCGATCACGCGATCGAGCTGACGCACGGCGACGCGCACGGTTTCGGCGAGCTTATCGAAATCGAAGTGCGGCGCCCCGCGTTCGTCGACCGCGACGTGCCGGGCGAGGTTGATCGAGCCGAGATTGCAGACCGCGGTTTCCTCGGCGGACGTGACTTCCAGGATTTCGGTGCACAGATTCGACAGATGCACCGTGCGCCCCGGACCGACCTGGTTGCAGGTGCGGTTCGACGCGTCCTTGAACGTCATCCAGCCGTTGCCGGTTTCGCCCAGCACTTTCATCATCCGCGCATAGAGGTCGCGGGCCTTGAGCGTGCGCACCGCCAGCCCCTGCTGCTCGGCCTGCGCGTAGGCGCGCTCGAAGGCCTCGCCCCACAGATCGACGAATTCCGGCACCGTGTTCGGATCGAACAGCGACCAGTCGCCGTCGTTCTCGACCCGCTGCATGAACAGGTCCGGCACCCAGTTCGCGAGATTGAGGTTGTGGGTGCGGCGCATCTCGTCGCCGGTGTTCTCGCGCAGTTCGAGGAATTCCTCGATGTCCGCGTGCCAGGTCTCCAGATAGATGCAGGCCGCGCCCTTGCGCTTGCCGCCCTGGTTCACCGCCGCCACCGAGGCATCGAGGGTCTTCAGCCACGGCACGATGCCGTTGCTGCGGCCGTTGGTGGAACGGATCAGCGCACCGCGCGAACGGATCCGCGAATACGACTGGCCGATGCCGCCGGAGAACTTCGACAATTGCGCCACGTCGCCGTAGCGGGCGTAGATGTCGGCCAGCGAATCCTTCGGCGAATCGAGCAGGAAGCACGACGACAGCTGTTCGTGGCAGGTGCCGGCGTTGAACAGCGTCGGCGAGCTGGGAATGTAGTCCAGCGATGACATCAGCGCGTACAGCTCCAGCGCCGCGCCCGGGCTTTCGGTCAGCGCCACCGCGATGCGCATGAAGAACTGCTGCGGCGTCTCGATGACCGTGCGCCGCTGCGGGTGCTTCAGCAGGTAGCGGTCGTAGAGCGTGCGCAGGCCGAAGTACTCGAAATGGCGGGTGCGGGCGATGTCGATCGCATCGTTGAATTTGCGCGCGTGGATCTCGACTACGCCGCGCACGCGGTCGTTGATCAGGCCCAGCGCGTGCCCCAGCGCGATCGACTGCGAGAACGAATGCACGCCCTGTCCGGCCACTTCCTTGTCGATGTAGCCCGACAGCAGACGCGCGGCGAGGCGCGCGTATTGCGGCTCGTCGGCGGTGAACGCGGCGGCGGTACGGATCGACAGTTCGTCCAGTTCGCGGGTGGTCGCGCCGTCGTAGATGCCGGCGATGGTCTTCAGCGCGACCCGCATCGGGTCGATGTCGTCCAGGCCATCGCAGCAGCGCTGCACGGCGCGGACGATCTTGCCGACGTCGACCGGCTCGCGGCGGCCGTCGCGCTTGGTGATGGTCATGGTGATGGCCGCATGCGGCGGCGCCAGCGCGAAATCGCGCTGCGGGCCTGCGGCCGGTGCGGTCGTGGCCGCATTCGTGGTTCTGCAGGGTGTTCTGGTGGGTGTCGCGGTGGTCATCGGTCCTCTCCGTTGCGCAATGGAGAGGAAGCGAAAGCGGCGGACGCGCGCGCCCCGCTGCGGGACGGATCGGATGCCACGATGGCGGTCGCGACCGATGCGCACGGACACCGGCCCTCGCCCCCTCGGGCGAGCCTGCGTCTGCGCGGATTGCGGATCGAAGCGATGCACCGGACACGATGCGGCGCGGGCTTCCTGCCCATGCGCGACTTCGACCGACGCTCCCCGCGGAGACGGTGGCCAGACGGCGCCTGTCGGGCGCCGGTCGAGGCAGGTCTTCGGGCTTACAGGCGCGCGACCGGACCGGTCGCTCCTACTGCGCGTCGCTTCCCAGCCGTGCGTCCCGTTGCGGGACAAGGCCAGTGCCATTGACGCGGGTCGTTCCTGATTACCGCTGCGGGGCAGCCCCGGAATCGCGCGCGATGGCGCTCACCGGGTTCCCATTTCAGCCGACCCCGGGCGGGGGCGGCACCTTCGACGGGCACAACATAGTGGGCCGGCAGCCGAGGGTCAACACAAAATGTCGGGCGCCCTGTTTCATGCGGGCAAAACGAAGGCCGCCCGGAGGCGGCCTGCGTCGAACTGCGCGAGCGAACGGCGCGAGCGTCGCGAAGACTTACTTCGCGAGGCGCTTCGCGATGGCGGCGCCGAGGTCGCCCGGCGAGCGCACGGTGGTGATGCCTGCCTTTTCCATCGCCGCGAACTTGCCTTCGGCGGTGCCCTTGCCGCCCGACGCGATCGCGCCGGCGTGGCCCATGCGCTTGCCGGCCGGGGCCGAGGCGCCGGCGATGAAGCCGACCACCGGCTTGGTGACGTGCTGCGCGATGAACTCGGCGGCTTCCTCTTCGGCGCTGCCGCCAATCTCGCCGACCATGATGATGCCCTCGGTCTGCGGATCGTTCTGGAACAGCTTCAACGCATCGATGAAGTTGGTGCCGTTGATCGGGTCGCCGCCGATGCCGATGCAGGTCGATTGGCCGAGGCCGGCGTCGGTGGTCTGCTTCACGGCTTCATAGGTCAGCGTGCCCGAGCGCGAGACGATGCCGATCTTGCCCGGCAGGTGGATGTGGCCCGGCATGATGCCGATCTTGCACTCGCCCGGGGTGATCACGCCGGGGCAGTTCGGACCGATCAGCACGGCCTCCGGATAGCCCTTCAGCGTGTTCTTCACGCGCAGCATGTCGAGCACCGGAATGCCCTCGGTGATGCAGACGATGACCCGGATGCCGGCGTCCGCGGCTTCGAGGATGGCATCGGCCGCGAACGGCGGCGGCACGTAGATCACCGACGCGTCGGCGCCCGTGGTCTTCACGGCGTCGGCGACGGTGTTGAACACCGGCAGGCCGATGTGCTCGGTGCCGCCCTTGCCCGGCGTGACGCCGCCGACCACCTGCGTGCCGTAGTCGAGCATCTGCTGCGCGTGGAAGGTGCCCTGCTGGCCGGTGAAGCCCTGGACGATGACTTTGGTGTTCCTGTTGACCAAAACGGACATTGGTATTCCCGATGTTTTGTAGCCCGGGTAGAGGCCATCGGCCGAAACCCGGGGATGTTCACGAAGAACCCCGGGTTTCGCGCTTCGCGCTCTACCCGGGCTACGGATGAAATGGTGTTACGCGGCCTTCACCGAAGCGACCGCCTTCTTCGCGCCGTCGTTGATGTCGTCGGCGGGAATGATGGCGAGGCCCGAATTCTTGAGGATGTCCTTGCCCAGTTCGACGTTGGTGCCTTCGAGACGGACGATCACCGGCACCTTCACGTCGACTTCCTTCACCGCGGCGATGATGCCCTCGGCGATCATGTCGCAGCGGACGATGCCGCCGAAGATGTTGACGAAGATCGCCTTCACGTCGGGATCGCGCAGGATCAGCTTGAACGCCTCGGTCACGCGCTCCTTGTTGGCGCCGCCGCCGACGTCGAGGAAGTTCGCCGGCTCGCCGCCGTTGAGCTTGATCACGTCCATCGTCGCCATGGCGAGACCGGCGCCGTTGACCATGCAGCCGATGTTGCCGTCCATCGTCACGTAGTTGAGGTCGTGTTGGCTGGCCAGCACTTCGGTCTCGTCCTCCTGGCGGATGTCGCGCATCGCGGCCAGTTCCGGATGGCGGAAGGTGGCGTTGTCGTCGGAATTGATCTTGCCGTCGAGCACCGCGAGGTCGCCGTTGGTGAGGATGGCGAGCGGGTTCAGTTCGACCAGCGCCAGATCCTTTTCGTTGAACAGCTTGTACAGGCCGAGCATGATCTTGGTGAGCTGGCCGACCTGCTTGGCGTTGAGGCCCAGCGCGAAGCCCATGTCGCGGCACTGGTAGGCCTGCAGGCCCTGGACGTAGTTCACGTGCAGGGTCTTGATCGCGTCGGGATTCTCGACCGCGGTCTTCTCGATCTCGACGCCGCCGTCGGCGGAAGCGATGAAGGTGACCGCCTTGCTGGAACGGTCGACCAGGACCGAGAGGTACAGCTCCTGGGCGATGTCGGTGGCTTGGGTCACCAGCACGCTGTCGACCGGGAGGGCGACACCGGCGGACTGGTAGGTGGCCATCTTGGTGCCGAGCATGCCCTTGGCGTATTCGCGCACGTCGTCGTAGGTCTTGGCCAGCTTGACGCCGCCTGCCTTGCCGCGGCCGCCCGCGTGGATCTGGGCTTTCACCACCCAGAAGTCGCCGCCGATGGCCTTGGCCGCGTCGACGGCCTCCTCCGGGGTGCGCGCGACGCGACCGGCCGGGACTGCGATGCCGTACTCGGCAAACAACTGCTTCGCCTGATATTCGTGGAAATTCATGTGGGTTCCATGCGGGGAAGACGGCCGCACGCGGGTGCGGGGGCCGCGTCGTGATCGTCGCCGGTGGGAACCGGACGGGCGGACGTGCGCGGACAGACCGATATTCTCGCCGATGCGCCGGGCGCGGGCCAGCCCGGACCATGGTCGAAGCCGGCGCGGGCCGCCGGGCGCGCCTATACTCGCCCGACCTCCCCATGGACCCAGGGCTTGAGCCTACCCACCGCATCCGCCCAGCCCGCACAGGACTACCAGCGACGCGAGCTGTATCTGTTCGCCCTGTACCGGGTGCTCGAAGCGGGCCTGCTGGCCCTGCTGGTGTTCAGCCCGCTGGCGAAGCTGGAACCGCTGGCCGGCCATGAGGACTGGGTCGCGGTGGTCGCATCCCTCTATGTGGCCGCCGCACTGGCGCTGATGTTCCAGGCGCGCAGGGCAAGCGATGTGGTCCGGCCGACACTGATCGGCGTCGGCATCGACATCCTGGTGGCTTCGTTCGTCGCCCATGCCGTGCCTTCGGCGACCTCGGGCGTGGCGCTGATGCTGCTGTTCAATGTCGGCTCGGCCTCGCTGCTGCTGTCGCTGCGGATCGGACTCGGCATCGCCGTGCTGGCCTCGGCCGGCCTGGCCGCCGCCTATCTGTGGACCCTGGTGGTCGAACAGCAGACCCCGCGGCCGATGGCGGAGCTGATGATGTTCACGGTCAGTTTTCTGGCCATCGCCACCCTGACCCATCAGTTGCGGGTGCAGATGCGCAAGACCGAGGCGCTGGCGGAACGCCGCGGTGCCGAGGCGGTACGGCTGGCCGAAATCAACGAACTCATCATCCGCCGCATGCGGACCGGCGTGCTGCTGGTGGACCGCGAAGCCCACATCCGCCTGGCGAACGAGGCGGCCATGCTGTTGCTCGGCGAGAGCGCCGCCGGCACCCGCCGGCTGGTCGAGGCCGCGCCCGAACTCGCGCTGCGGCTCAGCGAATGGCTGCGCAATGGCCTGCCCAACGACACGCCGCTGCGGCTGGGCAACGACCAGTTCGAGGTGGTGCCGCGATTCGCGCGGTTGCTCGCCAACAGCGACAACACCCTGATCTTCCTCGACGACACCTCGCTGGTCTCCCGCCGCGCCGAATCGCTCACGCTGGCGGCGATGGGCCGTTTTTCGGCGAGCCTAGCCCATGAGATCCGCAACCCGCTGGCGGCGATCAGTTACGCCGCGCAGTTGCTGGAGGAATCGCGCGACCTGCCCGACGGCGACCGTCGCATGGTGCAGATCATCCACCAGCAGTGCATGCGCACGAACAGCATCGTCGAAAGCGTGCTGGGCCTAGCGCGACGCGAGCGCGCGACCGCCGAACATCTCGAACTGGTCGGATTCCTGCGCGGCTTCATCGAAGAATTCCGGCAGACCGTGCCGGACGAGACCGACAACATCACGCTGGCCGCGCCGCAGCCGCTGGTGCCGGCGCTGATCGACCCCAAGCATCTGCACCAGATTCTGACCGCGATGGTGCAGAACGCGCGGCGCCATGGTCATCTGCCGGGCGAGCCGGCGCGCATCACCCTGCACGCCTACCGTCTGGACGACACCCCGGTGATCGATGTCATCGATCGCGGCCCGGGCATCCCGGACGCGGTGGTGCCGCAACTGTTCCGCCCGTTTTTCACCACCTCCGAGCACGGCACCGGACTGGGCCTCTACATCGCCCGGGAGCTGTGTCGCGCCAACGGCGCCTCGCTGGATCACGTACCTGTGCCCGGCGGCGGTTGCTGCTTCCGGATCACCATGCCCAGCCAACACACGCTGCTGCCGGCCTGATCGCCGCCGCCTATCGCCGCGCCGATCCGGCATTGCGGCTGTTGCGCCTGCCGCAAATGGGCTAAAGTTGACGCAGGAGGGCAATATGGCTGAGCAACGCAGTGCGCTGATCGTCGACGACGAGCACGATATCCGCGAGCTTCTGGTGGTGACACTGGGGCGGATGGGCTTGCGCACGGACACCGCACCCAATCTGGCCGTCGCCCGCGAGATGCTCAGCACGGTCGCCTACGACCTGTGCCTGACGGACATGCGGCTGCCGGACGGCTCGGGCCTGGAGCTGGTGGCCGAAATCGCCACCCGCTTCCCGACCACCCCGGTCGCGGTCATCACCGCCTACGGCAACGTCGAAGCGGCGGTGGAGGCCCTGAAGAGCGGCGCCTTCGACTTCGTGACCAAGCCGGTCGACCTGACCGTGCTGCGCGGCCTGGTCCGTCAGGCCCTCGATCTCAATACCCGTCGCCAGGCCAATCCCGAGGGTTCGACCCTGTTGCTCGGCGATTCGTCGGCCATGGTCGGTCTGCGCGACACGATCGCCAAGGTCGCCCGCAGCCAGGCGCCGGTGCACATCCGCGGCGAATCCGGCACCGGCAAGGAGCTGGTCGCCCGCACGATCCACGCCCAGGGTTCGCGCGCGGCGGGCCCGTTCATCCCGGTAAACTGCGGCGCGATTCCCTCCGAACTGATGGAAAGCGAGTTCTTCGGCCACAAGAAGGGCAGCTTCACCGGCGCGCATACCGACAAGCTCGGCCTGTTCCAGGTCGCGGACGGCGGCACCCTGTTCCTGGACGAGGTGGCGGAACTGCCGCTGTCGATGCAGGTCAAGCTGCTGCGCGCGATCCAGGAAAAGACCGTCCGTCCGGTCGGCGCGAACGCCGAGGTGGCGGTGGATGTCCGCATTCTTTCCGCGACCCACAAGGATCTCGACCAGCTCGTCGCGGACGGCAAGTTCCGCCACGACCTGTTCTACCGCATCAACGTGATCGAACTGGATGTCCCGCCGCTGCGCGAGCGCACCGGCGACCTGCCGCTGCTGTCCGAGGCCATCCTCAAACGCCTCGCCTACGCCATGAAGCGTCGTGCGCCGAGCCTGTCTCCGGAAGCCGTCGCCGCGCTGGAGGTCTACCCGTTCCCCGGCAATGTCCGCGAACTCGAAAACATCCTCGAGCGCGCGCTGGCGATGGCCGACGGCGAGATCATCGACGCCCGGGATCTGCGCCTGCCGAACGCACCGCAGGCCTCCTTCGCGCAGCCCGCAGCGGCGGTGGCCGCCGCGCCGCCGCCGATCGCCGGCATGATCGGCATGCCCCCGCCGCCGGCCGCCGCCGCGGACCCGCGCGGCAGCAATCCGCGCGACACGAGCACCAGCGCCCTGCCTTCCTACATCGAAGAGATCGAGCGCAACGCGATCCAGCAGGCGCTGCAGGAACACCGCTACAACAAGACCAAAACCGCCGCCGCGCTGGGTATCACCTTCCGCGCGCTGCGCTACAAGCTCAAGAAACTCGGCATCGAGTGACCGCTGGCCCGGCCCGGAGCCGTGGCCGGCCTGCCCGCTGCAAGCCCGTATCCGCAACCTTGCGCTCGCATGGGCGTCGCGCATAATCGCCGGCCGAGTCCATTCCGCTTGTGCCCGCCGCCATGACCCGCTGGAAAGCCGCTGCGATCCATTTCGCGATCAGCTTCGTCGTTCTGACGCTCATCGTCGGCTTCGTCGTCTGGCGCTGGTATCCGCCGGAACTGTTCGCCATGGCCCGCGCGGGGACGCTGCTGTCGCTGCTGGCGGGCGTGGACCTCGTCCTCGGCCCGCTGCTGACCCTGCTGGTCTACAGGACGGGCAAACCCTCGCTGAAATTCGATCTCTCCGTGATCGCCCTGCTGCAGATCGCCGCCATGGCCTTCGGTCTCCATACCGCCTGGCTGTCCAGGCCGGCGTATGTGGTCGCGACGTCGGATCGCTTCCGGCTGGTGTTCGCGAACGAGATCGACCAGGCCAGCGCCGCGAAGGCGCCGGCCGAATACCGGCATGCGCCCGCACTGGGGCCGAGGACCGTCGCCGCACCGCTGCCCAGCGACCCGAAACGTCGGCTGGAAATGATGCTGCAGTCCTTCTCCGGGCTCGACATCTCGCAGCAACCGGCGCATTTCGTGACCTACCCGCCGGCCGATGCCGCCTTCCTCGGTCAGGCCGTCCCGGCCGACACCGTGCTGGAACTGGCGCCACCCGGACAGCGCGCCGCATGGCGGCAGTTGTTCGCCCGGCATCCCGGCATCGGTTCGCTCGCGATCCTGCCGCTGCAGTCCTCCCGCGGCAGCGCGAGCGTCGTCCTGCAGGCATCGGACGGCCGGATCCTCGGCTATTCGCATCTTGACCCGTGGCCGGTCGTGAATGCGCTCGAGAAACGCAAGCGGCGGACATTGCGCTGACTCGGTCACGGAATCGACCGTCCAATGATCCGCATGGTTCAAGACTGACGACGGGGGGCACCCCTTTCGACACATGACGCATTGCGTCACTTTCTGCCGTTAGCGATACGTGATGCATGCCTCATCCGGACGGAAGCTTCCGCGACGCGTGTCCGGTGACGAAACTTGGCATGGGATATGCGTCTCTCTATCGTGCACGTGCTCGTTGCACGGGCGCCCACGGAACCGGAGAAACTCTGGCTACCGGGCACGTGAAAGAAACCGCCACACCACTCCCGAGGGAACACCCATGAAGAAGCAGCAAGGTTTCACCCTGATCGAACTGATGATCGTCGTCGCGATCATCGCCATCCTCGCCGCCATCGCGCTGCCGGCCTACCAGAACTACGTCGCCAAGTCGCAGGCCACTGCCGGCCTCGCCGACATCCGTGGCGGCGTGACCGCGTTCGAAGAAGGCATCCAGAGCGGTGAGCGCGGCGCCGTGGCCGCCACCAACGCCGACGTCGGCTTGGCCCCGGCCACCCCCCGTTGCAGCGCCGTCACCGTCGCCGGCAACTGGAACGCCGCCAACGGCCAGAGCATCCAGTGCACCCTGATCGGCAACCCGAGCATCAACGGCCAGACCGTCACCCTGACCCGCGACGCCCAGGGCCAGTGGCCGTGCACCACCAGCATCGCCAACGTCAACCACCAGCCGAACGGCTGCTGATCGACGACCGCGATCGCGACTTCGGGAAAGGGGTGCTTCGGCGCCCCTTTCTCGTTTCGGAGACGCGTGCCGGACAAAGCATGCCCGCCATCTCGGTTCACGACCGAATCCGCCAGAAACGCACCCGCACCGCGAGGACACGCGACATGAGTTCCATGAACCGAGACAACCGCGGCTTCACGCTCATCGAACTGATGATCGTGGTCGCGATCATCGCGATCCTCGCGACCATCGCGCTCCCCGCCTACTTCAACTATGTCGCGAAATCCCAGGCCACCGCCGGACTGACCGACATCCGCGGCGGCGTCGTCGTCTTCGAGGAGCGGATCCAGAACGTCGAAGGCAATGCGGTGGGCGCACCGGCCGGACCGGCCGACATCGGTCTCGCGCCAAATACCGACCGCTGCAGCACGATCACCGTCGCCGGCAACTGGAACGCCGCCTCCGGTCAGATCATCCGCTGCACGCTGGCGGGCAGTCCCGACATCTTCGGTCAGACAGTGACGCTGACGCGCACCCTGCAAGGGCAATGGCCCTGCAGCACCAGTATCGCCAATGCCAATCACCGACCCAACGGCTGCGGCCCTTAACTCGACCACTGCACGCACGGAATATGCCCGCAGTCGCAATTCATGAACGCGCATCAGCGATGCAGCCTGCGAGCCAGAAACTTGGCACGGCCCCTGCAATACGTTTCCACCGGACAGGTCGATCCGCGCGCGTCGCCGATTCTCCCGGCCATCGCTCACCCGGTCGCCGCGCGCCGACAACGATCCATGCAGAAGTTCCACTCCACCACACCGTTCCCGAGGGAATTCCCATGAAGAAGCAGCAAGGTTTCACCCTGATCGAACTGATGATCGTCGTCGCGATCATCGCCATCCTCGCCGCCATCGCGCTGCCGGCCTACCAGAACTACGTCGCCAAATCGCAGGCCACCTCCGGTTTGGCCGACATCCGTGGCGGCGTGACCGCGTTCGAAGAAGGCATCCAGAGCGGTGAGCGCGGTGCCGTCGCCGCCACCAACGCCGACGTCGGCCTGGCCCCGGCCACCCCGCGTTGCAGCGCCATCACCGTCGCCGGCAATTGGAACGCCGCCAACGGCCAGAGCATCCAGTGCACCCTGATCGGCAACCCGAGCATCAACGGCCAGACCGTCACCCTGACCCGCAATGCCCAGGGCCAGTGGCCGTGCACCACCAGCATCGCCAACGTCAACCACCAGCCGAACGGCTGCTGATCGACGACCGCGATCACGACTTCGGGAAAGGGGCGCTTCGGCGCCCCTTTTTCGTTCAGGCCCGACCGGTCCACGGCATCGCCGATGGCCCTGTCGGGCCACTTTTTTTTCCGCGCCCCGCAGATCAGAATCGAGCCCGGGACGACGAAACCGCGTCGCACCATGGTCCGGTCGGCCGGCATCGGCCGCGGATCGCGGCCGAAACGGTACCATTGTCCGAAACTTCATGCCGTTTCGATGTTATCGTCGGGAGTGCATGATCCACTTGGGGTCTGCGGGGCGAGGGGCTACTGACTTGAACGTTGCTCACACTTCCAACCTGATCGGGATCACCGGCATCGCCCGGCGTCTGGTGCTGGACGGCGCCCTGGACGAAACCGCCGCCCGCCAGGCGCTGGATGCCGCGACCCGCGAGAAGAAGCCGATCGCCAATTACCTGCGCGAACAGAAGCTGGTGACGCCTTCGCAACTGGCCGCAGCCAACTCGATCGAGTTCGGCATGCCGCTGTTCGACCCCTCGGTCATGGACCCGAGCCAGAGCGCGATCCGGCTGGTGAAGGACGAGCTGCTGCAGAAGCATCACGTGCTGCCGCTGTTCAAACGCGGCGGCCGGCTGTTCGTCGGCGTCTCCGATCCCACGAATACCGCCGCGCTGGACGAGGTCAAATTCCACACGAACCTGCTGGTGGAACCGATCCTTGTCGACGAGGAGACGATCCAGCGCACCATGCAGGTGTGGCTGGACTCGAACGATTCGCTCGGCAGCATGGAAGATGCCGAAGGGCTGGACAGCCTGGACGTGTCTGGCGGCGAGGACGAAGGCGGCGACGGCGGCATCGACGCCAAGACCGACGACACCCCGGTGGTGAAGTTCGTCAACAAGGTCCTGGTCGACGCGATCAAGCGCGGCGCTTCGGACATCCATTTCGAGCCCTACGAAACCGACTATCGCGTGCGCCTGCGCATCGACGGCATCCTCAAGCAGGTCGCCAAGGCGCCGGTGAAGCTCAGCCAGCGCATCGCCGCGCGCCTGAAGGTGATGTCGCAGCTCGACATCGCCGAAAAACGCGTGCCGCAGGACGGCCGCATCAAGCTGAATCTGTCGAAGACACGGCAGATCGACTTCCGCGTCAGCACCCTGCCCACGCTGTTCGGCGAAAAAGTGGTGCTGCGTATCCTCGACGGCAGCGCCGCGAAGCTCGGCATCGAAAAGCTGGGCTACGAGCCGGACCAGCAGACGCTGTTCCTCGACGCGATCAAGAAGCCCTACGGCATGGTGCTGGTGACCGGCCCGACCGGCTCCGGCAAGACCGTCTCGCTCTACACCGCGCTCGGCATCCTCAACGAGGAAGAGCGCAACATCTCCACGGTCGAAGACCCGGTGGAAATCCGCCTGCCCGGCATCAACCAGGTGCAGCAGAACCAGAAGCGCGGCATGACCTTCGCCGCTGCGCTGCGCAGCTTCCTGCGCCAGGATCCGGACGTGATCATGGTCGGCGAAATCCGCGACCTGGAAACCGCCGAAATCGCGGTCAAGGCGGCGCAGACCGGCCACATGGTGCTGTCGACCCTGCATACCAACGATGCGCCGCAGACCATCTCGCGCCTGATGAACATGGGCATCGCACCGTTCAACATCACCTCGTCGGTGAGCCTCGTGATCGCGCAGCGACTGGCGCGCCGGCTCTGCGGCAGCTGCAAGAAAGAATCCCACCTGCCGGAACACGCGCTGCTGGCCGAAGGCTACACCTCGGACGAAGTGCGCGAGGGCATCACCCTGTACGAAGCGGTCGGTTGCCCCGAATGCACCGGCGGCTACAAGGGCCGTACCGGCATCTACGAGGTCATGCCGATGACCGACAAGATCCAGGCCATCATCCTGCAGGGCGGCAATTCGATGCAGATCGCCGAAGCCGCGCAGGCGTCCGGCGTGAAGAACCTGCGCCAATCCGCGCTGCTCAAAGCCAAGAACGGCATCACCAGCCTCGCCGAAATCAACCGCGTCACCAAGGACTAAGCCATGGCCGCTTCCCGCACCGCCGTCAAGAACGCCCCGACCGAACGCGCCGGCAACACGATGCCGATGTACGTCTGGGAGGGGACCGACAAACGCGGCATCAAAATGAAGGGCGAGCAGCAGGCCAAGAACACCAACCTGCTGCGCGCGGAACTGCGCCGCCAGGGCATCACGCCCACGGTGGTGAAACCCAAGCCCAAACCGCTGTTCGGCGCCGCCGGCAAGAAGATCACCGCGAAGGACATCGCGATCTTCAGCCGCCAGATCGCGACGATGATGAAATCCGGCGTGCCGCTGGTGCAGGCGCTGGAGATCATCGGCAACGGCCAGAAGAACCTGCGCATGAAGAACCTGGTCGATGCCGTGCGCATCGACATCGAAGGCGGCTCGTCGATCTACGAGGCGATGAGCAAGCATCCGATCTACTTCGACGAGCTGTACCGCAACCTCGTGCGCGCCGGCGAATCGGCGGGCGTGCTCGAGACCGTGCTCGACACCATCGCGACCTACAAGGAAAACATCGAGACCCTGAAGGGCAAGATCAAGAAGGCGCTGTTCTACCCGGCGATGGTCATCGTGGTCGCGATCCTGGTCAGCTCGATCATGCTGATCTACGTGGTGCCGCAGTTCGAGGACGTGTTCAAGAACTTCGGCGCCGAACTGCCGGCCTTCACCCAGCTGATCGTGAGTTTCTCGCGCTTCCTGGTCTCTTACTGGTGGATCATGCTGTTCGCGGTGGTCGGCAGCGTGGTGTCCTTCGTCTTCGCCTACAAGCGCTCGCCCGGCTTCCAGCACTTCCTCGACCGCGTGATCCTGAAGGTGCCGGTGATCGGACAGATCATGCACAACTCGGCGATCGCCCGTTTCGCGCGCACCCTCGCCACCACCTTCAAGGCCGGCGTGCCGCTGGTGGAAGCGCTGGAGAGCGTCGCCGGCGCCACCGGCAACGCGGTCTACGAGAAGGCGGTGTGGCGCATCCGCGACGACGTCTCGGTCGGCTATCCGGTCAACATGGCGATGAAGCAGGTGAACCTGTTCCCGCACATGGTCATCCAGATGTCCGCGATCGGCGAAGAGGCCGGTGCGCTCGACAGCATGCTGTTCAAGGTGGCGGAGTTCTACGAGCAGGAGGTCAACAACGCCGTGGACGCGCTGACCAGCCTGCTGGAACCGATGATCATGGTCATCATCGGCGTGCTGGTGGGCAGCATGGTCGTCGGCATGTACCTGCCGATCTTCAAGCTGGCCGCGGCCGTCGGCGGCTGATCGCCGGGCCCGCGCATCGATGGCATTTCTCGACCAGAACCCGGCCCTCGGTTATCCGATCGCGGCCGGGCTCGGCCTGCTCGTCGGCAGTTTCCTCAACGTGGTGATCCTGCGCCTGCCGAAACGGCTGGAGTGGGAGTGGAAGCGCGACGCCCAGGAAGAACTCGGACAGCCCGAACTCTACGACCCGCCGCCGCCCGGCATCGTGGTCGAACGCTCGCACTGCCCGCACTGCGGCCACCAGCTGTCGTGGTACGAGAACATCCCGGTGCTGAGCTGGCTGGCGCTGCGCGGCCGCTGCCGCAGTTGCAAGGCGCCGATCTCGATCCAGTATCCGGCGGTGGAACTGCTGACGATGCTGCTGGTGCTGACCTGCGTGTGGCGGTTCGGTTTCGGCTGGCAGGGCTTCGGCGCATCGCTGTTGAGTTGCTTCCTGATCGCCGGCGCCGGCATGGACCTGCGCACGAAGATCCTGCCCGACCAGATCACTCTGGTGCTGCTGTGGCTGGGATTGATCGCCAGCGTCGACAATCTCTTCATTCCCGCCAAGGCCGCGATCGCCGGCGCCGTGCTCGGCTATGTGTCGCTGTGGGCGGTGTACTGGGTGTTCAAGCAGCTCACCGGCAAGGTCGGCATGGGCCACGGCGATTTCAAACTGCTGGCCGCGCTCGGCGCCTGGGCCGGCTACAAGGCGCTGCTGCCGATCGCGCTGATGTCGTCGCTGGTCGGCGCCATCATCGGTTCGATCTTCCTCGCCATGAAGGGCCGCGACCGCAACACCACGATTCCGTTCGGCCCCTATCTCGCCATCGCGGGCTGGATCGTGTTCATCTGGGGCGACCAGATCATCGGCACTTACATGCGCATGAGCGGCCTGGAGTGACACCGTGGCCGCGTACTGCGTCGGCCTGACCGGCGGGATCGCTTCGGGCAAGACCGCAGTCGGCCGCGCGTTCGAATCGCTGGGCATCGTCGTCGCCGACGCCGACCTCGCCGCGCGCGAGGCGGTCGCCGCGGGCAGCACGGGCCTGGCCGAAGTCGTCGCCGCCTTCGGACCCGACATCCTCGCCGCCGACGGTAGCCTCGACCGCGCCGCGATGCGCCAGCGCGTGTTCGGCGACGACGGCGCACGCAAACGCCTTGAAGCCATCGTCCATCCGCGCGTGCGCGAAACGCTGATGCGCCAGTGCGCACAGGCGCCCGGCGCCTACGCCATCGCCGCGATCCCGCTGCTGGCCGAAGTCGGCGGCCGCGTCGCGTATCCGTGGCTGCAGCGTTTCCTCGTCGTCGACGCGCCGGTCGAGACCCAGCGCGCGCGGCTGATCCAGCGCGACGGCATCGACACCGCGCTCGCCGACAGGATGATCGCCGCACAGGCCACTCGCGAACAGCGGCTGACGATCGCCGACGACGTGATCGTCAACAGCGGCAGCCTCGACGACCTGCAGCGACATGTCGCGTCGCTGGATGCGCGTTATCGTGCGTTTGCGGCCGCTGCATCATAGTCAGGCTTTCCGCGAAAAGGCGGCAGATATAAGGCCGCTACAACCGCCCTCGCCACCGACACCTCGATGTCGACGAGCGAAGCTTCATTCGCTGCGAAAAGTCGACTCTGACCGGTACATTAACCGAGGTAAAAAAGAACACGCAATGAACAAACGGCTAAAACGAAGAAGCCCACGCAGTGCGCGGACTTCTTCTATTCGGCAACATCCGCTTCGCGGGTGCCGCCCTACGAATACGCCTTACGGCTTTAGTAGAAGCTCGCCATACTCACCCCTCGCGCGAACAAAACGCAGCCGCCGCCTCACCGCCATTCGCTTGCTGCACCAACAGCGCCTGCCACTGCGACGCACTTCGACGTCGACCATTGATCTTCGCCATCTCATATCTCCAATTCAATGAATTGGAGACCTATTCTCCGCACCACATCGCGCGAGGGAAGAACGGGGCTGAGTTACCGCTTACGCTGTAGAGGAGCCAATAAAGACGAAGCCCCGCAGTGCGGGGCTTCGTCTTGTGCAGTCGTTCGGCGGCAGGTCTTGCCTCGCTCGCATCCGGCGCGTCCTATGTGCGGGCTATGGTCTTCTTTCCGAATACACATCAAGCACAATGCTAATTCTAAGATTTGCGCAGTCTCTGAGAATCTCCCAGTCGAAGACCTCACCAGAATTCAAGCCAGAAAACCAACCTATGAAATACTCGATTCGTCCGCCGGAATCACAAATTTCTTGAAAAAAATGCTGCTGTTCTGACAACTTATTGTTGAATTCCCGAATCTTACTTACAGCCGTCACCCCGCCTGCTTTCACGGTGGCAATATGATGATTCCATGATGAGAACTTGTATGTGCCGGGCAACTCGCGCCCACTTGGGCTGAATCGCTTCTCACCAGCTATTTGGACCATGCTGGGAAGAATTCCGATCTTTTTAGTGATCTCATTGGGGTCAATCGTAGGGTGAACGATTCGAAAAGAAATTTTGTAATCAAAATTTGACTGATTAGTCATGGCACATAGTCTTCCCAGTGCCCATTGTTAGTGGCACTTCCATCTTCATTCGTCCATATATTTCCGTCAGGATCAATGCCAACCCAATCCCTAGGACCTGCATTCAAAGCATCCTTAATGTCATGGATTGTTTTCCTATCAAGACGTCGATCTTGGTCAACGGGCTTTGTGCCGGTAGGGCAGTCGTCTGGTTTCTGCTCTCTATCTGGCTTAGCGTCGCCATCGCTGTCCTTATAAATCAGCCAATCTCTAATTGATCGCGATCCCGAAAAGCCAAAAGACCCAATCGTTCCACTTGCCGCACCGGTGGTCATAGCTGACTGAATTGATGCGACTCCAACTGAACCCCCACCAACGACACCCGCGCAAAATCCAGGGTTTTGTCTACACCATACGGTAGTCGTCGTTTCAGCGTATTGCAATCCAAACGGATCAATCCGCTTCAATGGGTTGCCTGCGACATAAGCATATGTGCTAATGCCGCCGCGCAGTCCGATAGGATCTGACTGCGGATATCTACCCGTCCCAGGCTCGTACTCCCTGAAGTAGTTCTGGTCGAGGCCAGAGGCCGCATCGTATCGCTGCCCCGGGAACCGCATGTCGAACACGAACGCGGCGCTGTCGCCGTCCGGGTCCTGATCCGGCGCGGTGCTGCCGAAGGCCTCCCCCGTCAGTTCCCAACGCCATACGGCCGTGCCGCCAGCACCGCGCGCGGGATCGACCACCACCCGCGGCGTGCCTAGCGCATCGGCTTCGATGTAATGCAGCTTCTGCGCAACGCCTGAGCCCGTGAGCACGCCCACCGGCAGATCGCCCAACCACACGATCTGCTGCACCGGCGCACCAGCACTGTCGTATTCGCCCAGCCATTGCCCGCTCTCGGCATACAGACTGTAGCGATCGTCGTTCGCCGCCAGCCACGTCTGCACCTGTTCGCCGCGACCGTTGTAGGCGTAGTTGCGTTTCACGATTCCGGATTCTAGGTACTGGCTCATCCGGTTCAGATCGTTGTAGGCGAAGGTCTTCGCCGTGCCACCGATCTGCGTGGTGTTGCCGGCGTTATCGTAGCCGCGCGCTGTCGCGCCGACGCTGTTCAGGCGATGACTGCCGCTGCCGTAGCCATAGGCCGTCGTCGCGCCGCTCACGGTCGCACTCGTGCGGTTGCCGGTCGGGTCGTACGCATAGGCTTCCAGAACCGCGGCGGTGGCGCCGTCCTTCGTTTCGACGAGGCGATTCAAGCCGTCATAACCGAAGGCGCGCAGCGGCGGTTCGGCCTGCGCCGCGGTCCGCAACTTCTTGAGATTGCCCACCTCGTCGAACTCGTAGCCCAGACTCAAGCCGCCGGGGCCGATCACCTCGACGAAGCCCGGCTGATAGTTCTGATTGAGACTGCGCTTCATCACCCGGCCATTGCCATAAACCCACTCGGCGACCGGGCCGAAGGGGTAATACGTTGCATTGGCGAGCACGACCTGCCGGGTTCCGCCCGCGGGCGTCGCGCCGACTTCGCTCACGCGGCC